>CAZVIF010000016.1:26538-71195 GCA_964626745.1 uncultured Steroidobacteraceae bacterium
AGCTCGCGGCAGGCCAGCGGCGCGAGCGCGAGCGCCGCGGCGCCGACATCCGCCGCCGCCCCTTCGGACGTGAGCTGGGTCATCGCCAGTCCCGCCATGCCGCAGGGATTGATGCGACCGAAGGGTTCGAGGTCCATGTCCACGTTGAGCGCGAGGCCGTGGTAGCTGCAGCCGCGCCGCACGCGCAGGCCGATGCTCGCGAGCTTGCGCGCGCCGACGTACACGCCGGGCGCCTCGCGGCGCCCCGTCGCGCGGACGCCGTGGCCCGCCGCGAGCGCGATCACCGAGTTCTCGAGCGCGACGACGAGGTCGCGCACGCCGATGCCGAGGCGCCGGAGGTCGACGAGCGCGTACATCACGAGCTGGCCCGGGCCGTGGTAGGTGACCTGCCCGCCGCGGTCGATGCCGACCACCGGGATGTCGCCGGGCGCGAGCACGTGTTCCGCCCTGCCGTTCAGCCCCTGCGTGAAGACGGCGTCGTGCTCGAGGAACCACAGCTCGTCGGGGGTCGTCTCGTCGCGCGCGTCGGTGAAGGCCTGCATGGCGCGCCAGGTCGGCGCGTAGTCCACGCGGCCGAGGCGGCGGACGATCGCGTTCACGCGGACTCGACCACCTCGCATTCGAGGTGCTTCACGGCGGTCAGCGAGTTGGAAATGAGGCAGCCCTTCTCCGCCTTCTCCATCAGCATGCGCGCGCGCGCGGCGTCGGCGCCCGGCGGCACCACGAGCCGTACCCGCACGTGCATCTGCGTGAAACGGCTGTTGCCCTCGATGCGTTCGAGAACGCCTTCCACTTCCGCCGAGGCCTGCTGCCATTCGAAGCGCGAGGCGCGGGCGATCGCGCGGAACGTGAGCAGCACGCAGTTCCCGACCGCCGCGGTCAGCAGCGTCTCCGGCGACCAGTAGCCGCCGGGGCCGCCGAACTCGGGAGGCGGCAGGGAGCGGATCTGCGCGAGACCGTCCGAGTCGAGGCTCACCTCGCCCTCGGGCGCGATGCCGACGCGGACGCGATAACGGTGGGGGAACGGATGCATCAGGCACCTCCGATGCCGCAGTTGTTGCCGGCCAGCGCCCGCTCCGCGCGGTAACTGGAGCGCACCATCGGGCCCGCGACGCACTCGAGGAATCCCCGCGCGAGCGCGGCCTCGCGCAGCGCGAGGAACGCCTCCGGCGTCACGTAGCGCTCGACCGGCAGGTGATTGGCGGTCGGGCGCAGGTACTGGCCGAGCGTCAGGATGTCGCAACCCACGGCGCGCAGGTCGTCCATCGCCGCGACGACCTCGTCGTCGGTCTCGCCGAGGCCCAGCATCAGGCTCGTCTTCGTGAGCAGGCCCGGCCGATGCCGCTTCGCGTGCGCAAGCACGTCGAGCGTCCGGCGGTAACCCGCGCGCGGGTCGCGAACCGGGTGCGTCAGGCGCTCCACCGTTTCGACGTTCTGCGCGAACACCTCGATGCCGGAATTCACGACCGTCTCGACGTCGGCGGCGACGCCCTGGAAATCCGGGGTGAGCGCCTCGACCGCGGTCGCGGGGCTCGCGGACTTGATGGCGCGCACGCAGGCGGCGAGGTGCGCCGCGCCGCCGTCAGGCAGGTCGTCGCGGTCCACCGAGGTCAGCACGACGTAGCCGAGACCCATCAGGGCGACGGTGCGCGCCGCGTTGGCGGGCTCTTCGGCATCGAGCCAGCCTCGCGGGTTGCCGGTGTCGACCGCGCAGAAGCGGCAGGCGCGCGTGCAAACGGAGCCCATCAGCAGCAGCGTCGCCGTACCGGCGTTCCAGCATTCGCCGATGTTCGGACAGTGCGCCTCCTCGCAGACGGTGCTGAGGCGGTGCTCGCGCACCGTCCTCCGCAGCGCCTCGTAGCGCGCGCCCGCCGCGAGCGGCGCGCGCAGCCAGCGCGGCTTCTGGCCGGGCGCGAACGGCAGGCCGCCCGCCGAGCGCTTGATGCCGTCGCGAATCGCCGTGAATCCCTGGGGCGTGACGAACTTCTCGCCGCTCTTCACGGGCTGGCGCTCAACTTGGATCGGAATGCCTTTAAGATCAGCCACTTGTCTCGTGTCCCGCGCCTTCGTCCACGCGCATTTTAGCCGACCGGTGACGAGAGGACCGGATGCCGCGCCTCGCCGAGGCGCAGGCGCGCGTCGAGCTCGGCGAGCCGCGCCGGCGTGCCGACGTCCCACCACGCGCCCCCATGGCGCTGGCCGGTGAGCCGGCCCTCGGACAGCGCGGCGTCGAGCAGCGGCTTGAGCGGCAGGAAACCGGGGGCCTGGCCGCTGAACAGCGCCGGGTCCAGCACGGCGATCCCGGAATAGGTGAGGCGGGGCGGGCCGGCGTGCGCGCGACCGCCGGGCTCGAGCCCGTAGTCGCCTCCCGGGTGGTGCCCCGGATTGTCCACGAGCACCAGGTGCGCGAGCGACCGCGCCGGCGCGCGCAGCGACCGCAGCTCGAAGTCGGTCCAGACGTCGCCGTTCAGGACCAGGAACGGAGCCTCGCCGAGCAGCGGAAGCGCCGCGATGATGCCGCCGGCCGTGCCGAGCGGCTCGGCGCCCTCGTCGCTGTAGCGGATCGAGACGCCGTGCGCGGCCCCGTCGCCGAGCGCCTCGCGCAGGCGCGCGCCGTGCCAGGAGAGGTTGACGACCACGTCGCGCACGCCGAGCCGGGCGAGCGATGCGAGGTGATAGTCGATCAGCCGGTGACCGCCGACCTCGAGCATCGGCTTCGGCAGCTTCTCGGTCAGCGGCCGCATGCGCTCGCCGCGGCCCGCGGCCAGGATCATCGCCTTCAACGGGCGTGACTCGCGCGACGCTGCACGGCGGCGAACGCGGGCACGACCTCGCTGCGCAGGTAGGCGTCGAACGCCGCAAGCTCCGGCAGCGCGCCCGTGACCACGAGCGTGTAATCGAGCACCCGCGGCAGGTCGCCGAGGTAACCGGGCTTGCCGTCGCGGTGCCAGAGCCGCGCGAAGATGCCGAGCACCTTGATGTGCCGCTGCAGCCCCATGACGTCGAACCAGTGCAGGAACTCGGCACGGTCCGCGCCGACGGACAGGCCTGCAGCCGAGGCGGCCGACCGGTAGCGGTCGAGCCAGACGAGCAGCCGGGCCCGCGGCCACACGACGTAGCAGTCCTTGAGCAGCGACACGAGGTCGTAGCTGATCGGCCCGCGCACCGCGTCCTGGAAATCGACGATGCCCGGATTGCCCTCGGGCCGCACCAGCAGGTTGCGCGAGTGGTAGTCCCGGTGCACCAGCACGACCGGCTGCGCGAGCGCCTCCCCTGCGAGCCACTCGAAGGCGCCGGCGATCGTCGAACGCTCCGCGGCGCCCGGCGCCAGCGACAGGTGGCGCCCGAGGAACCATTCCGGGAAGAGCTCCATCTCGCGCAGCAGCAGCTCGCGGTCGTAGGGCGGAAGCGCGGCCGCCGCGGCCGGGTCGCCCGATTGCAGCTGCACCAGCGCGTCGATCGCATCCGCATAGAGCGGTTCGGGATCGGCGCCGTGGCCGAGCGCCTCGAGGTAGTGCTGGCGCCCGAGGTCGCCCATCAGCACGAAACCCTGCTCCGCATCGACGGCGAGCACGGGCGGCACGTGCACGCCGGTCGCGGCGAGGATGCGCGCGACGCGCAGCCATTCGTCGAGGCTCTCGCGTTCGGGCGGCGCGTCCATGGCGATCTGGGTGCCTCCGCCGCGATGCACCCGGAAGTACCGCCGGAAGCTCGCGTCGGCGGATGCCGGCGCGATGCGCTCGATGGGCGGTCCCGGCAGGGCCGCGATCCATCGTTCGAGCCTGAGCAGTCGCGGGTCGGCGGTGTCGTGGGTGGTCATGCAGGGGCGACGGCCAGGGTGCCCGCATTATAGACTTGCCGCACTCCGTGATTTCCCGACAAGTCATTGTTCTGCTTGCCGCGACCACCCTCGCGCCACCGGCGGTCGCGGCCGAGTGCCTGTGGCCCGCCGTCGAGCCGCCTGCCGCGCCGGCCGGGCTGCCCGCGGGCGACGCAGCGGCCGATCCGGACGACCAGCCGATCGAGGTCAGGAGCGGCGGCGGCGCCGAGGTGTCCCGCCAGGGCGACGCGAAGCTCACCGGCGGGGTCACGATCGTCCAGGGCGACCGCCAGGTGACCGCGGAGTCGGCGACCTACGATGCCGCGGCGCGCCGCTTCGAGGTCGAGGGCGACGTCGAGTTCCGCTCGCCGGAACTGCGCCTCAAGGGCGCATCGGGCAGCTGGGACGCGCTCGGCACCGGCATGTTCACGGGCGCCGAGTTCGAACTGCCGCAGCGTCCCGCCCGGGGCTCGGCGGCCGAGCTGGAGATGACGCGCGAGGGCGTGCTGAAGCTCGGCGACGTGCGCTTCACCACCTGTCCGGCAGGCAGCACCGACTGGCAGCTGCGCGCCTCCGCGATCGAGATCGACCAGCGCACGCAGCAAGGCAGGGGCCGCAACGTCCGCATCGACCTCAAGGGCATCCCGATCCTCTACACGCCGGTGATCACGTTCCCGGTCGGACCGGCGCGCAAGTCGGGTTTCCTCTTCCCGTCGTTCGGCAACTCGGACAAGAGCGGCTTCGAGGTGGGCGTGCCCTACTACGTGAACCTCGCGCCGAACTACGACCTCACGCTGACGCCATTCCTGATGTCGCGGCGCGGTTTCGGCCTCGGCGCGGACTTCCGCTACCTCACCGGTCGCAGCCGCGGCAAGGTGGAAACCGACTACCTGCCGGGCGACGACCTCGCGGGCGAGGACCGCCGCTACTCGGCGCTCGTGCACCGCACGGATTTCACGGACGCGCTGCGCTTCGACGCCGACCTCGCCGACGTGAGCGACAGCCGCTATTTCGAGGACTTCGGACTCGGGCCCGACGGCACCAGCATCATGTTCCTGGACCGCAATCTCCGGCTCGCCTGGCTCGGGCGCGGCTGGCGACTCGACGGGCTCATCCAGGATTTCCAGGTCATCGACCTCGACGTCGATCCCCTCGACCGCCCGTATTCGCGCCTGCCCCAGGTCGCTTTCACCGGGCTCTGGCCGATGCCGGGGGGTTTCGAGGCCTCGATCGACGCGGAGACCGTCTGGTTCGACCGCGACACGGGGGTCACGGGGCTGCGCGCGGACGTCGCGCCCCGCGTTGCGTGGGGCCTGCGCGGTTCGGGCTACCACGTCGAGCCGAGCGCGGCCTGGCGCGCGACGGCCTACGAGCTCTCCGACACGGAGCCGGATGCGGACGACTCGCCTTCGCGCACGGCGCCCATCCTCTCGCTGGACGCCGGGCTCGTCTTCGAGCGCGAGTCCGGGGAACGCCGCCAGTTCCTGCACACGCTGGAGCCCCGGCTGCGCTACACGTGGATTCCGTACCGCGACCAGGACGACCTGCCGGTGTTCGACACCGCCCTGCCGGACCTGAACCTCGTGCAGCTGTTCCGCACCAACCGCTACGTCGGCGCCGACCGGCTGGGCGACGCGAACGAGCTCGCGGCGGGCTTCACGACGCGGCTGCTGCGGGCCGAAAGCGGCCAGCAGTACCTGACGGCGACGATTGGCCAGCGCTTCTACTTCGAGAGCCCGCAGGTCGTGCTGCCCGGCGAGACGCCCGAGCGCCGCAATGCGTCGAACTTCGTGGGCGAGGTCGAGCTGACCGCCTGGCGCAGCTGGAGCGCGCGCGCCGGCATCGAGTGGGACGGCGAGCAGTCGAACACGCTGCGCGGCGAGGGCAGCGTCCAGTACCGGCCGGCCGACGGCACCGTGGTCAACCTCGGTTACCGCTACCGCGAGGGCCTGCTCGAGCAGTGGGACGCCGCGGTCGCCTGGCGCGTTTCGCCCTCGTGGCAGGTCTTCGCGCGCCAGGTCTATTCGACCAAGGAAGACAAGTCGATCGACCGCTTCGCCGGGTTCGAGTACGCGGGCTGCTGCTGGCGGCTGCGCCTGCTGGGCCGGAACTACGTGTCCAACCGGACCGGGGAAAGCGACAATTCCATCCTCCTGCAGGTGGAACTCACGGGCCTTTCGTCGGTCGGATCACGCAGCGACACTTTCCTGGAAAGCGCCATTCGGGGATACTCCCCCGCTTCCTCCGCCACCCTGCCCTGACCCCGGAAACCATGCACCGATTCCTGGCCGCCCTGCTTTCCGCGACCCTGCTCGCCGGCGCCGCCGCCGCGCAGACCCGCGACATGTCCTCGACCGGCGTCGCGCTCGACCGGGTGGTCGCGATCGTCAACGAGGGCATCGTGCTGCAGAGCCAGCTCGACACGCAGACCACCCTGATCGAGGACCGGCTGCGGGAACAGGGTTCGCAGCTGCCGCCGGCCGACGTGATCCGCCAGCAGGTCCTGGAGCGGCTGATCCTGCAGGAGATTCAGGTCCAGCGCGCCGGCCGCCTGGGCGTCCAGGTGCCCGACGAGATGCTGAACGAGGCGCTGCGCGACGTCGCGCAGCGCAACAACATCCCCTTCGAGCAGATGCCGGTCGCGCTCGAGGCGCAGGGCATCGATTACGCGACTTATCGCGAGGAGATGCGCCGCGAGATCATGCTGTCGATGCTGCGCCAGCGCGACGTGTTCCCGCGCATCTACGTCTCGCCCCGCGAGCTCGACCAGGCCCTGGAGCGCGACGCCGGCCAGGCGGGCGTCAACACCGAGTTCGACGTTTCCCACATCCTGCTCTCGCTGCCGGAGTCGGCGACCGCCGAGGAGATGGCGAAGGTCGAGGACCTCGCGCGCGACATCCGCCGCCGCGCCGACCAGGGCGAGGACTTCGGCCAGCTCGCGCTAGCCTATTCGAAGGCGCAGTCCGCGCTCGAGCGCGGCAAGCTCGGCTGGCGGCGCCTCGGCCAGCTGCCGCAGTTCATCGCCGACCTCGTCGCGAAGCTGCAGCCCGGCCAGGTCAGCGACCCGGTGCGCACGCCCACGGGGTTCCACCTCGTGCGGCTCGACGGCACGCGCGGCGGCGACAGCGGCCCGGTCATGGTCGAGCAGATCCACGCGCGCCACATCCTGATGCGGCCCAACGAGGTGCAGGACGACGCGACGACGCGCCAGCGGCTCGCGGCGCTGCGCGACCGCATTCTCGCCGGCGAGGATTTCGGCGCGCTCGCGAGCGTCACGTCCGAGGATCCCGGTTCGGCGACGCGCGGCGGCGACCTCGGCTGGGCCGTGCCGGGCACCTACGACCCGCAGTTCGAGGAGGTGCTCGCGAGCCTGGCGGAGAACGAGATCAGCGAGCCGTTCCGCACCCAGTTCGGCTGGCACATCGTCCAGATGCTGGGCAAGCGCACGCACGACCAGAGCGACGAGCTGCGCCGCCAGCGGGTGCTGACGGCCCTGCGCGAGAGCAAGGTCGACGAGGAAACCGAACTGTGGCTGCGACGCATGCGCGACGAGGCGTACGTCGAGATCAGGAACCCCTGAAAGCCCGCCGCCTGGTCGTCACGACCGGCGAGCCCGCGGGCATCGGGCCCGAGCTCGCGCTGGCCGCGGCGCTCGTGGACTGGCCCTGTGCGCTGGCCTTCGCCGGCGACCCGGATCTCCTCGCCGCGCGCGCTTCCGCGCTCGGACTCCGGCTCGCGCCATCGACGTGGCGGGACACCGCGGCGCCGGCGCCGCACCGCGCAGGCACCCTGCCCGTGATCCCCGTACCCGTCGCCCGCGAATCCGTCGCCGGGCGGCCGGACCCGGCGAACGCGCGCTACGTGCTCGCGCTGCTCGACATGGCCGCCGAGGGCTGCCTGTCCGGCCGGTTCGACGCGATGGTCACGGCGCCGGTGCAGAAATCGGCGATCAACGATGCCGGCATCCCTTTCCAGGGACACACGGAATACCTCGCGGCCCGCGCCGGCGGAGCGCACCCGGTGATGCTGCTCGTCGCCGGCAACCTGCGCGTCGCGCTCGCGACCACCCACCTGCCGCTGGCCGACGTGCCGCGATCCATCACGCGCGAATCGCTCGAGCGCACCGCGCAGGTCCTCGATCGCGGCCTGCGCGCGGACTTCGGGATCGATGCGCCGCGCATCGTCGTCTGCGGCCTCAACCCGCACGCCGGCGAGGGCGGGCATCTCGGCCGCGAGGAAATCGAGGTCATCGGGCCCGCGGTGGCGGCCCTCTCGGCGCAGGGCCTGGCCATCTCCGGCCCGGTGCCCGCCGACACGGCATTCACGCCCGCCGCACTCGAACGCACCGACGCCGTGCTCGCGATGTACCACGACCAGGGTTTGCCGGTGGTCAAGCACGCGGGCTTCGGCAGCGCGGTGAACGTGACGCTCGGCCTGCCCTTCCGGCGCGTGTCCGTCGACCACGGCACGGCGCTCGACCTCGCCGGCACCGGGCGCGCCGATCCGGGCAGCCTGTTCGAGGCGATCCGGCTGGCCGCGCGCCTCGGGGCCGGCTGACCGCCGCCTTGGTCCGCGCCCGCAAGCGCTTCGGCCAGCACTTCCTGCACGATCCCGGCGTGCTCGCCCGCATTGTCGACGCCATCGATCCGCGGCCCGGGGAACGGATCGTCGAGATCGGGCCGGGCCGCGGCGCGCTCACCCTGCCGCTGCTCGAGCGCTGTCGCCGGCTCGAGGTGATCGAGATCGACCGCGACCTGATCCCGGGACTCGAGGCCCGCGCGGCCGCGGTCGGCGAACTCGTGGTCCACGCGGGCGACGTGCTCGAGTTCGATTTCGCCGCGCTGCGCGGCACGGGCAGCAAACTCCGCGTCTGCGGCAACCTGCCGTACAACATCTCGACACCGCTGCTGTTCCACCTGCTCGCGACGCGCGACGCGATCGCCGACATGCATTTCATGCTGCAGAAGGAGGTCGTCGACCGCATGGTCGCGCCGCCGGGCGGCGGGGATTACGGGCGCCTCACCGTGATGCTGGCCGCGGCCTGCACGTCCACGGCGCTGTTCCGCGTCGGTCGCGGCGCTTTCCAGCCCCCGCCGGCCGTCGACTCCGCGGTCGTGCGGCTCGTGCCGCACGCCGCCGACCCGTTCCCGCTCCCCGACCCGCAACGATTCGCGCGCGTGGTCGCCGCCGCCTTCTCGATGCGTCGCAAGACGCTGCGCAATTCGCTGCGCGGCCTCGTCGACGAGGCGGGCTTTGCCGCGGCGGGCATCGACGCGGGCCGGCGCCCGGAAACGCTCGCCCCGGCCGAATTCGGCCGCCTGGCGGCTATAATGGCCGCGCCATGAGCAACTACCGCAGGATCCTGCTGGTCGTCGACCTCGGCGAGCAGTCCGAGCGCATCGGGACGCGGGCGCGCGACCTCGCGAAGCTGATGGGCGCGGAGCTCTCGCTGCTGCACGTCGTCGAGTACGTGCCGGTCGAGCCCATGGGCGAGACGCTCCTGCCCGCGGTGCAGATCGAGGAGGAGCTGGTCCAGCGCGCGACCACGCAGCTCGCGGCGTTCGCCGAGGGCCTCGGCATCGGCGCGGTGCGACGCCAGGTCGCCGCCGGCAACATCAAGGCGGAAATCGTCCGTGCGGCCCAGGAGCAGCGGGCGGACCTCATCGTGCTCGGCTGCCGCGAGCGCCGCGGCCCGTCGATCCTCGTCAACCTGACCGAGGACACCGTGCTTCACGCCGCGCCCTGCGACGTGCTGGCCGTGCGCCTGCGCTGAGCGACCGATGGACGGCAGGATCAGCGTCAACGTCGACACGCGCTACCTCGAGGACCAGTCGGATCCCGGAGAGAGCCGCTACGTGTTCGCCTACACGATCACCATCCGCAACCGCGGCACGGTGCCGGCGAAGCTGCTCGGCCGCCACTGGATCATCACCGACGCGAACGGCAAGGTGCAGGAAGTCCGCGGCGAAGGCGTGGTCGGCGAGCAGCCGCACCTGATGCCGGGACAGGGCTTCCGCTACACGAGCGGCGCCGTCATCGAGACGCCGGTCGGTTCCATGCAGGGGTCCTACCAGATGCTCGCGGACGACGGCGAGCGGTTCGAAGCGCCGATCCCGGCATTCACGCTCGCGATCCCCGGCACGATCCACTAGCCGCCCCATGGCGCTCTACGCGATCGGCGACCTGCAGGGCTGCCATGCGGAGTTCATGGCGCTGCTCGGGCGCCTGCGCTTCGATCCGGCCCGCGACCGGCTCTGGCTCACCGGCGACCTCGTGAACCGCGGACCCGACTCGCTGGCGGTGCTGCGCGAGGTGCGCGCGCTCGGCCGCGCGGTGACCGTGGTGCTCGGCAACCACGACCTGCACCTGCTGGCGCTCGCCTTCGCCCCGAAGACCGTGAAGCGCCGCGAGCCGGAACTCGTGGCCGTGCTCGAGGCGCCCGACGCACCGGAGCTGCTCGAATGGCTGCGCGCGCGTCCGCTGCTGCACCGCGACGATGCGCTGGGCTGGACGCTCATCCACGCGGGCCTTCCGCCGCAGTGGACGCTGGACCAGGCCGGGGCCTGCGCGCGGGAGGTCGAGGACGCCCTGCGCGAGGACGCGGAGGGCCTGCTGGCCGGGATGTACGGCAACGAGCCTGACCGCTGGTCGCCGGGCCTCGCGGGGATGGATCGCCTGCGGTTCACCGTCAACTGCCTCACGCGCCTCAGGTTCGTCGACCGCAAGGGGCGCCTGCTGCTCGCCTACAAGGGCACCGTCGCCGACGCGCCGCCCGGCAACCTGCCGTGGTTCCGGCACCCGGAACGCGCCACGCGCGGCGATGCCCTCGTGTTCGGCCACTGGTCGGCGCTCGGGTACCTCGCGGAACCGGGGTTGCGCGCGCTCGACACCGGCTGCGTCTGGGGCGGCGCGCTCACGGCGATCCGGCTCGACCGCGAGGCGCCGCCGGTGCGGCTGCCCTGCCGGGGCCAGAAGCGCGTCGGCGGCTGATCAGTCCGCGCGTTTCGCGCCGGATGGCGCGGTCTCGTCCAGCGCCCGGGCCTCGTCGACCGAGCGGATGCCGGTCAGGACCTCGAAACGCAGGTCGATGCGATTGCCGACCAGCTGGTGCGGGATGCAGTTGACGTCGCCCGCAACGGAGCGCGTCAGGAACTTCGGGATGACGCGGTCGCGGAAGATCTCGACCAGCTCGCAGTCGCCCATGTCGAGGCCCTTGGGCGAGTTCTTCTTGATCACGACCGGCTTCCACACACCGAGCACGGGCTCGCCGGGGTCCTTGTCGCCCGCCTTCGGGATCGCGGGCGCGTAGAAACTGATCTTGAGCCGCGGGAAGTCCGCCACCTTCTCGTAGCCGATCTCGCAGCCGCGCTCGCGGATGACGAAATCGTCGCGGGCTCCCAGGTGCTTGAGGAGCAGCTTGACCTTGCTCTTGAGGCCGCTGCACGTGTAGCGGGTCGTGAAGCCCATGTACATGAGGTCGACCTCGTGCAACGCCCACGCGGCGGGTTCCTCGGCCGGGCGGGATTCCTCCGCGACGGCGGGCAGCGCGGCGGCGAGCGCAACGAGCAGGATTGCGGCGCGAAGCGCCATCAGCGGGCTCCTCTCAGGTTACCCATCTCAGACCGGAAGGCCACCCGTCGGGTTCCATGGCTTGACTATAATCGCACGATGACGGTGATGCGATTCGAAGCAGGGGGCCGGCCGTTCCAGGTCGATTTCGGCAAGCCCCTATCGCTCGCGATCCCGCTCGACTTTGCCGGCCCCCAGCCCTCCTGCTTCGGCGCGCCGCGCGCGGGATCGAAGCCGATGCAGGCCGGCGGCTTCACCGGCGACACGCGGCGCGGCGGAAGCTGCAACTGCGAGGTCCTGACGCTCGCCCCGCACGGTAACGGCACGCACACGGAATGCGTCGGTCACCTCACCGACCAGCGTGTCGCGGTCAGCGAGGCTCTGCCGGGCGGCGTGCAGGTTGCCCAGCTCGTCACCGTCGACCCCGAACCCGCCGAATCGTCCGGCGAGGACAGCGAGCCGCGCCCGCAACCCGGCGATCGCCTGGTCACGGCGAGGGCGCTGGCGCGCGCCGCGGCCGGCCATTCCGGACCCCGGCCCACGGCGCTCGTCGTGCGCACGCAGCGGGACGGACCGCCGCTGCGCGCCTATGAAGGGCCTGCGCCCGCGCCCTTCCTGTCGCGCCAGGCGGCGTCCTGGCTGGTGGAGCGCGGCATCGAATCGCTGGTGCTCGACCTGCCGTCCGCGGACCGCGCGGACGACGCCGGCCGGCTGACGGCGCACCGCGTCTTCTTCGGCCTGCCGCCCGGCTCGCGCGACGCCGGCGCGGCGCGCCGGCCGGGCGCGAGCATCACCGAGCTCGCCTGGATCGGCGCGGATATCGCCGACGGTTTCTACCTGCTCGACCTTCAGATTCCGCCCTTCGTCACCGACGCGGCGCCGTCGCGGCCCCTGCTGTTCGCCGTGCAGCCGGCATGAGCGCGGATCACTCGCTGGAGGCCGCGCGCGCGCGCGATGCCGCGGACCCCGCCTCGGCACGGCGCGGGCAGTTCCACTTTCCGCGCCGGCCGGACGGCGGCGAGGTGGTCTACCTGTGCGGCAACTCGCTCGGGCTGCAGCCGCGGCGCGCGGCCGCGGACGTCGAGTCCTTCATGGCCCAATGGCGGGACCTCGGCGTGCTCGGCTATCACGATCCGGACGCCGACTGGCTCAACCTGCACGAGCGACTGCTGCCGACGGCCGCCGCGCTCACGGGCGCGAGGCCCGCGGAAGCGGTCGTGATGCACTCGCTCACGATCAACCTCCACCTGCTCATGGCGAGCTTCTACCGGCCCACCCGCGACCGGTACGCGATCCTCATCGAGCAGGGCGCGTTCCCGTCGGATCGCTACGCAGTCGCCTCGCAGATCGCCTGGCACGGCTTCGACCCGGCGGACTCGCTGGTGCAGGTGGCGCCGCGCCCCGGCGAGCACCTGCTGCGGCACGAGGACCTGGTCGCGGAGATCGGGCGCCACGGCGAGCGGCTCGCGCTCGTCCTGCTGCCGGGCGTGCAGTACCTGACCGGCCAGCGGCTCGACATCGCGGGCCTCGCCGCGGCCGCGCACCGCGCGGGCGCGCTCGCCGGATTCGACCTCGCGCACGCGGTCGGCAACCTGCCGCTCGCCCTGCACGACTGGAACGCCGACTTCGCCGCCTGGTGCTCTTACAAGTATCTGAACGGCGGCCCGGGGGCCACCGCCGGCGCGTTCGTGCACGAGCGGCACTTCGACCGCCGGCTGCCGCGCCTGTCGGGCTGGTGGGGCAACGACCTCGACACCCGATTCGAGATGGCGGACCCGTTCCGCCCCTACCGCGGCGCCGCGGGCTGGCAGGTCAGCAACCATCCGCTGCTCGGCATGGTGCCGCTGCAGGCGTCGTTCGCCCTGTTCGCGGCAGCGGGCATGCCGGCGCTACGCGCGCGCTCGATCGCGCTCACCGCCTGGCTCGAGGAGCTTCTCGAGGCGCGCCTGGCGGGCCGCATCGAGATCCTGACGCCGCGCGATCCGGAAGCGCGCGGTGCGCAGCTGTCCGTGCGGCTCTCCGGGGCGCGCGGCAGCGGCCGCGCCCTCTTCGACCGCCTGCTCGCGGGCGGCCTCACCTGCGACTGGCGCGAGCCGGACGTGATCCGCCTGGCGCCGGCGCCGATGTACAACTCCTACGAGGACTGCTGGCGCGCGGTCGAGCTGATCGCGGGCGCGCTCAGCGCCTGACCAGCGTCACGAAACTGAACGGGTGCGCGTGGCGCGCGTTGGCGGCGTGCCGCTCGCGATGGATCTCGCGCCAGTCCGCGCGGTCGAATCCCCCGAGCAGGGTGTCGCCGGCCGGCTGGGCGTGCACCTCGGTGAGCTCGAGCCTGCCGACGGCCGGCCAGGCGAGCGAGAACACCTCCGCGCCCCCGATGACGAACAGCGTCGCCGCACCCGCCCGCTCGAGCGACTCATCGAGCGACCCGACCCGCTCGGCACCCGGCGCTTGCCAGCCCGCATTCCGCGACAGGACGAAGCTGCGCCGGCCCGGCAACGCCCGCCCGATCGAATCCCAGGTCTTGCGCCCCATCAGCATCGCGTGACCCATGGTGAGCGCCTTGAAGCGCCGGAGGTCGTCCGGCAGGTGCCAGGGCAGTCCGTTGTCGCGGCCGATCACGCCGTTGTCGGCCATCGCGACGATCGCCACCGCGGGGCGGCTCATGCCCGCCGCTCAGACCGCGACGGGCGCGCGGATCGCGGCCAATGGCTCGTAGCCGATGACCTGGAAGTCCTCGAATCGGTAGTCGGCGACGTCCGCCGGGCGGCGCAGCAGGGCGAGTGTCGGCAGGGGCAGCGGCGTGCGCGCGAGCTGGATGTCGGCCTGTTCGAGGTGATTGAGGTAGAGATGGCAGTCGCCGCCGGTCCAGACGAGGTCGCCGACCTTGAGGTCGGCCTGCTGCGCGATGATGTGGGTGAGCAGCGCGTAGGACGCGATGTTGAACGGGACGCCGAGGAAAATGTCGCAGCTCCGCTGGTAGACCTGGCAGGACAGCCGCCCGTCGGCTACGTGGAACTGGAAGAAGCAGTGGCAGGGTGCGAGCGCCATCTGCTCGAGTTCGCCGACGTTCCAGGCGCTCACGATCAGGCGCCGCGAATCCGGCTCGTGGCGGAGCATGTGGATGACGCGCGCGATCTGGTCGACATGGCGGCCGTCCGCCGTGGCCCAGGCGCGCCACTGGCGCCCGTATACCGGGCCGAGTTCGCCCGCCTCGTCCGCCCACTCGTTCCAGATCGTGACGCCCTTTTCCTGCAGCGAGCGGACGTTCGTTTCGCCGCGCAGGAACCACAGCAGCTCCTCGATCACCGACCTGACGTGGATGCGCTTGGTCGTGACCAGCGGGAATCCGGCGGAGAGGTCGAAGCGAAGCTGGTGGCCGAAGACGGACAGCGTGCCCGTGCCGGTGCGGTCGGACTTGCGGACCCCGCGTTCGCGGACCAGGCGCATCAGGTCGAGGTAGGCGCGCATCAGGCGTGGTTCCCCGAGGGCTCGCGCCGAGTGTACGCGAACGCGAGCATGCCGAGCCCGGCGATCAGCACCGGCAGCGACAGCAGCTGGCCCATCGTCAGCCAGCCGAAGGCGAGGTAACCGATGTCGGCGTCGGGGACCCGCACGAACTCGACGGCGAAGCGGAAAACCGCGTACAGGACGAGGAACAGGCCCGCCGGCGCGAGCCGCGGCCGCGGCCGCGAAGTGAACCACCAGAGGATGACGAACAGGACCAGTCCCTCGAGGGCCGCCTCGTAGAGCTGCGAGGGATGGAGGACCTGCCCGTCGACCAGCATGCCCCAGGGCAGGTCAGTCGGCTTGCCCCAGAGCTCGCCGTTGATGAAATTGCCGATCCGGCCGGCGCCGAGCCCGATCGCGGGCAGGGGCGCCATGAAGTCGAACACGTCGGCGATGCGCCGGCCCCGGCGCCGGGCGAAAAGCGCGATGGCGATCATCACGCCCGCGAGCCCGCCGTGGAAGGACATGCCTCCCTGCCAGACGCGCAGGATCGCGAGCGGGTCCGCGCGAACCGCGTCAAAGCCGTAGAAGAGGATCCACCCGAGGCGTCCGCCGGCAATCACGCCGATCGCCGCGAAGAAGATGAGGTCGTCGACGTCGACCGGCTTCCAGGTCGATCCCGGCGCCGCGGCGCGCTTGCGCGCGAGCCACCAGCCGGCGATGAAGCCGACCACGTACATCAGCCCGTACCAGTGCACCTTGACCGGGCCGAGCGAGAAAGCGACGGGGTCGATGTCGGGGTAGATGATCACGCGTCGGTAACCCTGAAAAGGAAGGCGCGCAGGTAGCGCGTCTCGTCGATGGCCGGGTGCACCGGGTGGTCCGGCGACTGCGCGCCGACGGCGACCAGCTGCGCGAAGCGGCCCAGGTGCCGGGCCGCCCGCTGGACCGCGTCGACCAGCTCGCCCGGCAGCAGGTGATGCGAGCAGGAGCAGGACATCAGGAGGCCGTCGCGGTCGAGCAGCTGCATGGCAAGCTGGTTCACGCGCCGGTAGGCTGCGAGGCCCTTCGGGTGGTCCTTGCGCCGCTTGATGAAGGCCGGCGGGTCCACGACCACGGCGTCGAAGCGCCGCCGCTCCGCGCCCAGCGCCTCGAGCGTCTCGAAGGCATCGCCCTCCAGCCGCTCGACCTCCAGCCCGTTGGCCTCGGCGGTCGCGGCCACGGAAGCAAGCGCTGCCGCGGAGGAATCGACGCAGGTCGCGGCAGACGCGCCCGCGCGCAGTGCCTGCAGCGCGAAGCCCCCCGCGTAGCTGAAGACATCGAGCACGCGCGCCCCGGACGCCTGGCGCGCGAACAGCGCACGGTTCCAGGTCTGGTCGTAGTACCAGCCGGTCTTCTGGCCGCCGGCCGGCGGCACGCGGAAGTCCACGCCGCCCTCCGGGACGACGATCGACTCCGGCACGGTCCCGAAGGCGGTTTCCACGTAACGCGGCAGGCCCTCGAGCTCGCGCACCGGCGAGTCGTTCTTCCAGAGCAGCCCCGCCGGCGAGACCGCCTTGACGAGCGCCTCCTCAACCTCGGCCTTCATCGACTCGACGCCGGCGGTGCCGGCCTGCGCCACCAGCACGTCGCCGTAGCGATCGACGACGAGTCCCGGCAGCAGGTCGCCCTCCCCGTACACGAGCCGGTAGTACGGCGCCGCGTGGAAGCGCTTGCGCAGCGCCAGCGCGACATTCAGCCGGTGCACGATGAGCGACTTGCCCGGCGGGTAATCCGGGTCGCGGCCGAGCAGCCGCGCGCAGATGAGCGAGTTCGGATTGACGTAGGCATAGCCCAGGAACCGGTCGCCGGACGATCGCAGCTCGGCAAGCGCGCCGGGCGCGAAGCCGGCGAGCGGCGTCGCCTTCACGTCGACCTCGTTCGAGTAGACCCACAGGTGGCCGGCATGGATCCGGCGCTCCTCGCGCGGCTTCAGCACGAGGCGCGGCAGCGCGCTGGCCGCCGACGCGGCGGGTTCGGGGATGCTCGACATGCGGGATCGCAGCGCGGTGGCTATAGTGGCCGCAATTCTAACTGACCCCGGCGACATCCATGAACCGGCTCGCGCAGGAATCGAGCCCCTACCTGCGGCAGCACGCCGACAATCCGGTCGACTGGTACCCCTGGGGCGCCGAAGCCATCGAGGCCGCGCGCCGGCTCGACCGGCCGATCCTGCTGTCGATCGGCTATTCGGCCTGCCATTGGTGCCACGTGATGGCGCACGAGTCCTTCGAGGACGAGGCGACGGCCGCGGTCATGAACCGCCTGTTCGTCAACGTCAAGGTGGACCGCGAGGAACGCCCGGACCTCGACAAGGTGTACCAGCTCGCGCACCAGATGCTGACGCAGCGCGGCGGCGGCTGGCCGCTCACCCTGTTCCTCGCCCCCGACGACCTGACCCCGTTCTTCGGGGGCACCTATTTTCCGAGGGAGCCCCGTTACGGCATGCCGGCCTTCACGGGACTGCTCGAGCGGGTCGCCTCGTTCTATCGCGACGAGCGCGCGAGCGTCGCGAGCCAGAACGAGGCCCTGCGCGGCGTCTTCCGCGAGATCGCCCCGCCCGCCGCCCCCGAGGGGCTCGCGATCTCGCGCGACCCGCTCGATCGCGCGCGCCGGCAGCTTGCGGCCTCCTTCGACCCGCGCTTCGGCGGCTTCGGACAGGCGCCGAAGTTTCCACACGCCGCCTCGATCGAGTTCCTGCTGCGCGAGCACGACGACGCCGAAGCCCTGCGCATGGCGCACCTGACCTTGCGGCGCATGGCGGAAGGGGGAATCTTCGACCAGCTCGGCGGCGGCTTCTGCCGCTACTCGGTCGATCCGTTCTGGATGATCCCGCACTTCGAGAAGATGCTGTACGACAACGGCGCCCTGCTCGGCCTCTGCGCCGAGGCCGCGGTCGCGACGGGCGACGGCATCCTGCGAGAGGCCGCGCACGCGACGGCCGCCTGGGCATTGCGCGAGATGCGCGCGCCGGAAGGCGGTTTCTACGCAGCGCTCGATGCGGACTCCGAAGGTCACGAGGGGCGGTTCTACGTCTGGCAGCGCGACGAAGCGGAGCGCCTGCTCACCGCGGACGAGTACCGCGCGTTCGCCCGCCGCTTCGGCCTCGACCGCGAGCCGAACTTCGAGGGCGCCTGGCACCTTCACGCCTTCGTTTCCCTGGAGGAGGTCGCGCGCGAGGCGGCGCTTCCCCTGGAAAGGATCCGGGAACTGCTCGAATCGGCGCGCGCGAAGCTTTTCGCCGAACGCAGCAGGCGCGTCCGGCCGGGGCTCGACGACAAGATACTCACTGCCTGGAACGGCCTGATGGTCCGCGGCCTCGCGATCGCGGGACGCCTCCTCGACGCGCCGGCATTGACGGACGCGGCGCTCGCCGCGCTGGACTTCCTGCGCCTCGAGGCCTGGCGCGACGGCAGGCTGTACGCCGTCTGGAAGGACGGCCTGGCGCGATTTCCCGCGTACCTCGACGATCACGCCTTCCTGCTGGACGGCTTGCTCGAAGCCCTGCAGGCGCGCTTCCGCATCGAAGACCTCGATTTCGCCTGCCGGATCGCGGACGCCCTGCTCGAGCGCTTCGCCGACCGGGAACAGGGCGGATTCTGGTTCACGGCCGCGGGCGAGGATCCGCCGCTCGCACGGCCGAAGGGCTTCGCCGACGAGGCGATGGCCTCGGGAAACGGCGTCGCCGCGCGCGCACTGGCGCGGCTCGGCTGGCTGACCGGGGAACAACGCTACCTCGACGCGGCCGAAGCGGCGGTGCGCGCCGCCTACCCCTCGCTCTCCCGCGCGCCGGATGCGCACGCGGCGATGCTGAATGCGCTCGACGAGTACCTCGGGCCGGTCGAAATCCTCGTCGTGCGCGGCAGGGGCGCGGAACTCGCCGCCTGGCACGCGGCGCTCGCGCGCCGTTATTCGCCGCGGCGCATGGTGATCGCGATACCGGCGGAGGCAGCCGGGCTGCCGGACGCGCTCGCCGCCAAACGCCCGCGCGAGACGACGGTGGCCTACGCCTGCCGCGGCCCGGTGTGCTCCGAGCCGATCGAGCAGCTCGACGACGAAGCCATCACCGCGGGACGGCCTTGAATCTGGCCAGACCCGGATCGTCGCTCGCGTGACGAGGCAGCGAGTCCCCGACCTCGATCTAGCCGGCGCGCTGGTCGTAGAAGATGTGGCACTCGGGCTCGCGGTCGATGCGGCCCGGGAATGCAGAACGCGCCACGTGGATCTCGCCCGGGCAGACCGACGACGTGAAGAACAGGGTCGTGCCGCAGGTCGTGCAGAACCCGCGCCGGCTCTGCGGCGTCGACGGGTACCACGCGGGCTGCGTGGAGCCGGGCACGAAGCGGAAGCGCTCCTCGGCCGCGCCCACCCAGCTCACGAAGGCGGCGCCGTGCGCCTCGCGGCACCAGCGGCAATGGCAATGCGCGAAGAACAGCGTCGGCGGCGCCACCGTGAAGCGCACGGCACCGCACAGGCAGCGGCCCTCGAACACGCTCATGCATGCATCCCCGCGAAGAACGCGATCCACATCCCGAATAGCAGCAGCGTGCTCGCGACATAGACCAGGAAGCGGTGCATCACGCGGTTGTAGGTGACGTGGATGAGGCTGTGGAGCGAGCGCAGCGCCACATAGGCCCAGGCCGCCGTGACGAAGCCGGGCGTCGAGCCGCCGTTCAGGACGAGCGCGATGCACAGCACGTAGAAGAGCACCGGGACCTCGAACAGGTTCCGGAAGTTCTCGGCGGCCTCCGGGCGCTCGAGCCTGGCCGCGGCGGCACGGACCGTCGCAAGCTCCTGCGCGTCGATGCGCCGGGCGCGCATCTCGCCGATGCGGTCCCAGTAGAGCTTCACCCAGACGAGCGCCGTCAGGCCGACCATCGCGCCGCAGGGCAACCAGATCGCGTCGATCATCGAACGACTCCTTGCAGGGCCGCGCCGACGACGAGCTGCGCCGCGCGCAGGCCGCGCTCCATGCGGCTAACATAACACCCGATGAACGCAAGGCACGAATCACGCCCCCGGCCCGGCTTCGCGGACATCGAGGCGGCCGCCGCCCGGCTCGCTGGCGTCGCGCGCCGCACGCCGCTCCTCGCCGACACGCCGCTCGACGAGGCGCTCGGCGGCCGCCTCCTGTTCAAGGCCGAATGCCTGCAGCGCAACGGCGCATTCAAGTTCCGCGGCGCCTACAACCGGCTGGTCCAGCTGGATGCCCCGGAGCGCCGCGCGGGGGTCGTCGCCTTCTCGTCCGGCAACCATGCCCAGGGCGTCGCCGCGGCGGCGCGCATGCTCGGCATCCCGGCAACGATCGTGATGCCTTCGGATGCGCCGGCCATCAAGCTGGAGAACACGCGCGCGCTCGGCGCCCAGGTCGTGCTCTACGACCGCTTCACGGAGGACCGCGAAGCCATCGCCCGCCGGCTGGTCGCCGAGCGCGGAGCGACGCTCGTGCCGGCCTACGACGACCCGCACGTCGTCGCCGGCCAGGGCACGGCGGGGCTCGAGCTGATGCAGCAGGCGGCGGAGCTGGGGCTCGTGCCCGACCAGGTGCTGGTGCCGACCAGCGGCGGCGGGCTGACGGCCGGTACTGCGATCGCGGTCCGCACGCTCGCGCCGGCAGCGGCGGTGTACGGCGTCGAGCCCGAGGCTTTCGACGACACGCGCCGCTCGCTCGCGGCAGGCACGCTGCTCAGGAACCCGCCCGGGGCGCGCTCGATCTGCGACGCGCTGCAGTCCTCGCCGCCCGGCGAACTCACGTTCGCGATCAACCGCGAGCTGCTGGCCGGCGTCCTGACGGTGAGCGACCGCGAAGTCGAGGCCGCGATGGCGCGCGCCTTCCGCGACCTGAAGCTCGTGGTCGAACCGGGCGGCGCGGTCGCGCTCGCCGCGGCGCTGGCGGGCAGGATCGCGCTCGCGGGCCGCACGACGGCCATCATCCTCTCGGGCGGGAACGTCGATCCCGCCACGTTCATCGCCGCGCTATCGCGCTAGGGGATCGTCGAGGAATTCGACCTTTCCGGTCTCGAGCGAGTACCAGGCGCCGGTCACCAGCAGCCCGTGATTCGCGATCAGGTTCTCGATGATCGCCGAGCCGTGGCGCAGCTGGTCCACCGAGGCACGCACATTCGCCGTCATCGCCGCGTGCTCGACGGCTAGCGCGCCCTCCGTCTCGCGTCTCGAGACGATGTCCGCGACGCCCGGCCGGATCCGGTCGACGATCGCCTTGAGATAGGGCGACTGGTTGACCGTGGGCCGGTGCAGCTCCTCGATCGTCGCCTGGATCGCGCCGCAGGAGGAATGGCCCAGCACGACGACGAGCCGGGTGCCGAAGCGGTCGGCCGCGAACTCGACGCTGCCGATCAGCGAGGGCGCGACGATGTTGCCGGCCACGCGGATCACGAACAGGTCGCCCGGGCCCTGGTTGAACACGAGCTCCACCGGAACGCGCGAGTCCGAGCAGCCGAGCACGATCGCGAACGGCTCCTGGGCCGCGGTCAGCTTGGCGCGCCGCGCTGCCGTGATGAGGGTGCCGGTGCCGCGCGCATTCGCCGCGAAGCGAGCGTTCCCCTCGCGCAGGCGGGCGAGCGCGTCGCGTGCCGGGACGCCGCGGTTCACGGCCCGATCTCCGACTCGAGCTGGGCCAGGAAGCTGCGCAGGAATTCCGTGCGGCGTTCCGCCTCGCGCCGGCCCGCGTCCGTCTGCATCGTGCCCGCGAGCTTCAGGAGCTTGGTGTAGAAGTGGTCCACCGAAGCCCCGCGATCGTCCGGTTTGCGCCCGCGGCAAAAAGGGTCCTGCGGCTCGTACACGGGCCGACCGAGCGCCGTGCCGACGGCGATGCAGCGCGCGAGCCCGATCGCGCCGAGCGCGTCCAGCCGGTCCGCGTCCTGGACCACCTGCGCTTCCAGCGTGCGCGGCGCGATCCCGGCCGAGAAACTGTGGGCCTCGATCGCGTGACGGATGTCGGGCAGGCAATCCGGCCGGTAGCCCGCGTCCTGGAGGAACACGAGCGCACGATCAGCCGCCAGCCGCGAGGCGCGCGCCCGGTCGGGGGAGTCCTTGGCGACGTGGACGCAGTCGTGCAGCCAGGCCGCGGGCAGCACGATCTCGGGACGCGCCCCCGTCTCGGCCGCCAGTCGCATCGCCGTGGCGACCACCCGTTCGAGGTGCGCGGGCCCGTGGCCCGGGTCGGCATCCGGTTGCCCGGCGACGAAACGCCGGAAACGCGGCTCCCAGTCGCGGCGCAGTCGGTCGACGGCATCTTCGGGCGTGGCTGCCATTCGCCCAGTCTAATCGGCAAACGCGTCGAGCACGCCTGCCACGTTCGCGCCGATCTCGGCGACGGCATATCCGCCTTCCTGCACGAGCACAGTCGGCAGGCCGAGGCCGGCGAGCGCCGCGCCGACCAGCGGATAGTGCTTGCCCGCGAGCTTGAACGAGCTGATCGGGTCCGCTTCGTAGGTGTCCACGCCGAGCGACACCACGAGCGCGTCGGGCGTGAAGCGGCGGATCTCCGCGAGCGCCGTGTCGAGCGCCGCGCTGTAGGCATCCCAGCCCGTTCCGGCCGGCAGGGGCAGGTTCAGCGTGTATCCCGCGCCCCGCCCGGCGCCCCGCTCGTCCGCATAACCCAGGAACCAGGGGTACTCCGTCTCGGGATCCCCGTGCAGCGAGACGAACAGCACGTCGTCGCGTTCCCAGAAGATCTCCTGCGTGCCGTTGCCGTGGTGATAGTCCACGTCGATCACGGCGACCCGCCGGCGACCTTCGTCGCGCAGGTACTGCGCGGCCAGGGCGGCGTTGTTGAGGTAGCAGTAGCCGCCGTAGGTGCTGCGCGCGGCGTGGTGTCCGGGCGGGCGGCAGAGCGCGTAGGCCGCGCGTTCTCCCTCGTGGACCAGCGCGGCGGCGGTCATCGCCGAGCGCGCCGCGGCCAGCGCCGCTTCCCAGGTGCCGGCGACGATCGGCGTGCTCGCATCGAACGCGTAGTAGCCGAGCGAGCCGCTGATCCCGGACGGCCTGCGGTCGCGGCGCAGGCCGCGCGCCGGGAAGCCGCTCGGCAGGACATGGCCCTGCCGGCCCTCCCCCGCCCAGCGCGCGTGCGCGCCGCGCAGGAACTCGACGAACTCCGCCTCGTGCACCCGCTCGAGCCGCGCATCCGGGATCGCGCGGGGCCCGACCTCCGCATGGCCGGCGGCCAGGAGCGCCGCGCGGATGATCTCGGCGCGCTCCGGGGTCTCGAAAGTCGGGACCAGCGCGCCGCGGTAAAGCTCGACGCCGCCGTCGTGGCGCGCGTGCAGGGGGGAATAGACGACCTTCATGCGGCTGGGTCCTCAGGCGATGCGCGCAAGCGCGGCGTGGATGCGGTTGCCGAGGTCGCGGTGCTGCTCCGGGTCGAAGGCAGGCGCGGCGCTCCAGTCGTAGGCCCAGGGCTGCGCGGTGCGCAGCGCCTCCGGTTCGTCGTGGTAGCGCGGGATCACGTGCGCGTGCAGCGCGGGGTCGAGATTGCCGAAGACGGCATAATTGATCCGCACGGCGCCGGTGACGGCCAGCACCGCGTCGCCGAGCGCCGCCATGTCGGCGAGGAACGCCGCGCGCGCCGCGCCCTCGAGCGCGTTGAGCGTCGGCACCACCGGGTCCGGCAGCAGCAGGCAATAGCCCGGCAGCACCTGCGGGCTGCCGAGCACGGCCCAGCCCGAGGCGAGCCGCGCGATGAAGCTCGGGTCGCGCCCGGCGCGCAGCAGGTCGACCCGGCGACGGATCGACGTCGTCATGTGCCGCGGAACACGAAGTAGACGGCGCCGACGATGCACAGCGCGGCCCACAGGTAGTCGAGCTTCAGCCCCTGCTTCATGTACAGCACGACGAAAGGCACGAACACGAGCAGCGTGATGACCTCCTGCAGGATCTTGAGCTGCGGCAGGGTCATCACCGTGTAGCCGATGCGGTTGCCGGGCACCTGGAACAGGTACTCGACGAGCGCGATGCCCCACGACGCCAGCGCAGCCAGGTACCACGGCTTGTGATTGAGTTCCTTGAGGTGCGCGTACCAGGCGAACGTCATGAACACGTTGGAGAGCACGAGCAGGCCTGCAGCCTGCCAGAAAGCCTGCGGCACGGGCCTACCCCCGTCCTTCCGTGCGCTCGACGTTCACGGCGATGACCTTCGCGCGCGGGAAGAAGTTGAAGTCGGTCGCGGTCGCCATCGTGTACGCCCCTGCCTGCCGGGCCGCCAGCCGCTCGCCGATCTCCAGCACCGGCATCGGCAGGTCCTCGGCGATGACGTCCAGGCTGTCGCAGGTGGGCCCGGCGATCACGCAGGCCTCGCGCGGCCGGTCGCCGCCTGCGAGCGGCTCCACGGGCAGGCGCATCCGGTCGAATATCTGGGCGCTGTAGGTCCCGTAGATGCCGTCGTCGAGGTAGTACCACCAGCGGCCCTCGCGCCTGGCGCGCCCCATGACGGTCGAGATCGCGACCACTGCGGGCCCGCAGACGTACCGGCCCGGCTCCGCGATCAGGCGCAGTCCGGCCGGGAGCCCCCCGAGCGCTCGTCGGATCGGCGCGCAGAACTCGTCGATCGGCGGCGCCGGCTCCAGGTAGTCGATCGGGAATCCGCCGCCGATGTCGAGCACCTCGAGCGGGAATCCCCGCTCCCTCGCCTCGGCGACGATCCGCCCGCAGGTCGCGATCGCCTCGACGTGCTTGTCCGGGCGCGGCAGCTGCGAGCCGGCGTGGAACGAGAGGCCGACGATGCGGATGCCGTGCCGCGTGGCTTCCTCGATCAGGCCGATCGCGGCCGCGGGGTCGCAGCCGAACTTGCGGGAGAGGTCGATCACCGTGTCGGGATTGCGGAACGAGACACGCAGCAGCAGCCTGACCCGCGAGCGCTGGGCTTTGAACTTCGCGATCTCCTCGGCGTTGTCCACGACGAAGGTCGTGATGCGCCGGTCGAGCGCGTGCCGGATGTCGGAACCGCGCTTGATCGGGTGGCTGTGGATGCAGCGCTTGGGCGGGATGCCCGCGTCGCGCACCAGGTCCACCTCGCCGTTGGTCGCCAGGTCGAACCACGCGCCCTCCTGCGCGAGGACCTGCACCACGGTCCGGTCCGGCAGCGGCTTGAGGGCATAGTGCAGGTCCACGCCCGGCAAAGCGGCCGCGAGCGCGCGGTACTGGCGGCGCAGCCTGGCGCAGTCGATCACGAACAGCGGCGACCCGAACTGGTCGGCCAGCGCCGAGAGCGCCTCCGGCTGGTACGGCTCGGCGAGCGTCAGGTCGGTCTTCAATGCGGGTCCTCCGTCAGGTGAGCAGCGGATCGACGAGCGTCAGCAGGCGGTCGAGCGCGCCGCGGTTCGCCTCCAGCACGGCCTTGCCCGCCGCACCCATGCGCTCGCGGCGCACTGGGTCGTCGAGCAGTTCCAGGACCGCTTCGGCAAGCCGCTGCGTGTCCATGACGACCTGTGCGGCGCCGGCATCCACGAGCAGGCCGGCAATCTCCTCGCCGTTGAAATTGTGCGGCCCGGTCAGCACCGGCAGCCCGACGGACGCCGGCTCGAGCAGGTTGTGGCCGCCGATGGGAACGAGGCTGCCCGCCACGAAGGCGACGTCTGCGGCCGCGTAGAACATCATGAGCTCGCCCATCGTGTCGCCGAGCAGCACGCGCGTCGCCCGCGTGATGGCCGCGCCTGCCGAACGGAATGCGAAGGCCTCGCGGCGCCTGGCGAGCAGTTCGCGCACCGAGTCGAAGCGCTGCGGGTGCCGGGGCACCAGGATCAGCAGCGCGTCGGGACAGCGCTCGAGCACGCGCTGGTGCGCATCCAGCACCATCGCCTCTTCGCCCTCGTGCGTGCTGCCCGCGACCCAGACCGGCCGGCCGGGCAGGTTCTCGTCGCGCCAGCGCCGGCCCCGGGCCTCGATGCCGGCCGGCGGCTGGAAGTCGAACTTGATGCTGCCGGTGACGTGAGTGCGCTCCGGCGCGGCTCCGATCGAGCGGAAGCGCTCGGCGTCGGCCTCGCTCTGCGCGGCGATGACGATCCCGTAGGAAAGCGTCTTGCGGAACAGCGAGGTCAGGCGCCGGTAGTTGCCGACCGAGCGCGGCGATACCCGCGCGCTCGCCAGCACCAGCGGCACCGACCTGCGGCCGCATTCGCCGTAGAGGTTCGGCCACAGTTCCGTCTCGAGGATCATCGCGAGCTTCGGCTGCACCCGGTCGAAGAAGCGCCTGACCGAACCGGGCAGGTCGAACGGCACGTAGCGAAGCAGCACCTGGTCGCCGAACAGCAGCCGCGCCCGCGCGGCTCCGGTCGGCGTCACGGTCGTGAGCAGCAGGCGGAACTCCGGATGGCGCCGGCGCAATTGCGTGACCAGCGGCTGCGAGGCCTGCACCTCGCCCACCGAGACCGCGTGCACCCAGATCACCGGCCCGGAGACGGCCGGGCCGAAACCGAACCGCTCGCCGAGGCCGCCGCGGTAGCTCGGGTCGCGCAGGCCGCGCCAGAGCTGCACCAGGATCGCGAACGGGGCCGCGAGGTAGGTGAGCACGTTGTAGAGCCAGGACATCGCGTCAGGCGTCGTGCGCGAGGCGCAGCACCGCGAAGCCGGCCTGCCACCCGGTCGCGCCGGGGTTGCGCTTGGCGATGCTTCGCGCCAGGCGGTTGAGCACGCGCTGGCGCCAGTGTCCCGGCTCGCGGATGCGGCCGCGGTCGAAGTCGAGCACCCAGACCTCCCCGGCCTCGTCCAGCTGGATGTTGTCGGAATTGAGGTCGGCGTGCTGGACGCCGGCGTCGTGGAAACGGCGCAGGCAGCGGCCGACGGCCGCCCAGCGCGCGTCATCCATGCGCCCGGTCGCCACCAGCGCCGACAGCGACTCCACGCCGGCCAGGCGCTCGGTGATCAGTTCCGCGCGATAACTCAGGAGTCCGCGCCGGTATCGCGCGGCCACGGGGACCGGCACCGGCAGGCCGCGGCGCCCGAGCTCGCCCAGCAGCCGCATCTCGCGGAACGAGCGCGTGCGTTCCTCCCCCAGCCAGAGATAGCGGTCGCGGACCACGTGCATCGCCATGCCGCCGCGCAGATAGCGACGCAGGACCCAGCGCCGGCCGCCGATCTCGAGGAACAGGATCGAGCCCCTGCCGCCGCGCGCCTCGGCGACGGTGCCCTGGGCGCGCAGCGCGTCGGGTTCGAAAAGCGCCGGGCCGGGCTCGCGCACGCGCCGCGGGTCGTAGAGGATCGCGCCGCGGTCGATTCGCTGCCGCTCGAACATCGGCTGTCAGCGGCTGAGGACGTACTCGGCGCTGCAGTACGGGCACTTCGCGAAGCCCGTCTTTTCGATCGGGAGGTAGACGCGGGGGTGGCTGTTCCAGAGCGACATCGACGGCATCGGGCAGGCCAGCGGCAGGTCCGCAGCAGTCACCTCGTACTGCGTGCGCGCATTCGGCTGTTGCAGGGGGCTGTCGGGCTGCATCGCGGGATTATACGGGTGCCGGGTCCTCGCCCGCGACCATCACGCGGTCCCAGACCGCGGCGACTGCGGCGCGCGGCGCGGCGAGTTCGCCGGCACCGACCACTGCGGGCCGCTGTTCCAGCGACAGGTGGTGGGCGGCGCTGCGGAACGTGCGGTAGGCATCCACGAGCCGGTCGACGACCCGGTGGTCCACCAGCGCCGCCGACCCCACGGACTCGAGGTGGCGGATCGTGTCGGAAAACTCGGCGAGCGGCGGGTGCTCGCGGACATGGCGCAGCACCCAGTACTGGGCCAGGAACTCGATGTCGGTAATGCCGCCGCGGTCGTGCTTGAGGTCGAACTCGCCTTCGCGTGGATGGCCGTGCTCGGCGCGCATGCGCTCCCGCATGGCGAGGATCTCCTCGCGCAGCCCCTCGCGCCTGACCGCCCCGGCGAGCACCTCGCGGCGGATACGCTCGAAGGCAGTGCCGAGTGCCGCGTCGCCGGCGACCCAGCGCGAATGCAGGAGCGCCTGGTGCTCGAAGGTCCAGGCCTCGCGCCGCTGGTACTCCTCGAACGCGCCGATCTGCGTGAAGGCGAGGCCGCCCTTGCCGGACGGCCGCAGCCGCACGTCGACCTCGTACAGCCGGCCCGCGGGCGTGTGCACCGTCAGCACGTGCACCAGGCGCTGCGCGAGCCTCAGGAAGAAAACCTCGTTGTCCACCACCTTGGGGCCTGTCGTCTGCTGGCCCTGCCCCGTCGAGTCGTGCAGGAAGACGAGGTCGAGGTCGGAGCCGTAGCCGAGTTCCATGCCGCCCAGCTTGCCGTAGCCCGCAATGCCGACGCGCGGGACGCGGGGCCCCTGCCCGTCCTCGCAGTGCGGCTCTCCGTAGGTCGCCGCCGTGTGGCGCCAGGCCATGGTCAGCGCCTGGCCGAGGATCAGTTCCGCGACGTCCGTCAGCCGGTCGCTCACCTGCATGAGCGGCAGCCGCCCGGTGAGGTCCTGCAGCGCGACGCGGAACATCGCGGCGCGCCGGAAGTGGCGCAACGCGTCCATGCGCTGTTCCTCGTCCTCGCCGGCGTGTCCGAGCCGCGCGGCGAGCTCCTGCTCGAACTGGGCCCGATCGGGCGCCGTCTCGAAAACCCGTGCGTCGAGCAGCTCGTCCAGCAGCAGGGGGTGCGCGGCCACCTGGCGTGCGAGGTAGTCGCCCGTGCGACAGGCCTCGACGAGGCGCTCGAGCGCCTGCATGTTCTCGTTGAGCAGCGCGAGGTATGCGGTGCGCCCGCCGATCGCCTCCACGATCCGCAGCAGGCGCGTCAGCACGGTCAGGCCCGCCGCATCGCCCGCGGCTTCCGCACGCGCGACTGCGGCGAGCATGCGGGGCAGCAGGGTCGCGAGCCGCCGGCGGCCCCAGGCGTCGAGGCGGCGGAAATAGGCGGACTGCCGCAATTCGAGCAGGACGCGCGCCGCCGCCTGCGGGTCGGCGAGGCCGAAGCGGCCGACGTCACCGGCCACGCGCTCAAGCGCCGGCTCGTCGGTCCACAGCGGCTCGAGCCCGCCCGCAGGCGCAGGGTCGGCGGATCCGCCGCGCCCCAGCACGACGGCATCGAAGTGCGCCGTCACGCGCTGCCGGTGGCCTTCGAGCGCCGCGGCGAAGGCCTGCCAGCCGCCGAATCCCATGGCCGCGGCCAGACGCGCGTGCCCGGCCGCTTCGGCGGGCAGCGCGTGCTCCTGCGCATCGTTTGCCATCTGCAGCCGGTTCTCGACACGGCGGAGGAAGGCGTAGGAATCGGCGAGTTCGGCAACGGCGGCGGACGGCAGCAGCTTTGCGCCCGCGAGCCGCGGCAGCGCCGCGAGCAGCGAGGGCGTCTGCAGCCCGGGCTCCGTTCCGCCGCGGATGAGCTGCTGCGACTGGACGATGAACTCGATTTCGCGGATGCCGCCGGGGCCGAGCTTCACGTTGTCCTGCAGGTCGCGCCGCTCGACCTCGCGCGCGATCATCGCCTTCATCTCGCGCAGGCTTTCGTAGACGCCGAAGTCCAGATAGCGCCGGTACACGAACGGGCGCACCACGTGATCGTAGAGGGCGCGGTAACGCGCCGCCCCGGTGACGGCGCGCGCCTTGACCCAGGCATAACGCTCCCAGTCGCGCCCGTGCTGCTGCAGATAGCCCTCGAACGCGGCGAAGTTCATCGCCAGCGGTCCCGGCTCTCCGAGGGGTCGCAGCCGCATGTCCACGCGGTACACGAAGCCTTCGGACGTGCGCGCGTCCAGCAGCCGGATGAGCAGCTGGCCGAGCCGCGTGAAGTATTCCTCGTTCGTGACCGCGCGCGCCCCATCGGTTTCACCGGGCTCGGGGAACAGGAACACGAGATCGACGTCGGAGGAGAAGTTGAGCTCGCCGCCGCCGAGCTTGCCCATGCCGATCACCAGCAGCTCCTGCGCCTCGCCCGAAGCCGATCGCGGCTGGCCGTAGCGCGGCGCCAGCGCGCGGTTCGCGAACGCGAGCGCGGTCGCAATCGCCGCATCGGCAAGCGCGGAGGTCTCCGCCAGCGTCTCGCCGAGCGTCGCCGCGCCGGTCAGGTCCCGCCAGGCGATGCGAACGAGCTCGTGGCGGCGCAGCCGCCGCAGCGCGTCCATGAACCCGGCCTCGTCCGCCGCGACGATCGCCGAGGCGAGCTCGCCGATTTCGCCGGGCGCCCGCGGACGCGCCAGCGCGCCCGAGGCCGCGAGGCCGGGCAGCAGGTCCGGCTCGCGATTCGCCGCCTCCTCGACGAAGCGGCTCGCGGCAAACACCGCGGGCCGCGCAGCCTCGACCGCGGCAGGCAGCGTTTCCGGGGCGCCGCTCAACCGCCGTCCGCCGCCGCGACGGCGGCCGCGAGTGACAGGCCCGACAGGACGACTGCGTGGATTCTCATGTTCTTGCTCCAGCGTGAAGGTCGTGCAGGCGCTGCCAGGCCGGCCGGGCGATGCGGTCGACGGCCTCGCGCAGCGCGCCGGAGGCCGCCGACCTCTTCGCCGCGGTATCGGCAGCGAAGGTCACGGGACGCCCGACCGGCGCCTTCGAGTCCGTCGCGGCGGCAGCCCGCATCCTGGCACGCAGCGCCTCATCCACCGTCCGCCCGAAGCGCGGCGCGATGCGTTCCCAGGCTGCGGCCGGCAGCGAGGGATAATCCACGAGGATGCCCTGCGCCGGGTCGATCCGGCAGGCCGCCTCGCACAGCGCGGCGCAGACGCGCGCCACGTACTCTTCGCGCGTGCGCCGGACCCCGTCCGGATCGATGAGCTTCGCGAACGGCGCGGCGGGCTCCTCGCCGTTCCAGATCCAGCCCGCCGGCCTCTCGAGCAGCGAGACGGCGACCTCGAGCGGGTCGCGCAGGCACAGCGCCCAGGGCGTCGCGGGAAACGCCTCGGCAACCAGGTCGCAGAACAGCGTGTTCCAGCTGGTCAGCTTCATGACCCAGGGCCGGCGCGCATGGCGCGCGAATGCGGCACCCAGTGAACGCAACGCCGCGACGATCTCCGCGCGCGCCCACCGGTGCGGCGGCAGGAGGATCTCGTTCACGGGCAGCGGCTCCGCATAGACGACCAGCCCGACGTCCTGCTTCAGCAGCTGCGAGACGAGCGTGGAACCGCAGCGCGAGACGTGGAATACGATGCCGGCCGGTTCCGTGCCGGCGGTGCCCTTGCCGACGTCCTCGCGCGCGACCTGCACGACCGACTCCCGCGCGGGCAGCCGCGAGATCGTCTCCTGCATGAAGGGGTCCTGCAATTCGGCCGGCCGGATCTCGCGCAGCGCGAAGTACAGCCCCGTCGGATGCAGGGCCGCGCGCGCCGGCAGCCAGTCGCCTTGCATTGCTTGCATGGACGGCCAATGTTAACGTCCGGGCGCCATGGATTTCGCGGATTTTCTCGCGCCGTTCGATGCGGCCACGTTTCGCACGCGGTACTTCGGCCGGCAGCCGCTGCACGTGCGCCGCGCCGGTTCTCCGCTGCTCCCCTGGTCGCGATTCAACGAGGTGCTGGAACTCACGCCCTACTGGAACGAGGAGACGCTCAAGGTCTACTTCAGGAGCCGGGCGGCGCTGCGCGAGAACTACTGCGACACGACCGACCTGCGTCCGGGGCAGCCCGCGCCGGTGAATCCGGCGAAGGTCAAGGCGCTCACCAATCTCGGCGCCAGCCTGGTCGCGAACCAGCTGCACCGCGTCTGCCCGGAGGTCGGGGCCGTCGCCGCCATGCTCGAACGCGAGTTCGCCGCGCGGGTCTCGGCGAACGTGTACTGCTCGTTCCAGGGCGTGCAGGCCTTCCAGACGCACTTCGACCTGCATGACGTCTTCGCCGTGCAGGCCGAAGGCGAGAAAACCTGGCGCATCTACGAGGCGCGCGCGGACGCGCCGGTGAATCCGGTGCCGCCGGGCGACGAGTGGGAGAAGTGGCTGACCGACACGCGCGGCAGGCTGCTGCACGAGATCGTGATGAAGCCCGGCGATCTCCTCTACCTGCCGCGCGGCCAGTACCACGATGCGCTGACCGGGGACTCGGCCTCGCTGCACGTCACCTTCGGCGTCTCGCCGGCGACCGGGCTCGCCCTGTTCAAGCTGCTCGAGGCTGCCGTGACCGCCGAAGGCGAGTTCCGCGCCTACCTGCCCGACGCGCGGGACGAGGCAGCCCTGCGTGAGCGGCTCGCGAAGCTCGCGGACCGCGTGCGCGCCGTGATGACCTCGCCCGCGTTCGCCGTCGACGTCCAGAATCACCAGCGCGGCCTCGGCCGCCCGCGCGCGGACTACGGGCTGCCCGCCCGGCAGGTGCCGGCCTGGTACTCGGTGGCGCGTCGCGCGCGGGTCGTGCGGCGCGACGCCGGTTTCTCGGTCGCCTGGGAGGGGGGCGAGATCCGCATCGGGTCGAACTACCCCACGCTGGAGTGGGCGCTGAAGCAGCGCATGTTCTCCGTCGAGGATGCGCTCGCGCGCCAGCCCGGCGCGGACCGCGACCAGCTGCTCGCGGAGATCGGCGCGCTCGAGCGCGCGGGCGTCCTGGTCGCGACCGAGATGAAGTGAGCGGGCCGGCTCCCGTCGAGTCGATCCTGGCCGAGGCCTCGCAGGCCTTCGCCCGCCAGCGTTACGAAGAGGCGGCGGCCGGCTACGAGCGCTGCATCGCGCTCGCGCCCCGCCAGCCCGCGCTGCACTTCAATCTGGGCACGGCGCTCGAGAAGGCGGGCGACCTCGGCCGCGCGGTCGGGGCTTACCTCGCGGCCTGGCGGCTGAACCCGAAGGATGCGCGGCTCGCGCTGTTCGCAGGCGCGGCGCTCGAGGCCGCCGGCCGCCGCGAGGACGCGGCGACGCTGTTCTCGATCGGCGACGACCTCGACCCGGCGGTTCGTCTTGCGAAGGACCGGCCAGGGCTCGACCCGGAGATCCGGCGACGGTCGGCGACCGCGGACCGGGTGATGCGCGAGCATTTCACGCGCCTGCACGAGCGCGCGGTCGACGACTTCGCGCGCGGCGTCGCGCAGCCCGGCTCGCCGCCCGCACTCGCACGCGTGCGCGCGGCGATCTGGGTGCAGACCCACGATCGCCCCTTCACCTACCGGACCCCGGCCCAGAAGCCCAGCCTCTTCTACATGCCGGACCTGCCGGCCCGGGAATTCACGCCGCGCCAGGAGCTGTCCTGGGCGGCCGACGTCGAGTCTCACACCGCCGCGATTCGCGACGAGTACCTCGCGGCCGTCGCCGGCGGGGCGCAGCACGCGCCCTACGTCGAGGCCGGCGCACGCTCGCCGCTGTGGCGTGAACTGAGCGGCAACCCGGACTGGTCCGCGCTGCACCTCTACAAGCTCGCCGAGGCGACGGCGCTCGCGAAGCAGTTCCCGAAGACGCTGGCGGCTCTTGCCGCAGCCGATGTCGTGCGGATTGCGGGCAAGCCGATGGAATTGTTCTTCTCGCGCCTGAAGCCGGGCACCCACATCCCGCCGCACTACGGCATCGCCAACAACCGGATCACCGTGCACCTGCCGCTGATCGTGCCGGGCGACTGCGAGATCCGCGTGGGCGGGAACCGCCACCGCTGGCGCGAGGGCGAGCTGGTCGCCTTCGACGACAGCTTCGAGCACGAGGCCTGGAACCGGGCCGCCTCCGATCGCGTCGTGCTGATTTTCGAGGCGCACCACACGGACCTCGCGCCCCTCGAGCGAGCGGCGATCCAGCACGCCATCGACGCACGGGGCCGCTGGCTGCGGGAACGGCGGGTGCCTGAGCGATGAAGATCGCCGCCCTGCTCCTGTTCGCCGTCCTGGCCGATGACTTGCCGCGCACCGCCGCCGTGCCGGGCGGCGTGGTGACGATTCCGGTGGAGGCGCCGGCCGATGCGCGCCCGGTCGCGACGCTCGACGGCGCGCGCGTCATGGTGCTGCGCGACGGCGGGCGGTGGATTGCCGTCGTCGGCATCCCGCTCGACGCGAAGCCCGGCCGGCACGAGCTCGTCGTCGGCCAGTCCGGCCGGACGGAGCGCCTCGCGTTCGACGTCGCCGACAAGGAATACGCGGTCCAGCGACTGAAGGTCGCGCCCGGCCAGGTGGACCTCTCGAAGCGCGACCTCGCGCGCGTGGACCAGGAGAAAGTGCGCATTCGCAAGGCGCTCACGGCATTCACGGACCGCGCGCCGGCGACGCTGCGCCTCGTGCAGCCGGTGCCGGGAGAGCGCTCGAGCTCCTACGGCCTGCGTCGCTTCTTCAACGACCAGCCGCGCAGCCCGCACTCGGGCATGGACATTGCCGCGCCGGCCGGCACGCCCATCCTCGCTGCCGCCGACGGCACGGTGGCGGACGCCGGCGATTTCTTCTTCAACGGCAATACGGTCCTGATCGACCACGGCTCCGGGCTCGTCACGATGTACTGCCACCTGAGCCGCATCGACGTCGAGGCGGGACAGGCCGTCAGCGCGGGAGATGCGATCGGCGCCGTGGGCGCGACCGGCCGCGTCACCGGCCCGCACCTGCACTTCGGCGTGACGCTGAACGGCACGATGGTGGACCCGGCGCTGTTCCTGCCGGCGGAGCCGGCCGCCGTCAACCGGGAATGAGGCCCAGCTGCTGCAGCAGCGCGTACTGGTCGAAAGACGTCCACTCCTCGATGATCCGCCCGTCCACCAGCCGGAAGATCGTCATCCCGCGCACGCGCAGCGAGCGGCCGGTCGCGGGGAAACCGTTGCCCTCCCCCGTGTTGGTGCCGGTGCCCTCGAAATGGGCCGCGACGTAGTCGCAGTCCGCCACGAGGTGCAGGACTTCCATCCGCAGGTCAGGCGCCATCTTTCGCCAGCCCTCGCTCGCCGCCCGGTCCTCGGCGCGGGTCGCGTCGCGCGTGATGCCGCGCGCCCTGAAGTCGGGATGATAGATGTGCTCGTTCTCGGCGATGCGGCCCTTGCCGAGAATTTCCTCGAACACGATGCGGACTGTCGCCGCGTTCTGCGCGCGCGCCTCGGCGGTGCAGGGGAATGCCTCGTCCGCGGCCGCGCTGCCGGGCGCGGTTACCGCCAGCCAACCGAGAGCGACCGCCGCGAGCTGCCTGGTCATGGAATGATTCTCCCTTACAGTGTAAGATTCCGGCTCACGATAGACCTTACGGTGTAAGCCGTCAAGATGAAGCCACCGCGCCGGAAGCGGCGCCCGACCGCGCCGCTCGACCGCGACCGCATCGCCCGGGCCGCGCTCGCGCGCATCGAGGCGGGCGGCCTTGCCGCCCTCAGCATGCGCGCGCTCGCGGCGGACCTCGGCTGCGAGGCGATGTCCCTGTACCACCACGTCGACGGGATCGAGGGCGTCCTCGACGCGGTCGTCGACGAACTGTTCGACAGGCTGCTGCGCGATCCGCCGCCCGCACCGGGGGCGCGCAGCTCGCTGGCGGCCTTTGCCGATGCCTACCTCGCGCTGGCGGAGTCGTTCCCGCACGCGTTCCCGCTCCTCGCCACGCGCCTGCTGCACACGCCGCGGGCCCTCGCCGCGGTCGGCCGGGTGCTCGGGCTGCTGCAGGAACTCGGACTCGCGCAGCGCGCCGCGCTGCGTCAGGCCCGTGTCCTCGCGGCGTACCTGAACGGCGCCGGCCTCGCCCTGGCGGCCTGGCGGCTCGCGCCGGGCAGCGGGCGCCGCAGCGCACAGGCCGCCGAGGGCGATCCGGTCCTGGGACCGCTGGCACCGGACGTGCGCGGGCCTTCCGTCCAGGTCGACCTGAAAGCGGGACTCCGGCAGTTGCTCGGCGCCCTTTGAGTCCGGATCGGCGTGCGGAACCGACGGTTATCGTGCGAGTCTATAGCGAGCGATTTGCAGCACCGGAGCATTCATGTTCGATCCCAAGTCCCTGCTCGACCAGTTTCTCGGCAGCCAGGCGGGCCAGGGCATGCGCGATGCCGGCCAGGGCGCCAAAGGCCGGCTGGACCAGTACAGCGGCAGCGGCGGATTCGTCCGCGGCGCAGCCGCGGGCGGCTTGCTGGGCCTGCTGCTCGGCGGCAAGGGCATGCGCAAGATGGCCGGCGGCGCACTGGGGTACGGCGGCGCGGCGGTGCTCGGCGCGCTGGCGCTGAAGGCCTACCAGAATTACCAGCAAAAGCGATCGCCCGGCCCGGTCTCGCTGACTCCCGAGCTGTTCGCCCAGCTCCCGCCGCAGGCGCTGCCGGACGCGCAGCCCGCGGCCGACGGCAGCCCGTTCCAGCTCGTGCTCGTCCGCGCCATGGTCGGCGCTGCCAAGGCCGACGGCCACGTGGATGCCGCGGAGCAGCAGCGGTTGTTCAGCCAGGTGGAACAGCTCGGTCTGGACGCGGAAGCGAAGGCCTATGTATTCGACCTGCTGTCCGGGCCCGTGGACCTGAATGACATCACCCGCGCCGTGGCCACGCCGGAGCAGGGCGCCGAGGTCTACCTGGCGTCGCGCCTGGCCATCGATCCGGATGTCCCGGCCGAGCGCGTGTATCTCGACGCACTGGCCGCGAAGCTCAAGCTGCCTGCTGAACTTCGCGCGCAACTCGATGCGCAGGCACAGTAAACCCGGATTGACGCGGTAGCCCTTGAGTCCAGCCCCCGCAGGCGTCCTGACACTCGCCCTCCTCCTGACGGCCCTGCCCGGGCACTTCGGCGGCGCATCGGCTGCCGGGTCGCCCGCGGACGGTATCTTCCTGCCGACGGCCACGACCCAGTCCGAAGCCGACGCCTACACGCGCTACGACCTGCTGTCGCCCGACAGCGGCAAGTTCCGGATCACCTACGAAGTGACCGCGACCACCGCCGGGGCGCGCCACTTCTACAACCCCATCCGCAAAGGCAGCGTGGCCAGCGACGAAGCCGTCCTCGATGCCATGACCGGCCGGCCGCTGCACTTCGAGGTCGTGAGCGGCGCCGACGCACGCCGGGATCCGCTGATGCCGGACGCGGACCCCGACACCGACTACATCAAGGTGTCGCTCGCGCGCCCCGTGCCGCAGAACGGCCAAGCCCGCCTCGTCATCCTCAAGACCTACGAGGACCGCAAGAGCTACTACCTTGACGGCCGCACCCTCGTGTTCGACCGGCCGCTCGGCATCCGCCGCAACAAGGTCGTGCTCCCCGCGGGCTACGAGGTCGTCGGCCTCACCGTGCCTTCCCAGATCCTCACCGAACCGGACGGCCGCATCGGCATCAGCTTCGTCAACGGCACCGAAGGCGAGGCGCCGCTCGTGCTCCGTGCGGCGCCGGGCGCCAGGACCGGCGCGGCGGCCGCGCCGAAGCCGGCGACGCAGCAGCGCAGCTGGGAATCGCCCTTCGAAGGCGAAACCGAGGCGGATCGCCTCGCCGAGCGCGCGCACCAGGATCGCGACATCGTCTACTTCCTGCAGCAGCCCGAGACGCACGCATTCCAGCTCTACCACGACTACACCGAATCGCGCCCGGGCATCAACGGCTACGCCAACGTCGTCCGCAAGGGCAGCACTGCGAGCGGCCCTTCGGCGCGCATCCTCGACACCGGCGAAGTCCTCGAGGCGAAGGAGATGAGCGGCGCCGAGATGGCCGCGATGAAGGTCAATGCCGGCGAAGCGGTCGATCCCGACGCGCGCGTCGTCGTGATCCCCTTCGAGCCCGTGAGGCCCGGGCAGTCGCTGCGGCTCAGGATCTCCGAAACCTACACGGACCCGGTCAGCTACCGGCTGGACGGCGACGACCTGGTGTTCGACCGCAGCCTCGGCAGGCCGCGCAATGCGGTCGTGCTGCCGTCGGGCTGGTACTGCACGTTCAGTTCGATCCCGGCGACGGTGAGCCAGCTCCCCGACGGGCGCGTGCGGCTCGACTACTGGAACGGCCGGCCGGAGCCGGTGGTCGTGCTGCTCAAGGCGCGTCGGCGGGCCGCCCTGTAGACCTCGGGCTTGCGGGAATCTACGGCGCGCTTTGCCGCACGTAGCGGTCGAGCAGGCGGATGCCGAAGCCACTGGCGCCCTCCGGTACGGTCGGCAGAGCCTCCTTTTCGCGCCAGGCCATGCCGGCGATATCGAGGTGAGCCCAGGGCGTCGACTCCTCGACCCAGCTGCCGATGAAGTATGCACCGAGGCCGGCGCCCGCGCCGGTCCCGGATCCGCCGCTGTTGCGCAGGTCGGCAATCGGCGATTCCAGGTCCTTCGCATAAGAGGGATGCAGCGGCAGGCGCCACAATTCCTCACCGGACGCTTCCCCCGCCTTGCGCAGCGCCTCGGCCAGCGCGTCGTCACGCGAGAACAGGCCGGCGTACTCGTCGCCGAGCGCGATGCGCACCGAACCGGTGAGCGTCGCCAGGTCGATCACGACGCGCGGCCTGAACTGCTGCTGCGCGTACCAGACCGCATCCGAGAGCACCATCCGCCCTTCGGCATCCGTGCTGATCACCTCGAAGGTCTTGCCGGACATCGTGCGCACCACGTCACCCGGCCGCCCGGCGCTGCCGGAGGGCATGTTCTCCGCAAGCGCGGCGATGCCGACGGCGTTCACCGGCGCCCTGCGGCCGGCGAGCGCAAGTACCGTCGCGGCGGCCGCGGCGGCGCCGGACATGTCGTACTTCATCTTCCACATGCCGTCTTCGTCTTTCAGGCTGATGCCGCCGGAATCGAAGGTAATGCCCTTGCCGACGAAGGCAAACGGCGCCTCGTTCCCGTCGCCGCCGTCGTAGCGCACGACCAGCAATCTCGGCGGCCGCACGCTGCCGCGACCGACAGCCAGGATGCCGCCCATGCCAAGCGCTTCCATGGCCGGCACGTCCAGCACGTCGATGCGTACGTTCGGGAGCCCGGCGAACGCCTCGCGCGTCCGTGCCACGAAACTTTCCGGGTAGATTTCAACCCCCGGCTCGCTGATCAGGTCGCGCGCGAAGGTCACGGCGCGCGCTACCGGCGCCCACTCCGCCTCGAATGAGCGCGCGGCGGCATCGCCTGCCGGCGTGCGAATGACGAACTCGCCCTCACCCGTGACCGGCTTGTCCTTTGCAGGAGTGCGGTACTTCAGGAAGCGGTATTGCCCGAGCGCCGCGCCGAACGCCAGGTGGGCAGCGGCATCGGGCTCATTGCCCGCCCAGAGAATTTCGATGCGCTCGGCCGTGCTGTTCGCGCCGTCCTGCCCGGCCCGCCCGCCGATGTCCTCGAGCAGGCGCGGCGTGACGGGATCGGTGCCGGTGCCGACGAGGAGCACCCGATCGAATGGGCCGACACCGGGCAGGGTCAAGTGCTTGTTGCGTTCGCCGCGAAAGGCGCTCGCATCGACGGCGCGGCGCAATGCGCCTTCAGCGACCGCATCGACTTCGGCGAACACGCCAGCCTGCGGGACGGCCTCGCCGATGGCGATCACCACGGTGCCCGAGGTTGGCACCGCATAGGGGGCGAATCGCAGGGTTCGCTCCGCCTGTACCGGCAGTGCGTGGATCGAAACTAGCAGCAGGACGACGCCGTTCAGCCATTTCATTGTCTGGACTGCTCCGCAAGAATCCAGTCTGACCTTGCAGTCTAGCAAGTGGCAAGAAAAAGCCCCGGCGGTCTCCCGCCGGGGCCTGTCTCTGCGCTCGATGAATCGGTAAGCGCCGCCGCTTACATATCCATCCCGCCCATGCCGCCCATGCCGCCGCCCGGGGCCGGGTGGTCGTGCTCCTCCTTCGGAGCCTCGGCCACCATCACCTCGGTGGTCAGCAGCAGGCCGGCGACGGACGCTGCGTTCTGCAGCGCCAGGCGCGTGACCTTGGTCGGGTCCAGGATGCCCATCTCGATCATGTCGCCGTACTCGCCGGTCGCGGCGTTGTAGCCGTGGCTGCCCCGGCTCTCGCGCACCTTGGCGAGCACGACCGAGCCGTCCTCACCGGCGTTCTGCACGATCTGCCGCAGCGGCTCCTCGATCGCGCGCGAGAGGATCTTGATGCCGACGTTCTGGTCCTCGTTCTGGCCGGTGAGCTTCTCCAGCGCCTTCTGCGCGCGGATCAGCGCCACGCCGCCGCCCGGTACCACGCCCTCCTCGACCGCGGCACGGGTCGCGTGCAGCGCGTCCTCGAGGCGGGCCTTCTTCTCCTTCATCTCGACCTCGGTGGCCGCGCCGACCTTGATCACGGCGACGCCGCCGGAGAGCTTCGCGACGCGCTCCTGCAGCTTCTCCTTGTCGTAGTCGGAGGTGGCGTCCTCGATCTGCTGGCGGATGTTGTCGACCCGCGCCTTGATGTCGGAGGCCTTGCCGGCGCCGTCGATGATCGTGGTGTTCTCCTTCTCCGCCACGACCTTCTTCGCCTTGCCGAGGTCGTTGAGGGTCGCCTTCTCGAGCGACAGGCCCACTTCCTCGGCGATCACGGTGCCGCCGGTCAGGATCGCGATGTCCTTCAGCATTTCCTTGCGGCGGTCGCCGAAGCCCGGCGCCTTGACCGCGCAGACCTTGACGATGCCGCGGATCGTGTTGACCACCAGCGTCGCGAGCGCCTCGCCCTCGACGTCCTCGGCGATCACCAGCAGCGGCTTGCCCGCCTTGGCGATGCCCTCGAGCAGCGGCAGCATCTCGCGGATGTTCGAGATCTTCTTGTCGTACAGCAGGATCAGCGGGCTCTCGAGCTCGCTGGTCTGGTTCTGCTGGTTGTTGATGAAGTACGGCGACAGGTAGCCGCGGTCGAACTGCATGCCCTCGACCACCTCGAGCTCATTATCGAGGCCGGAGCCCTCCTCGACCGTGATCACGCCTTCCTTGCCGACCTTCTCCATCGCGTCGGCGATCTTCTTGCCGATCGCCTCGTCGCTGTTCGCCGAGATCGTGCCGACCTGGGCGATGGCCTTCGAGTCCTTGCAGGGCTTGGAGAGCTTCTTCAGCTCGTCGACCGCCGCGACGACGGCGAGGTCGACGCCGCGCTTGACGTCCATCGGGTTGATGCCCGACGCGACGGCCTTCATGCCCTCGCGGATGATCGCCTGGGCGAGTACGGTCGCGGTCGTGGTGCCGTCACCGGCCTCGTCCGAGGTCGAGGACGCGACTTCCTTGACCATCTGCGCGCCCATGTTCTCGAACTTGTCCTTCAGCTCGATTTCCTTCGCGACCGAAACGCCGTCCTTCGTGACGGTCGGGGCGCCGAAGCTCTTCTCGAGCACGGCGTTGCGGCCCTTGGGGCCGAGCGTCGCCTTCACGGCGTTCGCGAGCAGGTTGACGCCGCGGACCATGCGGGTGCGCGCGTCGTCAGAAAAACGGACTTCCTTGGCTGCCATGATTCGTGGTCCTCTGGATTACTTTTCGATGATGGCCATGATGTCTTCCTCGCGGAGCACGAGGAGCTCTTCGCCGTCGACCTTGACTTCGTTTCCGCCGTACTTGCCGAACAGGATCTTGTCGCCGACCTTCACGTCGAGCGCGCGCACCTGCCCGTTCTCCAGGATCTTGCCCTTGCCGACGGCGATGACCTTGCCGCGGATCGGCTTCTCGGCAGCGGTATCGGGGATCACGATGCCGCCGGGGGACTTGCGCTCTTCTTCTTCGCGCTTGACGATCACTCGATCATGAAGCGGACGGATCTTCATGGTTCATCACTCCTTGGGAATTCGTTAGCACTCAGGCCAGACGGCTGCTAATGATAGGGATCAGCCGGCCAAATTCAAGCACTCTCGGGGTTCGAGTGATAACGCGACATAACTCATTGAATTCACCGGAAAACCGGGAGGGCGTCGCGACAAGCGGCAATCGGGCCGTTAACCTCTTGCCCGCAATGAAAAAACTCCGACTTTTCTTCTGCGCCCTCGGCCTTTCGATTGCGGGTATCGCCGCCGCCCAGGGACTGCTCGGGCCGGCCTCCAACGAGGACCAGTTCCTGCCCGTCGACCAGGCCTTCGTACTGACTGCCCTGCCCGACGGCGGCGACCGCGTGCTGCTCGACTGGCAGGTCGCCCCCGGTTACTACCTGTATCGCCACCGCATGTCCGCCAAGACGTCGACGCCGGGTTTCGCGCTCGGCGAGGTGGCGATGCCGGACGGCAAGAAGAAGACCGATGAGTTCTTCGGCGACGTCGAGGTTTACTACGACGCGCTGACCGCGACCGTGGCGGTGACCCGCCCCGAGGGCCTCTCCAGCTTCGAGCTGGAGGTGAGTTACCAGGGCTGCGCGGATGCCGGCCTGTGTTACCCGCCGGTCACGAAGAAGATCGCCATCGAGATGCCGCCGCCGGGCACGGCGTCGCCGCGCGACGCCGCGCCGCCGATGGTGTCCGAGCAGGACCGCCTGTCGAACCTGATCTCCGGGGGAAGCCTCGTGGTAGTGATGGCGAGCTTCTTCGGCTTCGGACTGCTGCTCGCCTTCACGCCCTGCGTGCTGCCGATGATCCCGATCCTGTCGGGCATCATCGCCGGCCAGGGCGCGGCAGCGACGCCGCGGCGTTCCTTCCTGCTGTCGCTCGTCTACGTCCTCGGCATGGCGTTGACCTATACCGCGGCCGGCGCTGCGTTCGCCGCGGCCGGCCAGCAGGCCCAGGCATTCTTCCAGCAACCCTGGATCATCATCGCCTTTGCCGCGCTGTTCGTGGTCCTGGCGCTCGCGATGTTCGGCCTGTTCGACCTCAAGATCCCGGCGGCACTCGAGACGCGCCTCGCCAGCGTGTCCGGCCGCCAGAAATCGGGCAGCCTCATCGGCACCGCGATCATGGGCGCCCTCTCGGCGCTGGTCGTGACGGCCTGCGTCGCCCCGCCCATGGTCGCCGCGCTCGCGGTGATCGGCCAGACGGGCGACATCCTGCGCGGTTCGCTCGCCCTCTTCGCGATGGGCATCGGCATGGGCGCGCCACTGCTGCTGGTCGGGGTTGCCGGCGGGCGTTTCCTGCCCCACGCCGGGCCCTGGATGACGACGGTGAAGGCGATGTTCGGCGTCCTGTTCCTTGCGGTCGCCGTGTGGATGCTGGAGCGCGTGCTGCCCGGTTCGCTGACGCTGGCGCTCTGGGCGCTGCTCGTGATCGTCGCCGGCTATTACTTCGGCGGCTTTGGCCGCAGCACGCCCGCGAGCTCAGGCAGCGGCAGCCTCGTCGCCAAGGGATTCGGGCTCGCGGCCATCGTCTGGGGCGTCATCATGCTGCTCGGCGCGGCGGCGGGCGGCCATGACCCGCTGCAGCCGCTACGCGGCGCTTCCCTGCCCGGTCTTGGCGGCCCGGCATCGTCGGCGGCCGAGAAATCGCTGCCGTTCCGGATGATCGCCTCCGTCGAGGACCTCGATCGTGAGCTGGCGGCGGCGAAAGCCGCGGGCCAGCCGGTGATGCTCGATTTCTACGCGGACTGGTGCGTCTCCTGCAAGGAGATGGAGAAGTACACCTTCTCGGTGCCCGGGGTGCAGTCGGACCTCGCCGGCTTCGTGCTGTTGAAGGCCGACGTCACCGCCAACAGCGAGGCGGACCAGGCGCTGTTCCGCCGATTCGGCGTCTACGGCCCGCCCACGACGGCATTCTTCAATGCCGCGGGCCGCGAATGCCGGCCGTTCCGGCTGGTCGGATTCGTTGCCGCGGATGACTTCCGCTCGCACCTCGCGCGCCTTGCGCGCGAGTGCTGACGATGGCGGGCCCGGTCCGCTGGATCCTCGTGCTCCTGCTGGCGCTGGGCGCCGGCGCCGCCGCCTACCTGGCGAGCCGCGCCTGGCTCGCGCCTGAGACGCCTGCGCCAGTCGCTGCGCCGCCGGAGGCGCCCGCCTCCGTGATTCCGGAGCGGCGGCCCGAGGTCACGCTCGCGGACCGGGACGGCCGGCTCCGGAGCCTCTCCGAGTGGGACGGAAAGCCGCAGATCATCAATTTCTGGGCCACGTGGTGCGCGCCCTGCCGGCGCGAGATCCCGATGCTGAACGCCCTGGCCCGCGACCCGCAGTTTTCGGAGTTCGCGTTGATCGGCATCGCCATCGACTTCCGGGAGGACGTCTTGCGCTTCCTGGCCGAGACGCCCGTCGAGTACACGGTACTGATCGGCGAGCAGGACGGGCTCGATGCCTCCGCGGCTTTCGGCATGCGCTCCCTGGGCCTGCCCTACACCGCCTTCGTCGACCGGTCCGGCCGCATCGTGACCATCCACCTGGGCGAGTTGCACCGGCCGCAGGCAGAGGTCATCCTGTCCGCCGTTCGCGCGCTCGATGCCGGCGAGATCGACCTGCAGACCGCACAGCAGCGCATCCGGTCAGATACCCCCGAGATCGGCTAGATAGCCACACGTTCGACGCCGTTCGCGGCATGATCTAGAATGATGCCGTGCGCCGGATCCTGCTCATCAACGGACCCAACCTGAACCTGCTCGGCCGCCGGGAGCCCGGCTGGTATGGCGATGTCACGCTTCCGGACATTGAATCCCGCCTGGCAGCCCTGGCGAGTCAGCGCGATGCGTTGCTGGAGGCGTTCCAGAGCAATGCCGAGCACGAGCTCGTGAACCGGGTCCAGGCGTTGGCGACGGCGCCGGTCGACTTCGCGATCCTCAATCCGGGGGCGTTCACGCACACCAGCATCGCCCTGCGGGACGCGCTGCTGGCGGTCGCCGTCCCGTTCATCGAAGTACACCTTTCCAACGTGCATGCGCGGGAACCGTTCCGCCGGCACTCGTATTTTTCGGACATCGCGGCGGGCAGCATCGTCGGCCTCGGAGCGCAGGGCTACGTGCTGGCGCTGCAGGCGGCGCTCGACCGTCTCGACGGACCATCCGGGGGGAATTGATGGATATCCGCAAGATCAAGAAGCTCATCGAACTGCTCGAGGAATCGGGCCTCGCCGAAATCGAAATCACCGAGGGCGAGGAGTCCGTGCGCATCGCGCGGGTCAGCCAGAGCCCGGCGGTCGTGACGCACGCGGTCCCGGCCCCGGCCCCGGCGCCCGCGGCGGCGGCGCCCGCCGCGGCACCGGCCCAGGCC
>CAZVIF010000017.1:0-66128 GCA_964626745.1 uncultured Steroidobacteraceae bacterium
AATCGGTTGAGGGCATTACGCCCTACGTGGGTTCGAATCCCACCCTCTCCGCCAATTAAGCTTCCCACGGCAGCTCACGCTGTCTCGAAATGCCGGAATTTCCCTTGAAACTTCGGGTGTTTCGAGCTCAGGGCGTTTCGTATTGTCTCGTTGTGCCCCGCCGTGGCGATGGTGTTTTTCATGGTATCGGGCGCGGGCGTTGCAGGAGATACCATCATGCTCACCGATACGCAGGTCCGCGCTACGAAGCCCGCAGAGCGGCCCCGGAGGCTTGCGGACCGAGATGGCCTGTACCTGCAAATCGAGCCGTCTGGAGGCCGCTACTGGCGGTTCAATTACCGCTTCAACGGCAAGCAAAAGACGCTGGCTCTTGGCGTCTATCCGGACGTATCGCTCGGCAAGGCGCGGCAGCGCCTGCGTGAGGTGCGGGAGCAGCTCGCCGACGGGCTGGATCCCTCGATCCGCAAGAAAGCCGTTGGCAAAACCTTCGAAGTCGTAGCCCGTGAGTGGCATGCCCGGTGGTCGGCGCCACTCAAGGGGCGGTATGCCGGCTATGTCCTCGCGCGGCTGGAAGCCGATGTCTTTCCTTCCATTGGCGAACAGCTACCGTCCGAGATCCCGACCTCGGCTTTTCGGGACGTGGCACAAAAGATCGAGGCCCGGGGCGCCTACGAGATTGCGCGACGGGTGCTGCAGAAGTGCGGGCAGATCATGCGCTATGCCGTGGCTCACGACTATGCGGCCCGCAACCCCGTTGTCGACGTGAGGTCCGCTGACATCCTGAGGCCCCGCAAGCGCCGGCACTATCCGCGCGTTGGCGCTAAAGAATTGCCGAGGCTCCTAATCGACATCGATAACTATGTCGGCGGAGAGCACACCCGCCTGGCGCTCAAGCTCATGTCGCTGACATTTGTTCGGACCTCGGAACTGATCGGTGCGCGTTGGCCGGAGTTCGACCTCAGCGCTGCCCGTTGGGACATACCGACCGCGCGCATGAAGATGAAGACGCCGCACATTGTGCCACTGAGCCGACAGGCCAAGGCTGTCCTCGGGCAGCTGCAGGCGATCTCGTACGGCCGGGGTTTCGTCTTTCCGGGCGACGTAAACCCCGAAAAGCCAATGAGCGGCAACACGCTGCTGTTTGCCCTCTACCGGATGGGGTATCGCGGCCGCATGACGGGTCATGGCTTTAGGGCGGTCGCTTCGACGCTTCTGCACGAGCAGGCCTGGCCGCATGCGCATATTGAGCTGCAGCTCGCGCATCAGGAGCGGGACGAAATCAGCGCCGCCTACAACCACGCCCTGTACTTGGAACCGCGTGCAAGGATGATGCAGGCGTGGGCCGATCATCTGGATGAACTGCGCCGGCAGGCTGTCGAGAGTCGCACCCAGCAGAGTCCAGTCAGGCACCCCGACGCATCGGACCGGCGACAGGCGGCATAGAACCCGTGGAGCGATGAACGCGCGCACTTTCAGCGCAGGTGGCATCTTCGGCAGGCCCAACATACTCATGGCGGCCTCGCGGCTTACCTGGCAAATCGCACGAGTGCCACTGCTCGCACTGGCCATGCTGTTCGAACCCGTATTACGCGCAGTTCTCAGTCTTGCAATGGTTCTGGGAGTCTTGGTGGCAATCGTCTTCGAGCAGTCGGCCGCAAGCGCACGATTCGAGTTCCTGCAGATGCTGGCGATATCGCTCGGACTCGGGGCCGCATTGTTCGTCTACTACGCCGTTCTTGCGCTTCTGTCGCGTTAGCGGGCCTCGACCCGAACCAGTCTTGTGGATGCATTTACGCCGCGCGAGCTTCGCCGGCACGACGGACAGACACATCGGGTGTCTCCAGAAATGTCGATGAGCACCGAGCCAGCGCAGGGGGTGCAAGGTCAATGCTCGACGATGTGCCCCCAGGCGGAGACACTTGAAAGCAGCACGGCTTGCTCCAACCTGACGTCAAACTTTGGATAGCATTCACGTTTCTCATGTAAGACTTCAGAACCTGGGTTCCTCGCAACTCTCGCGCTATTAGTCAGGCTTGCGGCGAGAATCCGTCGCTATCGAAGAGATTCTGGCGGCGAGATTCTGCACGCCTGTTCTCTTGCTCAAGGTTATGGTCGACGGAACCAGAGAAAAGCTGACACCGTCGCCCGCAACTCCCATTTGGCAGCGCTTCCGGTCACTTCAATTGAGCGAATACCTGGAGCGGCCGATCAGTGCTGGCGGCCCCATGCCTCGAGTTGCCTTTGGTTCGAATCGGAAGTTGGCGATCGCAATCAAGATCGCGGCGGCTGAGGTCATACACGGTCGGGGAGGCGTAATTGCGAACGATACACGCGCAGACCACGACCTTAAAGGCATGGGCAGAACTATTAGTTTCTTCAGCAAGAACAGCTATCTGCACATGCATTCTCGCTTACGACACGAGCCATTGACTGCAGCCTCATGTATCGGATGAGTCGCCGACTCCCGAACTCGCGGTTCCCAGTCTCCTGTTGACGAAGGCGCGATTTCGGGCGCAGATTTTCGTCGTCAACAGGGAGTGCACGCCATGGGCAAATTGCTGGTGGTTGTGTGTGCGATCTTGACTGTCGTGGCAGCGAGTGCCGCGAGCCCTGCCTCAGAAAGAACGTCGTCGAGCACCAACCCGTTGAGTCTGCGCGAGCGGGCACTCGGCCTGGTCGACCAGGATCGCGAAGTGCGCCCTACCGGCCAGTGCATAGCGACTTGCGATGATCGGCTGGTGACGCTGAAGCGCTGTCCGGACGGGGAGTGTCCGGACTATGACTGTCGATCCGGATACGTGAATTGCGGGTCCCGCTGAAGAATCAATAACGACAATTTTTCCTGCTTGTGGAGTAACGTGCCATGACGCTCGTCTTCGTGCGCGCGATGTTCCTTGTCGGGTCAGTGGCCATCGGGACGACCAGTGCGCTGGCTGCAACCGGGAGAACGCCGGGGACCGCCTCCGTTTCGCCGACCGGCGCGGCGACGTACACGATTCCATTCTGGACTCCGCCTGGGATACGCGGGCTCGCGCCGAGTATGGCCTTGGTGTACTCGAGCCGTTCGGGCGACGGACTGGCAGGTGCGGGCTTCAACGTCGCTTATGGCCAGTCAGTGATCGCACGATGCAACAAGTCCATCGTTCAGGATGGCGTAGGCGGTGCACCCACCATGTCCGCGACGGACAAGTTTTGCCTCGATGGCAATCGGTTGCGCCTGACAAGTGGAACTTATGGAGCTGCGAATTCCACGTATCAAACGGAAGTAGAAACGTTCTCGAAAGTCATCGCGCTCGGCACTGCTGGCGCGGGACCGCAGTCGTTCGAAGTCTGGGGCAAGAACGGCCTCGTATACGAGTATGGCAATACGACCGACTCACGCATCGAGTCGACTGCGACTGGGGGCGGGCAGACGACGACCGTGCGCGCCTGGGCGCTCAACAGGATCCGCGATCGCACCGGCAACGCAATCATCTACCAGTACTACGACGACACGACGAATGGATCATTCCGCCCATACATCATCAGCTGGGCCGGCAACACGATTGCCGGAATCGCGGACTACTACCGCGTCGTGTTCGTGTATGAAACGCCCGATCGGCCTGACCCCGTGTACGCATACATGTTTGGCGATGCCACGGGAATCGAAGGCTACGTCAATGAGTTCAAGCGGCTCGACAAGATCGACGTGCAACGACGCACGACCAGCTCCTGGACCGTCATTCGGCGGTACGACCTGACCTGGGATCCAGGTGGCGGGCTGTCCGGTCGCTCGAGACTTCAGTCGCTCACGGAATGCGGCGTTCCGAATGGCACGGACTGCCTGTCACCGACGACGTTTGTCTGGCAGAACGGAACGATTGGCGTTCAGAGTAGCGCGGCGAGCTCAGGCCAGGTGATTCCAACCGGCGTCACTCCATTCGTCATGGACATCAACGGCGATGGGCGCGACGACGTCGTCTGGTCGTCCAGCGCGACCTCTGGCTCCGGGACCTGGCGTTACATGCTTGCCAACTCAAGCGGCGGCTACGGTACCGCAGTCAACACCACGATCACGAATACGAATCATGCCGAAGCCTTGCCGATTGAATGGAACGGCGACGATAAGTGGGACTTGCTGGTCCCGTACAGCGGCAACAAGTGGCACGTGTTGGTCGCCAACGGCAGCGGATTTGCAGCTCCATCTGACACAACTGTCTCATCCACTGGTGGCGACTTCTGGGTTGCCGACATCGACGCCGATGGCCGCGGTGACCTCATTCGCGCAACCAACGTAGGCGGTTTCGGCAAGGTCTACACACGGCTGCGCAGTGGCAGCAACTTCGCGGCAGAAACACTCCGCATCGACATGGCGACTTGGGGCGGTGGTGTGTTTCAGTACACAGTCTGGGGAAACAATCCGCTCGGCATGATCGAGCACAACATGGCCTCGTCTCACAAGCATCCCGACTTCAATGGTGACGGCCGAGAAGATCTCATTCTCTCGGTCGAACGATTGAATACGGAGTTAGGCAGCAAGACGAAGATACTCTACATTTTGCTTGGCGCCAGCGGCTCATTGTCCACCGGCGACAGTTTCACTGGACTCACGTCCATCTACGACTGGCGATATGGCGATTTCAATGGCGACGGCAAGACGGACATCGGTTACGGCAATGGCGCGGGTTCGTTCTTCTACGCCTTCAGCCGCGGAACGGCGCTGTTTGCGAATACGATAGCTGTCAATGCGTCCCAGCCGCACCTGATCATGGATTGGGATGGCGACGGCAAGGATGAACTCGTCTCGGCCAAGTCCGGGTCGTCCAACTGGTGGTACTCGCGATCAACGGGATTCAGCTTCAATACGCCGATCGATACTGGCGTACCAGCGACGAGTATCGGATTCCTGAATGCCTTCGCGGGCGACATCGGCGGCGACGGACTGCACGACATTCTGTATCGGGATACTGCCGCAAACAACACCTGGAAGATGCGCGGCCACCTTGGTGTGCACGCCGATCTTCTCCAGTCGGTCACCGACGGCTTCGGTGTTGAAGCGGAGTTCACCTTTCAACCGGTAACGAAACTTGCGTCCGAAGGAGGCTGCTATACACGGCAGGCGGCCGCGCCGACGTTTCCGGTAAAGGCGTTCCGCGGCGACCTCATATTGGCCTGCACACTGCAGGCCAGCGATGGCATCGGCGGCATCTTCACCCGATCGTTCGATTTCTTCGACGCCAACCTGCACGTGCAGGGCCGCGGCTTCCTGGGTTTCGGCAAGGTCATGAGCGAAGACGATCGCAATGACGTCATCCAACAGGCCACCTTCAGCCAGACATTTCCCTACATCGGAATGCCGCTGGTCCGGACCGTCTTCCAGCCCAATGGAACGACGAAGATCGCGGAGACCACCAACACGCTTGCCAAGTTGGATTTTGGGACCGGATTCGAGGCTCGATCGTTTCCTTACGTTGACGTGGCCACCAACAATACCTGGGAAGTGGGCGGCCCATGGAATGGCGCATTGACGGCGCGCCGAATCGTAGATGTCAGCGCTATCGACACCTATGGGAATCCCACGAGCGTGACCGTCACCACCAGCGATCAGGACAGCTCTTCGCCTTGGTATCTGGAAAGCTTCGAAGTTCAGACGGTCAGCACGATTACCAATGATTCGAATAACTGGTGCATTGGGCTGCCGTCGCAAACGACCGTTGAAAGCACATTGCCGGATGCGAGTTCTCAGACTCGGACCGTCAGCTATGGGACGCCAAACTACCTCTACTGCCGTCACGAAACGGAGATCGTCGAACCCGCCAGCAGCACGCTGAAGGTCACGACGACCTATGGCTTCGACAGCTGCGGCAATATCAATTCGGTGACCCTCGTGGGCAAGAAGCCGGATGGGACCAACATGCCGTCCCGGGTCACTCAGACGGGCTACGGAACGTCCTGCCTGTTCCCGGAGTCGTTCACCAACGCCTTAAGTCAGTCTTCATCTGCGACGTACAATGTGAACTACGGCCTGCCAAGCACTCACTTGGACGCTAATGGCTTGACGGTGAGCACTTCGTACGATGGATACGGACGGCCAACTCTCGTCACGCGTCCGGACGGCACATCGACGGCAACGTCTTATACGAACTGCTCAATAGCTTGCGACTCGCGCGTAAAGATGGCAGTCGTTGTCAATGAGCGGGATACGACGACGGCGACCATACGGTCATCCAGGCAATACCTCGACATGTTCGGTCGGCCAATCTATGGCGCTAGCCAGACGTCATCGGGCGGCTATTCGGCAACGACCAACTACTTCGACCCGCTCGGGCGACTGGAGCGGCAGTATGAGCCGTTTTTCGAGGGCAACCCACTTGGAGCCTACACGCAACGGGTCTTCGATCTGGCGAACCGAGCGATTGCAATTCAGCTGCGCGATTACGGCGGCGCCCTCAATCGTGAGGCGATAGTTTCATACGAAGGCAGAAGGATTGTCACGACCGACCGGATGGGCTTCGATACGCAGCGGTTCGTGGATGTGCGCGGGCAGCTCCGGCGATTGATCGATCCCTCGCCGGGCGGTACGACGAACTATGCATTCGATCCGTTCGGCAATCTCAAATCGGTCACTGATGCCGCCGGCAACGTCACGAGCGCTGGATACGACGTACGCGGCTTCCGAACCAGCACTTCGGACCCCGATCTCGGCAACTGGACTTACTCGTTCAACTCGCTCGGCGAACTGGTCTCGCAGACGGATGCGAAGTTGCAGGTGACCTCGGTCGTCTACGACAAGCTCAGTCGTCCGACGTCGCGCACTGAAGCGGAGGGAACCAGTTACTGGAATTGGGGCGCATCCGCGGCGGCCAAGAACATCGGCAAGCTCGAATCGCTCTCCGGCCCGGGCGGCTACAGCGAGTCGTACACGTATGATTCGCGCGGCCGCCCGTCCGCGACTACGATCGTGGCCGATGCCTCCTATTCAATCAACATGGATTACAACACGGCGACGGGTCTACCGGAAAGTTTGACCTATCCGGTCAGCACCTCGAGCTATCGCCTGAAGACGAAGTTCGAGTACGGCTACGGGATCCTGAAGAAGATCAGCGATTTCAATTCGCCCTCGACGGTGTTCTGGGAGCTGCTGGCTCACGATGAGCGCGGCCAGCCGATCGACGAGCAGCTCGGCAATGGCGCGCGGATCGTCAGCGGCTTCGATCCTCTGACTGGGCTGATCGAGTACCGCCAGACCGGGACCTCATCCCCCTGGACCAACCGCCAGAATCTCTCCTTCGAGTGGGACCTGAATGGGAATCTCAAGAAGCGGATTGACGTGAACCAGTCGAATTTGACGGAGGAGTTCTTCTACGACGCGCTGAATCGCCTCGACTACTCGCAGCTGGCCGGGGCCACGAATCTCAACCTGACGCTGAACGCGATCGGCAACATCACCGCCAAGACCAATCCGTCCAATCCTTCCGAGAACGTCGGCAATTACACGTATCACGCGACCAAGAAGCACGCGGTGATCTCGACCAGCAGCAACGGCGGCACCTTCGGCTACGACGCCAATGGCAACATGAATTCCTACAATGGGAATTCGATCGGCTGGACCTCGTACAACCTGCCCAGCTCGATCAATGCCGCCGGCCAGTCCAGCCAGTTCTCCTACGGCCCCAATCGCAACCGCTGGCGCCAGATCGCCACTTATCCAACCGGTACCGAAACAACCATCTATGTGGGCGGCATCCTGGAAAAGGTCACCGTGCCCACCGGCACCGCCTACCGGCACTACATCGAAGCGGGCAGTGCGAACGTGCTCTACACCCGCTGGAGTACTGGAACGATTACGACCAAGTACGTTACTGCCGATCACCTTGGCAGCAGCACCGTGGTCATGAGTGATTCGGGCGGCACGCTCGTGAACCTGAGCTTCGGCTCCTATGGCGTCAGGCGCAGTAGCAACTGGACCGGCGCCCCGAGCAGCGGCGACTGGACCCAGATCGGTAACGCCACTCGCCACGGCTTCACCGGCCACGAGGCACTCGACAATCTCAACCTGGTGCACATGAACGGCCGGGTCTTCGATCCGGTTTTGGGGCGATTCCTGTCCGCTGATCCGTTCATGCCTGGAATCCTCGGCTCCCAAGCCCCCAACCGGTATGCCTACGTCGGAAACCGGCCGCAGAGCCTCATCGATCCGAGTGGGTTCGACCCAGCCGACGGCGATGTGACCGAGGACCCGCCGCCGCGCTATTTCCCGCAGTGCCCTTACCAGATGCCCGGCGTTGCCGTGGATTGTCCGTTCAACTACGGCTGGCGCTGGTTCGAACAGTCCGCGGATGATATTTGGATGAGGTTCGAGTACATGGTCGAGGCCTGGGTCCGCTGGCGCACGGCTCAAGGCGCCGCCATCGCCAATCGACCGCCGCCGCCACGTCCCGCGCCGCCGGCACCGCAGCCCGGCCCGGTAGAAGAGATTGCCGACGATATCAAGGATTACGCTGGGCTTGTCACAGCGAGTTGGGGTGAATGGCCCGGTAACGGCACACTGGAGGCCAATCTAGCGGCCGTGCCATTCATTCCGTTCCTTGGCGTGGAAACAGCCACAGCCAAGGTTGGCGTAAAGCTCTACGACATCATTCCGTACTGGCGCGCTGCTGCGGGATTTCAGAAACACCACGGAGTGCTCGGTGCGTGGGCCAGAGCAAACATACTTGGGTACCGACATGGGGCAGCACCAACCGTTGTGCTGTCAATCGAACAGCATAATGCGACACGCGCAGCATTTAATGTTTGGCGTGCGGAGCGAGGCTGGGCTCGCACGCCGATCGATTGGACCCGAGTCTCTCCACAAGAGATGCAGGCGTTGACGTACAGAATGTTCGAGGCAGCTGGTGTCCCGGAGGGCGTGATTGCCAGCTACTTCCGAGCCTTCAACGAGTTTCTCTATGGCTTCTGAACTCAAGCCATCACCATGGGAAGCGATTGGGAGCGTGAACTGTGGTGGCCGTTTATCCGTGTCTGACACCAGCTATTTCTACGATGAACCCGTAGTACTGTCAGTCCCAGCTGGCGAGTACTCTGTAATGGTTCGCTACGGCATTCGCGAGGGCACCAAGTACGTCAGCAGCTTGAGGGTGGCTCGGGGCGATGGCCTCATTCGAGGTACACTCCTGAGTCGTGTGCTTGTGGACTTCGGGCAGATTGGCGTATGCGATCGAGATGCCGTCGAAACTGCGTTCGACATCTTGGGAGATGCAGGAATGCAGAATTACTACGAGCAGCTGCAGACGACGGACCTGGTCAAGATTATCTCTCTGCCAAATAACATCGAAATGTTCGTTGCACACTCAGGATTTGGCGACGGGCATTATCCCGTGTACTTGCTGGGCGCTACCGATCATGTTCCAGCAGGCATTGAGATTGATTTCGAGGTTTCGCCGCAGCAGTGATCGGTCGGGGCTTCCGACCGCCTACGATTTTCCGAGCACGATCATTGCCGCCATCCATTCGTGGTGGACTGCGACTATCGCTACGGCTGGCGCTTCGATCGCGATCCGTTTGAACTCTGGCTCCGAGACGAGTAGCGGTTCGAGACCTGGGTATGCTGAATGGCCGCCAACGGCGCCTGTCCGCGGCAGCGTAGGCACCGTCGTCGGGCTGCAGCGATCAGTTGACCGCCGAGACCCTGCCCTGCCCCTACAAACGCAGGTCAACCGCCAGCCGCGCCAGCCGGAATCCCAGCTCTTTGTAGCGAGCTTGACCACGGCCTGCTACTGCCGGCGCTTTCGCATATTGCAGACTGGCCGGAGCCAAGCTGTAGAAGCCGAGCATGGTCTGGCAATCGCCATCGTCGACCGCGGGGAAATGCGTAGCGCCGCCGCGCTTATGGCTCCGGCGGCCATGCCGGAGCAGGAAGTTGTCGGCCAGGTGTTTGGACGCCCGGACCTTTCGACTCGACATGGAGAACACCTGACTGGAAACCGGGGTAGTGCCTGGCTCGCAGGATGACGTGATCGGGCATTCGATCACTAACCGGATCGCCGTTAGCCCCAAAGCCGGACAGAATCTGTTCACGTTGCAGCTGCTGCCGGCCAGTCCGCGGGAGGAGGAGGGCGACTCGAGCGGCGCGGTGTGTGCTTGCGGGTTCTCGTCGCATTCAGGCGCCGCATCGTCCGTGCCGGCTTCGTGCCGGTCGCAGCACGGTAGGTCAGGACGCGGTGGGCGAGCCCCCTGCACGCACGGCATAGCGTGCGGCTGCGGCGCCAGTTTTGAGACTGTGCTGTGCAGCTTCGGGACGCCTCCGTGCCAGAGATTGTTTTCCGAAACAGCCACGACGGTACCAGCGCCTACCAGCTGCGCATGGGGGTGTTTCGGGTGGTGTGCCTGTACGGCCTCATCGTCCCGCAGGGGGCGTTCCCGGCGTACCGGGTCTCCCACCGCGGCGACGCGGTCGATGAGGGCATTTCCGGGACGCTCGAAGTGTCCGAGCGGTTCGGGGGTCTCGCGGCCCAGGTCGAGCGCATGGAGCGCCGGCTGATGCCCCAGGACAAGCAGATCCGGTTCGCGGAACGGGCCCTGGCTGTGTGCGCTTCCCAGAGGCCGCTCGGCGCGACGTGCAGCCCTCCCAGCTCCCGGACCTGCCACGGGTTCAGGACGCCGGAGACGACCTCTGGAGCGTCTTCAACCGCGTCCAGGAGATCCTCCTCGCCGGCGTTCTCAGCCGCTGGGCGGCGAGCGGCCGGCTGACGCGGGGGGGCGGCGCATCACCACTAACCGGGAGGAGGTGCGGCTCAGCGGCCGGCTGTGGGACCTCGCAACGGAGGTGCTGGCGGCCTGAGCGGATCGATTGGGGAGGGGCTGCCGCGTGACGGTCTCTTCCTTTCGTCGGTTTCGGTGCCGGGCACGAAACCAGCGGTTCGGGGCGGAGAACCTTTCGAACGGGATTGAAAAGTGGCGTGAAGCCATGGGGTATGAGCTGCATTTTCCCGAGTAGGCAGGATCGCCTGCCGGCCGCTTTAAGGCCACGATGTGGCCCATGGTTGCATCAGAGTTCGTGAAGGCTCGACTGTCGCTGGACTTGAAGCGGCGCGTGAAGACGCTTTCGGAAGGCCGGCTGCTGAGTGAGTCGGCCTGGTTGAAGCAGCTCATCGTGCGGGAGTTGCGGACCGCCGATCAGGGCAGTCCGAGGAATCCGGCCTTGCTCACTTCCGTGGCAGATGGGCACCGCAATCGGGCCAACAAGTGCCCCGAGCGGTGCGCCAACCGCATCTATGTGCGCTTGCGCCGCGAGGATCATCTGCTGCTGCAAGCGCGATCGAGCGCGCGGGGCATGCGCGCCGCGACCTATGTGTCAGCGCTTACCCGATGCCATTTGCGGCGAGTGACCCCCTTACCCAAGGAGGAGTTCCTCACTCTCAAGCGCAGTATCAGCGAGCTGGCGGCCATGGGGCGCAACCTGAATCAGATTGCCCGCGCCGCCAACGAGAGCGGGCGGGTGCCAGGTTCCGCGCGGGAAGAATTCCGGGCCATGTTGAAAGTCTGCGAAGCCTTGCGGGAACACACCAAGGCGCTTCTGAAGGCGAACGAAGCCAGTTGGCGGAGTGGCGATGTCGAAAGCGTTTAGACTTCCTCGCGAACACGGCATGCTGCTGGACATCGTCAGCTATGGCCGCGCGGGACCGCGCGGGGATATCCCGTTGACCCCGGCCCAGGTGGCACAGATCCAAAGGACCGTCCGGCAGGCGCCGGAGGTGGTCGTGAAGGTGCTGCCGAAGTCCGCCACCTCCCTGAGGGCGGCCGCCCAGCACGTCGACTACATCAGCCGCGCGGGCGCGGTGGAGCTCGAGACCGACGACGATCAGCGTCTGTGGGGCATCGAGGGCAAGACACTGATGGAAGACTGGGATCTCGATCTGGACGAGATTCGCAGTCGGCCGGGTCTGGTTCCGAAGGAGCCTCGACAGGCGCCCAAGCTCATACACAAGCTGGTCTTCTCGATGCCGGTCGGGACGCCACCCGACAAAGTCCTCGCTGCCGTGCGCAACTTCGCGCGCGAGGAGTTCGCTTTCCAGCATCGTTATGCGCTCGCGCTGCACACGGATGACGACCACCCGCATGTCCACCTGGTTTTGAAAGCGGTGAGCGAGCAGGGCGTGCGGTTGAACATCAGGAACGCCACGCGGCGTCGTTGGCGAGCGGAGTTCGCTCGGCACTTGAGAGCGCTCGGCGTCCCCGCCAATGCCACCGAACGCGCCGTCCGTGGACAGACGCGCAAGGCAAAAATGGATGGCATCTACCGGGCGAGCCTGCGGGGCGAGTCCACGGTTCTGCGTACTCAGGCTGAAGCAGTCGCTACCGAACTGCTTAAGGGCGACGTTCGCGTCGATCCAGGTCATCAGAGGCTCCTCGAAACGCGCAAGGCCGTGGAGGGCGGATGGCGCGCCGTGGCTCATCGTCTCGCCGGAGAGGGACGCCATGAGCTGGCCGGGGAAGTCATGCGATTCGTAGCAGGGATGGCACCGCCGAAAACGGAGCGCGAGCTGTTGGCATCCGAACTTCTGCGCCGGGCTCGGGTTGAGAAAGTGCGACCACCGACGCTGACGCGATCGCCATAGTGCTGACAGATTTGCGAGTGTGTGGGCGACTAGCGCTTGACCAAATCGAGAGCAAGCTACCTGACGCCGCCGCGATCCCCAGAGAACGGCTAGCCAGCTCGAATCAGGAGAGCCACAATCGTTGAGTGAACGCCCCCGACGAGCTTGATACCGTTCTCACAGATTTTGACCGCCGCGCAGACCCTTTCGACGAGTTTGCGGTGCGGGCAGCCATCATCGAGGTTAGGGAGCGCTTAGCGCCGCAATGCAGTCCCGAACAGAACGCCGCGATGTGGGCCGACCTGCTCGCATTCGCCCTGTCACCGAGGGAGCGCGACAACCCTTGGGGGACCTTCTTTGGTCCCATGGGCTACTGGCAGAAGGAGGATGGGACGAACCACTACTCGCCCGACATTGCCGGGACTGAACCTGCAGCAGTCAATCACTGGATGGAACGTGCCCAATCGTTGACTCATCCAGTCCTCCGGGCACGCTACGCCGACGTTGCGTGGGATATGGCGAGAGCCATCGGAAATTCTCGCCCGGAACCGGCGATGGCTCAAACCGCTATAGACGCATACCTCGATTCAATCTCCCGCCGACCTGATCCACATGGGCGTTTTATGGTTGCCATTCGAGCGCTGGACCTTTCGGTATTGCTGGCTGATGACATCCGAATCGATCGCGCTCGACAGCAACTGCTCGCGCTGCACCGCGCTGCGGTCGACGGCAAGCAGCCGCACTGGTGGCATGCGCCAGATCGACTCTTGGGTGACGCGAGGACTCGAACAACGGATGCTGAACGCGATCAGATCATCGCTGATCTAGAAGCCGTTGCTGCGCTTCGTTCGAATGCTGCGGATCCGGGCGTATTTGACCCGCACGCAACCGAGGCGGCCGTCAAGAGACTGGTGAAGGTCTATAGGCGCGTCGGGAGGCACGATGACGCTCGCAGGAATCTTGAGCGGCTTGGGAAGACGTTTGAGCATTTCGCGTCGCTCGCGGGCCCAATGCTTGCGAGTTCGGCACTTCAGGTTGCGACGAATGCCTATCGCGAATCCGGCAATCGAGACGACGTAAAGCGAACTCGCAAGGCGATGGAAGCGAGCATCGAGAAATCGCAGGATGAGATGGTGCGGATTCCGATTGAGATCCCCGTCAGCCGCGAGGACAGGGAACGGTATCTCAAGGCCATCGTAGCGGATGACATTGGTTCCACGTTTGTGAAGCTGGCTGTCGCGTTTCTCGACCGGCGTGAACAATTGGCGGAGCAAGTGGCAGAGCAGAGCAAGGACGCGCCATTGCAGGCATCGTTGGACCAGCAATTGCACCATGGGCGCCAGATCGCGGCAGTCATCGGCGCTGCTGCAGAAGATCCTGAAGGACGACTGATGCTTGCCGCCCGCCAAGGAATGATGTTCAGCGAGGGGTTTCTAATAGCGGCCTTCGCGCGCGCCGTTGAAACTCTCGCCATCGAGCCGGACCACTTTGTGAGCTGGGTGGCGCGTCACGGAATGTTCAAGGACCTCAGCTTGGTCCGTGAGGGCGTCGTTGCATGGTTCGAGTTCGACTTCGTGAAGGCGATCCATGTCCTGGTCCCCCAGATCGAGCATGCCCTAAGGGGCATCGCGGACGAGCTTGGGCTGCCCGTTACCAAGGCCAGCCCGGTGGCGCCGGAGGTGAGTGTCGGGATTAACATGGGCGACATGCTCTACGCACGACCGGAACTTACAGCAGCATTGGGAGAGGATCTGACTCTGCACTTTCGCGCACTGTATGCCGACCCTCGCGGCTTCAATCTGCGTAACTATCTCGCTCACGGAATGATGGAAGCCCAGGAAATGACGTTCGGCGCTGCAACCCGAGTAATGCACTCGCTCTTGATCCTAGGAGCGTGGAAAGAAATCTCAGAATCGCGAAATAGACCTGCACAAAATCAAGGCGAAGAGTTGCCTGGGACCGCGAACGGGGAATAATGGTGATCGCGATCCTCGGACGCGATCATGCGCGCGCAGGCGCAATGCGTCAGCTTGTCTTTCTGGGGGGGGGGCAACCCGCAATGCAGCACTCCCCGCGGACGGGTCTAGGACTCTGTTCCTTTAAAGATGGCATCAGCTGGGTTGCTCAGCGCCGACAAAATGTTCTCGGCGACCTTTTCCAGCAACTTCGCGCCCCAGAACGGGTCGGTCATGTCGTAGTAGATGACGCGAATGTGATGCAAGTCGAATGGCACGTCCTCCTCGTTTGAGGACACCAATACGACCGGCTTCTTGAGGGCGTGCGCTAGGCCAAGCTCGTAGAACACGTTCGGGTTTCGATGCGTCAGTTCTGCCACGAGCACCTTGGCCGCGTTTATGCCTTCCCAAACCTGATCCATAATCTTCCCCGTTCCGAAAATGTCGGCGTCAGCCCGCATTGGAGTCAGGCCCGCTTTCTCGATGGCTGGCTTGTAAACCAGTTCGTAGTACGTCCCAAGCGGCGCGGCGAATGGCTGCATCACGAAGCAGGTATCGGTCACGCTTGGTTTCGCGGCCTTCTCCAGTTTTTTGATGCGATCCGACTTCTCCTCAGATGAGGGAGGCTCGGATGCGACATCAACGACACGTGTCTTGTCGCCGTGCCGACTGAGCAGCTGGGCGACTTCGAGGGAGTCCAAGAAGATGCGTTTGAACTCGAGGAACTTCTCCGCGGGGACTTTGTAATTCTCAACGACGGTGTTTTTCAGGAACTGCTCGTCAGGAAGGTTCTCGCCGCGATAGTGCTTGTACACGTCCGAGATGGTCGGCGCTTTCAAGATCGCTTCGCGGTAACCGTTGATCTCGTCGTCAGGCGTCTGCGGTATCAGAATCTTCCGCGCCAGATCGGTTGGCTGCACCTTGCCCGCCTCGGGACGGTCAAGGAATCCGTACTTGCTGGCCGACGACACCTCGACCTGGAACTCACCGTGAGCCGTCTTTGCGCCGAGGAACGACGCGGCCTCGATTACCGTGCAGGACTTACCCGCGTTTTGATCCAGAATGGCTTTCGGAATGCGGAGCGCCTTGTCCACGGCGTGACGCGGGTAGACAGCCTGTTTTGCCGCGCGGATGGCTGCCGGTGTGCGAGCTGCGCGCTTCGCACGCTTCTTGCGACCATTCTTGTCCTTGCGACGCGGCTTCCCTTCCTCGACCTCCGGGGTCGATTCTTGCTCCTGTTCGTCCAGCATGGGCACTCCCGATGAATGGCCGGCTCCCGAGCCGTTTTCGCTCAGGATGATCCTCGTATCTTGTCAAATCAAGCCTGCACTCGGGGTTCGTCGTTGGCCTCGATTCAGGGGGGGTCCAGACTCAATGGGCACTCGGCGACACTGCTTGCCGTGCGACACCATCGTTCCGGTTAGCTCGGTCTGCGACTTCGATCCCTACGCCGGGTGGCGCAGATTGTCCGAACTTCATGTCCAAACTTTTTTGAAAGTCCGCCGCTCTTCTTATTTCTTCTACGGCGACCGCAGAAACACCAATCGCTACCGATTTATGGCGCGAGGGTTAGGGTCGGCCGTCATTTCGTCATACTGATCGTAGGTAGAAAAGCTCTTTCCGTCCGCCGCGCAGAAGTGAACTATCAGCTCATGACTTAGTGAGATTTCGCGTTGTGCGGCCCATGCCACCTCATTCTCGCCGTGAAAGTCCACATAGACGACCGCCTGAAATTCCCCAGGGGCCAAGGCGCGATTCCGATCATCAAACTGTAGCACCGTAATCTCGATTCGCTCGCCCCCCTTACCGGCTGCGAGCTTGAGACTGTCTTCCCAAGCTTTACGCGACGTTTCGCCTTCATGTCGAAACAAAGTTCCGAATACTTGCCCCCTGGCCCAAATCTCAAAAGACTGAACAATAGCGACGCCGAGACCGACATTTCGCATACGAAGTTCAAACATCCCTTTCACGTCTTTGTACGGATGCCATTCGATCTTAATGAAGGGGCGTATGCGGATTGCCTCTAATTGTTGCGTCAGTTTTATTTGTTCTGCGGCCGCTTTTGCCCAGGCTTCCTGCGCCCGCGCTTGCTTGACTAGCTCTTGTCGACTCTCGCGAAGTTCCCGTCCCTGGAGTACGACCGTGGCGACCAATGCGGCGAATGCCAGCGCATTGAACAGCGACGTCAACGCTCCGAATGAGTCGCCGATTTGGCCTAACTTCTCGTAGGTGATCGGGCTCAGCTGGATGTAGATCGCGTAGGTCAAGAAAGCCACAACCGCAATAATCCCAACGGTCAACAGTCCCGCGCTTCTAAGGTCACCCCAGATTGACGAGGTGGGTTCTGGCTTGACTTGCTCTGTTGCTGGAATTTCTTCAGACATAGCGCCCCCTCCCCGAGTAGCTATCCCGCCCGTTCGAGAATCGCCCGAATTGCATCGAGCCGCGCGTTGATCGACAGCATTTCGCGATTGTGCTGCTCATGCAATGCGCGGTCCCAGTGGTACGGCAACTGTGCGCGCGGCCTTTCGAACAATTCCCGCTCGGCCACTCCCCACTGCGCCGCAAGGAACGCGGACGTATCCCTTGTCCACGCTTGCTGATCGCGTCTCCATTCGTCATATTGCTGCTCAGTAATCGTCGCCTGAAAGAGCTTGGTTCCTCGGCGGAATTTCTCCGTTAGCGCTTCCCGCTTGTTGGCCGCGCCTTGCATGTCCTGGATGCGCTGGCGGGCCTCGTCTCGGAGGACGTACGGGGCGCGGAGGACGCCCACGGCGCCAATCACCAGTACGGTCGTCACTCCGGTAACGATGCCGACTAGCGGACCGGAGGTACCATTCCGTGTGGCGACGAAGATGGCGAGTCCGGTAATAGCGAAGATCGCTATTCGCCAACGCAGCATGCCGAGCCAACGCTTCGCGTCGTCCGTCCCGCGCTTCCAAACCGACTCGAATAGATCAGGCATCCCGAAGGCGAATCTACACTCTCGCGCCCGAAATGGTCCGCACGTTGAGCCACCCCTACCAATACGCTCGGGCGACAGCCCTCAGCACGTTCCAGAACTTTTAACTAGCGTTGCGGATCGACCAGCGTCCGGCGTCCAATGTTGACCATGCGGAAATGAGACAAGTTTACGATTCGCATCGAGAATTTTTTATTGAGCCCTGGTTAGGCTCCGAGGCTCGGTCGGTCCAAAGTCTGGCCAACATTCGGCACTAATTCACACTCTTTTCATGCGATCTGTCCAAAAAGTGGGGGGCAAAGCCTTCGCGGTAGGGGTTCACCTACAACGGATGGCAGACGGCTGTCACAATCGGGCCCATTCGCCGGGAAACCGGTCAAGAATGCGAACTCAGGGTGGCAGTCTACCCTTTTAGGGTAGTATGTTAGGAGTGTGCCCAAGTGCCGCCGCTACCGCCGCGATACTCGCTTGGTGAAATCCAGGCGCAGATGAACTGCGTAGGCGAGTTGGTCATGACTGACACAGCTTTCAGCGACATGCTTTCGCTCAAGCTTGGGAAGCCCGCCGTCGTGCGGATCGTTCAGGCGCTCACGCCCGCACACTTCTACAAGTCCATGCCGTCTACGAAGTACCCGGATTGCTTTCAGGACGTGTACCGCACGACCTATCAGTATCCGGATTCTGGCGAGCAGCAGGAGTTATACGTGAAGTTCATGCAAGACCCAGAAGTTGCAACGCCAGTGGTTGGTGACTTCATCCTGGTTTCCTTCAAGGACAAATAGCCGTGGCCAAGAGTTGGGATGGCAGGAAGTGTCCTGTGTGCAGCGAAGGCACATTGCATAACTCCATGCGCATGTTTAATGCAGAGTATCGAGGGGAGGGGTTTGCCGCGGGCCAGGCAGGCGCATTCTGTGACGCCTGTGGTGATGGGATCGTGTATGACGACCCTTCGTTCGATGCGAAGTGGGACGAGTTCCGCGCCCGAGTGGACAAGGATCAGGCCGAAGAGCTTGCTGCGTATCGTGCGAATCTGGGAATTACACAGGAAGTCGCTTCGCGCCTTTCCGGTGGCGGTCACAACGCATTTTCGCGTTATGAGCGGCAAGAGGCTCAGCCCGTCGTTGGGGTAGTGGCCCTTTTCCGAATTCTCAACGACCTCATTACATGCGATTCCGCCTTGCTAAAGAAGTACGTTCCGGAAGCAAAGCCGCTCAGTGGAATGCTTTCGACTGCGCGCTCGGCAGAAATGCAAATGGCGCATTCACTGCAGCATGCTGCTCTGCCGAGAGTTCCAGTTGTGCATGTTCCAGGGCCTTGGCCCGTAGTTGCCGTTGCTGGACAAGCAAGAGTCACCGTCGAACCTGTTGTAGTGGTCGAGCACTCGGCGGGCTTTGCAATCATTCCAGACCTGCACATCAGTGCCGGCCACCGGTATGACGTAGACGTTTTCGAGATGGGACACGCTCACCCACACGCGCGGGGCAAGTGGGTCGTTCATCGTGATGTCAATGCAGCAGCCGAAGTCTATGGGGAAGCTGCTCAAGGCGAAGACGAGGAGGAAGCGGTCTTTGTGCCGCCTCTGCTTGCACAGTTGGCGAAAGCTCCGCGACCTGTGATTACCAAGATCAAACTTAAACCACAGAAGAAAGCGCAGACCGCGTAATGGCGAAGCTCGATCTCGTCCTGTTTGTTCAGTCGTGCGCCATCGACCGCGACACCAACTCGTTGTCGCTTTTCAACTTGGTGGAAGGACTTAGCGTCCCCAGCCAGATTCCGGACCCGCCAAAGGATCAGTTTCATACTGTGGGTCCGCCGCTTTCGATTGTGGTGGTCTGTCGCAGGAGTAAGCCGGACGTAGAGGAAAGCGGCACGGGTCGCCTCAGACTATTCGCGCCGAATCGTCGAGAAGCTGTAGGCGGAGAGGACTTCAAGATTGATCTGACTGGCACCACACGAGGGTCACGGGCAGTTCTTAGGCTGCCGTTTCTGCCATACACGGGGGAGGGAACGTACCGCGTGGATGTGCTCGTAGAAGTCGGCAGCGACAAGTGGAAACGCATCGGCAGCCGCGAGCTCCCCGTCATCAAACAGGCCTAATGCCGCGCAGTCTTGTGCTTCGATCTGGAATTTCCCCGCTCTCATGGACGCGTAGTCAACTAAGGCCCGCCCTGCCGGCCCATGGGGCGGGACCACTACTGGGACGAATCTTCCTGCACAGAGCTCTCGGAGGGCCTATCGATGGGTCTGGAACGCTACCAGTCTGCCGACCTCATGGGGCACTGTCAGATTTGACCGAGGACTCCGGCACGGTAAGTGCTTGGGGTTGAGGCTGGGCGAATCGGCCGGAGGAGTTGTCGGGACAAGCTGTAAGCCGCTAGGCAGACTCTCACATGGCCTTTCCGTTGGTATGAAAATTCAAAGCCTCGAACTGGTCATTGCGAAACAGTGACCTACGGACGAGTATTGACTCCACCCTCTCCGCCAATCCAAACGGGCAGACCCGGATTTCCGGGCCGGACCAACCTCGTTCGCGCGGTCGGAACTTTACGCGCTCACTCGGTTGTCCGGCCCGGAAATCGGGGCATGCCAGCGGTGGGTGGCGGCAAGGTGTGGGTGGACGACGCCACCCGGGTTCGACGAGGCGCGCGCAGCGCGCACAATCCCACCCTCTCCGCCAAATCCCGAGTCGTTACACTGCGGACCTTCATGGCCGCCCCGAATCCTCCTGACCCGGCGCAGGCCGAGTCGCCGCCCCGGGAAACCTCGCTGCTGCGATGGGTGTGGCGCACGTATGTCCGCAATGCGCTGATACCGCTGCTGGTCGTCGAGCTGCTGCTGGTCGCTGTCTACCTGACGAGCCATGCCTGGTCGCAGCGCAGGAACGTGGCGGCCCTGACCGAGGTGGCCCGCCAGGAACTGGTGCGGATCGCCGACGACGAGTCGAACGTCATCGAGCAGCAGCTCGGGACCGTGTCGGCGCTCACCGAAGTGTTGCGGCGCCAGGCGACGGCGGCTCTGGCCGCGCCGGCGCCCGCTCCCAGGGATCTCCGGCGGCTGCGACTGCAGCCGAGCGGCGCGCTCACGACCTGGCTCGACGACGGCGGCGCGGCGGTTTACTGGTCGGCGCGGACGCAGAAAGGTCCCGAGGACTTCGAGCGTCTCGAACGCCTGGCGACACTCGACCCGCTGTTGCGCGACATCACCCTGGCGAATCCGCTGATCGTCCAGACCTACCTCAACACGCACGACTCGCTCAACCGGATCTGGCCCTGGATCGACGCGGCCCGCGTGTACGACCCGCGCATGAACATTCCTGATTTCAACTTCTATTACGAGGCCGACGCAGTCCACAACCCGTCGCGCGGCGTGGTCTGGACCGATGCCTACGTCGACCCGGCGGGCCAGGGATGGCTGGTTTCAGCCATCGCGCCGGTCCATCGCGGGGATTTCCTCGAGGCGGTCGTCGGCGCCGACGTCACGGTCGACCGGATCGTCGCAGACGTGCTGGGCCGGGAGATTCCCTGGCAGGGCTTCATGATCCTGATCGGGAAGTCAGGCACGCTGCTGGCGCTGCCCGCGGAGGGCGAGCGGCTGTTCAGCCTGCGCGAACTGAAGGCCCACGACTACCGCGACGCGATCCGCGCCGACACTTTCAAGCCGGAGGAGTTCAACGTCTTCCGGCGTGCCGACTTCGCGGAGATCGCCCGCCTGCTCGGCGCGCAACCGGCCGGCAGCGCCCGGCTCGAGGGTCCGGAGCCGCTGCTCGTCGCCTGGCAGACCATCCCGTCCGCGGGCTGGAAGCTCATGAGCCTGGCGCACGAAGAAGCCGTGCTCGGTCCCTCGCAGGCGCTCAGCCGCGACCTGACGATCGTCGGCTGGGTGATGCTCGCCGGGCTGGTCGGCTTCTACCTCGTGTTCTTCACCTTCCTGTATCGCCGCGCGCGCTTCGTCAGCCGGTCGATCGCCGAGCCGCTCACGCAGATCGAACGGATGGCCCATCGCATCGCGGTCGGCGAGTACGAGCAGGCTGCGCCCGCTTTCGGCGTCAGCGAGTTCCGCCACACGGTCGGCGAGCTGCAGCGCATGGGCAGGCTGCTGGGCGAGTCGAACAGCGCCCGCGAGGACGCGGAGACGCGCCTCACCGAGCGCAACGAGGAGCTCACGACCATCCTCAGCCTGTCGCCGGACGGCATCGTGTCCTTCGACGCGGCGGGCAGGGTGACCGAGACCAACCCGGCGTTCCTGGCCATGACGGGCTGGACGCGCGTCGGCCTGATCGGACTTGCACGCGAGACCTTCTGGGCGAGGCTCGGCGAGCTTGGCAACTGTCCCCAGCCGCAGGCGGGTGCCGCAACCACGCTCCGGCTGCAGCGGCCGCGGCCGGTCGTGCTCGAGTGCCGCATCGTCGGCCCGGCGGCGGGCGCGCAGGTTGCCTATTTCCGGGACATCACCGAGGCCGACGAGCTCGACCGCGCGAAGAGCCGGTTCGTCGCGACCGCCGCCCACGAGCTGCGCACGCCCATCGCGGTCATCACGGGATATGCGGAACTGCTGCAGGCGATCGATCCGCCCGCGGGCCAGCGCGGCGAGATTCTCGCCACCATGCGGCGGCACGGCGACCAGATCGCCGGCATCGTGAGCGAGCTGCTCGACCTCGCGCGCATCGAGGCGCGTGCGGGCCGCGATTTCACGATGATCCGCCAGCCGCTGGCGCCCGCCGTACGGCGTTTCGTCGACGCCTTCAGGGTCGGGGAGTATGCCCGCGTGCCGACGCTCGAGGGCGACATCGGCGACGCCGAGGTGTTCGTGGACGCCGACAAGTTCTGCCAGGCGCTCAGCAACGTGATCGCCAACGCCTGCAAGTACTCGCTGGCCGGCGAGCCGATCACGGTCCGCCTGGTGGCGGCCGGCGGCGAGGCCGGCGTGCGGGTCGAGGACCGCGGCGAGGGCATGGACGAGGAGACGCAGCGGCGCATCTTCGAGCGCTTCTACAGGGCCGAGTCGGCCGCATCCACGGCCGGCACGGGACTCGGCATGAGCATCGTGAAGGAGATCGTCGACATCCACGGCGGGCGCGTCGAGATCGAGAGCGCACCGGGCAAGGGCACGTCGGTGACGCTGTGGCTGCCGCTGGCGGCGCCGCGCGGTTGACGGTGCGGGGGGGCGACCGTACGATGCCCGGCCCGGCGATTTCCACGGTGGCTCGCGCCGGTTCCTCCGCGACGATCAGTCGTGAACCCCGCCAGGTCCGGAAGGAAGCAACGGTAGCGGCGGCATCGGGTGCCGGAGGGGTGCTGGCGCGGGCCGCCTCCTACGTGCCGGGAAATGCGCGATGATGGCGGACCGGAGGGACCGGACCCGATGAGCTATCTCGTACTCGCGCGCAAGTGGCGACCGCGGAACTTCGCCGAACTGGTCGGCCAGGAACACGTGCGCCAGGCGCTGGTGAACGGCCTGGATTCGGGCCGCATCCATCATGCCTTCCTGTTCACGGGCACGCGCGGGGTCGGCAAGACGACGATCGCGCGCATCCTGGCGCGCGCGCTCAATTGCGAGCGCGGCGTGGGTTCCTCGCCCTGCGGCGAATGCGGCGCCTGCCGCGAGATCGACGAGGGACGCTTCGTGGACCTCATCGAGGTGGACGCCGCGTCGCGGACCAAGGTCGACGACACCCGCGAGCTGCTCGAGAACGTGCAGTACCTGCCCACCCGCGGGCGCTACAAGGTCTACCTGATCGACGAAGTGCACATGCTGTCGGCGCACTCTTTCAACGCGCTCCTGAAGACGCTCGAGGAGCCGCCGCCTCACGTGAAGTTCCTGCTCGCCACCACCGACCCGCAGAAGCTGCCGGTGACCGTGCTGTCGCGCTGCCTGCAGTTCAACCTCAAGCGCCTGCCGGCGTCGCTGATCGCGGGGCGCCTGCGGCAGATCCTCGAGGCCGAGGGCGTCGCCCACGAGGCGCCTGCCGTCATGCTGCTCGCCCGCGCGGCGGACGGCAGCCTGCGCGATGCCCTGTCGCTGCTCGACCAGATGCTGGCATTCGGCGCCGGGCGGGTGACCGAGGCCGATGCGCGCGCGATGCTCGGCACCGTGGACCGCCAGCAGGTGCTGAGGCTGGCGGAATGCGTGGCGGAACGCGACGCGCGGGCCGTCATCGAGGCGGTCGCCGCCCTGGATGAGTTCGCGCCGGACTACGGCCAGCTGCTCGACGAGATGGCCGCCCTCCTGCAAAAGGTCGCGCTCCACCAGGCGGTGCCGGACCTCGGTGAAGACGAGCACTGGCCGACCGGGCAGCTGACCGCGCTGGCCGCGCGCATGCCCGCGGAGGACCTGCAGCTCGCCTACCAGTTCGCCATTCTCGGCCGCCGCGACCTGGAGCACGCGCCCGATCCGCGTACCGGCTTCGAGATGACCCTGCTCAGGATCCTGGCTTTCCGTCCGGCGGCAGCCATGGGCCAGGCCGGCCTCGCGCCGGGCGAACGCCAGGCGCCGGCCGAGCCCGCGGCGGCCGGGCGGTCCGCGTCGCCGGCCCCGGCGACCCGTACCGCATCGCCGGCGGCGAACGCGACGGAGGATTGGCCCTCGCTGCTCGCCCGGCTCGAACTCAAGGGTCCGGCGCGGCAGCTGGCCGTCAACTGCCAGCTCGTCGCCCGCGCGGGCAGCCATTTCCGGTTCGTGCTCGACGAACGCGCAGGCAGCCTGCGTACGCGCCAGCTCGAGGACCGCTTCCTGCAGGCGTTGCGCCAGCTGGTCGGCGCGGACGCAACCGTCGAGATCGAGACCGGCAGCGCGGGCGACACCCCGGCGCGGCGCGACGAACAGGCGCGCGACGAGCGTCTCGAGGCGGCCCGCGCGGCGCTCGAGCGCGATCCCGCGGTGCTGTCGCTGCGCGAGCGGTTCGGCGCCGTGCTGCAGCCGGATTCAGTCAAGCCGGTGGGGTAGAATGCCGGCATGAAGCCGAATCTCGGACAGCTCATGCGCCAGGCGCAGCAGCTCCAGGCCAACATGCAGAAGGCCCAGGAACAGCTCGGCTCGCTCGAGGTCACGGGCGAGGCGGGCGGCGGCATGGTCAAGGTCGTCATGAACGGACGCCACGAAGTGCGGCGCGTGGAGATCGACCCCGCGGTCGCGGCCTCGGACCGGGAGATGCTCGAGGACCTCGTCGCCGCGGCCTGCAACGACGCGACGCGGCGCGTGGGCGAAGCGGTGCAGCAGCACATGGCGGGCGCAATGGGCGGCATGCAGTTGCCGCCGGGCATGAAACTTCCGTTCTGACGGCCGCGATGAAGTACTCCCCAGGTCTCGCCCGCCTCATCGAGGCCCTGCGCGTGCTGCCGGGCGTCGGGCCGAAATCCGCGCAGCGGATGGCATTCCACCTGCTCGAGCGCAACCGCGAAGGGGGGCGGGCGCTGGCGCGCGCGCTCGAGGAGGCGGCGACGGGCGTCGTGCACTGCCGGCGCTGCCGCATGCTGACCGACGGCGACCTCTGCGAGATCTGCTCGGCGCCGCGCCGCGACGCGACCGTTCTCTGCATCGTGGAATCACCGGCCGACGTCGTCGCCGTCGAGCAATCCGGCGGCTACGCCGGCCGGTACTTCGTGCTCATGGGGCACCTGTCGCCGCTCGACGGGATCGGTCCCGACCAGCTCGGCTTCGACCGGCTGGAAGCCCAGCTCGACGAGGGCGAGATCCGCGAGGTGATCCTCGCGACCAACCCGACGGTCGAGGGCGAAGCGACCGCCCACTACATCGGCGAACTGGTCGCGCGCCGCGGCATCCGCGCATCGCGCATTGCCCATGGCGTGCCGGTCGGCGGGGAACTCGAATTCGTGGACGGCGGCACGCTGGCCCACGCACTGGCCGGCCGGCAGGTCATCGCCTGAGACGCGACGCCATTTCCTCGGCCAGCGCCAGCAGTTTCCAGTAGCTCTCGAGCCGTCGCGCGGAGACGTCCGCACCGGCGGCGGCGGCCACCCGGCAACCGGGCTCGCGCCGGTGCAGGCAGTCCCGGAATCGGCAATCCGCGGCGAGCGCGGCGATCTCGCGGAACCCGCCGGCGACGTCGCGCGGCGCGGGCAGGGGCGGCGAAAAGTCGCGCACGCCCGGAGAGTCGATCAGCTCCCCGCCCGATGGCAGGGTGTAGAGCGACGACGTCGTGGTCGTGTGGCGGCCGCTCTCGCTGGCCCGCGACACCTCGTCGACCGCCGCCTCCACGCCGGGCACCAGCGCATTGATGAGCGAGCTCTTTCCGACCCCCGACTGCCCGACCAGCACGCTCGTGCCGCCGGCGAGCCGCTCCCGCAACGCGTCGACGCCGCCCGTGGTCCGTTTGCTCGTGTGCAGCACCGGATGGCCGATCCGCGCATAGTCCGCGAGCGGCTCCGCGAGGGCGCCGGCGGGATCCCCGAGGTCGCACTTGTTCGCGACCACGCAGGCGGCGAGGCCGTTCCACTCGGCAGCGGCGAGGTACCGGTCGCAGAGGCCGAAGTCGGGTGCCGGGATCGGGGCGACGACGGCGACGAGCTGGGTTAGGTTGGCCGCCACGGGCTCGGCGGAGCCGCGCGACGAGATGCGCGCCAGCAGGTTCGCGCGCGGCAGGACCTCGACGATCACCCCGGCGCCTCCTTCCGTGCGGCCGGCGACCCAGCGCACGCGGTCGCCGCAGACGACGGCGAGGCGCCGGCCCTGCAGGCGGCAGTGGACGCGGGTGCCGTCCGCGGCGAGCACGGTCGCATCGCGGCCATGGCTCGCCACGACGCGGCCCCGGAGCGCCGTCGCGTCAGGGCTGCGGCCGCTCACGAGCGGCGTTCCGTCACGGGGAGGGTGGAGTGCATGGCGCGCGGGCGGCGCCACTCTAGCCTCTGATAGGATCACCGGCAACATGGCGCAGGACGAGCGGCTTATCTGGATCGACCTCGAGATGACCGGGCTCGTCCCCGAGCGGGACCGCATCATCGAGATCGCGACGGTCGTGACCGACGCGGATCTCGGCGTCGTCGAGGAAGGGCCGGTCATCGCCGTGCGCCAGTCCGAGGCGACCCTCGCGGCCATGGACGAGTGGAACACGCGGACCCATGGTGCGAGCGGGCTTTGCGCGCGGGTGCTGGCGAGCGCGGCGGACGAGGCGGCGGCGGAGCGCGCGACGCTCGATTTCCTGGCACGGCACGTCGGCCCCGGACGCTCGCCCATGTGCGGCAACAGCGTCTGCCAGGACCGGCGCTTCCTCGCGCGGTGGATGCCGGACCTCGAGCGCTACTTCCACTACCGCAACCTCGACGTCAGCACCCTCAAGGAGCTGGCGCGGCGCTGGGCGCCCGAAGCGGCTGCGGGCGTCGAGAAGGAATCGCGCCACACGGCGCTCGCCGACGTGCACGAGTCGATCGCCGAGCTGCGCCACTACCGCGCCACGCTGTTCGCCGCGCCGTGGAACGCGCCGCGGACCTGAACCCGGCCGGCCCGCGCTGGCACGCGGGCTCCTGCCATTGCGGCCGGGTGCGGTTCGAGGTCCGCATGGCGCCTGACGCCGTGCTCCTCGACTGCAACTGCTCGATGTGCCACCGCTCGGCGTACCTGCACCTGATCGTCGGCGTCGCGGATTTCCGCCTCCGGGCCGGTGCGGACGACCTCGTCGAGTACACATTCGGCACCGGCGTCGCGAAGCACCGCTTCTGCCGTCGCTGCGGCGTGAAATCCTTCTACGTCCCGCGCTCCCACCCCGACGGGTACTCCGTCAACGCCCGCTGCCTCGATCCGTCCGTCGTCGTCTCGATGACGATCCGCCCTTACGACGGCCGCAACTGGGAATCGGCTCGCGAGGACCTGGACTCGCGCTAGCGCCGGCCGGGTCCCCGAGCGAGCGAATGTCCGCTCTTCTGAGCGAGCGAGGGTCCCCGGCCGGCGCTTCAGTGCGAGTCCGGAGCCTTTGAGCCGTTGGCCAGGTACAGCCAGGTCTCGACGACGGTATCGGGATTGAGCGACAGCGAGTCGATGCCCTGGTCGACCAGCCAGCGGGCCAGGTCAGGATGATCGGACGGGCCCTGCCCGCAGATCCCGATGTACTTGCCGGCCTCCTTGCAGGCCTTGATGGCCATCGACAGCAGCGCCTTCACGGCCGGGTCGCGCTCGTCGAAGAGGGAGGCGATGATCGCCGAGTCGCGGTCGAGCCCGAGCGTGAGCTGCGTCATGTCGTTCGAGCCGATCGACATGCCGTCGAAGTGCTCGAGGAACTCGCGCGCGAGCAGCGCGTTGGTCGGCAGCTCGCACATCATGATGACCTTCAGGCCGTCCTTGCCCCGCTCGAGCCCGTGACGGGCGAGCAGCTCGACGACGCGCCGCCCTTCGTCGACGGTGCGCACGAACGGGACCATGACCTGGACATTCGCCAGTCCCATCTCGCCGCGCACGCGCCGGATCGCGCGGCATTCGAGCTCGAAGCAGGGCCCGAACGCGGGGTCGGTGTAGCGCGACGCGCCGCGGAACCCGAGCATCGGGTTCTCCTCGTGCGGCTCGTACTGGCGCCCGCCGATCAGGTTGGCGTATTCGTTCGACTTGAAGTCGGACAGCCTGACGATCACAGGCTGCGGCGCGAATGCGGCGGCGATGCTGGAGACGCCCTCGGCCAGCTTCTCGACGAAGAAACCCACGGGATCGTCGTAGCCGGCCATCTGCCGCCGGACCTGGTCCGCCACGCCGGGCTCGAGCGTCGCGAACTCGAGCAGCGCCCGCGGATGCACGCCGATCATGCGGTTGATGATGAACTCGAGCCGGGCGAGGCCGACGCCGTGATTCGGGATCGACGCGAAATCGAACGCGCGGTCGGGATTGCCGACGTTCATCATGATCCGCACCGGAGGCTCCGGGAGCGCGTCGAGCTCGATGCGCTGCTGCTCGAAGTCCAGGCGCCCCTCGTAGACGAACCCGGTGTCGCCCTCCGCGCAGGACACCGTGACCGGCTCGCCGTCGCGCAGCCGGGTCGTCGCGTCGCCGCAGCCGACGACCGCCGGTATGCCGAGTTCACGCGCGATGATCGCCGCGTGGCAGGTGCGTCCGCCGCGATTCGTGACGATCGCCGCGGCGCGCTTCATGACCGGCTCCCAGTCCGGGTCGGTCATGTCGGACACCAGCACGTCGCCCGGCTGCACGCGGGACATTTCGCGCGCGCCGGACACGACCCGCGCCGGACCCGCGCCGATGCGCTGGCCGATCGCCCGGCCGCGAACCAGCGCGCGCGAGCGCTGCTTGAGCGTGAAGCGCTGGATCGAGCGGCCGGCGCGGCTCTGCACCGTCTCCGGGCGCGCCTGCAGGACGTAGATCTCGCCGGTCTCGCCGTCCTTGCCCCACTCGATGTCCATCGGGCAGCCGTAGTGGTCCTCGATGACGAGCGCCTGGCGCGCGAGCTCGTGCACGTCGGCCTCGCCGATGCAGAAGCGCGCGCGATCGGCGGCGGGCACGTCCTCGGTCTCGACCCACCGGCCGGGACCCGGGTCGGCCGCGTACACCATGCGCGTGGCCTTGGAGCCGAGGTTCCGGCGGATCACGGCGGGCCTGCCCGCGCGCAGCGCGGGCTTGTACACGTAGAACTCGTCGGGATTCACGGCGCCCTGGACCACCAGTTCGCCGAGTCCCCAGGAGGCGGTGATGAACACGGCGTCGCGGAACCCGGACTCGGTGTCGAGGGTGAACATGACGCCGCTCGCGCCGACGTCGCTGCGCACCATGTGCTGGACGCCGACGGAGATCGCGACCTGGGCATGGTCGAATCCCTGGTGCACGCGATAGGAGATGGCCCGGTCGTTGTAGAGCGAGGCGTAGACCTGGTGCATCGCGGCGAGCACGGCCTGCGGGCCGCGGACATTCAGGATGGTTTCCTGCTGGCCCGCGAAGGAGGCGCCGGGCAGGTCCTCGGCGGTCGCCGACGAGCGCACGGCGACCGCGGAGGCTCCGCCGCCGAGAGCGGCCGTCGCAGCGAGGACTTCCCGTTCGAGCGCCTCCGGGAACGGCGTCGCGAGTATCCAGCCGCGGATCCGGCTGCCCGTCGCGGCGAGCCTTCCGACGTCGTCCACGTCGAGCCCGGCGAGCTCGGCGGCGATCCGGGTTCCGAGTCCGTCACGGGCGAGGAAGTCGCGGTACGCCTGCGCCGTGGTCGCGAAGCCGGCCGGGACCCGGACGCCGGCGCCGGACAGGCGCCCGATCATTTCGCCCAGCGAGGCGTTCTTGCCGCCGACCGACTCGACGTCGGTCATGCGCAGCTTCTCCAGCGGGATCGTGTAGCCGGTCACGCGCGATCCTTGCCCGTTCTGCACCTGTTACGATCAGCCGCGCGCGCAGCCCAGGTAAACGCGCCAGCCAACGGATGATCCGCCATGAAGCAGCGACGCACCGTCTTCTTCGTGTCCGACCAGACCGGCGTCACCGCCGAAACGATGGGACACAGCCTGCTGACGCAGTTCGACGGCATGGATTTCAGGCCGGTCACTTTGCCATTCATATCCACGGTTGACAAGGCGCGCGAGGCCGCGGCGAAGATCGACCAGGCCGGGCGCGACGAGGGCGAACGGCCGATCGTGTTCGCGACGCTGGTCAACAGCGAGGTCCGCGACGCGTTGCGGGAGGCGCACTGCCTGTTCCTCGATTTCTTCGACGCATTTCTCGGTCCGCTCGAGCGGGAGCTCGGGCAGACGTCGGCGCACGTGCTCGGGCGCGCCCACGGCATGGCGGACCTGACCGCCTACACGATGCGCATCAATGCGACGAACTTCGCACTTGCCAACGACGACGGGGCGCAGACGCGCGACTACGAGCGGGCCGATGTGATCCTGATCGGGGTTTCACGCTCCGGGAAGACGCCGACCTGCGTCTACATGGCGCTGCAGTACGGGGCTTTCGCGGCCAATTACCCGCTGACCGAGGACGATCTCGACGGCGGCCGGCTGCCCGCCGTCGTCGAGCCGTACCGCAGGAAGCTCTTCGGGCTCACCATCGATCCGGTGCGCCTGCAGCAGATACGCCAGGAGCGCCGGCCCGACAGCCGCTATGCGTCCGCCCAGCAGTGTGCATTCGAGGTGCGCGCCGCGGAGCAGCTCTTCGAGCGCCACGGCATCCCGTACCTTGAGACGACCGACACGTCCATCGAGGAGATCGCGAGCCGCGTGCTCGAGCGCCTCGCGATCCCGCGCCGCGTGAGACCGTGACGGATTCGTGAACGGGCGCACGGATCGCGCGGGATTTGGCCTGATTTTCCTGTGATATAGTCAAATCCATGTTGTCGGACGACGTCTGCACGATCACCTGGCGCGCGCGGCCGCGGTCGTTCGTGAGCCTGATGACGCTCTACGAGAGCAACTTCATCCGGCTCGGATGGCTGGTGCCGGAACTGCGCCGCCTGCGCGGGTCGCTCACCTCGGAGGTCGCGGGCGAGCCGCTGCTCGAGCTTTCCGTCGTCGAGCAGTGCCGTTACACGACGTCGTTCCAGATGACGTACCTGTTCGGCGAGGGCGGCGCGCGCTCGCGGGAGCCCCAGCTCGACGTGCGCGTCTACCACGACGCGCGCCTCGCGGAGGCGTGCGGCACCGGGCACGCGCCGGCGCACCCCCGCTTGCGCAGGCTCGCGGCGGAGGTCATCCCGGGCCGCGGCGAGCGCTGGTCCTGCAACATGCTGCTCAACAAGTGGCTCGAGTACTGCGTCGAGAGCGGCCACCGCTTCGCGGTGCCGGCCGCCTGAGCCGGGCTTATGGCCGTCATGCTCCCTGACAAATGGTCGCAGCTGAAGCTGCCGACGATCGGAAAGGCGGCGGATCCCGCCGAACAGGAACGGCTGCTGAAGCTGTTCTGGAACCGCGCCGAGCTGAAGAAGGAGCTGCAGGACCTCGACGACCAGCTCCACAACCTGCGCAACAAGCTCAAGCAGCAGGAGAACGCGAATTCGCGGCTGCAGCAGCAGCTCGAGCAGCTGGAAGTGCTGCTCGGCAGCCCGGAGCGCGGCCTCGACGCGCTGGTGCATTTCGGGCTCAAGGCGCTCTGGCGCGGCTGCCGCGAGCAGCTCGAGAAGTTCTCCGCCGACCTGAAGCGCGAACGGCAGGACGCGGAGCGCAAGCAGCAGCTCGCCGAATTCCAGGCGGACCGTAACGACCGGCTGAAAGTCGCCGACGAGAGGCTCCGGCAGGCCCAGGAAGTGGCCGACGCCGAGCGCGAGCGGCAGCGGGAGTTCGAGGCCCGTATGGCGCGCCTGCAGCGGTTCTGGCACTACTTCAGGCGGCGCGCGCTGGCGACCGAGATCCTGGCGCAGCGGGAGCGCTGCGTCGCGGCCGAGCGGCACCTCGACGACATGCGCGAATCGCACCGCACGATCGAAAAGGAGCCCTGGCCTGAGTTCCCGGGCATCTCGATCGCAGGCCGCCGGCTCGTCAACCTGGCGGTGATCGCCTACGCGCAGCACCTGTTCGCACGGCTGGCGCCGTCGGGCCTCGCGATGGACGCGCGCCTTGCCAACAATCGCAGCGTGGAGGGTGCCCGGCACGGCAATCTCGAGGCCTGCCTCGCCCGGCTGCGCGAGATCGGCCAGGCCCTGGCCATGGTCAAGGCGCAGGACGGGCTCGCCGCGGAGATCCGCAAGCGCGGCGAGAAGCTCGCGCCGTCGGCGACCTGGCGAAACGCGAACGAAACCGTTCCGCAGCCCGCGTCGCTGCCGCCGGCCGCGACCGGCGGGGTGCCGGACGCCAATATCCTGGTCGACGACTACTGGGACGTCTACAAGGTCCTGCTGCGCTGAAGCGGCAGCGACAAAAGGGGACGCACCCCTTTTTCGCGCCTGCCGTCATTCAAGCTTGCGGTCAAGCGCCCGGGAAAAGGGGTGCGTCCCCTTTTGTCGCTGCGGCACCGCCGCGCGAATGCAGCTTCACGCGCTGGCGCCAGATGTTCATGTCGTCCAGCCAAACGTAGAACAGCGGCACGAAGAACAGCGATGTCACGGAGCCGAACAGCAGCCCCGAAATCAACGCGCGCGCCATCGGGTAGTAGGACGGGCCGTCACCGCCGATCTGGATGTCGCCGGCGGCCAGCGGGAGCATCGCCAGCAGCGTCACGACGGTGGTCATCAGGATCGGCCGCAGGCGGTGGCGCGCCGCCTCGATGATGGCCTGGTGCCGGCCCATGCCCTCCTTGCGCAGGTCGATGACGTGCGCAACCAGCACGATGCCGATGTTCACGATCACGCCGATCAGGATCATGATCCCGAGCATCGCCATGAACGACATCGGCGTGGCGGTGAGCGCGAAGCCCCAGAAAACGCCGACGATCGCGAAGATGATCGACGTTATGATCGAGATCGGGTACAGCAGCGATTCGAACAGCGAAGCCATGACCAGGAAGATCAGGGCGATCGCCAGCAGGATGTTCGTCTGCATGGTCCTGGCGGTATCGTCGCTGTCCTCGACGCTGCGCCCGTACTGCCAGCCTACTCCGGGCGGCAGCGGGAACTCCTCCATGACCGCCTCGACGCCTTTCTTGACCTCGTCGAGCGACGAATCTTCGGCCACGATGCCCTCGATGGCGACCGAGGTCAGCCGGTCCACGCGCTCGATCGTGCGTGCGGTCTGGTCGATGCGGAAGCTCGCCACCGCGCCGAGCGTGCTGCGCGTGCCGTCCGGCAGGTAGAGCGGGGTCGCGGCGAGGTCCTCCAGCGTCTGGCGATTGTCGGCGCGGAAGGCGAGCCGCATCTGGATCTCGCGGTCGTCGGCGCGGAACTCCTTGAGCGGGTCGCCGCGCATCGCGACGGCGACCGTCTGGGCGACGGCCTGGGGCGACAGGCCGAGCAGTGCGGCGCGCTGCCGGTCGACCAGGATCTGTACCTCGTGCTCGCCCGCCTTGGCGGCACTGCGCACGGAGTCGAGGCCCTGCACGTCGCGCAGCCGCTGCACCACGGTTCGCGACAGCGCCACCAGCTCCTCGGTCGATTCGCCCGTCAGGCGCATGCTGAAGGCGCCGGTCTGCCCCTGGTCCTCGTCGAAGCGGAAGCTGGGTTTGCCGATGATGATCTCGGGCATGCCTTTCTCGATTTCCTTCATCAGCTCGCGCGGCTCCATCGGCAGCTCGTCGCGCGGCTTGAGCCGGATCACGCTGGAAGCCTCGTCGGGCGTGTAGTAGCTGTACACGAGGTCGATGCCGAAGCGTTCCTTGTTGGCGTCCAGGTACTGCTCGACGCGCGTCACGGCCTCCTCGGTGCGCGCCAGCGGGTAGGTTCCCTCGATGTGGAAGGGCAGGTACAGCCGGTCCGACGCGTCCTGGGGGAACATGTCCATCTTCACCAGGCCGGTGGCGAACAGCGGCACCGGCGACAGCACGGTCAGCAGCACGAACAGCGCGCCCCACCACTTGTGCGCGAACAGCCACTCGAGGCGGCGCAGGTACCAGTCCTGGACGCGGCCGTAGAACGATCCCGCCCGGATCGGCGGCGGGGGAGGGAAGCGCGCCGTCAGCGTCGGGATGATCGTCTGCGCGACCAGCAGCGAGGCCAGCATCGCGACCACGATCGGCACCGCCACGTGCACCATGAAGATCGAGATCTCGCTCTCCTCGCCGAAGATGATCGGCAGGAAGACGATCACCGTCGACAGGGTGCCGGCCAGCACGGCGACGCCCACCTCGGTGACGCCCGTCAGCGTCGACTCGATCGGGTCCGCGCCCTTGGTCTGCCGGTGGCGGAAGATGCTCTCCGTAACGACCACCGCGTTGTCGACCAGGAGGCCGATCGCCAGCAGCATGCCCATCATCGTCAGGATGTTGAGCGAGAAGCCCAGGAAGTACATCGCCGCGACGGTGATCAGCAGCGAGAAGGGCACGGCCAGCCCGACGATCACGGTCGTCGGCCAGTCCCGCAGGAACAGGAACAGCACGACGAGCGCCAGCCCCGCTCCGACCAGGCCCGCGTTGCGCAGCTCGGTCAGCGAACTCCTGATGTTCTCGGCCTGGTTCTGCAGCACGATCACGTCGACGCCCTGGAGCTGCGGCAGCTTGCGCTGCTCCTCGACCACGGCCATGACGCGCTCGGCGACGTCGACGATGTTCGCGCCGGTGGCCTTGAAGACGTCGAGCCCGACGCCCGGACGGCCGTTCAGGTGGCGTCCCACCGTGAGCTCCGGCGTCACGAGGCTGACGTCGGCGATGTCGCGCAGGCGCACGTTGCCCGCCACGATGAACTCGCGCACGTCGTCGATGGTGCGGAACTCGCCGATCGGCCGTACCAGGAAGCGCTGCTCGCCGCCGGTGATCTCGCCGGCGCTGACCGAGAAGTTGGCGCCCTCGAGCGCGTCGCGCAGGCGCGCGATGTCGACGCCGTGCGCGGCGAGGCGCACCGGGTCCACGAGGATCCGAAGCTCCAGCGGCTCGACACCCTCGAGCGAGACGCGCGCGACGCCGTCGAGCCGCTCGAGCGGTCGCTTGAGGTAGCGGTCGAGGGTGTCGTACTGGCGCGTCATGTCCTCCTGGCTCGCGATGCGGATGGCGACGACCCGGTCGTCACCGGCGGCGAACATCTGCGTCAGGATCCGGTTCGCGCTCGGCGGGAATTCGTGCCGGATCGACTCGAGCTTGGTGCGCACCTCGAAGCCGACCGCGGCGGGATCGCGGTCCCACTGGAAGAAGACCACCATCTCCGCGCCGGTCTCGGACGACGTCGAGCGGATCTCCTTGATGCCGGACAGCGTCGCGATCGCCTCCTCGGCGGGTCGCGTGATCAGCTGCTCGACCTCCTCGGGCGTCGAACCGGCATACGGGATCGTGACCTGGATGCCGGGGAAGCGGATGTCCGGGAACAGCTCGAGCGGGAGCAGGCGCGTCGCGATCGCGCCGATCAGCGCGATCGCGATGAAGGTCATCAGCGTCGTGACCGGCCTCCTGAGCGCGAACCGCGTGTGGATCATCGCCGGATCCTCAGTTAGCGCCGTGTACCGGGGCGGCGCTCACCGCCGCGCCGGCCGCCGCCGGCCGGAAGCGCTTGCGGTCCATCAGCGAGTAGGCCACCGGGATCACCAGCAGCGTGAAGAAGCTCGCGACCGCGACTCCGCCGATGACCGTGATCGCCATGGGTTTGCGGATCTCCGCGCCCTCGCCGAGGCCGATCGCCATCGGCAGCAGCCCGAGAATGGTGGTCAGCTTGGTGATGATGATGGGGCGCAGCCGCAGGCGCGCCGCCTCGACGATGGCGTCGTGCTGGGCGAGGCCCTTCTCGCGCATCTGGTTGACCGCGTCGATCAGCACGATGGACTGGTTGACGACGATGCCGGCGAGCATGATGAGTCCGATGTAGGCGACGACGTTGACGGTCGTGCCGGTCAGGAACATCGCCCAGACCGATCCCACGAGCGCGAGCGGGATCGTCAGCAGGATCACGAACGGGTGCAGCAGCGACTCGAACTGAGACGCCATCACGAGGTAGACGAGGAACACGGCCAGCAGCATGGTGAACTGGAGCGAGCGGAAGGACTCCTTCATGTCGTCGCTCTGGCCGCTGACGGCCGCCGTGACGCCGACCGGCATCTCGGTCGCCTCGACGATGCGGTTCAGCTCGGCGACGGCGGAGCCCAGGTCGCCGCCCGACAGGTTGGCGGAGATGACCGCGACGCGCTGCTGGCGCGTCCGGCGGATCTCCGCCGGGCCGGTCGCGACCGTGACCTCCGCGACGGCCGAGAGCGGCAGCGGGCGCTCGCTGCCCGGGTTCACGATCAGCGAGCGGATCTCCTCCACGGACGACGCGCGCGTGTCGACGCTGCGCACCAGGACGTCGATCTTCTTCTCGCGCAGCTTGTAGCGGGTCGCGACGTCGCCCCGGACGCTCGAGACGACCCGGTCGGCGAGCTCGCGCACCGTGATGCCGAGCTGCGCTGCGCGCTCCTGGTCGAACACGATCTGGATCTCGGGGTTGCCCGCCTCGACCGTGGACTTGATGTCGCTGAAGGTCGGGCTCGCCTGCATCGCGAGCCGAACCTGCTCGGCCGCCTGGCGCAGGCGATCGAGCTCGTAGCCGGTGATCGTCACTTCGAGCGGCGAGGCGAAGCTGAACAGGGCAGGGCGGCTGAACTGGAACTGGACGCCGGCCAGCGAGTCGAACTTTTCCCGCAGCGCGCCGATCGCCGCCTCTTCCTCCGCGCGGCCGGCGCCCGGCGCGAGCGTGATGGACAGGCGGCCGGTATTCTCGCCGGCGTCGGTCGGGCTGGCGTCGAGGCGGTTGCCGGTGCCCGTGACCGCGTAGGAAAGCGCGATCCCGTTGAGCGCCATCGCATCCGCCTGGGCGGCTGCCATCGCCCGGTCGGTCTGCTCCAGCGGCGTGCCCGGCGCGAGCCTGAGGTCCGCGATGAACTCGCCCTGGGACATCTGCGGGATCAGCTCGGAGCCGAGTCGGGGCACCAGGGCCGCCGTCAGGAGCAGGATTCCGAGCGAGACCGCGACCACCCGTCCGCGATGCTCGAGCGACCAGCGCAGGGCGGGCAGGTAGGCGCGCTGCACGGCGGCGAATCCGCTCTGCGTCGGGCGGGCCGCGAAGCCGAGCAGCCAGGCCATCCCGTCGGAGAACCTGCCGGCCATGCGGCGCTTCCACGCGAGCGCGCGGGCGATCGCGCCGCCGACGCGCCCGGGCGTCCGCTCGGGGTCCGGGACCGCGAACTCGGGCTTGCCGGCCGCCAGCATCGGCACGAGCGTCATCGCGACCACCAGCGAGAAGAGCAGCGAGAAACTCACCGTCAGCGCCTGGTCTCGGAACAGCTGGCCGGCGACGCCCGTGATGAAGACCATCGGGAAGAACACGGCGATGGACGTGAGCGTCGCCGCCGTGATCGCGGTGCCGACTTCGCTGGTGCCGCGGGTCGCGGCCTCGACACGGGAGCGGCCTTCCTCGCGGTGGCGCACGATGTTCTCGAGCACGACGACCGCGTTGTCGACGAGCATGCCGACCGCGAGCGCGATGCCGCCCAGCGACATGATGTTGAGCGACAGGTCGAACATGTACATCAGCACGAAGGTGCCGATGACCGAAACCGGGATCGCGAGGCCCGTGATGAACGTCGCGCGCGCGTCGCGCAGGAACAGGTACAGGACCAGGATGGCGAGCAGGCCGCCGAGGATCGCCGCCTCTCGCACCTCGCCGATGGCCGAGGAGATGAACTTGGACTGGTCGTAGACCAGCTTCAGCTCGCTGCCGGGCGGCAGCGACTTGCCGAGCTCCTCGACCCGGGCCCGGATGCCGGCCGCGAGCTGCACGGTGTTGGCGTCGCCCTCCTTGTAGACGGCGAGCTCTACGGACTCCCGGCCGTTGACGCGGGTGATCGCCTCGCGGTCCTTGTAGCCGCTCGTGACGGTCGCGACGTCGCGCAGGTACACGGGCTTGCCGTCCACGTTGGCGATGATCGCGTCCGCCATCTCCTGCACCGAGGTGAACTCGTTCAGCGTGCGCACCAGGAAGCGCTGCGTGCCCTGCTCGAGCCGGCCGCCGGAGAGGTTCACGTTCTCCTCGCCGAGGCGCGCGGCGATGAGGTCGATCGACAGGTTGAGCTGGGCCAGCTTCTGCTGGTCGACGAAGATCTGGATCTCGTCCTCGTAGCCGCCGCTGACCTTGACGGCGGCGGAGCCGTCGACCGACTCGAGGTCCGGCTTCAGCCGGTCGTCCGCGAACCGGCGCAGCGACTTGAGGCGCTCGACGCTGCCGGAGCCGCCGGACGGGGACTTCGCGAACTCGTCCGTGTCCACGAACGCGTAGCGCATCACGGGCTCGGTCGAGGGATCGAAGCGCAGCAGGATCGGGCGGCTCGCCTCGAGCGGCAGCTGAAGCAGGTCGATCTTCTCGCGCACGTCGATGCCCGCGAGGTCCATGTCCGTGCCCCAGGCGAACTCCAGGATCACGTCCGCCTGGCCCGCGCGCGAAACCGACCGGACGGAACGGACGTTGCGGATGATGCCGACCGACTCCTCGATGGGCCGGGCGACCAGCGTCTCGAGCTCGAGTGGGGCGGCGCCCGGCAGGTCCGTGCGCACGGTCAGCGTCGGGTACGAGAGGTCCGGCAGCAGGTTCAGCTTCAGCCTCGACAGCGACACGAAGCCGAACAGCACCACGGCCACGGTCACCATCAGGATCGTGACGCGGCGCCGCGTGGCGAACTCGACGATCTTCATCGCGCTGGCGCCGCGTTCAGCCGGCCGTGACGGGGGCGAGCTTCGCCGCTGCCGGCCGCGCCGAGGAGTTCACGACCCGCACCGAGGCGCCGGGCTTGACGGCGCCCTGGCCGACGACCACCACTTGCTCGCCGTCCGTGAGCCCTTCCGTGACCTCGATCCAGCCGCCGTTCGACAGCCCGAGCTTCACCGCGCGCTCCGCGGCCTTGCCGTCCTTGACCACGAACACCTTGGGCTGGCCGTCGGTGTCGAGCAGGGCCGTGCGCGGGATCTGCAGCGCGTCCGGCTTGCGCTCGTAGACGATGGCGACGCGCGCGAACATGCCGGGGCGCAGGAGCCCGCCGGTTTCCGTGACGCGGATGCGGACCGCGAAGGTGGCGGTCGCGGGATCGATGGAGGGGCTGATCAGCGCGATCTCCCCCTTGAACACACGGCCGGGGACGGCGTCGAACGCAAGCTCGGCGGGCTGCCCGACGGAAAGCTTGGACAGCTCCCGTTCCGGCACGTTGACGCGCAGCATCAGCGTGTCGAGGTCTTCCACGACGAACAGCGAGCTGTCCGCGCTCTCGATGACCCCGCCGACCGGGGTGACGGTGTTGCCGACCTTCACGAGGTCGAGGCGCTGCGTGACGGTGCCGGCGATCGGCGAGCGGATCTCGGTGTAGGAAAGCTGCAGCCGGGCGAGTTCCCAGCTGGCCTTGGCCGCCTCCAGCTCGTACTTCAGGTTGTCGATCGCGGTGGCGCTGACGAGGCCTTTCTGCTGAAGCTCGAGGTTGCGGTTGTAGTCGCGCTCCAGCTTGCGCATGGTTGCCTCGTTCAACGCGACCTCGAGCCGGAGCTGGTCGCCGTCGAGGCGCGCGAGCACCTGGCCTGCCTTCACGCGCTGGCCCTCGTCGGCGAGGACCGCGCGGATCTCGCCGGTCACCTTGGGCATCACGAGCGCGCGGCGATCCGCTTCGATCGGGGCGGTGCCGGTGTAGAGCGCGGCCATCTCGGCGCGCTGCGTGGTCGCGACTTCGACGGGCACGGCCGGCACCTCGTCCTTCTCGTCCTTGCCGTTCTCGCCGTTGGCCTTGCCGCAGCCGGCGAGCGCGACGGCCGCGCCCAGGAGCAGGGCACCGAGGAGTGACCGGTGCGTCTTGGCGACCAGGGAGGTGGCGGTGAAATCGGTACGCATCGGAGTCCGCTCCAGACCATCAGGTGCCGACATGTTACGGTCCCTTAGTGTTGTAGTCAAGTATAACACTAACGGAACGCTAGTGGACCTAAGCGTTTGAAACTAAGGAAAAAGAAGCGGGAATCGCGCGGATCAGCTGAGACGTGCGGGTTCCTGAACCTTCGGCAGCTGGACGACGTCGGCGGCAATCTCGACCGCCTCGTCGAGGACGGCATCAGGGGCCTCGGAACCGTCTAGGGCGTCGATGCCGCTCAACGGCTCGAGGCCGCGGGCCGCGCGACGCGCGTTCTCGCGCTTCAGCCGGTCGGCGTCGAGCGCGTCGCGCTCCGCGCGGCGCTTTTCGAGGTTCAGCGACACGTCACGCTGGCTGCGCAGCTGCGCGAGCGCATCGACGTCGGCCTGCAGCGCGACGAAGTCGGGGTTCTGCGCGATGCGCTCCTCGTGCGCGCGGGAAATGATCGACACGACCGGCAGCTCGGCCGGCTCGGGCGTGTAGCGCGCTGCATTGATGCGGTCCCAGGGCAGGGCGCTCTCGCGCGTGCTCTCGCCGATGTCGTCGGTGTCGAGGAGCGAGGGCAGCGTGATGTCAGGCTCGACGCCGCGGTGCTGCGTGCTGTCGCCGGTCACGCGGTAGTACTTGCCGATCGTGACGGTGAGCTGGCCGAACCCGGCTTTCGGGCCGAGCGCATAGCGGTCAAGCGGGTAAAGGTTCTGCACCGAGCCCTTGCCGTAGGTCTGCTGGCCCACGACCAGCCCGCGCTGATAGTCCTGGATCGCGCCCGCGAAGATCTCGGAGGCCGAGGCGCTCGCGCGATTGACCAGCACGACGAGCGGGCCCTCCCAGGCGACGCCGGGCTCGGGATCGTCGAGCACCTCGATGCGCCCGCTGGTTTCGCGCAGCTGGACGACCGGGCCGCGCTCGACGAACAGGCCGACGAGGCCCGTGGCTTCCGACAGGTGACCGCCGCCGTTGTCGCGCAGGTCCACGACCAGCGAGTCGATGCCCTCGGCCTTCAGTTCGCCGACCAGCCGCTGCGCGTCGCGCGTGGTGCTGCGGTAATTGGGGTCGCCCTTCATCCGGGCCTGGAAATCCTGGTAGAAGCTGGGCACGGAGATGACGCCTACGCGGAGCGTCTCGTCGCCGCGCTTGATCGTGTGCAGCTCCTTCTTCGCGGCCTGCGACTCGAGCGTGATCTTGGAGCGCTTGAGCGCGAGCTGCGCCTCCTGGGTGCCCGGGGACGCCGACGCCGGCAGGATCTGCAGGCGGACGTAGCTGTTCTCGGGCCCCCGGATGAGCTGGACGACGTCGTCCAGGCGCCAGCCGACGACGTCGGTCAGCGCTCCGGACTCGCCCTGCCCGACGGCGGTGATGCGGTCGCCGACCTTGAGCTCGGTCGAGGCGGCGGCGGAGCCGCCCGGCAGGACGTTCATGATCGTCACGTAGTCGTCGACCAGCTGCAGCGAGGCGCCGATGCCCTCGTACGAGAGGCTCATCGCGATGTTGTATTCCTCGGAATTGCGCGGCGACAGGTAGTTCGAGTGCGGGTCGTAGACGTGCGAGTACGCGTTCATGAACGTCTCGAAGACGTCGTCGGCCGTGATCTGCTCGATCCGCTTGGCGACGCGCTCATAGCGCTTCTGCAGGATTTCGCGGGCCTCCGGCCAGGTCTTGCCGGCCAGCAGCAGCGACAGCGCGTCGTTCTTCACGCGCTTGCGCCACAACTCGTGCAGCTCGTCGACCGTCTCCGGCCAGCCTTCGTCGCTGCGATCGAAGCGGAAGGATTCGTCTATCGTGAAGTCGGGTTCGGTGTCGAGCAGCTCGAGGGCGTAGCGCAGCACCTCGCGGTTGCGTTGCTGGAAGCGGGTGAAGATGCCGAACGCGGGCGCGGCGTCCGCGCGCTCGATCGCGTCATCGAGCTGGTAGCGGACCGGTTCGAACTCCGCGATGTCCGACGCCAGCAGGTAGCTCCTGGAGCCGTCCAGCGCCTCGAGGTAGCGCTCGTAGATCAACGACGACATGGCGTCGTCGAGCGGGGCCTGGCGGTAGTGCTGGCGTTCGACCACCTCGGAGACGAGGCGCATGACGCGCCGGTGGCGCTCGCTCGGGACGAGCTCGCCGGAGGCCGCGGCGGCCGGGGTGATGGCGGGGGAGAGCGGAACCGGGTCGGCGCCGACGCCCGCGAGCAGCAGGATGCCCGCGGCCGCGGCGCAGGCAACGCCGGCGCGGAGAATGGAACCTTTGGGCACTCGAAGCCAGGGCGTCATGGGCTGTTACACTCGCGTTCACACGGCCCCAAGGGGCCGTTCCCGGTCAGAACAGGCTATGGGCGACGGGGCACGGTATCAAGTACCGGCGTCACGCCCCGGAGGATGGGCAGGGATGCGGCCACTCGGCTTCCTGACAGGCGTCGTCCTGGGGTCTGCTGCGTCGATTGCGCTCGTCCTGCTGCTGGTGGTCCTGACGCTGGCGCTGGCCGCCAGCCGGCATCCTGCGCCGGGCCACGAATACCCGGAGCTGCTGGTCTCCGCCGCGCTGTTCGCGGTGCTGGCCGCCGTGTCCGCGGCGGCCTTCGTCGGCCTGCAGCGCGAGCGGCCGTGGCGCTGGTTCGCGCAGACCGCGATGTGGCTCTGCCTCGCGGGCATCGCCTGGTATTACTGGCCTGCGGGCGACGCGCCCGGGGGATGACATGACCCGTTTGGACAAGCGACTCCTGCTGCCGTTCATTCTGCTGGCGCTGGTCACGGCGACCGGCGCCTTCAACGCCGACGACAAGATGATCAAGAAGGCCGGCGAGGCCATCCGGCAGGCGATCTACCGGGGCCATGTCCAGGAACTGTCGTCGGACGAGATGCAGGGGCGCGAGCCGGGTTCCGAAGGCGAGCGCCGGACGATCGAATACCTGGAGAAGGAGTTCCTGGAACTTGGCCTGCAGCCCGTGGCCGGCGGTGATTTCCGGCAGGACGTCGCGCTGGTCGAGATCAAGGGCAGCGACCAGAAGCTCTCGTTCTCGAAGGGCGCGGGCGGCATGACGCTCGCGCAGGGCGACGACATGGTGCTCGGCTCCCGACGCACGCAGGAGTCGGCCTCGATCGCAGGCAGCGAGGTCGTGTTCGTCGGCTACGGCATCCACGCGCCCGAGTACGACTGGAACGACTACGCGGGGATCGACATGCGCGGCAAGACCGCGCTGATCCTGGTCAATGACCCGGGCTTCGTCACCGGCGAGGAAGCGCTGTTCCGCGGCAAGGCGATGACCTATCACGGCCGCTGGACCTACAAGTTCGAGGAAGCCTCGCGGCAGGGCGCGGCGGCGGCGATCATCGTGCACGAGACGGCGCCCGCGTCCTACGACTGGGGCGTGGTCCGCAACAGCTGGTCGGGTCCGCAGTTCCACCTCGACCGCGAGGACGGCAATGCCGGTCGCACGACGCTCGAAGGCTGGATCACCGACGCACGGGCGCGCCAGCTCATGGAGCTGGCCGGCCAGGACTTCGACGCGCTGAAGGCGGCATCGGTGAAGCGCGGCTTCCGGCCGGTGCCGCTCGGGGTCACGGCGACCGGCGGCGTCCGCAATTCCGTCCGCCAGAAGCGCTCGCCCAACCTGGCGGGCGTGATGCCCGGCAAGGACCGGCCGGACGAGTACGTCATCTACATGGGTCACTGGGACCATCTCGGCCTCGTGGACGGGGAGGGCGAGGACCGCGTCTACAACGGGGCGGTCGACAATGCGACGGGGATCGCCGGGATCCTGACGATCGCGCGCGGTTTCCGCGACATGCTCCCGGGCGCATCGCGGTCCGTGATGTTCATCGCGGTGACGGCCGAGGAATCCGGGCTGCTGGGATCGGAGTACTACGCCGAGCACCCGCTGGTGCCGCTGGAGAAGACCGCGGCGGTGATCAACCTCGACGCGTTGACGCCGCTCGGGCGCGCCAGGGACATCGAGGTCGTGGGCTTCGGCGCGTCCGATCTCGAGGACCTGCTGGCCCGGGCCGCCAGGTCCCAGAAGCGGACGCTGACGCCGGACCAGCGCCCGGAAGCCGGCTACTTCTACCGTTCGGACCACTTCAATTTCGCCAAAGCCGGCGTACCCGCCCTGTACGTCAAGTCAGGCGCGCTGCTGCGCGACAAGCCCGAGGGCACCGGCAAGGCGATGCTCGAGGCGTTCCAGGCGGAGCGTTACCACAAGCCCGGCGACGAGTACGCGGAGGATTGGGACGTCAGCGGCTCGATCGAGGACCTGCGCCTGCTGTTCGAGGTCGGCGCGCGGGTAGCGAACGCCAGGACCTGGCCGGATTGGCGCGAAGGCAACGAATTCCGCGGCGTGCGCGAGCATAGCGCCAAGAGCCGCGAGCCCGACGACGAAGACTAGCGGGTCATCCCGGCCGCCGCAGGGGCCGGGTCAGCAGGCGCACGGCGGTGAACAACAGATAGGGCCCCAGCACCAGCAGCCAGGCGGTCGGCTTCAACGTGAAGAAAGCCGCCAGCAGCGAACCGAGGAAGGCGAGCAGGCCGCCCTCGTAGGGTCCCAAGGTGAGCACGCCGGCGAGGTAGATGCAGAATGGCATCGCCAGCAACCCGAATGCGAGCCACAGGCCGCCGATCCTGAGCTCGCGACGCCAGGCGGGCGTCAGCCCCGAGTACCAGTTGCGGATCGCGTCGCGCCAGGCCATCGGCAGAGTCTCGCCTCTCGGCCGGGCCGGGGCAAGACGCGCCGCAGCGGCTATACTCGATCCCGCATGACGCGACTGCGATGCGCTGTCGTAGGAGCCGGGTACCTCGGCCGCTTCCACGCCCAGAAATACGCCGTTCTTCCGGATTGCGAGCTCGTGGGCGTCGCCGATCCGGCGCCGGAAGCGCGGGCGCGGCTCGAGACGGAACTCGGGGTCGCGTGCGTTGCGGACCACCGGGAGCTGCTGGGGCGCGTCGACGCGGTCAGCGTCGCGACGCCGACCGCCAGCCACCATGCTGTCGCCCGCGATTTCCTCGCGGCCGGCGTGCACGTGCTGGTCGAGAAACCGATCACGGCGACGGCGGAGGAGGCCCGCGAGCTCATCGCCATCGCGGCCGGCCGCGGTCTGGTGCTGCAGGTCGGGCACCTGGAGCGATTCAATCCCGTCATCCGCGCGGTGGCCGACGAGCTGGCCGCGCCGCGGTTCATCGAGTCGAACCGGCTGGCGCCGTTCAAGCCGCGCGGCACGGACGTCAGCGTCGTTCTCGACCTCATGATCCACGACATCGACCTGGTCGAGCACATCGTGCGGTCACCGATCTCCTCGATCGACGCGATCGGCGCGCCGGTGTTCACCGACGAGATTGACATCGCCAATGCCCGGATCCGCTTCGAGAACGGCTGCGTCGCCGACGTCACCGCCAGCCGGATCAGCCTCAAGGCGGAGCGCAAGCTGCGCATTTTCCAGGCGGACTCCTACCTGTCGATCGACCTGCAGCAGAAGCTGCTCACGATCGTGCGCAAGCCGGCGACCCTCGAGGAAGGCGCGCCGCCGAAAGTGGACATCGAGGAGCGCAGTTTCAAGCCGGGCGACGCGCTCGCCGACGAGATCCGGTCGTTCGTCGACGCCGTCCGCCGCGGTGCCCGACCGGTCGTCTCGGGGGAGGACGGCCTGCGTGCGCTCGAGACCGCGACACGCATCGCCGAGCTTGTCAACCGCGGAACCGCCGCGGGCCCCGGACCTGCCTGAATGGCACGGGCGGCCGGTATACTGCGCGCCACATGAAGCCCACCGACACGGCGGATCCGGACCATTACCACAAGGTGGTGGACTGCCAGTGGGCGTGTCCTACGCACACCGACGTTCCCGAGTACATCCGGCTGATCGCGCAGGGCCGGTATTCGGACGCCTACCTGGTGAACCGGGAGTCGAACGTCTTTCCCGGCATCCTCGGCCGCGTCTGCGACCGCCCCTGCGAGCCTGCCTGCCGGCGCCGCCGCGTCGAGGACAAGCCGGTCGCGATCTGCCGGCTCAAGCGCGTCGCCGCCGACCTGCGCGACGACGTCACGGCGAGGCTGCCGAAGGCGCCGGCGCGGAAGAACGGCAGGCGCGTCGCCTGCATCGGCGCGGGTCCCGCGTCCCTCACCGTCGCCAACGACCTGCTGCCGATCGGTTACGAGGTCGTGATCTTCGAGCAGTTCCCGACCGCGGGCGGCCTGATGCGCACCAACATCCCGGCGTTCCGCCTGCCCGCGCAGGTGCTCGACGAGGAGATCGGCTACGTGGTCGGCATGGGCGCGGACCTGCGCCTGGGCTCGCCGGTCTCGAGCCTGCGCGATTTGCTGGCCAACGGGGGATTCGACGCCGTGTTCGTCGGCACCGGCGCGCCCAAGGGCAAGGAGCTCGACCTGCCGGGCCGGCGGGATTCGGAGCGCATCCACATCGGCATCGCATGGCTCGAGTCGGTCGCCTTCGAGCACGTCGACTCGATCGGCGAGCGGGTGCTGATCATCGGCGTCGGCAACACGGCCATGGACTGCTGCCGCACGTCCCTCCGGCTCGGCGCGAAGAGCGTCAAGGTGATGGCGCGCAAACCCCGCGGATTCTTCAAGGCTTCCGAGTGGGAACTCGAGGACGCCGAGGAGGAGAACGTCGAGATCATCGTCAACCACGCGCCGAAAGCCTTCGTGACGGAAGGCGGCAAGCTCACCGGTATGACCTTCGACCGGATCGAATACGACATGGCCGGCGGCGAAATCACCGGCCAGCGCACGGTCGAGGAAGTGTTCATCCCCTGCGACGACGTGATCCTGGCGATCGGGCAGGAAAATGCCTTCCCGTGGATCGAACGCGACCTCGGGATCGAGTTCGACCGGTGGGACGTGCCGAGGGTCGACCCGGTCACGTTCGAGTCCACGCTCCGGGGCGTCTTCTTCGGCGGCGATGCCGCGTTCGGCCCGAAGAACATCATCTGGGCGGTCGAGCACGGACACCAGGCCGCGATCTCCATCCACAAGCACTGCGCGGGCGAGCCGCTCACAGAGCGGATGCCGCGCGGCGTGAACCTGCAGAGCCGCAAGGTCGGCATGCACGAGTGGTCGTACAAGAACGATTACGACGCTTCCGCGCGGCGGCTGATGCCGCACGTGAGCCTCAAGGAGCGGTTTCGCCGGCTGGACATCGAGGTCGAGCTCGGATTCGACGCCGCGCGCGCGGCGGAGGAAGCGGCGCGCTGCCTGAACTGCGACGTCCAGACCGTATTCCACGCGAAGCTCTGCATCGAGTGCGACGCCTGCATCGACATCTGCCCGACCGACTGCCTCACGATCGCCGTGAACGGCGACGAGGCCGACCTCGTGCAGCGGCTCAAGGCGCCGCGCCGCAACCCGGACCAGCCGCTGTACGTGTCCGAGCCGCTCGCGCAGACCGCGCGCGTCATGGTCAAGGACGAGGACCTGTGCGTGCACTGCGGGCTGTGCGCCGAGCGTTGCCCGACCGACGCCTGGGACATGCAGAAGTCGTGGATCGAGATCCCACACGCCGAGGACGAGGCCCGATGCCAGAGCGCAAGAACGCTGCGCCGCGCGTAAACGACTTCACGCTCAAGTTCGCCAACGTCAACGGTTCGGGCTCCGCCAGCGCGAACTCGCTGATCATGAAGGCGATCTTCCGCATGGGCGTGCCCGTGGTCGGCAAGAACTTCTTCCCGTCCAACATCCAGGGGCTGCCGACCTGGTACGAGATCCGCGTGACGCGCGAGGGCTGGCGCGCACGCTCGGGCCGCATCGACCTGATGGTGGCGATGAACGCTGAGACGTACGCGCGCGACCTGGCCGAGGTCGCCGCCGGGGGCTGTCTCGTCTACGACTCGACGTGGCCGCGCAGCAGCCTGCACGCGCGCGACGACGTGCGTACGTTCGGCGTGCCGTTCGCGCAGCTGTGCAACGATAACTTCGAGGGGGCGCGGGCGCGCACCCTCATGAAGAACATCATGTACGCGGGGACCGTCGCGGCCCTGATCGACATCGACCTGGAGGTGATCCGCGGCCTGCTGGCCGAGACGTTCGCGAAGAAGCCGAAGCTGGTCGAGTCGAACATGAAGGCGATCGAGATCGGCCATCGCTACGCGAAGGAGCACTTCGAATGCCCGCTGCCGATCCGCGTCGAGCGGATGGACGCGACCCGCGGGAACGTGATGATCGACGGCAACACCGCCGCCGCGCTCGGCTGCCTGTACGCGGGCGCGACCGTCGGCGCCTGGTACCCGATCACGCCGTCGACGTCGCTGATGGACGCTTTCCGCTCGCTCTGCGCGCGCCATCGCACCGATCCGGAGACCGGCCGGCGTGACTACATGATCGTCCAGGCCGAGGACGAGCTGGCCGCGATCGGCATCGTGATCGGCGCGATGTGGAACGGCGCGCGCGCCTTCACGCCGACCTCGGGGCCCGGCATCTCGCTGATGGAGGAGTTCATCGGGCTCGCCTATTACGCGGAGGTTCCGGCGGTGATCTTCGACGTGCAGCGCGTCGGGCCCTCGACCGGCATGCCGACGCGAACGCAGCAGTGCGACCTGCTCGCCTGCGCCTACGCGAGCCACGGCGACACGCGCCACGTGCTGCTGTTCCCGGACTCGCCGGAGGAGTGCTTCCGGATGGCCGTGCAGGCCTTCGACCTCGCCGAACGGCTGCAGACGCCGGTGTTCGTGCTCTCGGACATCGACATCGGCATGAACGACTGGATGTCTCCGGAGTTCGACTGGGACGACGCCTGGCGCCCGGACCGCGGCAAGTTGCTGACGGCGGAGCAGATCGCCGGCATCGGGAAGTTCCAGCGCTACCTCGACCCGGACGGCGACGGCATCCCGTACCGCACGCTGCCGGGCGTCAGCCCGAAGGCGGCGTACTTCACGCGCGGCTCGGGCCACAGCAAGTTCGGCGCCTACACCGAGGATTCGGCCGAGTACCGGGAGGTGCTGGACCGCCTGGCGCGCAAGTTCGCGACCGCCGCGAAGCACGTGCCTGCCGCGGTGATCGACGGCCGCGGGGCCGCGTCGGCGATCGTGAGCCTTGGCTCCTGCGACGCGCCGGTGCGCGAGGCGCTCGCCGCGCTGCGCAGGTCCGGGGTCGCGATCGACTACATGCGCGTGCGCGGCTTCCCGTTCGGCCCGGAGGTCGACGAGTTCCTGGCCGCGCACCAGACGGTGTTCGTCGTGGAGCAAAACCGCGACGCGCAGCTGCGCGCGCTGCTGACGCTGGAGACCGCCGTGGACAAGCAGAAGCTGCGCTCGATACTGCACTACGACGGCCTGTCGATGACGGCTGCCTTCGTCACGGAAGCCGTCGAGAAGGCGCTCGACAGGGGGATCGCGGCATGAGCTTCATCGCCAAGCCGAAGGTCGCCAATCCGGGCCTGCCGCGCAACGCGCTCGGGCTGAACCGCCGCGACTACGAGGGGAGCATGTCGACGCTGTGCGCCGGCTGCGGCCACGACTCGGTCACGGCGGCGATCATCCAGGCCTGCTTCGAGCTCGCGATGCCGCCGCAGAGCGTGGTCAAGCTGTCCGGCATCGGCTGCTCGTCGAAGACGACCGCCTACTTCGTGTCGGGCGGGCACGGCTTCAACGCGGTGCACGGCCGGATGCCGTCGATCGCGACCGGCGCGAGCGCGGCCAACCGCCACCTGCGCTACGTCGGCGTCTCGGGCGACGGCGATTCGCTCTCGATCGGCGTCGGCCAGCTCGCGCACGCGATCCGCCGCAACCTCGACATGCTCTACATCCTCGAGAACAACGGCGTCTACGGGCTGACCAAGGGGCAGTTTTCCGCCTCCGCGGACGTCGGGTCGAAGTCGAAGAAAGGCGAGGCCAACGAGCAGCAGCCCATCGACCCGGTGCTCTTTTCGCTCGCGCTGGGCGCGACGTTCGTCGCTCGCAGCTTCTCGGGCGACAAGGAGCAGCTCGTGCCGCTGATCCAGGCGGGGCTCGCCCACCGCGGTTTCGCCATCATCGACGTGCTGTCCCCCTGCGTGACCTTCAACGACCACGAGGGATCGACCAAGAGCTACGCGTACGTGCGCGAGCACAGCGAGACGCCCGTGGCCGCCGATTACATCGCTCCGAAGGAGGAGATCCGCGTGCAGTACGCACCCGGCGAGAGCGTGTCGGTGCGGATGCACGACGGCAGCAGCGTGCTGCTGCGCAAGCTCGACCCGGACTACGACCCGACCGACCGTGCGCGCGCCTCGGCCTACGTGCAGGAACGCGCGCAGCGCAACGAGTACGTGACGGGGCTCATCCACGTGGACGAGTCGCGGCGCGACTTCCATGAGCAGCACGGCACGACCGAGTCGGCGCTGAACGCCGTCCCCTTCGAGCGGCTCTGCCCGGGCGCAACCAAGCTCGGCAGGATCCTGGCGCAATTCCGCTGACCGGGCTGCCGCCCGCCGCACGCGGGTCGATGAAGGGGTCAGACCCCTTCATATTCGAGAGGATGGACGGTTTAAAGAGCTGAGCTCGCTTTTGAATATGAAGGGGTCTGACCCCTTCATCGACCCCTTCATGTACGCGAGGACCCCGCCACCTCGCGCGCGGCGGGCCTGCAGTCCAGCGCATTGAGCGCGCCGGGCAGGACCGTGACGGTCACCGGCGTCGTGCCGAAGAGCTGGCCGTCGAGTTCGACGCCGCAGGTAGGTGCGGACGCGATCGTGGCGCCGCGGCAGCGGGTGACGTGGAAGGCGGGGTCGCCCGCGAGCCGGCCGTCGAACAGCTTCGGCAGTCGCGGCAATGCGCCGGCGAGCGTCAACGGGTCCACCGCGAGCAGGTCGAGCCAGCCGTCGTCGACGACGGCGCCGGGCGTCAGGCGCATGCCGCCCCCGCACCGCGGGCCGATGGACGCGAGCACGAGCAGCGACGGATGGCGCGTCAGGCGCCCGTCCGCGACCACCTCGAAGCGCGGCGCGCGATAGTCGCGCAGCGTCCGCAACAGGCCGAGCAGGTAGGCGGCGGTGCGCGGGCCGCGTCGCGGCATGCGACGGAGAACCTCCGCGTCGAGCCCGGCGCCCGCGACGTTGTGAAACGCGGCGCGGCGGCCGCGGCCGTCGTCGGCGATGCCGAGGTCGGCCGCGCGCGAGCGCGCCTGCGCCATGCAGGCAGCCAGTCGGCCCGCGTCGTCGGGAATCTCCATCGAGCGCGACCAGTCGTTGCCGGTGCCGGCGGCCGCGGCGGCGACCAGGCAATCGCCGGGCGGCACGCCCGATTCCAGCACGCCGTTGATCAGCTCGTTCAGCGTGCCGTCGCCGCCGACGGCGAGCAGCCTGCGGCAGCCGTTTTCGGCCGCCCGCGCCGCGATGCGCTGCACGTCGCCGGGGCCGGCGCTCTCGGTGCAGGTGTATCGGACCCCGCCGCGCTCGAGCGCAGCCAGGAGGCGCGGTCGAATGCGCGCGGCGCGTCCCGCGCCGCTCGCCGGATTGACGACGATGCACCAGTTGGCCGGGTCGATCACCGCCGTCATGATGGGCCATAATGCCCGCGCATGCCCGATTCCATCGAGCCCGTCAGCTTCACGCTCGCGTCGCGGGACCCCGCGGCCTTCGTGCAGCGCTTCGCCGGCAGTTTCGAGCGGTATGGGTTCGCGGTCGTCGGCGACCACGAGTTGCCCCAGGACCTGATCGACGGCTGCCTGGACCGGTTCAAGCGGTTCTTCGCGCAGGACGACGCGGTCAAGCGGTGCTACCACGTGCCCGGCATCGGCGGCGCGCGGGGTTACACGCCGTTCGGCGTCGAGACCGCCAAGGGCGCGACCCACCACGACCTGAAGGAATTCTGGCAGATCGGCCGCGAGCTGCCGGCGGGGCACCGGTACCGCGCGACGATGCCGGACAACGTCTGGATCGAGGGCGACCCGGCGTTCAGGCGCGCCGCACTCGAACTCTGGGAGGCGTTCGACCGCATGGGCCGCAAGCTGCTCGAGGCGATCGCTGCCTACCTGCAGCTCGATCCTCACTGGTTCGACGACAAGGTCGGCGAAGGCAACAGCGTGCTGCGCGTGATTCACTACCCGCCGCTCGCGCCGGGCACGGGCGGCGTGCGCGCCGGGGCCCACGAGGACATCAACGTGATCACGCTGCTGCTCGGCGCGGAGGAGGGCGGACTCGAACTGCTCGACCGCGGCGGCCGCTGGCTCCCCGTCAATCCGCCGCCGGGAACGCTGGTGTGCAACGTGGGCGACATGCTGCAGCGGCTGACCAACCACGTGCTGCCGTCGACGACGCATCGCGTCGTCAACCCGACCGGCGAACGAGCGCGCCGCCCGCGCTATTCGATGCCGTTCTTCCTGCACTTCAACTCGGACTTCCCGATCGCGACCCTGCCCGGCTGCGTCACTCCGGGGCGGCCGAACCGCTATCCGCAGCCGATCCTCGCCGACGACTACCTGCGCGAGCGCCTGCGTGAAATCAAGCTGCTCTGACCCGTGGCGAAGCTCTATTTCTATTACTCGACGATGAATGCGGGCAAGTCCACCGCGCTGCTGCAGTCGAGCCACAACTACCGCGAGCGGGGGATGCACACGCTGGTGTACACGGCGGCGCTGGACCAGCGTGGCGGCGGGCGGGTGCATTCCCGGATCGGCCTGTCGAGCGAGGCCCGCCATTTCGAGCCGGCAACACGGCTCTACCAGGAGATCGACGCAGTTCACAGCCTGCAGCCTGTCAGCTGTGTCCTACTCGACGAAGCGCAGTTCCTGACCCGCCGGCAGGTGGATGATCTCGCCATGGTGGTCGACGAGCTTTCCGTACCCGTGCTCTGCTACGGCCTCAGGACCGATTTCCGCGGCGAACTCTTCGAAGGCAGCAGCCGCCTGCTCGCGCTCGCCGACGAGCTGTCCGAGCTCAAGACGATCTGTCACTGCGGCCGCAAGGCGACGATGGTCGTGCGCGTGGGCGCCGACGGGCGCGCCGAGCGCGACGGCGACCAGGTCGAGATCGGCGGCAACGAGCGCTACGTGTCCCTGTGCCGGCGGCACTACTTCGAGGCAAGCGGGCGGAGGCGTCCGTCCTGACGATGGCGGCCGCACGCGCGCCGCGAAGCCCGACCCTGCCGTTGCTGCTGCTCCTGCTGTCGTGCGCGCGGTACTTCGCGGCGCACGCGGACGAACCGCCGGTCGCGGAAGCGCCGGCGCAGGTGGAACCGGCGGACGGCTGCGAGGGGGAAGTGCCGGCCGACGCCAAGGGCATCGACTCGGTACGCGCCGGCCTGCATCGCGGCGTCTGCAGCACGGCCCGCTACGTCGACCGGCTGTTCGGTCGGGAAAACCAGTTCTCGGAGTACGAGGACGACACCAACGGCCGGGCCAGCGTGACCCTGGGCTGGGACGAGCAGGACCATTTCGAGGTGGACACGAGGTTCCGCGTCAGCGTCGCCCTGCCGCAGATCAACGAACGTTTCAGCGCCACGCTGGGGCGCGCGAGCAGCGACGAGTACCTGGCGGACGAGATCGGGATCTTCAACCCCGCGGTCGGCGCGTTCTCGGACGACCAGCCCGCCGAGTGGTTCGCGGGCGTCGGCTACCGGGCGCACCGCGGGCAGAACAGCCGCTTCGACCTCGGGGCGGGCCTGAAGCTCGAGTCGCCCCTCAATCCGTACGCCAACGCGCGATACCGGTATTACATCTATCGGCCTTCCGGCGTCCTGCTGACCATGCGGACCACCGTCTTCATCGAGAACGACGAGGGCTTCGGCATCACCCAGGCGCTGGACGTCGACAAGGTGCTGAACCCGGAGTACCTGCTGCGCTTCAGCAACTCGCTGCGCTGGTCGGAGGACACGGAAGGCGTGCGCTGGAGAATCCGCCCGGCGCTGTACCACGCGATCGATTACCGGCGCGCGATGCGCTACGAGGCGTTCGTGCGCGGCGAGACGGACGGCACCGAGCCTGACCTGTACGGCGCCGCGGTCACGCATCGCCGCTCGGCCTGGCGCGACTGGCTCTTCTTCGAGTTCGGCGTGGAATTGTTCTGGGCCGACGGACCGCTGCCGACGGATCGCTGCACGGCGTGTGTCGGCGCGGCGGTCGGATTCGAGATCCTGTTCGGCGACGCCTACGACCGAATGCTCAGCCGCGACGCGCGACGACTCCCGTCCGTCCAGGATTCGCGCGACGATCGATGATGCGATGCGGCTGCTTACCATAATCCGCTCGCGCGTCGCGCCGGCGGCTTCATCGGGCCGGCCGAAAGTGCATACTGCGGATACCGCGGCAGCGCGGCAGCGAGCGAGCATGAGCGCGACCAGCCACGACGCATTGTCCCAGCAACCGGGCCAGCCACTGACGTTCGGCGCGGACGCGGACGATGCCTCGGAGCACACGGAAGACATCGCCGACGAGATCACCAGCGAGCTCGCGGAATCCGGTGCCGGCGCCGCGACGAGCCCTGTCCGCGATGCGATGTCGCCCTCCGCCGGGATCGCCGAGCGCGAGCAGCAGCCCGCACCGGGTCCGGGCAGCGTGCTGAGGGATCGTTACGTTCTCGAGGCGCTGCTCGGCAGAGGTGGCACGTCGGTCGTCTATCGCGCGCTCGACCGGCGGCGCGATGCGACGGGTGCGGGCGGCCAACACGTGGCCGTGAAACTGCTGCGGCCCGAGCGGCGCGGCGACGCGCGCGCCATCGCCCGCCTGCAGCGCGAGTTCCGGCAGACGCTCGCGGCTGCGCACCCGAACGTACTGCGGTTCCACGACCTCGATTGCGACCGCGCATCCTGGTTCATCGTCATGGAGCTGCTGTCGGGTGAGACGCTGGCGGCGCGGTTGCGCCGTGCCGCACCGGGCGGGCTGCCGGCTCGCGAGGCGCGCTTCATCGCTGCCGCGGTCGCCGAGGCGCTGGCGCATGCGCATGCGCGCCAGGTGGTCCACGGCGACATCAAACCGGCCAACATCTACATGACCGACGATGGAGGGGTGCGGGTCCTCGACTTCGGCGTCGCCCCGGAGCCCGGCGACTGGCCGGGGCCGGTGGCGGGCACACGCGCCTATGCGAGCCCGGAAGTGCTTGCGGGACGCCAGCCCGAAGCCGGCGACGATGTCTTCAGCCTGGCCTGCATGGCCTGCGAGTTGTTCAGCGGCACGCACCCCTACGGCCGCCGCGGGGCCGACGCTGCAATTCGCACTGGCATCACGCCCGGGCGACCGCCCGGGGTCGATGACGGGCTCTGGCGCGAGTTGCTCATGGCACTCGAACCGTCCCGAGCCTCCCGTCCGGGCATGGGCGAACTGGCCGCCGCATTGCGAAGCGAGTGTGGGTCCGCCGTCGCGACGCAGGCGGTTGCGGGGCCTGCGGACGCCGTCGCCCAGCAGCCGAGCCCGCCCGCGGCGGTCGTGTCCTCCGCCTGGCGGCCGCGCCTGGCGACCGGCGGCGCGATCGCCGCTGGCCTCATGCTGCTCCTCGGCATCCTGATCGGCCGACTGGACCGGGACGAGCGTGAGCCGGCGGCATCGATCGTCACGCAGGAGCGCACCGCAGCGGTCGCGGTCCAGCCGATTCCGTCGGCGCCGGAGATCACGCCGGCTGCCGCGCCGATGCCCGAGCCGGCAGCGCCGCAGGCCGCGGCGCCGGCGGAGTCCGCCGTCGCGGCGCCGCTGCCCACGACGGGCTTCGTGACTTTCGACCAGCCCGCGATGGCGGTGAGCAACCGTGCCGTGGTGGCTGCGATCCCGCTGCGGCACATCAGCAGCGCGCCCATCGACGCGGGCGTGCGCTGGCGCATCATCGAGGGCAGCGCGCGACCGGGACGGGACTACGGCGGCCCGGAGTCGGGCATGGAGCCCTTCGCGGCAGGCAACAGCTTCCGCATCCTGTACGTGCCCATCGTCGCCAACCCGGCTGCGACCCGCGACCGGACCTTCATCGTCGAGCTGACCGGCGCGACGCCGGGCGTGGAGATCGGCGACCACCCGCGGGTTGCCGTGACGATCCTCGGCGACGGCTGAGCGAGCCGGTTAGCGCAGCTGGCGCAGCTTCGAAGCGCGCAGCCGGGCGAGCGGCAACGCATTGGCCGGCAGCGCCTCCAGCAGCAGCGCGTCCATGCGCCCGGGCATGCCCGTCAGGGCCGTCAGCAGGTCGGCCTCGGCGACCGGCGGGCACAGCAGATAACCCTGCAGGTGCATGGCCGGATAGCCGAGCAGCCAGGCGAGCTGCTCGTGGCGTTCGACCCCCTCGGCGGTCACCTCGAGACCGAGGCTCTGGCACAGGGCGATGATCGCGCGAGTGACCGCCTGCGACCGCGCGCTGGTGTCGATGGTCGCGATGAGGCTGCGGTCGAGCTTGACGCGCGTCAGCGGCAACTGCTGCAGCGACACCAGCGAGGAATAGCCGGTGCCGAAGTCGTCCAGGGCGACCCCGACCCCGAGGTCGCGCAGCAGCGCGAGCGCCTCGGTCGTGTCGCGACCGGTCTGCAGCACGTTCTCCGTCAGTTCCACCTCGATGCACTCCGGCGGCACGTCGTGCCGGTTCAGCGCCTTCTGCAGGCGCTTCACGAAGCGGCTGTCGAGCAGCTGCAGCGCCGAGACGTTGACCGCGACGCGAACGGCCGGCCAGCCAGACTGCCGCCAGCGCGCGGCGTGCTCGACGGTCGACTGGATCACCCACTCGCCGATCTCGCGGATCAGCCCGCAATCCTCCGCGACCGGCAGGAAGTCGTGGGGCGACGCGTAGCTTCCGTCCGGGAGTCGCCAGCGCAGCAACGCCTCCACGAGGCCGACCTCGCAGGTCGCGAGGTCCACTTCGGGCTGGAAATGCAGCTCGAACTCGCCGCGTTCGACCGCGCGACGCAGCCCCTGCTCGGTGGCGAAGCGCGCCGCCGCGGCCTCGAGCAGCTCCGGGCTGAACACGCGGACGCGGCTGCGACCCTGGGCCTTGGCGTGGAAAAGCGCGGCATCCGCGGCCCGGAGCAGGCCTTCGGGATCGCGCCCGTGGCCCGGGAAGATGCTGGCGCCGAGACTGAGTCCCATGAGCAGTTCGCGGCCGTCCACGACCAGCGGCTCCTGGAAACTGCGGACCACGCGGTCGGCGGCCTGCTCGATGTCCTCCGGGCGCCGGGCGGATTCGCAGACGACCGTGAACTCGTCGCCGCCGAGTCGCGCGCAGTAGCCGAAAGCGCCGACGGTGTCGCGCAGCCGCTCGGCCACAGCCTGCAGCACGCGGTCGCCGAACACGTGGCCCATGCCGTCATTGACGTTCTTGAAGTGGTCGAGGTCGAGGAAGAACACCCCGGCGAGCGCGTTGTCCGCGGCCGCCCGGGCCAGGGTCTCGTGCAGCTGCACGAGGAACTGCCGCCGGTTGGGCAGCCGCGTCAGCGGGTCATGGGCGGCAAGGTGCCGGAGCTGGCGCGTCCGTTCCTCGACCTTGGCTTCCAGCTGGCCGTGGTACTGGCGGGCGACCTCCTGCGCGGCCGCCAGGCGCTCGGCCATCTCGTTGAACGCGACTGCGAGCGTATCGAGCTCCTTGGCGCCGCCGCGCGGGACGGTGACGCCGGTGTCGCCGCGCGCGAGTCGCTCGGTGGCGCGCACGAGCCTGCGGACGGGCTGCGCGACGCTGCGCACCGTGTTCACGATCGTGCCGAGCAACAGCAGCAGGACGATCGCGCTGAGCCAGCCGATGAATGCGCGCTGCCTGCGTTCCTGCTCGGTCACGGCGCTCAGGACCTCCGCGGACTGGCGGCGCGCCAGCTCGAGGGCGCGCGCCGCCTCGAACCGGGCGTCGACCTTGCGGATCGCCGCGGCGAGATCGGCATGACTCGCCGCGAATGCCTCGTTGGTCTCCTTGCGCTGCACGTCGGTGCGGATCAGCAGCTCGCGCAGCCAGACGACCCGCGCAAGCCCGGCCCGCGTCTGCGCCAGCCACTCGGCGCCGAGGACGCGCTCGATGCTCGCTTCGTTCTCCGTGAGCAGCTTGCCGAACGCATCCTCGCGCAGGGCGATGGCACGGATGGTCCCCGTCCCGTAGCCGTGCAGGTCGTCGAGGTCGTCGAGATGACGACCGAGCTCGTCGAGCGTGCGGCTGGCCTCTAGCAGGTAATCGCGTCCGATGACCTTGCCGAACACCGCCCAGACCCGGTCGAGGGAGGACTTGATGCGCACGTCGAGCGCCTCGTACTCGATGTCGAGTTCGGCGAGCAGGCGGCGCCGTGCGTCGGCTGACCGGACCAGCTGCTCGCCCAGCTGCGCATGCGCCGCAAGCTGGGATTCAAGTCCCCGGAGCAGTCCATCGTCGATGGTGGGCCTGAGAGCGGCCAGATGCGCGGCTCGCGCCGCTTCGAGGGCGGCGATCGATTCCGCCTGCGCCTCGCGGCGGGGCTCGGCCGAGGAATCGACCCGCGCGAGCACCGAGCGCTGGAAGCGGTCCAGCGCTGACGGCAGCCCGTCGGAGGGACCGGAGTCGGGAACCGGAGCGGCAACGGGCGCTTCCGCCATCGCACGTAGCAGCGCATTGCCGTGCTCCGCGATCTGGTTGGCCGCGACGGCCAGGAGGGTCACGGCAAAGAAGGCGATCGACAGGCGTGAGGCGATGCCGAGCCGCCGCCCGCGCGGAATGCGCGCCGTCGCGCGGCGCCAGGCGCGGCCGATGGCGGCCGCCGCACGGCGGATTTTCGGGCGCTCGCTGTCCATCCGAACCGGCTTTTCCGTTGCCCCGGTAGCGCAATCCTCCGGTGCGCGGGCGAAGCGTGCTGTGTGCCGGTGGGCAGTTCAGGAGAGTCGTGGGATCCGCAGCGGATCGCGCGGCCGACTGTGACGCAATTCTCGGAACTCACGCCGGACGTACCGGCGTTGCCGGCAGGTCCGGGGAGCGTGAATTGGTGGAGGCGGCGGGAATCGAACCCGCGTCCGCAAGCCCTACGCTACAGGTTCTACGTGCGTGTCCAACCTATTGATCTCGCCCCGTGCTACCCGGTTGGCGGGGAAAACACGAGGCCAGCTTCGGAGCGTTTTAGCGGTTCCAGCCCGGAGCACGCCGGTTCCGCGATCCTGTGAGCGCGTCCCCCGGGTCTGGATGCACAGGCACATGCCAGTCGGGGGTTAGGCGGGATTAAGCCGCCAGAGCGTAGTTGTCGTCGTTGGCAACTATGGTTTGCAAGCGGATTTACGAGGTTGCCTGCACCTCGGCACGCCCCTGGAGTTTCGCAGCCCACGTCGAAGCCGATCGCCCCCAGAAGTCGCGAGAAGTCTACCAGATCGCCCCGTTCAGCGCCGGGCCTTCATCACGCGCGCCTTCTCGCGCTGCCAGTCGCGTTCGCGCGTGTCGGCACGCTTGTCGTGCTCCTTCTTGCCTTTCGCGAGCCCGATTTCCAGCTTCGCCCGGCCGTCCTTCCAGTACATCGCGAGCGGCACGATGGTTCGGCCCTTGCGCTCGACCGCCCCGACCAGGGAATCGATCTGGCGGCGATGCAGCAGCAGCTTTCGGGTACGCGTCGGGTCGGCCTGCGTCTGCGTCGAGGTCGCGGTGAGCGGCGAAAGGTGCGCGCCGAACAGCCAGGCCTCGTCGTTCCGGAGCAGCACGTAGGCCTCGGAGAGCTGCAGCCTGCCGGCGCGCAGCGCCTTGACCTCCCAGCCCTGGAGCACGACGCCGGCCTCGAGCCGCTCCTCGATGAAGTAGTCGTGCCGGGCGCGCCGGTTGACGGCAATCCGGCCGGGCTGTTCGTCCTTTTCCGCCATGGCGCATTCTAACGGCAGCCGGCGGTTGTCCATGGCGCGGGAGCCTGTGAGAATCCGGGCGTGGGGCGTCTGAACCATGCGTAACGTGCGGCGCAGCGCGCTCCTGCCGTATGCGCCTGCGCATGTGTACGGCCTGGTCGCCGACGTCGAGCGCTACCCGGAATTCCTGCCCTGGTGCACGGCGGCCCGCATCCTCGCGCAGGACGGGGACGAGGTCACGGTCACGCTGGGACTTTCGAGCGGCCTGGCGCGTGCGAATTTCACCACCCGCAACCGGCTCGAGCCTGACCGGTCGCTCACGATGAGTCTCGTCGACGGGCCCTTCGACCACCTCGAGGGTCGCTGGGAGTTCACGCCGATCAGCAGCGCAGGCACGCGGGCCGACCTGCACGTCGCCTTCGCGACGCACGGCGTGATCGGCGCGATTGCGCTCGGGCCGGCCTTCGAGACCGCCTGCAACCACCTCGTGGATGCATTCGCACGCCGGGCGAGGCAGGTCTTCGGTGGCCGCTGAGCGGATCCTGGTCGAGGTGGCCTGCGGCGAATCGGGCCGGCAGACAGTGGTCGCACTCGAGTTGCCCGCCGGGTGCACCGCCGGCGAGGCGCTCGCGCGCTCCGGCGTACTCGCGCGGCATCCCGCCGTCGATCCCGGAACCTGCGGCCTCGGCATTTTCGGTCGCGAGGTGGGGCGGGATCGCGTGCTCGTTGACGGCGACCGGGTCGAAGTCCTCAGGCCGCTTGCGGAGGACCCAAAGGAACGCCGCAGGCGGCTTGCCCGCGCCGGGCGGTCGATGCGGGCGCAGTCAGCCGGAGACGGCTGAATCGGTACGAGGCACCGGTATCGGTTCCTCGATCCGCGTGACGGTATCGCCGTCGAACCAGACGACCAGGTGGTGTTTCGTGACCTTGCGCTCGCGACCGCGCCGCATGCTGTAGACATAGTCCCAGCGATTGGCGTCGAAGCTGTCGATCACCATCGGCGTGCCGAGCAGGAAGCGCACCTGGCTGCGTGTCATGCCGACCTCGAGTTGCTCGACCTGCTCGACGTCCAGCAGGTTGCCCTGCTGGATGTCCATCCGGTAGACGCAGCCGCCCAGCGCCAGCGCCAGGGCGAGGGCGAGCGGAGCAGCGAGGCGCGGAGCGGGTCGCATCAGCGTCGGTCCTGGAGGATAATGGCGCGCATCATAGCGGAATCGTCGCGGCGGGCGTCAGGAGCCACGGATGGAGACGAGCGACCTTCGTAAGGCGGGACTCAAGATCACGCTGCCGCGCGTCAAGATCCTCGAGATCCTCGCCGGCAACCATGGTCGTCACCTCTCCGCCGAGGACATCTACCGCGCGCTTCTGGACCAGAGCGAAGACATCGGCCTGGCGACTGTCTATCGCGTGCTCACGCAGTTCGAGGCGGCGCAGCTCGTCAAGCGCCACCACTTCGAAAGCGGCACGGCCGTATTCGAGCTGAACGAGGGCGAGCATCACGACCATATCATCTGCATGGACTGCGGCCGGGTCGAGGAGTTCGTCGACTGCGGCATCGAACGGCGCCAGAACGAAGTCGCGACGCGACTCGGCTTCTCGATCGAGGAGCACAACCTGATCCTCTACGGGCGCTGCCGGCGCGAGAACTGTCCGCATCGCCGCAAGCGGAGCTAGGGGACGACAAAAGGGGACGCACCCCTTTTGAAGTACTTCGAGGCGACCATGAACTCCAGTCGCCACAAAAGGGGTGCGTCCCCTTTTTCGTTCCCTTCCTCTAGCCGCTCGAACCTGCGGTCCTGAGCATCTCAGTGGCGTGCTCGCGCGCCTTGCGCGTGATGGCGACGCCGCCGAGCATCCGCGCCAGCTCCTCGACGCGCTCGTCGTCGCCGAGCTTTCGCACCGATGTCCTGCTCGTGCGGCCGTCCGTCAGCTTCGCCACCCGGTGCTGGTGGTGCGCCTGGCTCGCCACCTGTGCCAGGTGGGTCACGCAGATGACCTGCCCGCGCCCGCCGAGTTCGCGCAGTTTCCTGCCGACGATTTCCGCGACACCGCCGCCGATGCCGGCGTCGACTTCGTCGAAGATCAGGCAGCCTCGCGCCTCGCGCCTGGCGGCCGCGACCTGGACGGCCAGGCTGATCCGCGACAGTTCGCCGCCGGATGCCACGCGTGCGACGGGTTTCGGCGGCTCGCCGGGATTTGCGCTCACCAGGAATTCGACGCTGTCCGCACCCGCGGGCCTCGGCTCCGCGTCAGGCTCGCTCGAGACCGCGATCTCGAACCGCCCGCCCGGCATGCCGAGCTGCCGCATGAGGCCCGTCACCGCCGCCGCGAGCTTGCGGGCCGCCGCCCGCCTGGCCGCGGAAAGTTCGGCGGCGGCGGACGCATAGCGGGCCCGCAGGCCGGAGAGCCGGGCTTCCAGCGCGCCCAGCGTCGTTTCCGAATGCTCGAGGTCCGCGAGCTGACGGCGCAGTTCCTCGAGCTTGCCGGGGAGGCCGGCCGCCTCGAGCCGGTGCTTGCGCGCGAGATCTTCAATGGCCGCCAGGCGCCGTTCGACCTGTTCCTGCCGGGCGGGGTCGGCATCGAGGCCTTCGAGATAGGCGCCGAGACCCGCGCCGGCTTCGCCGAGCGCGATGAGCGATTCTTCCGCGAGCCGCAGCGCCGGGGCCAGCCGGGCGTCGATCGCCGCGGCCGGGCGGAGGAGGCTGGCGGCACGCGCCGCCAGGGCGTGGGCGTCTTCGCCGTCGCCCTCGTAGAGCAACGCGAGCGCTCCCTGCGCCGATTCCGCGAGCCGACCGCGGTTGGCGAGCCGGCCGCGTTCCTCGGCCAGCGCTTCGGCCTCGCCGGCGCCGAGCCCGAGCGCCTCCAGCTCGCCGACCTGGTAGCTCAGCAGCTCGAGCCGGGCCCCGCGATCGCGCGCCGCCGCCGACAGCGCGGCGCGCTCGGTTTCGCAGTCGCGCCACTCGGCAGCGAGCGTCGCGACCGCGGCGAGCAGGCGCGTGTCGAGGCCGTGGTCGTCGACGATGTCGCGCTGCGTCGCGTGGTCCACCAGGGACTGGAACTCCTGCTGGCCGTGGATGCTTACCAGCAGCGCGCCGAGTGCGCGCACGCTCTGCGCGGGCAGGGCCTGGCCGTTGACGTACTGACGCGACCGCCCGTCGCGGCCGATGACGCGGCGCAGCACCAGTTCCCCGTCCTCGGCCTCGATCGACTGCTCTTCGAGCCAGCGGCGCACGGCGGCGTCGCCGCGGACCTCGAAGGTCGCCGTGACTTCGGCGCGCTCGGCGCCGTGACGCAGGATCTCGGCGCTCGCGCGCCCGCCGAGCGCGAGCATGACCGCGTCGACGACGATGGACTTTCCGGCGCCGGTCTCGCCGGTGAGCGCGGTGAGCCCCTCGGCGAGTTCGAGTTCGGCGGAGTCGATCACCGCGAGATCGCGGATCTGCAGGTGAGCCAGCACGTTCAGTATTCCTCGCCGCCGGAGCGGCCGCTCCGGCCCCAGTGCAGCTTGGAGCGCAGCAGGCGGAAGTAGTCATGGCCCTGCGGGTGCAGCAGGGTGATGCTTTCAGCGGCCGGACCGACGACCAGCGTCGAGGACGGTTCGAGATCGCCGAGCGGAACGCCGTCGCAGGTGACCTGGGCCCGCGCGCGCGCGCGCGGCGCGAGCCGGATCTCGACCTGGCTCTCGCGCCGGACGACGATCGGCCGGTCCGAGAGCGTGTGCGGCGAGATCGGCGCGATCACGACGGCGCCGAGCGACGGGTGGATGATCGGTCCGCCGCAGGACAGCGCGTAGGCCGTGGATCCGGTCGAGCTCGCGACCACGAGGCCGTCGCCGCCGTGCGTGTTGACGAAGCTGCCGTCGATCCGGATCTCGAGCTCCACCATCCGCCCGGATTCCTGGCGCTGCACCACGACGTCGTTCAGCGCCCGGTAGCCGGCCGCCGTTCCGTCCGGGGGCTCCAGGCTTGCCGCGAGCAGTTCGCGCCGGTCGGTTTCACAGCGCCCTTCCAGCACGCCGTCGACGCTGGCGATCATGTCGTCCGGCAGCACATCCGTCAGGAAGCCGAGCCGGCCGCGGTTGACGCCGAGCAGGGGCACGCTTCGCGCGAGCGCGAGCTGCACCGCGAACAGCATCGTCCCGTCTCCGCCGATTGCGACGATCAGGTCGACGTCGTGACCCAGTTCGCCGACCGGCCTGCGTACGAGGCCCGCCGGGAGGCCCTCGACGGCGGCGGCCCGGTCCACCGAGACGGCGAGCCCGCGCGAGCGCAGGTGGGTCGCGAGCAGCGCCAGCGAGTCGGCGACCCGGGCGTCCTCGACCTTGCCGACCAGGGCTATGCGGGAGAAGGATCTGTTCATTCGGGTTTGCGGGCTTTTTAGCACGCGTGCCTCCGGCCGGCCACAAACCTTGTTGACACTCGGCAAGCCCGATTGCTAGTTTGACCGTTGCGGCGGTTGATTTTGTCATTTCCCTTTCGCAACAGGGACTTATGCCGGAGACTCCGCGGATTACCGAAGGTGAGCCGAACGACCGGGCACAGCAATTGCTGCGCACGCTCGTCGAGTGCTACGTCCGCGACGGCCAACCCGTCGGCTCCCGCACGCTGACCCGGGAATCGGGACTCAGCCTGTCCGCGGCGACCATTCGCAACGTGATGGCAGACTTGGAGGAGCACGGGTTCGTGACCTCGCCGCATACGTCGGCGGGGCGGGTGCCGACCGACAAGGGCTATCGGTATTTCGTCGATGCGCTCCTGCGTTTCCAGCCGCCCGACGATTCCGAGCTGGCCGCCCTGAAGCGGCAGCTCGACCTGCGCGCCGGGGACCCGAAGGCGCTGGTGGCGGCAGCATCGCAGGCGGTTTCGGGCCTCACCCATCTCGCCGGCGTGGTGACCGTCCCGCGCGAGACGCATGCGGCGCTGTCGCAGATCGAATTCGTGGGCCTGTCCGGCAACCGCGTGCTGACGATCCTGGTCGTCAACGGGCGCGAGGTCCAGAACCGGGTGGTGCAGCTCGACCGGCACTTCTCGCCCGACGAGCTGCGCCGCGCAGCCGCTTACCTTAACGAGCTGCTCGGCGGCCAGGAACTCACGGCGGTGCGGGCGAGGCTGCTGGCCCAGCTGCAGGAGACCCGCGAGCAGATGAACCGTATGATGGTCGACGCAATCACGCTCGCGCAGCGGGCGTTCGCGGACCGGCCGGATGAGCGCGACGGCGACATGGTGGTCGCCGGCGAGACAAACCTCATGGGATTCGCGGAAATGTCGAACGTCGAGCGCCTGCGCCGGCTGTTCGAGGCGTTCAGCGAGAAGCGCGACATCCTGCACCTGCTCGACCAGAGCCTTCACGCCGAGGGCGTCCAGATCTTCATCGGTCACGAATCCGGCTACCGGATCCTCGACGACTGCAGCGTCGTGGTCGCGCCCTACACGCAGGATGACCGCGTCGTGGGCGTGCTCGGCGTCATCGGTCCCACCCGCATGGCCTACGAGCGCGTGATCCCGGTCGTCGACATCGCCGCCCGCATGCTCGGCTCCGCCTTGAATTCCCGGGACTGAGCCCCACTCCGGGCGCGCATGAGCGGAAGCGACAACGAGCGGCCCGGCGAAGCCGTGGAGCGGGAGCCGGCGCCTGAGGACACGGGCCCGGCGGCCCTCCTGGCCGAAGCCGAAGCCCGTGCCGAGACGCACCGGGCGGATTTCCTGCGTGCGATCGCGGAACTGGAAAACGTCCGCAAGCGTTCGGCGCGCGAGGTGGACTCCGCACGCCAGTTCGGGGTGGAGCGCTTTGCTGCGGATCTCCTGCCGGTCGCCGACAGCCTCGACATGGCGCTGCAGTCGGCGGCCACCGCCGACGCCGCCACGCTGGCCCAGGGTCAGGAAGCGACGCTTCGCCTGCTGCACAAGGCCTTCGAGCGCGCCGGGCTCGCGGCCGTCGATCCCGCCGGCCAGCCCTTCGATCCGACCCTGCACGAGGCGATGGCGATGCAGGCCGCTGCGGATCGACCCGACCACACGGTGCTGCAGGTCATCCAGAAGGGCTGGCTGCTGAACGGTCGCCTGCTGCGGCCCGCCCGCGTCATCGTGTCGGCCCCGGCGCCCGATGCGCCCCAGGAACCCCGGGACGGTTGAAACCGCACCCGGCCGTCCCCACAAACGGTGCAGGCCCACTTACCGGAACCCCTTGATATGGCAAAGATCATCGGTATCGACCTCGGCACGACGAACTCCTGCGTCGCGGTGATGGAGGGCGCCACGCCCAAGGTCATCGAGAACAGCGAGGGCGACCGTACGACCCCGTCGGTGGTTGCCTTTGCGAAGGACAGCGAGGTCCTCGTCGGCCAGCCGGCCAAGCGCCAGGCCGTGACCAACCCCCAGAACACGTTCCACGCGGTCAAGCGCCTGATCGGCCGCCGCTATGACGACACCGTGGTGCAGAAGGACATCCCGCTCGAGACCTACAAGATCGTGCGCGCCGAGAACGGCGATGCCTGGCTCGAGTCGCAGGGCAGGAAGATGGCGCCGCAGGAGATTTCCGCGCGCGTCCTGATGAAGATGAAGAAGACGGCCGAGGACTACCTCGGCGAGACGGTCACCGACGCCGTGATCACGGTGCCGGCCTACTTCAACGACGCCCAGCGCCAGGCGACCAAGGACGCCGGCCGCA
>CAZVIF010000018.1:0-65170 GCA_964626745.1 uncultured Steroidobacteraceae bacterium
CTCGTCTCAACGCCCGCTTCCTGCCTCCCTCGCACGCACCTCCGCTCGTGGCCTGAAGTCCCGGGCGTGCCTGCCCGCGTGTGACGCGGGCGTGTGTGGTTGTGAGTGGAGGTGATCGATGCGATTCGGCCAAGCCGTCGCCGCCGTTCTGGCGTGCAGCTCGCTGCTTTGCGTGCCGAGCGCAGCAGCGGAATCAGCAGGCGCAATGCTGTCTTTGCCCGAGGCAATCGAGCGCAGCCTCGAGCGGAACCTGGACCTGAGAGCCTTCGGCTATGAGCTCGAAGCGCAGGCTGGGCGGATGCAACAGGCGGGCGTGCGCCCGCCGCCCGAAGTGCAGGCCCTGGCCGAGAACGTGCTCGGCAGCGGCGAGCGCAGCGATTTCGATGCCGCGGAATTTACCCTGAGCCTCGTGCTCTCGCTCGAGCGCGGCGCCCGTGAGCGGCGTGTCGAGGCCGCGCGTGCGGGCGGCGAGTTGCTCTCCACCGAGCAGCGTATTCAGCGCCTCGACGTCGCCGCTGAGGCCGCGCGGCGATTCATCGGCGTTCTGGAAGCGCAGCAGGGACTTTCAGAGGCGGAGGAGGCTACGGCACTCGGCCGCAGCATGCGCGAGACAGTGCAAAAGCGCCTTCAGGCTGGCCAGGTGCCGCGGGCGGAGGTCGCGCGAGCCGAAGCGCAGCTCGCGCGCCTCGGGCTCGATGAGGAGCATGCGGAGCATCAGCTTGCGGCGGCTCGTCAGCGCCTGGCGGCCCATTGGGGTGCGACAGAGCCGGATTTCGGGAAGGCGCAGGGCGAGTTGCTTGGCTTGCCTCCGCTCGAGGACTACGCGCAGTTGCGCGTCCGGCTTGCCCAGGCCGGCGACTTCGAGAGGCTCGTATCGGAGAAACGGCTGCGCGAGGCGGAGATCCGCCTTGCCGAAGCGCGCCAGCGCCCGCCCTGGCAGGTGACGGCCGGCGTGCGTCGTTTCGAAATCGACGACGAGCACGCATTCGTGGTGGGTGTCAGCGTGCCCCTTGCTTCGCGAAGTTCAGTGCAGGGTGCCGTCGCCGAGTCGCGCGCCAAGTCCGCGCAAGTGGATGCCCGTACCGAGGCGCTGCGAGTGAAGCTGGAAAGCGAGCTCTACACCCTGTACCAGGAGCTGCGGCATTCCTACTCCCAGGTCTCGACCCTGCGTGAGCACGTGTTGCCGCGCATAACGGAGGCGGCGGAGCAGGCGCGCCAGGCCTACGAGCGGGGGCGCTACGGCTACGGCGAGTGGGTATTGGCCCAGCGCGAGCTGCTCGACGTGCGACGCGAGCTGCTGCGGGCGTCCGCGCAGGCCCAGCGCGAACGCATCGAAATCGAACGACTGACCGGAACGGCCGTAGGTGGCCGTCCAGAAACGTGAGCAACGCCATGAAGCACAGCATGATTGTCCTGTTTGCACTCCTCATCGCCGCTTGCGGCGCCGGCGACGAGCGGGCGCACTCTGCAGGCGAGGATGCTGGCCACGGCGCCCCCGCGGGTGACGAGGCGCCCAAGGGACCCCGAGGCGGACGACTGCTCGCCGACGGGCCATTCGCCGTCGAGCTCGCGATCTTCGAGACCGGCGTGCCGCCCGAGTATCACGCCTGGCCGACACTGGACGGACAACCCGTACCTCTCGACCAGGTGGACCTCACCGTCGAGCTCGGCCGCCTCGGCGGCCAGGTGGACCGGTTCCGGTTCGCGCCACAGGGCGACTTCCTGCGCGGAGACGGCGTCGTGACCGAACCGCATTCGTTCACCGTGAGCGTGCGTGCCGTGCACGCGGGGAAAACTTACGCCTGGCAGTTCGACAGCTTCGAAGGTCGCACGACGATTGGCGAGGCCATGGCCCGCGAGGCCGGCATCGCAACTGAGGTTGCGGGTCCCGCGACGCTGGTCGAGACCTTGCCGCTGTACGGGCGCATCGTCGCGGACCCGGCCCGGCATCGCGAGGTGAGCGCGCGGTTCCCGGGCGTGATCCGGTCGGTGCGCAGGCAGCCAGGGGATCCCGTGCGCGCCGGCGACACGCTAGCAACCGTGGAAAGCGACCAGAGCCTCGAAACCTACGCCGTGACGGCGCCCATCGGAGGCGTCGTCGCGACGCGCGACGCCAACGTCGGCGAACTGTCCGGCGCACGCACGCTGTTCACGATCGTGGACCATTCCGCGGTCTTGGCGGAACTCTCGGTGTTCCCGCGGGACCGCGCGCGCGTCCGGCCTGGCGCGGCGGTCACGGTCCGGCTCGCCGACTCCGACGTGGCCGCCGAGGGCCGGATCGAACGCGTGGACGTGCAGGCGGGTGCCAACCAGGCCGTCACGGCCCGGGCCTCGCTGCCGAATCCCGATGGGCACTTCCTGCCCGGCAGCTTCGTGACCGGGGAGGTCGCGGTGGACGCGCGCGAGGTACCGCTCGCGGTCCGCAAGAGCGCGCTGCAGCCGTTTCGCGACTTCACCGTCGTGTTCGAGAAGATCGGCGATACCTACGAGGTGCGCATGCTGGAGCTCGGGGACGCGCACGGCGACTGGGTGGAGGTGCTGGGCGGCCTCGCGCCGGGAGCGCAGTACGTCACGACCAACAGCTACCTGGTCAAGGCGGACGTCGAGAAGAGCGGCGCGTCCCACGACCACTGAGGTGAAACCGTGATTGCACGCATCGTCCAGCTGTCGATCGGGCGCCGTGGCCTGGTCATGGTGGCGGCGGCGCTCGTCGCCGGCCTTGGCCTGTGGAACTTCACGCGCCTGCCGATCGACGCCGTACCGGACATCACCAACGTACAGGTGATCGTCAACGTCGAGGCGCCGGGCTATACCCCGCTGGAGGCCGAGCAGCGCATCACCGTGCTGCTCGAGAACGCCATGGCCGCGCTGCCGCAGCTGTCATACACACGCTCGCTGTCGCGCTACGGACTCGCGCAGGTGACGGTCATCTTCGAGGACGGCACCGACATCTACTTCGCGCGGCAGCTCGTCGCCGAGCGGGTCGCGGCGGTGCGCGACAGCCTGCCGGCGGGACAGTCGCCGGCGCTCGGCCCGATAGCCACGGGCCTCGGCGAGATCTTCATGTTCACGGTTGACGCGCAGCCAGGCGCTGTCCATCCGGACGGCACGCCGGTCACGCCGACGGACCTGCGCACCGTGCACGACTGGATCATCCGGCCCCAGCTCCTGCGGGTGCCGGGCGTCGTCGAGGTCAACCCGATCGGCGGCTTTCGCAAGGAGATCCAGGTCGCGCCCGATCCTGCGAAGCTGCTCGCCCGCGGCGTGACCCACGCCGACCTGGTCGCGGCGATCGAGGCCGGCAACGAGAATCGCGGCGCCGGTTACATCGAGCACAACGGCGCGCAGTGGCTGCTGCGCGTGCCGGGGCGGGCCGCGGACATGGCAGACATCGGCCGCATCGTCATCCGCCAGTCGGATGGCGTGCCGCTGCGCGTGTCGGATGTCGCGAACGTCGGTATCGGAGAGGAGCTGCGCACCGGCGCTGCGACCCAGAACGGCCGCGAAGTCGTGATGAGCACGGTCTTCATGCTGATCGGGGAGAACAGCCGGGAAGTCGCGCGCGCGACGGCCGCGCGGCTCGAGGAGATCCAGCCCAGCCTGCCCGAGGGCGTGACGGCGACGGCGGTGTACGACCGCACGCGCCTGGTCGAGAAGACCCTGGCGACCGTGCGCACCAACCTGGTGGAAGGCGCCCTGCTGGTCATCGTCGTGCTGTTCGTCCTGCTCGGCAACCTGCGGGCTGCCCTCCTGACCGCCGCCGTCATCCCGCTCGCCATGCTCATGACGATCACGGGCATGGTGCACTCGCGCGTCTCGGCCAATCTCATGAGCCTTGGCGCCCTGGACTTCGGGCTGATCGTCGACGGCGCCGTGATCATCGTCGAGAACTGCCTGCGGCGGCTCAGTGCCGCGACCGGGGGCGGCCGCAGCCTGGCGCTGCCCGAGCGGCTGTCGCTGGTGTTCGAGGCGACGCGCGAGGTGGTCCGTCCCGCCATGTTCGGCGTGTTCATCATCACGGCGGTGTACCTGCCGATCCTCGCGCTCACGGGCATCGAGGGCAAGATGTTCCACCCGATGGCGATCACCGTCATCATCGCGCTGCTGTCCGCGATGGTGCTGGCGCTGACCTTCGTGCCCGCCGGCGTGGCGATCCTGTTCCGGAGGCCGGTCTTGGAGCGGCGCAATCGCGTCATGGAAGGCGCCGATGCGGCCTATCGGCCGGCGCTTACCTTTGCGCTCAGGCATCGCGGCGCCGTCATCGGCGGAGCCGCCGTCTTCACGGTGCTGTGCGGCTGGTTGTCGACGCGCCTCGGCACGGAGTTTATCCCCAACCTGGACGAAGGCGACATCGTGATGCACGCGCTGCGCGTTCCCGGCACGTCGCTCGGCCAGGCGATCCAGCAGCAGCAGATCCTCGAGAATCGCATCAAGGCGCTGCCCGAAGTGGAGCGCGTGTTCGCCAAGATCGGCACGGCGGAAGTCGCGACCGAGGCCGTGCCGCCGAGCGTCGCGGACAACTTCATCATGCTGCGGCCGCGCGAGGAGTGGCCGGATCCGCGCAAGCCCAAGGCCGAGGTGGTCGCGGAGCTCGAGCGCCTGGTCACGCCCGTTCCCGGCAACCGCTACGAGTTCCTGCAGCCGATCCAGATGCGCTTCAACGAGCTGATTGCCGGCGTGCGCGCCGAGCTCGCCGTCAAGGTGTTCGGCGACGACTCGGACACGCTGATCGCCCTGGGCGACCAGCTCGGCGACGTGGTGGGCGGCGTGGCCGGCGCCGCCGACGTCGCCGTCGAGCAGTCAACGGGCCTGCCGGTCCTGACTGTGCGGCTGAAGCGCGAGACGCTCGCGCGGCTCGGGGTCGCGCCGCGCGACGTGCAGGACCTGGTGTCGACCGCCGTGGGCGGCGCCGTCGCGGGCCAGCTCCAGGAAGGCGACCGCCGGTTCGACATCGTCGTTCGGCTGGCGGAATCCCTGCGGACCGACCAGGACGCCCTGCGGCGGTTGCCGCTGCCGCTGCAAGGCGGCGACTACGTGCCGCTCGGCGAGGTCGCCGATTTCGAGCTCGCGACCGGGCTCAACCAGATCAACCGCGAGAACGGCAAGCGGCGCGTGGTCGTGACGGCGAACGTTCGCGGCCGCGACCTCGGTACCTTCGTGCAGGACGTGCAGCGGGCGGTGGCGGAGGAGATCGAGGTCCCGCCCGGTTACTGGCTGGAGTACGGGGGCACGTTCAAGCAACTGGAATCGGCCTCGAAGCGCCTGGCGCTGGTGGTGCCGGTGACGCTCCTGATCATCCTCGGGCTCCTCTACCTGGCGCTCGGCTCAGGCCGCGATGTCGCCATCATCTTCTCGGGCGTGCCGCTGGCGCTGACGGGCGGCGTGCTGGCCCTGTGGCTGCGGGACATTCCATTCTCCATATCCGCGGGCGTCGGCTTCATCGCGCTCTCGGGCATCGCCGTGCTCAACGGCCTCGTGATGGTGAGCTTCATCCGCGAATTGCGCGCGGCCGACGTGCCGCTCGAGGAGGCAATCGGCCGCGGCGCGCTGACGCGCCTGCGACCGGTCCTCATGACGGCGCTGGTCGCCGCGCTCGGCTTCGTGCCGATGGCCTTCAACACCGGCATCGGCAGCGAGGTCCAGCGGCCGCTGGCCACCGTGGTGATCGGCGGCATCGTGTCGTCCACCTTGCTGACGCTGCTGGTCCTGCCGGCCTTGTACCGGTCGGCGCACGCGCGCTGATTTAGCCGGACCACGCGGAATCTAACGCGACACTGGAGGGCGCAGGTGCACTCGCATTCACAGTCGAACCGGGGCCACGATCACGTCTTTCTGGGACACGGGCACCTCAGGAACGAGCGCCGCATCTGGCTGGTCGTGGCCCTGACTGCCGCCATGATGGTCGGCGAGATCATCGGCGGCATGATCTTCGGTTCGATGGCGCTGGTGGCCGACGGATGGCACATGGCCACGCACGCCGGTGCCCTCGCCATTTCGGCGGTCGCCTATCGGTATGCCCGCCGTCATGCGCATGACCTCAAGTTTTCATTCGGCTCCGGAAAGTTCGGTGAACTGGCCGGATACTCCAGCGCGCTAATACTGGCCCTGATCGCACTGCAGATTGCCGTCCAGTCGATCGGGCGGCTTGCCAATCCAGTCCCCATTCGATTCGATGAGGCGACCGCCATTGCCATCTTGGGCCTCGTGGTCAACCTGTTGAGTGCCTGGCTACTGCGGGGCGAGCATGACGCCCATGGAGGCCATGAAGAAGGGCACCCTCACCACGACCACAACCTGCGCGCAGCTTACCTGCACGTAGTCGCCGACTCGTTCACCTCCGTACTGGCCATTTTCGCGTTGCTCACCGGTCGGTTCTTCGGGGCTGTCTGGATGGATCCCGTGATGGGCATCGTCGGCGCCTTGTTCATCGCCCACTGGTCAGTGGGCCTCATGCGGACTTCGGGCAAGGTGTTGCTCGACGCGACGCCGGATCCGCAGATCGTGCTTGCGGTGCGGTCGCGGCTGGAGTCAGGGTTTGATCAGGTGTCCGACTTGCATTTATGGAGCGTCGGCCCCGGCCACCTGGCGCTGGTCGCCACGGTCGTGACTGACAATCCGCTGCCTCCTGACCGGTACAAGGCTCGCCTCCGTGGGCTCGAGACCTTGTCGCACGTGACCATCGAAGTACAGCCCCGTAGCGAAGGGGCCGCGAAGTCATCGGAACCTTGTTGATCGAGAGCGCCACCAGGTTGTCTTTTGCTCGAGTCTGATGGTGCGAATAATGAGGGCTTAGAATAAACCTCTGTAAAACAGAACTCTACAGAGCGCTATTGATTCCTCTCTCTCCGCCATCTTCTATTGTCGCGCTGTTTACGAGGGCTTCGAACCCGAGATTAACAATCGTGCGGATTCGGCGGCTTCGCGCAGTGAAGCCGGGGCGGGAGCGGTGCGGCCGAGCAAGCGCTTTCTTTCCTCGCCACTCTGCTGGTGCAATCCCGACATAAGCGCCAATGCTCCAATGCACATACTCGATTGCATGAACTTCCGCAGTCGCATGGCCGAGCAAGACCTTCACTGCGCGACCAACCGGCGTGCACGAGTCATAGGAGAATTGCGGATAAGGGTCGAGATTGCGCGCAGAGCGGGTTCGATGCCGCTCAGCTGCCAGGAGCATCGACAACGAAAATCGTCCGTAGCGTGCCGAGGGCGAAGCCGAGCGCAAAAACCAGCGCGAAGTAGACAAACCCAGCCGGCAAGTTTTGTCTCACGCCGGGACCCCATCGTCTTGAGCGCGGTACGATGTTGGGACATTGCATCACCAGCATTCCATTAGTGTGAGGGAAGAACGGAGCCGGGATCAAGGATCGTCAGGAGTCGACCTCGTTGCGAACCAGTCATTGGCCCGCACTGCGAAAGGTCAATTCAGCGTTTGCGAATTTCTTCCAGTCGCCGAGCCTGATAATCACGAAGCCCCTCATCAATCCCGGGGTCGAGCAGCGGCGGCTCGTATTCCTGCAGCAGGCGCTTCCAGATCCTGTTGGCGCGTGTCGCGGCGTCCAGCTTTCCTTCTTCCTGCCACTGCTCGTAGGTGTGTGTATCAGCCACGATGGGTTGCCAGAAGGCGTCCCTGAAATTGCGTAACGTGTGTTTTGCGCCGAAGAAATGCTGGCCGGGGCCGACCTCGCGTATCGCCTCGAGTGCCAGGCCCTCGTCGCTCACGTCGAGACCCTTGGCGAAGGTTTGCAGTACGCCTGAAAGCTCGGCATCGAGGATCATTTTCTCCAGGCTGAAGGTCAGGCCGCCTTCGAGCCAGCCCCCGCAGTGCCAGATGATGTTGGCGCCGGCGAGGAAAGTCATCTGCAGAGTCAGTGCCGATTCCTGCATCGCCTGCCCATCTGCGACCTTCGAGGCGGTAACAGCGCCGCCTGCGCAGTTGACGGGCACGCCCAGGCGCCTGGCCAGCTCGCAGGCGATCACGGTGCCGATTAGCGACTCTGGCGTGCCATAAGCGGGTGCCCCGCTTTGCATGGCGACCGTGCCGATGAAGGTGCCCATGGCGCAGGCGTTTCCGGGTCGGACCATCTGCACGAGCGCCAGCCCCGCCATCGTCTCCGCCAGCTGCTGGGCGAGGGAGCCGGCGACGGTCACCGGTCCCATGGCACCCGCCAGGACATACGGGGATACGAGCACGGCCTGTCCCGCCCTCGCATAGACCTTTAGCGCGTCGGTCATCGTGGCATCGAACACCAGCGGCGAGTTGGTGTTGAGTCCCGCGTACAGGCATACGTTCTCGCTGAGAAACTTCTCGCCGAACACGATTTTCGCCATGGCAATCGTGTCTTCCGCTTTCTCGGTTCCCTGGACCGCTCCGGTGACCGGCTTGTCAGTGAGGCGAAACTCCGCCGGCAACGATTCCAGATGCCGCTCGTCGACTGGCAAGTCGATCATCTCGACCTGGCCGCCACCCGCGCTGTGAAGGTGCGGCAGCGCCTGCGTCAGCTTCAGGGTCTCGTGGTAGTCGGCCTTGGTGGCATAGCGCCGCCCGCGATCGAGATCGTGTATGAACGGCGAGCCGGCCGCCGGTCCGAATACTGTGGCCTCTCCGCCGACTTTTACGCTTCTCGCCGGATTGCGTGCGTGATGAATGAAGCTTTCGGGAGCGTTCCGGCGGATGAGGTTCCGGCAAAAACCCTTCGGAAATCGCGCATTCTCCCCACGGATTTCCGCGCCGCCTGCCTTGAGGATGGCCAGGACCTCAGGGTCGCCGCGGAAATCCATTCCGACTTCCTCGAGGATGGTGTCCGCCGCCAGTTCAATGCGATGGAGACCTTCCTCGTCAAGGTAGCGGAACAACGGGAACTGCCGCCGGGTGTAGGGTTCAATTGCAGCAGCATCCTTGGACCGGTTCGCCTGCCCGGCCCGTCCGCCACCACGCCTTCCGACCTTGCGCATCGGACTACCTCCCCCCGCTCATGCTGCAAGGGCGCATGTCAGCCGTCGACGCGCAGAAGCGGCCTGGTGAGGCAAGTCGCTCCGCCTTCCGCCTTGAGGGAGATCTCTTGTCCAGTGTAAGTCACGACCTCGCAGCCATTCTCGCGCAGGCGGGCCTCGGTAATAGGATTTCCTTCGAGCATGACGCAGCGTCGCGGGCCAAGGGCGAGCACATTCGTCGCCATGCCGCGCAGGAACTCGTCCTGTGGAACCTCGATCAGCTCTATGCCGCGCGCCTCGAGCTCCTGGCAAAGGGCGACCGGCATCAGGGGCGGATACGCGACCGCGAGGTCTTTGTCGACGAGACTGACCAGCGACAACAGATGAAGGCAGGAATGCGAACCCTTGAAGTAGGGCAGGTCGTAGCTGTGCACGGTGATGCCGTGCGGGGCAACGAGCGCCGAGATCTGCCGCGCGCCTTCGCGGTTGGTGCGGAAACTGAGCCCGATGGCCAGGTTGCGCGGATCGAGCCAGAACATGTCGCCGCACTCGCCGACCGCCGGCTCCTGCAACCGGCCGATCACCGGCACGCCGAGCCGCTCGAGCAGACGCGCCATGACCAGTTCCTCGCCCCGTCTCAGGCACTTTCCCATACGGAGCACGATTGCGCCGGCATCCGTGATGAGCACCGAATCATGGACATAGATGGCATCGGCCAGCGTGTCCGTAGGTTCGTCGCTGTAAATGACCTCCACGCCTTCGTGGCGCAGGATCGACACGAACGCCTGGTGCTCACGCCGCGCCTGATCGAGGAGGGGGCGCGCATCGTAATTCCAGGCAACCGGGTCCGCAGCCGCAAAGGCCTGATCAGGCTGGCGGACGATGACACGCCGCAGCGGCCCGGTGACCGTCTGTCCCCCAAAGCTTTTCATCTGAAACCCGCCATCAGGATTCCAGAAGCTCGAGCACGCGGCTGGCATCGATCACGGTGCAGAATTCCCGATGCAGGGATGCGAGGGTCGTCATGTGCACGAGCTCGGAGGGATAGTTGGTGCCGTCGTGGCCGATGCGATTGCAGCACGAAGTGGCGTCCGACACGCAGTAAGTGTCAAAACCCAGATTGCCCGACATGCGGACGGTCGTCGACACGCACATGTTGGTGAAAAATCCGACTGTCACGATCCGGGTGACGCCGCATCGACGCAGCCACAGTTCCAGATCCGTGCCGATGAATCCGCTGTTGACCTGCTTTCGGATGACGATCTCGCCATCACGCGGCGTCAACTCCTTCTTGATGCGGCCGCCCGGCAGGCTCAGCTTGAGCGGAGATTGTTCCTCGAGGGAGTCATGGGTCGTATAGAAGACACGTCTCCCGCGGGCGCGGAAAGCGTCCAGCAGCTTCGCCATCTCCTGCTCGGCGCTAGGGTTGTTGCGCTCGCCGGCATCGCCGCCCCAATGCTTCAGATCGTCAACGCCGTACTGACAGTCAATCAGCAGCAGGCCAGTGTTCTGGCCGAATCTATCGATCACGTCAGTCGTTCTCCCGTGGCGATCTGTGAGGGATGCTAGCAGCGGCGGCCCGAAAGGAGGTTTCGAACGAATCGTGGAAAGCAACGCATTCGACCTGTCCGGGCCGCTGCATCGAGTGCAGGCTGCCCGGACGAGGACTGCCGGCCTTCAGAACCTGTAGCTGGCCTTGACCTTGAATGAACGCGGTTCGACTCGTGTGAAGCAGCTGAACCTGCAGCTGCGCGAACTCAGAAAGTCGTCCTCGTCGGTCACGTTGTTGACGACCAGGCGTAACGATGTGTTCCTGAATCCATCGTAGGCCAGGTGCAAGTCAGTGGTCCACGTTTCGGGCATCTCGAAGCGGAACGAGTCTTCGCGGCTGTAGTACTCGCTCATGTAGCTCGCACTGGCGCCGAAGCTGAAGTCCTTGAGGGCGCCGTCCGCGAACTTGTAGTCGAACGACGCGTTGCCCAGGTGCTGCGCCACCTGCGCGACCTCGTTGCCCACGATCGAAGGATCGGGCAGATACTTCGTGACCTCCGCGTCCTGATAAGCGTAGGTCAGAATAACGTTCAGGCCGTCGACAATCCGGCCGACGACCTCGAGCTCGATTCCCTCGTGCCGCTGCTCGCGACCGTCGACGACGTAGTCGTCGCCAATCCCGTTGTCCGGGTCGGCCGTCTGCACGTTTTCACGGTCGATGCGATAGTAAGTCAGCGATCCGCCCAGCTTGCCTCCGAAGAACTCCCCTTTGACGCCGCCTTCGAGCTGGACGCCGGTTTCCGGGCCGATGGTGGTCAGGTCGCGCCTGATACCTGTCTGTGGTACGAATCCCTCCGAATAGCTCGCAAACAGGTTGAGATTCGATGTCATCGAGTAGACAACACCGAAGCGAGTGGTGATCTCGTCGAACTTGTCCTTCGACTCGACGAAGAATGGCGCCGAACCCGGGTCGACTTCCCCGCCGAGCGTGTCGGCCGCTTCGTTCGTGAAGTCAACCTGGCTCCAGCGCAGGCCGGCGAGCAGTGAGAGGCTGTCGGTCGCACGAAAGAAAACCTGCGCTCCGAGGCCGAGCCGCGTGTCGTCGCGGCGGCGATAGCCATCCTGGGGCGGAATCGAGGCCGGATCGTCGAAGTCTATGAACGAATAGTCCGGGGCGAAGATGTCGACGTAGCCGTAGTACACGTACTGGTAGGTCGGGATGTCGCGGCTGAAGGTGCGGTACTCGGCCGCGACGAGGAAAGTGTGCTGCCGTCCGAAGGCCTCGAAGTCGCTGCCGAAGTCCAGCTCGACGTCGTAAGTCTCCAGTTCATTGCGTTCTCGCGAGCCATAGACGTAGGCGTTGGGTGCGGCCGGGCCGAAGAAATTGTAGATGTAGATTCCGCGCCAGTCGGCCTCCGACTTGGACCAGCCGACCTGGCCCTTCAGGTATGCGTCACCGGCAAACTGGTGCCTGAAGTCGGCGATGACCTGCCGGTGTTCCGCTTCCTGATCGGTGCCTTCGATGGCGGCACCACAGACCTCGCGAGAAACCGCGTATGGAAGCACCGTCCTGCCGTTTTCATCGAGCGTCAGCACGCTGTAGTTGCACGGGACCAGGGATTCCTTCTGATAAAAAGCCGTCAGGTTGAGTTCAGTGGCATCCGTCAGATCCCATGAGAGGGCGGGCATGAACGTGTAGTGATCCGATTCGCTGCCGTCCTGCGCGAATTCCCTTTCCTGGTAGGCGGCGATCATGCGATAGCGGACCGTCTCGGTCCCCGGGACCGGCCCGGTCGTGTCGATTTCGTAACGCATGTAGTCGGAATCGCCGAGTTCAACACCGAGCCAGGTTTCCTGCTGGAACTTGGGCCGCTTGGTCACGGTGTTGACCAGCCCACCGTAGTTGTTGACGCCATGGGTAATCGCAGTGGGCCCCTTCACGAACTCGACTCGTTCCACCATGGCCATGTCGGGACGAAACGTGCCGAGAGTGCTGAATCCGTTGACCTTGTAGCCGTTGTCGCTGCTGATCGGGAAGCCGCGGACCGCGAGTCCGTTTCCGAACAGGTCGAATGAGCCGGCGGGGTCCGTGAGACTGGAGGTGCCGGCGACATACTTGCTGAATTCGTTGCGATCGCGCGGCAGGAATACATCGATCAGGTCTTCGGTGATGACGCTGATGCTCTGCGGCGTCTCGAAGATGGGCAGATTGAATCGGGTTGCGCTGGATGCCTCGATCGGGCGGAAGAACTCCCTCCGTCCCGTGACGACGACCTCGCTCAGGGGGTCGGATGCCTGCTCCTGGTTCGGGGCCGGAGCCTCCTGCGCCATCGCCGTGGAAATCGCCAATGCGAGGGGAGAAATCCCGATCAGCGGCGCGAAAACCCGGCGTCCACCAGGCGACGCATCACAGCGGACTCTCTTCCGGGCGCGCCTTGACATCGTGTGTCTCCGGTGATTCAGCCTCGATTGAGGCTAGCACAGCGCTGCGACGCGGCATTGCCCCCGGGCAACATGAGCAGAACCTTTCATGGCGGCTGGACGAGTCGAAAGCACATTTCGCCGGCGCGGTGCCGGACCCCGGCGGTCGACGAGCGTGAAGGCCAGGAAGCCGGCTTGCGGCCGCGGAACCTATTCCGCAACCAGTTCGGCGAGAGGATATCCGGAGAAGGGCTTCGACGTGCCCAATATCACATAGCTGGTCAGGTGACTGATCCCGATGTTGGCATCGCTCATCGTCTGCGTAAGCGCCATGTATCGCTCGATGTCCTTGCAGACGAACTGCAGCAAGTAGTCGAAATGGCCGCTGACCATGTAGGCGATCACCACCTCGGGCATGCCCATCAGGTACTGCTGGAATTTCTCGTGGAACTGCGGCGTATGCTTCTCGAGCGTGATCTCGGTCATCACCATGACGTGCGGCCCGAGGCGTTCGAGGTCGATGTGCGTGTGGTAGCTGCGAATGACGCCGGCCTGCTCGAGTTTGCGAACCCGGAAGAAGCAGGGGCTCGGCGACAGATTCACGGCCTCGGACAGCTCGTTGAAGCTCATCTTGGAGTTCTTCTGGAGAGCCTGGAGAATCCTCAGATTCGCCCGGTCAATCTGTAGTGTCGGCTTCAAGGCGATTTGGCGGCTCCGTGAGCGCGAAACTTCCGAAGGTCTCGGAAACACTACTAAAGGGCGTGCCGGCCTGTAAAGGTCCTGGTCTCCCGCAAGAACCGCGGTCGCTGGCGGTCCTGGCGGGCAGGGTGGAAGCGCCGAGTATGGCCGAATCGGCAGGCTACGCAGCTCAGAGACCGTTCATCGCGCCGAGCTCGGGCTTGAAGATGCCCGTAATCCGTCCGGCCAGCTCCCACGGCTCAAGCTGCGGCGTATTGCACAGCAGCACCACCGAGAACCGCATCTTCGGATAGCGGCGCGCGTGGCTCCTGAAGCCGACGTACCACCCGCTGTGAAAGTGGACGGTGCGCGGCCCGTCGTCCCTGATCTGCAGGCCGAAGGCGTAACGGGATCCGTGGACCAGACGGTCCTCGGGACCGTCGCGCCGTACGAAGGTGTCGGGCGTCGTGATCAGCTGGATCAGGCCCGGATCGGAATCGTTCAGCACATTGGCGTAGAAGTTGCTGTCCCAGCGCAGGAAATCCTCGAGCGTCGTGTAGACGCCGTCTTCACCGACCATGTTGAGGTCCGTGTTGTAGACGAGCACGCGGCCGTCCGGGAGGGTGAGGTAGCCGTCCGCTCCGTTCGGCACTACCTCGACGCCGCGGTCGTTGAAGTAGGAGTCCTTCATGCCGAGCGGCCCGAACATGTTGGAGTCCGCGAAGCGGCCCAGGGTCTCGCCGCTCACCCGTTCCACGATCTGGCCGAGCAGGAAGTAACCGGGATTGTTGTACTCGTACCGGGTGCCCGGCTTGAACTTCAGCTTGCTGATCGAGGCGATTCGCTTCAGGTACGTCGAATTCGACAGAAACTCCTCACGGCCGAACCACTCGTTCTTGGTGAAGAAATCGCCGTACTCGTGATAGTAGTCAGGCCATTCCTCCAGCTTGAAGCCGAGGTCCTTGTACTCGTCGGGCAGCCCGCCGGTGTGGTACACGAGATTGGCAACCGTCACCTTCTCGCCGTAGTCCGGCAGCTCGGGCAGGAACTTGCGGATGTCGTCGTCCAGCGACAGCCGGCCCTGGCGCACGAGGATCGCGATCGCGGCGGCCGTGAACTGCTTCGAGGTCGAGGCCAGCCGGAACTTCGTGGTTGCGGTGATCGGGATGTCATGAGCGAGATTGGCGAGGCCGTAGCCCTTCTTGAAGACGAACTGCCCGTTCTCGATGACCCCTACCGCGCAGCCGGGGCTGTGCTCGTCGACGAGTCCGGCGAACAGTGCGTCGACCCTGGCGGACTTGTCCTCCAGGTCGGATGCGTCGGCCTGCGGCGGCTGAGATGCCAGCCCGACGAGCAACATCCCGGGCAGCAAGAGGCGCAGGGCTTGCATCGACAGCGGTGCGAGGCGGGGGAGGTGCGAAGTCAGCATGGCGTCTGGCCGATGGCAGTGGCGCAATACTGGCACCTCACGGCCGGCAAAGCTTATCGTAAGATCGTGTTTTTGCGGGACTAAATTTCGCCGCAGCCGCCTATGCTCGACTGCGGCCAGGCCAAGCTGGAGAGGCGCGTTCGTTGAATTGCCGGGATGACACGCTGCGGCCCCAGCTGGTTCGGGCCATGCAGGCGTTTCGAGCCGGGGACGTGGGCGGCGCGTGCGAGATCTACCGCGCGTTGCTCGAGCGGGATCCCGAGCATCCCGACGCGTTGCACCACTACGGGATCGCCCTGAACCGGCAGGGGCGCAAGCAGCAGGCGATCCGCATGATGCGGCGCTCGCTGCGGGTCCGCGACGACCAGGCGTCGGTGCACCTGAATCTCGGGCGGATTCACTTTTCACTGAAACAGGTCGACGAAGCGCTGCCGCATGTGCGCCGTGCCGCGGAGCTGGCGCCGGACGATGCGGACATCGCCATACTGCTCGGGCGTTGCCTGATACTCCGCAACGGGCTGACCCCCGCGATAGAGGCATTGCTGCGGGCGGCGGCGGCGCGACCCGACGACGTGGAGCTGCAGATCCGGCTCGCGGATGCGCACGACAAGCGCGGCGACTTCGAGGATGCGCTTTCCTGGTACGAGATGGCCCTCGCTCGCGACCCCGGGAACGTGCGCGCCCGCAAGGCCTACGTCCTGTTGCTGAGGCGCCTCAATCGCAGTGCGGACGCCTTGCGCGAGCTTGAGCGCGATCCCCAGGGGCTGCATGGCGACGTGGAACTCCGGCAGGCGCTGGCGGCGCTGTATGAAGAATCCGGTCGCCGCGACGAGGCCATCGCGGGCTACCGGAAGGTGCTGGAGACGGCTCCGCGGCATCCGCTGGCCGTGGGGAGCCTGGTCCGTCTCGAGGAATCCAGCCTGCTCGGGGACCTGCCGGCGCGCGCCGAGTCCATTTTCCTGGATCCGGCGTCGAGTGACTTCGATCGCGTGTTCCTCGGCTACGCGCTCGGCAAGCATTTCGACCGCGAGGGCCAGTACGAGCGGGCGTTCGGCTGGTTCAGCAGGGCCAACGAGATCCAGGCGCGCGCCGATGCCTACCCGGAAGAGACGATCGCCGCATTCGTGTCCGCGCAGATCGGGACGTACACGTCCGGGTTTCTGGAATCGCGCAGGATGCCCGCGGGGTCCGAGCCGCAGCCGATCTTCATCGTGGGCATGCCCAGGAGCGGTACCACCCTCGTCGAGCAGATCCTGGCGAGTCACAGCCAGGTCGCCGGTGGAGGGGAGATCAACTATTTCGTCGGACGATTCGGCGTGGGGGCAGGCCCGCGCACCGAATGGCCTCACGAGGCCGGCACGCGGACGCGATCCGAATGGCAGGAGATTCGCGAGCAGTACCTGGGGTTGCTCGCGAGGTTCGCAGCAGGGCGCCCGCGGGTGACGGACAAGATGCCTTTCAACTTCCTCCATCTGGGAACCATCAACCTGATGTTTCCGGAGGCGCGGATCATCTGGTGCCGACGCAACGCGCTGGACAACGGGCTCTCGTGCTTCATGGAGAATCTCACCGACGCCTTCAGCTTCAGCACGGGCTTTCCGCGCATCGCCCACTACTTTGCGCAGCACGAGCGGCTCATGCGTCACTGGCAGTCGCTCATGCCGGAAAGCCTGCTCGCCGTGCAGTACGAGTCACTCGTTGAGGACCTGGAGTCCGAGGTCGGGCGCCTGCTCGAGTTTGCGGGGCTCGCGGCCGAACCGGCATGTGTCCGCTTTCACACGAATGCGCGCGCGATTTCAACACCCAGCAACTGGCAGGTTCGGCAGCCCATCTATCGCACGTCGTGCGGCAGGTGGCGCAACTACGAGCCGTATCTGCGCGAGTTTGCATCCGATCTGCGCGCGAGGGGCATCGCATGCTGAGGGCGGCGGCCGGGGAAGACGCGCTGCAGGCAGCCCGCCGTCTCGTTCTGGCCGGAGAGTACGAGGAGGGCGCCCGCGTCCTGCGCGGGCTTCTGGAGGCGACTCCGGCCGATGCCGATGCCCTTGAGCTGCTGGGCGAAGCAATGCTCAAGCGGCGCCGCTGGCAGGACGGCGAAGCGGCATTCGCCCAGGCGCTGTTCGTCCGGCCGGACAGCTGGGCGGCAAATTTCGGCAGGGGTTTCGCCCTGCGCCGGCTGGGCAGGGCCGCCGAGTCGATACCCTGCCTCGAGCGGGCATTGCGACGCCGAGAATCTTCCGCGGCGTGTCTTGCAGAACTGGGAGCGGCCTGGCTGGAGCTCGGTGACAACGCCAGGGCGGAGACGGTGTTGCAGAATGCGCTGCAGCTGCAGCCCGATTCGGTCGAGGTGCTGCACATTGCAACCCGCATGCTGATGGCGAAAGGCGATCGCGCCGGTGCCACGGCCTGCCTGGAAACGCTCCTCGCGAAGGAGCCCTTGCATGCGGCCGGGCAATACCTGCTGGCGCGCCTCGAGCCGTCGCGCGATGACCCGCCTCTGGAGCAACTCATGCACGCCGCCGGTTCGCGCACGCGGGCGCCTGCCGAACGCCGGGACCTGGCGTTCGCGATCGCCTTGCGACTCGAGCATGCAGGCCGTCATGAGGAGGCCCTCGACGCGTTCGTGTCAGGCAACGAGGCCCAGCAGGAGATCGCCCGGGAGGCCGGGACCGCCTACGAGCCGGCGCGCCGCGAGCGGGAAATTGACCGGCTGATCGGCATCTACGGTTCCCGTAGTCTCGACTCCTGGCAGCAGCGCGGTCTGCGCGACGAACGGCTGATCTTCGTGGTGGGCATGCCGCGATCCGGGACGACCCTGACCGAGCAGCTGCTCGCGAGTCACCGCGACGTGCACGGCGCAGGCGAGCGCCCCGAGCTCGCCGTCGCGCGCCACGCCTTTGAACGCCTCGCGACGGCCGAGTCCGGGCGCGTTCTCCCGCGGGTGCCGCCGCCTCTGGTGCGCATGATCGCCGACAGCTACGTCGATGCGCTGCGGAGGTCGTCGCCCGCCGGCGCGGTGCTGGTCGACAAGAACCCGCACAATTTCGAGAATGTCGGCCTCATCCGCGTGCTGTTCCCGCAGGCCCGCATCATCCATTGCGAGCGCGACCCGCTGGACACCTGCCTTTCGAACTACTGCCAGGTGTTCTCGGTTCACCACAGCTACAAGAACCGGTTCGAGGACCTGGCCCACTATTACGGCCAGTACCGGCGGCTCATGCGCCACTGGCACGCGACCTGCGGCGACGCGATGCATGTTCTGCGGTACGAGTCGCTGGTCGCGGCGCCCGAGCCGGAACTGCGGAAACTGCTCGAGTTCTGCGGTCTCGACTGGGATCCGTCCTGCCTCGGCTTCGACGTCAATACGCGGCCCGTCAACACGCCGAGCCAGCTCCAGGTCCGTCGGCCGCTGTATGCGTCGTCCGTCGGCCGCGCGCGCAGGCTCTACGGTGCGCGACTCGCCGGCCTCGAGCGGATGTTGTCCGAGGCTGGCGCCGGGTGAGCGCCGTCCGGTCGGGGACCGCGTCGTGTCCTGACCGCTGCCGGATCATGCAGCGCGGGCACTGGCTGCGCCGGATCGTCGCGGTCGCGCTGATGATCCTCGCTGCGCCGCCCCTGTCAGCCGGGACCGCGGGCGGCAAGGACACGCTGGAAGTCGTTTTGGCTTCGAATGAAACGGGCCTCGCCGCCTACAATCCATTCACGGCGCTGATCACCAACGAGGCGTGGAATCTCATCTACGAGACGCTGGTCACTCAGGGCCTCGACGGCCGATACTACCCGCGGCTCGCGACCTCCTGGAGCGAGTCGGCCGACGGACTGGCATGGCGATTCGATCTGCGCCGATCGGTGCGCTTCCACGACGGCACACCGTTCACGGCACGGAGCGTCGCCTGGATGGTCGAGAGCCTGCGCGAATCGCCGTCCGGACTTCTCGTGGACATGGTGCGTGAGACGGAGATCGTGGATGAGCACACGATCGTGTTTCACCTCCTGCATCCTGCGCCGAATCTCCTCTTCAACCTGTCCCTGGGGTTCATGGCGGTCCCGAGTCCGACGGCGGTGCGGCGTCTGGGGCGTCAGTACGGCATCGCCGGAGCCGTCGGCACCGGACCGTACCAGCTCGATTCGTTCGTGCCGGGCAAGTTCACGGTGCTCCGCCGTTACGCCGGCTACCAGTGGGGCGGTCCGCTCACCAGCAGCAGGGGTCCGGCCACCATCGAACGAATCCGCTTTCGCGAGATCGCGGACGAATCCGCTCAGTTTCTGGCGTTCAAGACCGGCGACGCCGACCTGCTGCTGGAGGTCCCGCCGATCTTCCGTCGGCTGATCAGCCGTCTTCCCGGCATCCGGCTCGGAAGCATCACGGGCCAGGACAACTGGCACCTGGTCATGAACACGCAATCGCCGCCGCTGGACGACATCCGCGTCCGGCAGGCGATCAGCCTGGCCATCGATGCCGGCCTGATCGCGCAGGCATTCTTTCCGGGCAGCGGCCAGCCGGCCGATACGTATCTGACGCCGGCGCTGCCGGAGAATCGCGTGTCGCCGCAGCTCCGGCGTCGCTACGATCCGCGGAGGGCCGCGGAACTTCTCGAGTCGGCTGGATGGGCTGCCGGCAGCGGCCGATGGCGCCATAAGGAAGGCGGGCGCCTTCGTCTGAATCTGTGGACCCGCAACACGAGCGAGTTCCGCCGCGTGGCAGAGGCGATCCAGGCGCAACTCGCCGACCTGGGTATCGAGGTTGCGCTCACCCAGCTCGACCAGAGCAGCATCCGCACCCAGTATCATCTCGGCCAGCATCAGCTGGCGTTGCGGAGCTACGGATCGAACAACGCCGACGTGCTCGAGTGGTTCTTCAACTCCGCGCGTCCCGGATATCCCAACGTTGCCATGTGGAACGATGCGCGGTCCGACGCGTTGATGAATGCGGCGATGACGGCGCCGACGGCGCAGGCACGAGAGCAGGCTTTCACGCGCTATCACGAGTACCTGCTTTCGAAGTTTCTCTGGGTGCCGATCTACTGGCCCAACGACAACTTCGCCTACGACGGCGCGCGCCTGAGCCTGCCTGAGATCAGGACGTTCAACATCCTGGATCCCGCGATCCTCGATGCGCGGCTGCTGCAATGAAGGCGCCGACCCCGGGGATGAACTGCTGAATGCGAACCTACCTGATTCGTCGCCTGCTCGCGCTCCTGCCGGGCCTGCTGCTCGCGTCCGTCGTCACGTTTCTGATGGTGCGGCTGATACCCGGCGATCCCGTCGATCTGCTGATCGGACCGGACACCCCGGAGTCGCGCCGCGAGTTCCTCGTCGAGTCCTACGGTCTCGACCGCCCGCTACCGGTTCAGTACATGCTCTGGATGAAGGCACTGCTGCACGGCGACCTGGGCGAGTCGATATCGGCGCAACGCCCGGTGGCGGACATACTGGCGGAGCAGCTGCCGGAAACCGTGGCGCTCGGCCTGGCCGCGCTGGTCCTCTCGATGGCGCTCGGCATCGGTCTCGGTATCGCGTCGGCGCTGGCCCGGGGCAGGGCCCTGGACGTCCTCGCGTCGGGCTTCGCCACGGTGGCAATGACCATCCCCGGATTCTGGCTCGGCCTGCTGCTGATACTGGTGTTCGCCGTGCAGCTCGAGTGGCTCCCCGTTTCCGGTGCCGATAGCGCGTCTTCGATGGTGTTGCCCGCGGTGGCCCTCGGGCTCGCCGGTGCGGGCCTCGTTGCGCGCGTGCTTCGCGGCAGCCTCATCGAGGCGATGAGCAAGGACTACGTGCTCCTTCTCAAGGCGCGCGGAGTCGGCCGGTCGCGCATCTTCTGGCGGCATGCGTTACGAAACGCGCTGATACCCGTCGTGACGATCCTGGGTCTGCGGATCGGCTGGGTCATCGGTGGCGCGGTGCCCGTCGAAGTGGTATTCGCGCGTCCCGGCATCGGCAGCCTGCTGGTTGAGTCGATCGGGCGCAGGGATTACCCCGTCGTGCAGGCGACCCTGCTGATGCTTGCGCTCGCGGTGATGCTTGGCAGCCTGGTCGCGGACCTGATTCAGGCCTGGATCGACCCGCGGGTCCGGCGGCAGTTCGGATGAGCGGCGTGGGCACCTCGAGCGTGGTTGCACCGTTCCGGCCATCGCGGTGGCTGCGCCTCAAGGGCAGCTGGAGCGCCCGGGCCGGCGCCGCGATCGTCCTCGTTTACCTGGCACTGGTCGCTTTCGGGCCGTCGTTCGCGCCGCATGACTTCGCGACGCAGAACCTGCACTCGGTGAACCTGCCGCCTTCTGCCGCGCACTGGATGGGTACCGACGAATTCGGCCGCGACGTACTGAGTCGCACCATCTACGGGGCCAGGATCTCGTTCACGGTCGGCGTGCTCTCGATTGCGGCATCGATGCTCGCGGGCGCGCTGCTCGGAGCACTTGCGGCCTACTATGGCGGCCTGCTCGATCGCGGAATCAGCCTGCTCGTGGACCTGACCTGGTCGTTTCCGGAAGTGCTGACGGCCCTGGTGCTGGTTGCGATTCTCGGTCCGGGACTGTCGAGTGTGGTCATCGCAGTGGCGGTCGCGTACCTCGCGCAGTTCGCGCGGCTCATGCGCGGGCAGGTCCGGAGCCTGATGAACGAGGCGTACGTCGAGGCCAGCCATGCGCTCGGCGCAACGGATTGGCGGATACTGGCGCGCCACATCGTGCCCAATGCGATGGGACCGCTGGTGGCGGCCGGTGCCGTCGGGATCGGGGGCGCGATCGTCCTGGAGGCGACATTCAGCTTCCTGGGTCTCGGTGCCCAGCCGCCCGTGCCCAGCTGGGGCAGCATGCTGAGCAGCGGGACCGGTCACCTGTTCATTGCTCCCTGGACGATCCTCTTCCCGGGCGCCGTACTGATGGTCGTGGTACTGGGATTCAACCTGCTCGGAGACGCGATCCTCGACCTGCTCGAGACGTCGCGCGGAAATCACGCCGCATGATGCTGCTCGACGTACGGGGCCTCAGCGTCGAATTCGCAACGGCTGCCGGCCGCGTGCGGCCCGTGAACGGTCTCGACCTGCAGGTGCAGGAGGGCGCCATCGTCGGCCTGGTGGGTGAATCGGGCTGCGGCAAGTCGCTGACCGGGATGGCCATACTCGGCCTGGCACGTGAAGTCGGAGCGAGCCGTGTCGAGGGGGAAATCCGCTTTCGCGGCGAAGACATCCTGTCGCTCGACGCGGAGGACATGCGGCGCCTGCGTCGCAGCCAGATCGGTTTCGTCGCCCAGAATCCGATGACGGCGCTGGACCCGCTCGTGCCGATCGGGCCGCAGGTTGCCGAGATCGCGGCCTGCAACCAGCGCCTGTCCGGCCGGGCGGCCCGCCGGCTGGCGATCGACGCGCTGGGCGAGGCGGGCATCCCGGAGCCGGAGTCGCTGTATGCGCGCTACCCGCACGAGTTGTCCGGCGGCATGTGCCAGCGCGTCGTCATCGCGGGAGCAATCGTCTCGCGGCCGGCGCTGATCGTCGCGGACGAGCCGACGACGGCGCTGGACGTCTCGACACAGACGCACATTCTCGACTTCCTGGTGGCGCGCGCGCGCCGGGACGGCATGGGATTGCTCCTGATCACCCACGACCTGACGGTAGTCGCCGAGACCTGCGACCAGGTGGCGGTGATGTATGCCGGATCGGTCGTCGAATCCGGATCCGCGGACGCGCTGCTCGGTTCGCCGCTGCACCCGTACACGAAGGGCCTGCTCGCATGCGTGCCGGGCGAGCATCTGCGGCGCGGCGAGCTGCGGCCGATTCCGGGCGAGGTCGCGAGTCCCGACCGGCCGCCGTCCGGGTGCCGGTTCCATCCGCGCTGCGAATCGCGCATGGCGGCATGCGTCGAGCGATACCCGGAAAACGTCGCGCCGTGCCGCGGCCGGCGCGTCAGTTGTCACCTGCACGGCGGGTCGCAGGCTTGAGCATCCTGGAGGCGCAGGCCCTGCGCAAGACGTACCGGCTGTCGCCGCTACGCGGGCACGTCCTGCACGCCGTCGACGGCGTCGACTGCGCGTTCGAGGCCGGCGAAGTCGCGGGCGTCGTCGGCGAATCAGGGTCGGGCAAGTCCACGCTCGCGCGCCTGCTGCTGCGCCTGCAGGAGCCGAGCTCCGGCAGGGTCCTGTTCGACGGGCGCGACATCAACGCGCTCCCGGCCCCGGAGCTGCGTGCCCTGAGGCGCCAGATGCAGATCGTGCTGCAGGATCCCTATTCGACGCTGGACCCGAGAATCAGGGTGGAAGAGAGCCTGCTCGAGCCGCTCGTGATCCATGGGCTGTTGCCGGGCCGGCGCGAGCGGGATGCCTGGATCGACGCCACCCTCGCGAGCGTCGGCTTGCGCGCGGAGCACCGCAGCCGCTTTCCGGCCGAGTTGTCCGGCGGCCAGTGCCAGCGGCTCAGCATTGCGCGGGCGCTCGCGTTGCAGCCGCGCCTGCTCGTCCTCGACGAGCCGACCGCGGCGCTGGACGTGTCGGTCCAGGCGCAGCTGATCGCGTTGCTCGAGCGCCTGCGCTCGGAGCGGGAGATCACGTTTCTCTTCATATCCCACGACCTGGCGCTGATGCGCTATTTCTGCGAGCGCGTGCTCGTCGTCTACCGGGGCAGGATCGTCGAGTCGATGCCGACGTCGGCGCGGCCGCGGCATCACTACACCCGATTCCTGTTCGACAGCGCGCCGACGCTCGATACGTCGCGCAAGCGCGTGAGGCCGGTCGAGAGACCGGCACGGAGCGCCGAGGTCGCGCACGCGGCTGGCTGCGCCTATGCGGCGCGCTGCCCGGCCGCGCTTGCTGTTTGCGCGGAACGGGTGCCCGCGCCGACCGCCGCGGCGCCGGACCACCAATTCGCCTGCCACAACCCCCTGCCGTGACGGTCGGGGGACAGGCATGATCGTCGGTCGGAGAAGCGATGCGTAAGGAGCTCGAGGTCATGAATCAGGTAACGCGCCTTTATGAACAGGCGCTCGTGTGGGACGCTCATTCGGGATTCTCGCCTTCGCCGGACGCGGATCTCGGCGGGCTGGTGGCGTGGAAGAACGCGGGCGTGGGCTTCCTGTCGATCAACGTCGGCTACGACGTGATGCCCTGGGGGGAGACCGTCAAGACGCTCGCGGCCTTCCGGCGCTGGATCGCGGCGAGCGAGGACTACGCCCTGGTCGGGCGGGCGCGGGAGATCGAGCTCGTGCGCAGGCAGGGGCGGATGGCGGTCGCATTCGACATCGAAGGCGCGCTGGCGCTGGACGGCCGGCCCGAGATGGTATCGCTCTACCATGACCTCGGCGTGCGGCAGATGCTGCTCGCGTACAACCGGGGCAATGCCGTCGCCGGCGGCTGTCACGACGTGGATTCCGGTCTCACGGCACTCGGGCGCGAAGTGATCGCGGAGATGAATCGCGTCGGCATGGTGGTCGACTGCTCGCACTGCAGCTACCGCACGACCCTGGACGCCATGGCCTGCTCGACTGCGCCCGTCGTGTTCTCCCATTCCAACGCCCGCGCGCTCAGCGCGCATCAGCGCAACATCGTGGACGAGCAGGCCCGCGCCTGCGCAGCCACGGGCGGAGTCGTCGGGCTGGCCGGCTACCAGCTCTTCCTCGGCGGCAGCGATCCGCCGACCGTCGACAGGCTGGCGGAGCACATCGACTACTTCTGCGACCTGATCGGACCGGCTCACGTCGGCCTCGGACTGGACTTCGACTGGGCGCCGAACGACCCGGCATCGGTGGCGCTGTTCACCTCGACGCGGGACTACTGGCCGGCCGAGCAGTACCCCGAGGGGCCTGCCCATTTCCTCGGGCCCGAGTGCCTTCCGGAGCTCGCCGACCGGCTTCTGCGACGCGGTCACGACGAGAATGCCGTGCGCGGGATCCTGGGCGGAAACTTCCTGCGGGTGGCCCAGGCAGTGTGGGGGTAGAGGGTGCGGGTCATCCGGTGAAAACCGGTCTCAGGAGCGACGGATGAAGTCTCAGTACAGGGTGGTCGTCATTGGCGGCGGCGTCGTCGGCACGAGCGTGCTGTATCACCTGGCGAAGCTCGGCTGGACGGACGTCGCGCTGTTCGAGCGCGCCGAACTCACCGCGGGCTCGAGCTGGCACGCGGCCGGCGGTTTCCACGCGATCAATGCCGATCCCAACATCGCCGCCCTGCAGACCTACACGATAAAGCTCTATCGCGAGCTCGAAGCGGAGAGTGGCCAGAGCGTCGGCCTGCACATGACAGGCGGTCTCAATATGGCCGGCACACCCGAACGATGGGAGTGGCTCAAATCCGCCTGGGCGGTGTTCCAGACGATGGGCATGGAGGACGCACGACTCGTGACTCCCGAGGAGATCCGTGAGCTGTGCCCGATCGTCGATGCTTCCGGAATCTACGGAGGCCTCTATGACGTCAACGAGGGGCACCTCGATCCCTACGGTGCGACACATGCGTATGCCGGCGCCGCGCGTAAGCGCGGCGCGGACATCGTCCTGCGCAACCGGGTGCTCGAACTGCATGCCAGGCCCGACGGCGGCTGGAAGCTGGTCACTGAACATGGCACCGTCCTCGCCCAGCACGTCGTCAATGCCGGCGGACTCTGGGCGAAGCAGGTGGGCCGGATGGCAGGCGTCGACCTGCCGGTCGTGCCGATGGAGCATCACTACCTCGTGACGGAAGCCATACCTGAGGTCGCCTCGCTCGGCAGGGAACTGCCGCTCACCGTCGATCTGGAGGGATTCACGTACCTGCGTCACGAGGGCAAGGGTGTGCTGCTCGGCATCTACGAGACAGCCCCGAAACACTGGTCGGTGGAGGGCGCGCCCTGGGATTACGGCATGGAGCTCATTCCGGAGGACATCGAGCGCATCGCGCCCGAGCTGGAGAAAGGTTTCGCCCGCTATCCCTGCCTGCAGCGGGCGGGCATCAAGCGCTGGGTCAACGGCGCGTTCACTTTCACGCCGGACGGGAATCCCCTGGTCGGGCCGGTGCCCGGCCTGCGGAACTACTGGGTTGCGTGCGGCGTGATGGCGGGCTTCAGCCAGGGCGGCGGCGTGGGGGCCACCGTCGCGGAATGGATCGTCGAAGGCGAGCCGCGCGCGGACGTGTTCGGCATGGACATCGCCCGCTACGGGGATTTCGCGTCGAATCGTGAATACCTGAAGTCAACGACGGCACAGTTCTACAAGCGCCGTTTCGTGCTCACGTACCCCAACGAGCAGCTGCCGGCCGGGCGCCCGCTGCGACGTCCCGCGGCCTACGACGCGATGACGGCAAGCGGCGCGCGCTTTGGCGTCAGCTGGGGGCTCGAGACGCCCCTGTACTTCGCGCCCGACGGATTCACGGAGCGGCCCACGCAGCGACGTTCGAACGCCCATGACATCGTCGGAGCAGAGTGCCGCGCGACCAGGCAGGGCGTGGGAATGCTCGATACGTCGGGATTCGCCCGCTATGAAGTGACGGGTGCCGACGCGAAGTCATTTCTCGAACGAGTGCTCGCGTGCCGCCTTCCGCGGCCCGGCGAGGTGCGACTCGCCCCGATGTTGAGTCACTCCGGGCGCCTGATCGGGGACCTGACGGTCTTCAACTGGGATGACGAGCGCTACTGGATCATGGGCTCGTACTATCTGAGGCAGTGGCACATGCGCTGGTTCCAGGCGCAGTGCCCGGCCAGGGACGTGGCCGTGCGGGACCTGTCCGATGCGGTGTCCGGGTTCAGCCTGTCGGGTCCGAGATCACGCGAGCTGCTTGAGCGGCTGACGCACGATGACGTCAGCGGCGACGCATTCCGCTTCATGGCCTGCCGCAGCATGGACGTCGGCATGTCGCGCGCGCGCGTCGCGCGACTGTCAATCACCGGAGAACTCGGCTACGAGATCAACGTGTCGTCGGGCGAGCTGCTCACCCTTTACCACGCACTGCTCGGGGCAGGGCGCGATCTCGGACTCGTCCAGATCGGCTTCAATGCCGCCTTGAGCATGCGGATGGAAAAGAGCTTCGGGATCTGGTCGCGCGAATTCACGTGGGCTTACACGCCGGCGATGTGCGGCCTCGACCGGTTCATCGACGTGTCACGCGACTCATTCATCGGCGCGGAGGCTGCACGGCGCGAGCGCGAGTCCGGGCAGACCCGGCAGCGCCTCGTCACGCTGGAGATCGATGCCCTTGACGCCGACGCGTCCGGGTTCGAGCCAGTCTGGCTGGGCCGAAAGCGTGTGGGCTTCGTGACGTCGGGCGCCTACGGTCACTGTGTGAAGAAGAGTCTGGCGCTGGCGTACGTCGACAGCGCGATCGCAGAGGACGCGGGCGGACCGGCCCAGGCGCTGCGCGTGCACATCGTCGGCGTCGAGAGGCCGTGCAGGATCGTGCCGCGTTCGCCTTTCGACCCCTCAGGCGCACGCATGCGGGCCTAGAAGGGCCCCGCGGCGGGAGCTTTATCGATGCCCGCTCGGGACTGCCCTATGGATCCTGAAGGTAGAGTTCGGCGACGCGCCGCGACAGATCACGCAAGTCGTCCGCATCGTAACGGTTGCACAGGACCGCCACGGAGAAGTGCTTCTCGGGGTACCTCCGCGCGATGGTCTTGAAGCCGACGTAGGCACCGCCGTGGACCTCGACGACCAGTCCGCCTTCGCGTCTCACGCTCAGGCCGTAGGCGGGTTCGCCATAGCCGATGTCTCCTTCCTTGATGCCGGGCTTGCGCATGAGCTTCATCAGCTGACTGTCGGGATTGCCGAGCCGGTTGGCGTAGAAGTTCTCGTCCCACAGCAGGAAGTCGTACAACGTCGTGATGACACCGCCTTCGCCGACGATGTTCAGATTGGTATTGAACACGAGGAAACGTCCGTCAGGCAGGGCAAGGTAGCCATCCGCGTTGTCTCGCAATGGCTCGAGCACCCGGTCGTAGAACAGCGTATCGGCCATTCCGAGCGGCCGGAAAATGTTCTCTTGAGCGAACTGGGCCAGTGTCTGGCCGCTCGCGCGTTCCACGATCTGGCTCATCAGGAAGTAGCCGGGATTGTTGTATTCGAACTTGCTGCCCGGCGTGAATTTCAACTTCGACACGGAAGCTATGCGCTTCAGATAGGTCTGCTGCGTGAAGAACACTTCACGATGGACCCAAGGGTCCTTCCTGAAGAACTCCTCGTAATCCTTGTAGTACTCGGCCCAGTCCTCGTACTGGACGCCGATCTGGTCGTACTCGGGCAAGCCGCTTCGATGCGCAAGCAGGTGGCGAATCGTGATGACGTCGCCGTAGTCCGGCAACTCGTGCAGGTACTTCCGGATGTCATCGTCCAGCGAGACTTTCCCCTGCTCGGACAGGAGAATCATGGCAGCGGCCGTGAACTGCTTGGACATCGAATCGAGCCGTATGCGAGTACGTGGCGTCAGAGCGATGGCGTGCTCGAGATTCGCCATGCCGTAGCCCTTCGCATGTATGAAGCGGCCCTGATGCATGACGCCGACGACACATCCTGGCGTGTACGGGGAGTCGTAGCTCGCGAACAACGTATCGACGGCGCGTGACTTCTGCGCCAAGTCGATGCCATCGCTGGCCGGGGGGTGTGGATTCGCAGTTCCTGCAAACGGTGCGATCAGCAGGCACAGGGCGACTGCAAGCCATACCCATCTGGCGGAAAACAGGTGTGCCACGGGCAATTCTCCTGATCGCGGGGTTACCCAATGCTGGCACGGATCTGCCAGCGGGACGTTTCGTAATTCCGCCTGTCGCAAGCGATGTATTTGGCGTCAGGACATCGGGTGCTGCCAGACTTGGCACGCCATTCACGCAACGAGCGACGGGGATCGTGCCCTGCGCGCCGGATCGCAGGAGCGCCGATGCGAGATGGCCGCTACCACGGATCTGATGCGGCCCGAGATCGACGCAATCCTGGTAGATCACGGCGCGTTGACTCACGCTTGCTCATGGTCCCGGTGCTGCCTCAGGCGCTCGCTGCCCAGGGTGATACTCGCGTTCGACGTGTCCCGCGAGCTCGTCGCGATGGAAGTACACGTCGCGCAGCGCCCCGCTCGCATAGCGGCTGGCCTGGTCGTTGAAGTGGGGCGAGGCGGGGTCGCCGCTCTGCCCGCCGGCCGAAATCGCCTTCGCACGCACGCGCTCGCCGAACTCGACGGCGGCGACGAAGCTGTTACCGCTCGTGCCGTAGTACTTCCTCGTGTTGCGGAAGGCGCGGTCGCCGTAGCCGAAGGAGGCGAGCGATCCCCAGCGCGATGACGTGAACGGCACGGGGATGCTCGGTGCCGAATCGTCGAAGCGCTGGACGATGTCGCCCGTGAGGCGCTGGAAGCGATTCACGTCGCCCCAGGGCACGGACCAGGTCCCGAAATCCGCGGTGAGCCGGTCGCAGGCGGCGGCGAGCGCCGCGAGTTTCTGCTGCGGCGTGGAGCCGGCGATGAGCGCGAGGTAGGCCGCTGCATCCTCGCTGTCGGGATCGGTGCGGAGCGCGAGCCACAGGGTCTCGCCCCAGTACACCGCCAGCGTCGTCGGAACTGACGACGCCGACCAGCGGTGGTCCCACGCGCGCAGCAGCGCGATCGGCTGCGCGAGGCGCGCTGCGAGCGGGTCTCCGGGCGGCGCGCGGTCCCAGGCGTCGACGAGCGCGGGTACCAGATCGGCGAAGGCGGGGAGCCAGGGGTCGAACGCGGCGTCGCGCAGGGTGTCGAGCGTGAAGGGCGGGGCGCCTTCCAGCACGCGCAGGGCGTGGATCCCGCGCGGGTTCTCGCCGCCCGTATCCATGTAGGGCGGGTAGTCGGCCTTGTCCAGCGTGCCCAGGCCTGCCGCCGTGTACGGCCAGTTATTCGTGTTGAAGACCCAGCCGCCCGGCGGATTGATGGTATTCGGGCTCTCGTCGAAGCCGTGCACGCCCTGCCACTCGGTTGCCGGGTCGCTGCCGTCGACCGGGCGGCTCCAGTCGAAGCGCGGGTTGCGGCGCGGGACGAAGTTGGCGTGGAAGTAGCCGATGTTGCCGTCGGCGTCCGCATACACGGTGTTGTTCGACGAGTTCGTGTGCAGCGCCAGCACTTCGCGAAATGAGGCGAGATCCCTTGCCTTCGTGCGCAGCCACGACTGCATCAGCGCCTTCACGGGCTCGTCCATGAGCCGCACGCTCACCCAGCCCCCGTCGACCGCGCGGACGATGGGCCCGTGATGCGAACGAAAGACGGTGAACCTGCGCTGCGCCATGCCGCCGGCGGTACGGTAGGACAGCGCGATCTCCCTCGCCGCGAGCGGACGCTCGTGCGCGCCGTAGCGATAGACGTAGCCGCCGTCGCGGCGCCGGACGGTCTCGAGGTACTCGTCGATGTTGTCGACGTTGCTCGAGGTGTGCATCCAGCCGAGCCGCTCGTTGAACCCCTGGTAGACGAAGAACTGCCCCCAGGTCATGGCGCCGTAGGCGTTCAGGCCCTCGTCGCTCGTGACCTGCGCCTCGGCGCGGAAGAAGAACGAGGTGTGCGGGTTGATCCAGAGCAGCGCGTGACCGCTTGCGCTGCGCGCCGGGGCGATGGCGATGCCGTTCGATCCGTCCGGCTCGAGCGCCGCACCCGGGTCCACCGGCGCCGGCAGCCCTTCGCCGCCGTAGAACGCGCGCAGCCCGTCGAGGGAGATGCGCTCGATGTCGCCGCCGATGCTGCCTTCGCTGAAGCTGAGCGGCATCCAAGGCTCGAAGCGAGTGATGACGCGCGGCTTCACCTGCGGATGCTCGTGCAGGTAGTAGTTCAGCCCGTCGGCCCAGGCCTCCATGAGCGCCTTGAGCCAGGACGGGCTCGCCGCGTATCGCCGCTGCATCTCGGCGGGATCGACGTACAGGCGGGCGCGCAGGTCGCTGTAGAGCGCGCTCTCGCCCTCGGCCTCCGCCAGGCGGCCGATCGCGGTCAGGTAATTCGTCTCGATGCGGTTGAAGTCGTCCTCGGCCTGCGCGTAGACGACGCCGAACACGGCATCCGCGTCGGTGCGGCCGCGAACATGGGGGATGCCCCAGTCGTCGCGTGTGATCGTCACGGCCCGCGCCTGCTTCTCCCAGCGTGCAAGGTCGGTCTCCGCGGCGCGGGTCGGGGCCGCGCAGGCGGCGAGCGCCATGGCGACGAGGAAAATCAACAGCCTCATGGCCCCGAATGACACGGGAGCGCGCGTCCTCGTCTCAGCCGGTCGCCTGGCGCACGCGCTCCGACCAGAATCGCACGCTTTCCAGCGACTTCATCGGCGCCGGCAGTCCCGCGAGCAGCGCGCGCGACTCCGCGAGCAGTGCGCCGCGCCGCGCCGGGTCGGTCAGCGCCTGCGCGTAGAGTGCGAATGCGAGCTCCATGGTCTGCAGCTCGTCGCCGCGGTTGCGGGCGGCGAGCTCGCGGCTGAACTTCACCGCCGGATCGATGACGGCTTTCGCATCGGCGGCGCGGCCCTGGCCGGCGAGCGCGAGCGCGAGGAACGTCGACAAATCGGACTTCTGGCGGCCGTCCGAGACCGGTTCGATGGAGAAACCCTCCCGGGCGGCCTTGGCGGCGCGGGCGCTCTGCTCGGCGGCCGCGTAGTCGCCGCGCCTGAGTTCGAACTCGGCTTTCTGGCGATTGGACTCGTAGCGCAGGGCAGATCGCCAGACCGTGTCCTGGCCCCCCGGAACTTCGATGTTCTGCGCGATCGAGGTGGCTTCGCCGCTCAGGGCGCCGGCGCGCCGTGAGTCGCCCTCGGCCAGCGCGATTCGCGCCTGCGACATGCGCAGCCTGGCCTCGGCCCGCAGCGGGATGAGGCTGCCCTCGGGTTCGCTGGCACGCAACTCCTCGACCAGCTTCTCCATCTCGCCCGCGCGGGCGCGCGCCCGGTCGAGCTGGCCGGCCTCCACGAGCGCGTCGACCGTCGACGACAGGAGCCGGTTCTGGCTGAGCTTCAGGCCCGCGCCGCCTTCGCCCGCAATGGCCAGCGACGCATTGGCCGAGTCGAGCGTCGCAAGCGCGTCTTCGATCGCGCCGATCGCGTAGTAGGTCCCCGACAGGGTCCACAACACCGAGGCAAGGTTGTTGTGGTTGATCTTGTTGCCTGGGTCGAAATCGACCAGCGTCTGCTGGACCACCACCGCGCGCAGGTGATACGGAATCGCCTCGTGGGGCTGCAGGCTGCTCGAGGCCGCGTCGCCGAGCGAGCTCTGGATGAGACCCTGCGCGAAGAGCGCCTGCCGGTCACCGGGTTTCTGGGCAAGGACACCGTCCGCGACGGCCGCCGCGTCCGCGCCGACCGCTCTTGCGTCGTCGACGCGGCCGGCGGTGATGAGCGCCGGAATCAGCCAGGCAGCAGCCTCGGCATAGAGCCCGGATACGTATGTGTCCGTCAGTTCGCGTGCGCCGAGTTCGCGGCCGATTGCCATCGAGCGCTCAAGCGCTTCGATCGCCCTCGGGTCGTTGATGTTCACGTACTGGAAGCCGACCTGGTTCAGGAGGTCGATCTCGGTCTCGCGCACCGCGACCGAGGCGTCCGGCCGTTCCGACAGCGGGCTGAGGATTTCCACGCCGCGCAGGACCGTCGCCAGCGAATCCGGGTCCTGTCGATTGTTGAGGATGCTGGCCTTGATGTCGAAGGCGCGCGCGAGGCCCACGATGGTCGCTTCGGTGTCGTCGCCGCCCTCGCGCAGCGCTTCCAGTATTGCGACGGCTTCATTGGCCGCGCCGGTAGCAGCGTCCAGGTCGCCGAGGCGTCGCGTCGCCCTCGCGTACTGCACCAGCGCATCCGCCGCCGTGCGCTGGGTGTCCGGCCCCTTCATCTCCTCCGGCAGGCCGTGGAAGTAGTCGATCTCGCGCTTGGCGAGGGCCGCAATCACGTCGAGCCGGCCCGAGCTCTCGAGCTCGCGTGCGAACCCGGCGGTCAGGTAGCCGAGCAGCGTCTCCGCCTGCACGCGTGCCTGCTGCGCAACATCCTCGGCGCGCTTCGCGCGTTGCGAGCTCCAGTAGGCGAAGACCGCCGCGACGACCGCGCCGGCCGCGAGCACGATGCAGACCGCGGCGACCTGTCGGGCACGGATGAGCGCGCGACGCGTGGCCGCGGCCCGTTCGCGCTGTTCGGCCAGCATCCGCTCCGTCGTTTCGCGCGCCTCGCGCTCGTGCCGCACGTCGCGGCTCGCCTTGACCACGCCGCACAGGACGTCGTGGGTGAGCTCCACGCGCCGCATGTCGAGCCGGTCCTCGATGCGCAGCAGGCGCCGGTTGACCAGCGTCGCGAGCGTGTCCGGGGCGGCGCCCGCGGCGGTCAGGTGCGCACGCAGCGTTTCCTCCGCGACGTTCTCGCGGAAGCCCGACTCGGTCAGCAGCTCGTCCTCGATGATGCGGCGGACGGCCGCCGGCTGGTCGGCGAGTGCGCGCTCGTAGAAGTTGCTCAGGATCGTGTCGTGTGAGCCTGCGAGGAGATCCAGCGAGATCTCGTCCCGACCCTGGGCGATGCGCGTGTCGTTCAATTCGCGGCACACGAGGCTGAGCAGTGAAGGCTCGACCTCGGCGTTCGCGATCTCCGAGCCGCCGGCGACGAAGCGCACGATCGCCTCGGCGACTTCCTGCGACACCAGCCCCTTGCCGGGGCCGAGGACCGCCTCGAGCCCCTGCCGGCCGGTCATCGGCGCGAGCCGCAGGCGGTTCTGCGTGATGCTCGGCATCTGCGCCTTGAGGCTTTCGAGCGGCGCCAGGTAATCCTCGCGCAGCGAGATCAGCACCCGGTAGTCGCCGCGCGCGAAATCGAAGCGCTCCGCCGTCGAGTCGTCCGCCTCGAGCTTGGCCTCCAGCGCCCGCGGCGGGCGGTTCTCGACCAGGTCCGCGAGGTCCTCGATGAAGCGCGCCGCGCGTGCCCGGCCGGCTTCGTCCGACTGGGCGAGCGTGAAGATCTCCTCGAACTGGTCGAAGATCAGCAGCGGAATCAGCGTCTTGCCGGATTCGTCGCGCAGCACGTCGTCGCGGTGGTGCAGGAACTCCCAGAGCGACTCGCCCTCGGTAGCGACGCCGGCCTGGGTCCACTGGCCGGAGTGGCGGGCCGTCGCCAGGATCGCCTGCTTGATCTGCTCGCCCGGTTCGGGGGCGTCGGCGGAGTAGGCGATGCGCACGTAGATCGGGCAATAGCCCTGGCCGCGCAGCCGCGGCACGAGGCCGGCGCGCAGGATCGACGTCTTGCCGAGGCCGGACTGGCCGAACAGCACTGTGAGGAGCTTGCGCTGCACCCGGCGGGCGAGCTCGGCGACTTCCTCGTCGCGGCCGAAGAAGTAGCTGCGCGTCTCCTCGGTGAACGAGGCGAGCCCGAGCCAGGGATGGCGGGCGTCGACCTCCTCGGGAATCTTCGGCTCCGCGTTCATGGCTGCCGTGCCCGCGTGACGTCTTTCAGGCGGGCCGCGAACTCCGGCGTCACCTCGCCGTCCCGCAGGCGCGTGAAATGCAGCGCCTTGAAGCGGTCCGGCACGAGCGCCTGGCCGGCATCGGTGTCGTCGATGGCCACCGGCAGGATGAACAGCGCGCCGTCGGCCATGTTGCGTGCGCGGTCGAGGGCGTAGCTCCACTCGCGGCGGAAATACGCCTCGTGCCTGCGCTCGGTCGCCGCCGACACCACCGGGATGAAGTAGGCGCAGCGTCCGATATTGCGCTGGATCTTGCGGTCGTAGTCGTCGCCGCTCTCGAGCCGCTCCATGTCGAACCAGGTCGTGATGCCCGCGGCCTCGAGGCCGGCCTTGAGGCGCTGCACGGCCGCGAGGTCCTCGCGGGCGTAGCTGATGAACACCGCGTTGTCCGGCATCTCGCGCGCCGGCGGCAGAATGCGCACGACGCCGCTCTCGCCGCCGGTGCCCGCCGCAGGCCTGCGCCGCACGGCGAGCCGGTCGTGCAGCTCCTGCACGAATCGCTCCGCGCCGGTGTAGATGCGCGTGCGCACGCTCACCTGCTGCAGGAAGGAGACCAGGCGCTCGTCCTCGCTCGTGTGGCTGTCGGCGAGGATCTCGCCGACGTCGCGCGGATCCGACAGGCGCTGGCGCTTGGCCATGCGCAGGAACAGGCGGGCCAGCCAGTTGGTGAAGTTGCTGCCGATGAACAGCAGGTGGTTGTGCTCGAGCTCGTGGAAAAGCTTCTCGGGCGCGAGGTGCTCGCTCTGCAGCGCGCAGATGAACTCCAGCAGGTCCTCGTCGGAGATCACGTAGGTCGGCGAAGCCGACAGGCGCCCGAACAGGTGGTACACGACCGGCCGCTGCAGGCGATCGCGTTCGGCCGGCAGGTCGGCGACGCGGTTGGGCGAGTAGGCGAGCACCTCGGTGCTCGTTGCGCCGCCGAAGCGCTCCAGGTTGATCGCGTTCTCGAGCAGCGGGTCGAAGGTGGTCGTGACGAACAGGTCGAACTCGGGGATCGCGGCCAGCTGCCGCAGCGCGAGCGGCGGTTCGAAGGCGGCGTCCTTGATGATGCCGCGCAGGCGCACGTAGGCTTCCTCGCGCCGGCCGCGCGCGCCCAGGAACCAGCACACGACGTCGTTCAGGGTGAAGGGCTGCGGGAGCTGCGAGGTGTCGACATTGAGCCGGCGTGCCAGCTTCTCGGCGAGCCAGTCATGGAGGAGGCGAGGGCCCTGCTCGGTGTCGACCTGGAGCAGCTCAGGCCCGATGATCGGTATGACGCGCCGCTCCTCGATGAAGCTCAGGAGGTCTTCCCAGGCATCCTCGTCGAGGGCGGAATGGGCGAGAAGCGCGACCGCGCCGGGGCTCACGCGGCGTCCCGCATGGAATGCTCTTCGACGCTCAACCGGTACCCCCTCTGGACGGCTCGACGTCCGCCCGGCGCACGATACTGGTGATCGGCTCCGGCTGTCCAATCGGGGGTCAGGCGGTCAGAAGCTGCAGCGCGCCGGGGCGGGGCACGCGCGTGACTGTCGGCGCGCGAACGTCTCAGTCCTGCACTCCACCAGCCTGCTGGATCGAGCCGAGGAACCGCGTCAGTTGCTCGACCCGCTCAGCGGCCTGTCGCTGCGCGGTCTCGTCGTCCGCATCCGGACTGTAGAATTCGTAACCCCACACCGGCATGTTCCGGGTGCCGTGGGCGGCGAGAGGTGAAAGCCCGTCGATGATGCGGGCGACCTCGTCCTCCGGAAAACGCCCGCCGCGACGTGCAGCGATGCGCGTCAGGTCGGGCACCGCGACCGCCATGAGCGGCGCCACGGGACCGTCGCCGCGCCCGGCCGGTCCGTGACAACCTGCGCAATGCAGTCGGTAAAGCTCGGCACCCTCTGCCGTCGACGCCGATTCGCCACGCGTCTGCCCGGCGCAGCCCGTCGCCAGCGTCGCGACGGCCAGCGCCAGGGCGGGGAGGGCGTGGCGAGAGGACATCGGTCGGCACTCTATCGTGAGGCGGGCGACGGGCATAGTACGCAAATGCATCGCAAACAGACTGTCGGAAGCCGCTACCGGACCTGACGGGTGCGGCCGGCGGGGTGCCCGCCGGCTGAACTGTCGTACACTGCCGCGCCTGACTGATCGCTGCGAGGCACGACGACATGGTTGCTACCCGACGTGAATTCATCGCCGGAACCGGGGCCGTCCTGGCGGCCTTCTCGGGCCTTTCCGCCTGCGCCCGGCGCGGCGCCGAGCCGCAAGCCGGCGCGAGCGTCGCCGACCAGCTCGCGCAGGTCGCCGAGGACATGCTCGTCGACTACCCGGAGAACGCCACGGCGCTAGGCATCGACACCGGCGTCCGTGCCGCGCTCAAGGCGAGCCTGTCCGACCGCTCGCCGGCCGGGCAGGAAGCGATCGCAAAGCGCGTGTCGGCGCGGCTCGCCGCCTTTGCCGCGGTGGACGAAGGCACGCTCGAGACCGGCCCGCGCATCGACCTCGACGTCGTGCGCACGGCGCACGAGACGGCGGCCGAGGGCTTTGGGTTTCCGTACGGCGACGTGGCGCTCCTCAACCAGAACTGGTCATGGCGCAACGCCCCGTACGTGGTCGCGCAGAACACCGGCGCCTTCCTCGAGATCCCGGGCCTGCTCGAAGAACAGCACACGGTGGCGAACGCCGAGGACGCCGAGGCCTATCTCGCGCGGCTCGAAGCCTACGCCGGCCAGCTTCATGGCGAGACCGCGCGCCTGGCGTCCGCGGCGGCGCAGGGCGTGATCGCGCCGGACTTCGTCCTCGACAAGACGCTCGCGCAGCTCGAGCTCGCCCGCGGCGGCGACGTCGCCGCCTGGTCGATGATCGCCTCCTTCGCGCGCAAGACGCAGGGCCTGCCGGGCGACTTCGCCGGACAGGCCGCGAAGATCGCGGCAGACCGCATCCGCCCGGCCCTCGAGGCCCAGCTCGCCGAGCTCAAGGCGCATCGCGCCAGGGCGACTTCCGACGCGGGCGTCTGGAAGCTGCTGCAGGGCGATGCGTATTACGCCTGGGCGCTGCGGGCCGCGACGACCACGCGCATGACGCCGGACGAGATCCACGCGCGCGGCCGGGAGGAACTCGCCGCGCTGCAGGCGGAGATGGACACGATCCTGAAGGCGCAGGGCCTCACCCAAGGCTCGGTGGGCGCGCGCATGACCGCGCTCGGCAAGGACCCGCGCTTCATGTTCCCGGACGACGACACGGGCCGCGCACAGGTCATGGCCCTGATCGAGAGAGTCGTTGCCGACATCCGCACGCGGCTGCCGCGTGCCTTCGCGACGCTCGTGCCGGGCCACTTCGAAGTCAAGCGCATGGCGCCGGAAGTCGAGCCGGGCGCGCCCGGCGCCTACGGCGGCCCGGGCAGCATCGACGGCAAGGTGCCGGGCAAGTTCTGGATCAACCTGCGCACCACGGACCTCTGGCGCACCTTCAGCCTGCCGACGCTGACCTACCACGAGTCGCTGCCCGGCCACGTCTGGCAGGGCGAGTTCGCGCTCAAGCTCCCGCTCGTGCGCTCGCTGCACGCCTTCAACGCCTACTCGGAGGGCTGGGCGCTGTACGCCGAGCAGCTCGCCGACGAGCTCGGCGTGTACGAGGGCGATCCCTGGGGCCGCCTCGGCTACCTGCAGTCCATTGCCTTCCGCGCCTGCCGGCTGGTCGTCGACACCGGCCTGCACGCCAAGCGCTGGACGCGCGAGGAGGCGATCCGCTGGTTCGCCGAGACGAATGGCTCGGGGCTCGCGGAAGTGACCAGCGAAGTGGACCGCTACTGCGCCTGGCCCGGCCAGGCCTGCGGCTACAAGGTCGGCCACAGCGAGATCAACCGGCTGCGTGCCAGGGCGCAGCAGGAACTCGCGGCGGAATTCGACCTCCGGCAGTTCAATGACGCGGTGGTGACCGGCGGCGGCGTGCCGATGGTCGTGCTGGCCCGCATGGTGGATGCCCACGTCGAGGACCGGCGCCGCGCCTGACGCCGGCGGCCCGCAGCCCGGGCGGCCCGGCTACTGGACCGTGCGCGACTCGACGACCATGTCGAACACGAAATGCACCGTCGGCTCGCCGCCCGCGGCCGCCGGCGTCTCGAAGCGCTTGACGCGCACCACCTGCTGCTGGCCGGGCGAGGGCGTGTAGTCCTCGATGCCGGCGGGCAGCGCGCGCCATGCGCCCGGCTCGCCGACCCGCAGTCCCTGTTCGTCGAAGTGCCGGTCGCGCACCTTCAGGCAGCCGGCCGTCACGTCGTGCGGCGCGTCGCAGGGTTCCGGGGAAACCTCGAGGAAGGCGCGCGTGCCGGGGCCGCCGAAGCGGGTTTCCGGCGTCGGCGTGCCCCTGAAATCCAGGACGCGGCCATCGGCCGCGGCGAGGCGCAGCGCCGGCGCGGCGCTGTCGCCGCTGAGCTCGGCCTGCAGCGTGCCGCTGAGGAAGCTCCCGATCGCCGCATCGGCGTCGGCGAGCGGGGGCGGGCAGGCCATCATCGTCGAGCGCGCCGGGCCGAGCTGCAGCTTCGACCCCTCGACCAGCTGATAGCCGGCGCCGATGCGATTGCAGCCGCCCGTGACGCCGAGCTGGCCCTCGCGGAACTCGAGGCCGAGGATGTTCCCCGGGCCCGGGAACAGCGACGCGATGACCTGGCCGGCGGCATCGGCCGCGGACTCCAGCCGCCAGTGATACGCAAGCAGCGCCGGCCCGAGCTCCATCACCGCGGGCGCGGCCGCAGCCTGCTCCTCGCTCGGGGTGTCCCGCGCGCACGCGGACAGCGCCAGCGCGGCGGCGATCAGCGTCAGGCAGTACGGGCGGTGCGGGCGGCGCGGGCGCATGGCGGTTCTCCAGCCGGCAGGGTCCGGGTTCTACGCTCCCGCAAGGCGCCCGGGCTTGCGCGGCGCCGGCGCGGCGAGTCCCGCGGTGCGCGCGACTTCATCCGGCTGCGGCGCGCCGATGCGCATCTCGATCGGGATGAGCCCGCCCCAGGCGGGCCAGGCGAGGTCCGCCTTCTCGTCGGCCGGGCCGTAGTCCCGGACCTTGGCCGATGCCTCGTCGAGTGCGAGGCGCAGGAGGCGCGTCGCCTTCAGTTCCTTCGGCTTGACGGGGCGCAGCGCGTCCCAGCGGCCTGGCATCAGCTGCTCCATGAACGTGCGCAGCCGCGCGGCCTTCTCGGCCGGGTCCGTGACCTCCTCGGGCCGGCCGAAGATCACGACGGAGCGGTAGTTGACGGAGTGGTGGAAGGCCGAGCGCGTGAGGACGAGCGCGTCGATGTGCGTCACCGTGACAGACACGGGCGCCTTGCGCGCCGTGTCCAGCATGCGGCTCACGGCCGAGCCGTGCAGGTAGACGTGGTCGCCCTCGCGCCAGCAGAGCGTCGGGATCACGACGGGCGCGCGCTCGTGGACGAAGCCGACGTGGCAGACCAGGGCCTCGTCGAGGATCGCGTCGATCGTCGCGCGGTCGTAGCGGCCGCGCTTGGGCAGCCGCGCGACGCGCGTGCGCGGCGAGGGCGGGCGGGTCTTGCCGCCCGTCGTCAGTTGCTGCCCCAGCTCTTCGTGAAGCCGAGACCCTAGGTGCGCGGCCAGTTGACCGTCACGCTGCCGACCGGCGCGAAGTTCTGCTCATAGAGCACCGCGCGCTCGTTGGTGAGATTGTCCACGTACGCGTAGACCTCCCAGTCCTGGGCGGTGAATCCGACTTTCGCGTCCGCGACCTGGTAGGCCGGCTGCAGGGTTGCGTCCTCGCCGATGCCGTTCAGCGAGTTGCCCATGTAACTCCACTGGTATCGCGCGTAGAAATTGCCGCCGGCGAATTCCCGCGGATGCGTGTATTCGACCCACACCGAGCCCTTCTCTTCGGCCGAGAACGGCAGTCGCTCGCCGGGCGTCAGCCCGATCTCCGGGTTGTCGGCCTTGGTCTTCGGGTCGAGGAGCTGGAGATTGAGCCCGAAGTCGACGGAATCCCACAGGTATGCCGTGAAATCGAGGCTCACGCCGTCGATCTCCGCGTCGCCGACGTTGGCGACCAGGACCGCGTACAGCGGGCCCGGATCCACGACTTCGATCTGGTAATCCTTCCACTCCATCCGGAATGCCGTCAGGTTCAGCGTGTACTTTCCGCCGGCCCAGCGGCTCTTGAAGCCCAGCTCGTAGTTGTCGAGGAAATCAGGCTCGTAGTCGGGCGGCAGCACGGTGCCCGGGCGCACCACGTTGCGCCCGCCGGCCCGGAACCCGTCCGAGAACAGCGCGTAGACCATCGCGTTGTCGTTGAAGTTGTACTGGACGGACAGCTTCTTGGTGATGTCGCTGGTGGTTTCCTCGGCCGTGGGCAGGTTGGCGCTGAAACGGCCGTTCGGCTGCTGGATGAAGTAGGTGCGTTTGCGCGTGTGGTCGAACCAGCGCAGGCCGCCCGTCAGCGTCCAGTGCTCGTTCGGCGAGTAGCTCACCTCGCCGAAGGCCGCGAACTGCTCGGTTTCCTGGTCGTTGTTCGAGCGATAGAAGGCGTTGTCGGTCGTGCCCGGCTCGACGCCGTAGTAGGTGTTCCAGTACTGGAACGAAGGCGTGTTCTCGTAGTCCTGGATCCGCGTGTAGAAATCGAAGCCGCTGTCCAGCTTTTCGTAGAACAGGCCGGCGATCCAGGTCGTCTTCTCGTTTCCGCCCTGCAGCCGGAACTCCTGCGCGAAACGGTCGGCCTTGTCGCGATCGCTCCATCCGAGGCCGCGCGGGTCGGGTCCGAGGTCGTAGTTGGCGTAATAAGGTCCGAAGGCATTGCTCAGGTAGAACGTGTAGTCCGTGTTGTCCTGGAAGTAGGAGATGTCGCGCGTGAAGTAGCTGCTCGCCGAGGTGAACTGGCCCCAGCCGAGGTCGCCCTGCAGCGTCAGCGCCACTTGCGTCCACTCGTCCTCGCGGCTCTCGTCGAGGAATCGGACAGTCGCGTACTTGCGGCCGGTGCGCGTGATGTTGTCTTCCGCGTAGGTATTGGCGTCCATCTGCTGGTGGACCACGCCCACGTCCACGATCCAGTCTTCGTTCGGCAGCCAGCGCACGGCGGCGCGTCCGCCGACGTACTCGATGTGGTTGACGTCCTCGTCCACGACGTCGGCGTTGTCGAAGGTGCCGCCGAGGCTCTCGGCCAGCACGTTGTCGATGAAGCCCGCGTCGCGTGCCGAGAATCCGACCAGTCGGATGGCGGTGTTCTCGCCGACCGGCAGGTTCAGCACGCCGGAGAATTCGTAGCCCTCGTCGCCTTCGTCGACGGAGTGACCGTCGAGGCTGACGTCGGCATAGAAGCCGTTCGGGTCCGGCTTGTTCGTGATGTAACGCAGCGTCCCGGACTGGGAGCTCGAGCCGTACAGCGTGCCCTGCGGCCCCGGCAGCGCCTCGATGCGCTCGATGTCCACCAGCCGGATCTCGGGCTGCAAGGCGCTCTGCGTCAGCGGCTGCTCGTCGAGGTAGATCGCCGCCGAGGAGTCGGCGATGAACGAGGAGGAATCGTCGGCGACACCCCGGAAGTAGATCGCGCTGCGGCCGGGCGCCGTGCCGTTGACCGTGAGGCTCGGCACGAAGCGCGAGAAGTCCTCGACGGTGGCGAGGTTGGCGCGCTCGAGCTGCTGCTGGCTGAGCGTCTGGATTTCCTGCGGGATGTCGAGCAGCGTCTCCTCGCGCTTGCGCGCGGTGACGATGACCGCATCGAGCTCCGCGCTCTGCGTCTGCGCGAGCGCCGCGGGCGCGTAATGGCCCGTCAGGGCGAACGAGACGGCGTAAGCAACCGGCGTGACCGGCAGTTTGGAACCCGAATGCGAACTCATGGCTTCCCCTCGTGCGGCTTGACGAGCCCCCCGAGGATAGACGAATTCGGCGTGATCAGCCAAACGCCGGCAAAACGGGCCGCAAGATGTCCGCGAGCGGCGCGAGCTCCCGCTCGTAGTTTCGCCAGAAATTCACCGAACTGTCATAGATCGGCTGCCGCACCTGCTCGGAGCTCGCGGTGCGGATCGCGCGCCCGGTTTCCCAGTAGCGCAGGCAGGCGTCCTCGAAGGGCAGTCCGCAGAACTCGAGCAGGCGGCGGGTCTGGCCCTCGAGGTCCGCGACGACGTCCTCGTACTGCACGTCGAGGACGCGCCCGGGCAGCGCCTCGCGCCAGTGCGCCATCATCTTTTCGTATTCGAGGTAGTACTCCCCGAGCTCGGCGAGGTCGTAGGTGAACGGCTGGCCGCGCGCGAACAGCTGGCGGTAGCAGGACAGGCAGGTGTCGAGCGGGTGGCGGCGCGCGTTGACGAAGCGCGCGTTGGGCAGCGCGAGCGACAGCAGGCCGACGCTCGGGAAATTGTTCGGCATCTTGTCCGTGAAGCGGGGCGCGCCGCGCCGGTACTTGCGCGTGTCGTCGAGGTACGCGCGCCCGAGCGCGGCCCACTGCTCGCCGGCCAGGTCCCGCGCGGCTTCCGGATACGCAATGCGGTCGGAGCGTTCGCGGTTGATGCGCTGCACGAGCCGGCCGGCCTCGGGCAGCTCGTGTGTCGCGTCCACCTGCGAGTGGCTCGCCAGGATCTGCTCGATCAGCGTCGAGCCGGAGCGCGGCAGTCCGACGATGAAGATCGGCGCCGGGTCCGGGTGACCGGAGCCCGCGTGGCGCTCCAGGAACGCGGCGTGGAACACGGCACGGATCCGCTCGTTGATCACCTCGGTCTGCACCGGGTCGTAGTGCTCGAGCGCGCGGCGCAGCCGGTTGCCCTGGGCGTACAGCTCGAATGCGCGCGGGTAGTCGCCGCGATCCTCGACGGCCTTGGCGAGCGCGAATGAGAATTGCGCGCGACTCTCGTCGGTGAGCTGCTCCTCGGCCAGTACGCGTTGCATCGCCTCGATCTCGGCGTCCTCGAAGCGGAAGGTCTTGAGGTTCGAAAGGCTCCACCAGGCTTCGCTGTTCTGCGGCCGCAGGGCGGCGGCGTGCCGGTAGGCCTCGATCGCTTCCGCCTGCTGCCCGATGGTCTTCAGCGTGTTGCCGAGGCCGATCCAGGGGGCCGGGATGGAGGGACTGATACCGGCCGCGTGGCGGAAGGTCTCGATCGCCTCCGCATGCCGCCCGGAGCGGGCCTGGACGTTGCCCAGGTGCACCTGGACCTGGGCAGATCCCGGGTTGAGTGTCGCCGCGCGCTCGATGCTGGCGCGTGCGCCCTCGAGATCGAGTTTCTCGAGCTGCGCGCGCGAAAGATCGATCCACGCGGCCAGGTAATCCGGCGCGATCGCGACCGCGCGCTTCAGAAACTGCTCCGCCTGGCCGTAGTGTTCGCACTGCATCGCGATCAGCGCAAGCAGGCGCAGTGCCTCGAGGTTCTTCGGGTCGCGCTGCAGGATCTGCCGGTAGATGTGCTCGGCCTCCTCGAGCTTGCCCTCGCGGTGCAGCTCCGCCGCCTTTGCGAACCACTCGCGCAGCGGATCGGCGCGCAGGAATGACTGCAGGCGCCGCTCGGCGTCCTCGCCGCGCCCGGCGTCCCCGAGCGCGCCGATGAGGCACAACTGCGCGGATTGCAGCTTCGGGTCGAGCTCGAGCGCGCGCTCCAGGCTCGCGATCCCCTCGTCGGTGCGTCGCTGCTGGAGCAGGCTGCGGCCGAGTTCTTCGTGGCCCTTGGCATAGCCCGGCTCGGCGGCCAGCGCCTGGCGCAGCAGCGGCTCCGCTTCCGGGCCGCGGCCCTGGCGGTTGAGCGCCGCGCCGAGGAGCCCCGAGAGATTCGGCTCGCCCGGATCCTCGGTGAGCGCGTCGCGGCAGAGCTGCTCCGCCATGCCGGGGTCCCCGGCGCGCATGAAGGTGAGGGCGCGCTCGAAGGCGGCGCGCGCAAGCTTGGGGTCGGCGATTGCCGCTGCTCCTTGGATCGGGTGCCGGCGGACATGATACTCAAGGCGTTCCATGCGACGCACTGGTACAGGCGGAGCCTGCGCATCTACCCGAACCTGGTCGCGATCCCCGGTTCCGGCACGCGCGTGCTGCTGCTGATCGGCGCCGGGCGCGCGCAACTGCTGAACGGCCTCGCGGAGACGGATCCGCGGTTCTGCCTCGTGCCCGCGACGGGTTTCTCACGCAAAGCCGCTGACGCGCTCGATCACCCAGAACATGGCGACCGCGCCGATGGCGTAGGGCAGGGCGTAGTCCGTCCACGCGGGGCGCGCGACGGGCAGGCGCGCGATCAGCGCGCCGGCCGCGAGCGCGAAGGCGACGAAGATGAGCTGGCCGAGCTCGACGCCGACGTTGAACATGAGGAGCGCGACCGGGATCGCCTTCTGCGGCAGGCCGACCTCGGCGAGCGCGCCGGCGAAGCCGAGGCCGTGCAGCAGGCCGAAGCTGAAGGCGACGACCCAGGGAGCGCGCGCGGTCAGGCCCGGCCGCCCGCGCAGGCCGCGCACGACTTCGGCGGCGACGAAGACGATGCTGAGCGCGATGATCGCCTCGACCGGCGGGCCGGGCACGTGCACCCAGCCGAGCGTCGCGGCGACCAGCGTGATGCTGTGGGCGACCGTGAACGCGGTGATGGTGAGCAGGATCCGCAGCCCGCCGCGCACGACGAGCAGCAACGCCAGCACGAACAGCAGGTGATCGACGCCGGCCAGGATGTGCTCGACGCCCAGCACGAGGTACGACCAGGCGATCTCGCCGGTCCCGGCCGGCGCCTGCACCGTGAACCGCGGCTGCGCGATCGACAGGCGCTCGACCTGGCTGGTGCCGTCCAGTCGCTCGACGCGCGCGATCACGTCCGAGATGCCGGCGGCACTGCCCTCGATCGAGATCTCCTGGCCGACCAGGCCGCCGGGACGCTCGATGCTCCAGCGCTCCACGTAGGCGCTGCCCGCGAACCGCCCCGGTGTGCGCGCGACCTCGCGCGCGTCCTCGGGCAATCGCACGGTGAGCGCAAGGCGCATCTCGCCCTGGGCCGGCACCTTCCAGAGCACGTCGTAGCGGCCGTTGCCCGCTTCGCGCAGCTCGAGGTAGGCGGGACGGAAGACGTCGGCGGCCGCGGGCAGGGCGGCGAGCAGGGCGGTGAAAGCGAGGGCGAATCGCAGCCAGCGCCGCGGCAACGCGCGCATCATCCGGCCGGCGCCTCCGGCTCGATGCGGATCTCGTACCTGGCGCGCAGGTTCTCGTACAGCGCTTCCTGGGCCGCCTCGGCGCGCGCCTGCATCAGGTCGCGGGCGACCTCGGGCCGGACGTCGGCGAGCGAGGCAGCGCGCGAGTCCGTGCGCGCGGAGAGTTCGACCAGGTGCAGGCCGAACGTGGAGCGCACTGGGCCCTGCCAGCCGCCGACCGGCAGCTCGCGCAGCGCCTGCTCGAACTCGGCGCCGAACGCGCGCTCGACGTCCGATGCGCGACCGGCAAGCGTTGCGGGAAGCATGGTCGGATCGCTGGCGGCGTCCTGCCCGGCGGCCAGCGCGTGTTTCGCCGCTGCAATCACCGAGTCGAGCTTCTCAGCGTGACGCGCCGGGTCGAAGTACGCCTGGCGCAGCGCGTAAGTCGCCTCGGTCCGGTAGCGCTCCGCGTGCGCGTCGAGCCAGGCCTGCAGCTCCGCGTCGGTTGGCGCCCCGGACTCCGAGCCGGTGTCCAGGATGAACTGCAGTTTCTGGCTGAGGCGCCGGCGCACGACCGGGTCGTCCTGCTCGAGGCCCATCGCGAGCGCCTCGCGGTAGAAGACTTCGTCTCGCACCCAGCTGTCGATCAGCGCCTGCCGCTCATCCGCGGTCGGCGGCCGCTGCCAGACCTTCTCGAACTGCATGACGAGGCCCTCGACCTGGCTCTGCGAGACGACGATCTCGTCGAGCGCGGCGAGGCCGGCCCGGTTCAGCCAGCCGTATGCGACGAACAGCAGGGCGCCGAGCAGCAGGAAGTGCAGCAGCGGTTCTCGTAGAAGGCGCTGCATCTACTTGGGATAGAGCAGTGTCACGACGAACCGCAGGCCCCAGTCCGGCCCGCCGGTCGGCCGCTCGAGGTAGGCGCGCCCGCCGACCGCGAAGCTGACGAGCTGGCCGCCGACCTGCGTGACCTGCGAGTACGTGAGATTGAGCGGAGCAGTCCAGGCGTCGCGCTCGAAGTCGTAGGTGGACTCGAAGTTGACCGTGGCCGTGCGGCCTCGGCCCAGCGCTTTGGCGAGGAACGGCTGCAGGAACATCGCATCGACGTTGGCGCGGTCGTCGTCACCGGCCACCGAGACCAGGTAGTTCGCGAGCGCGCCGTAGGTCCAGCCTTCCTCGGTCTGCTTCAGGACCACGGCCGTCGCCGCCGATGTCCGACTGGTGGATCACCGGCAGGATCGTCCGCGAGATGAGATTCCAGTCCTCGTTCAGCGTGATGGGGATGACCGGCTGCACGTTGAGCAGCCAGCGCTCGCCGTCGTTCGCGTAGCCGGTGTCCCAGTTGAGCTGCAACGGCACGCTGATGAGCGAAGAGACCGGATTCGAGAGCTGCTTCGCGAGCGCGTCGGCGTCCGCCGCGGGGGCGGGGGGGTTGCTGGGCCACGGCAAGCGGCGGCCCGAAGGCCGCCGCGATGCCGGTCAGGATGAGCGCCGCGGACCGGTTCATCAACCGCCGCCGGCCCGCCCCGGATACTGCTGGAACATCTCCGTGATGACGTTGCTGATCGCGGTGCGCGGATCCTTCATCATCTTGTCGGTCAGGCGCGCCTCGGCGATGCCTTCCCAGACGACCTGCTTCTTCGACAGGTCGACGACGTCGACGTTGGCCGTGCCGGTCTTGTAGCGGACGGTCTGGACTTCCGGCGGGAAGGCGGCGGCGCCGTAGAGCCCGCCCCGGTAGCCGTAGTAGCCGTAACCGTAGCCGAAGGTGGAGCCGGGCGTCGTGCGTACGTCTACGTTCTCCTGGGCATTGGCATTGAAGTTGATCAGCAGGTCCGCCGGCCCGCCTTCGACGTAGCGATAGCCGCGGGCTTCCATCTCGCGGCGGATGGATTCCTTGAAATAGCTGGTGATCGGCGTCTTGTAGTCCGGCCGGTCGGTGCCGGTCCTTTCCGCGAACATGAAGGTCTGGTAGCTCGACAGGTTGGCAGCCGGGTCAATATGCGAGCGAATGGTCGGACCGGAAGCGCAGCTGGCCAGCAGGCTTGCGGCAGCGGCGCCGGCCAGTAGTAGGTTCTTCATGGAAATGTCCTGTTTGAGACAATTGGGGAGCGACGAATGGTGGCATTATGGAGCATCCGGGGAGGTTCGATGAAGGCTCGGTGGGTCGCCGCGTTGCAGTACGGCTGTTTCGCCGGCGGTGCGCTCCTCGTATCCATGGTGGCGCTGGCGCGCTTCGACGCCGAGGCCGGGCACGAAGCCGCGCTCGAGCAATTTGCGAGCCAGCCGCCCCAGCCCGACCAGAGCCTCTGGTCAACGGAGCGTGTTGAAGGTTACGCGGCGAGTCTCGCGCAGGTGACCGAACCGCCCGTCGCAATTTTGCGGGTTCCGGATCTCGGTCTCGAAGTCCCGGTCTATGCGGGCGCCTCGGAACTGCACCTGAACCGCGGCGCCGGGCTCATCGAGGGCATGGGCCTGCCCGACAAGGGCGGCAACATCGGCATCGCCGGCCACCGCGACGGTTTTTTCCGCGTGCTCAAGGACATTCAGCCGGGCCAGCGCATCGAGGTCGAGACGCACGCGCGCGTGCATCGCTTCCGCGTCGTCTCGACCGAGGTCGTGGACCCGACCGACCTGCACGTCCTCGCGGATACCCTCGAACCGACTGTCACACTGGTGACATGTTTCCCGTTCTACTTTCTCGGCAGCGCACCGCAGCGCTTCATCGTGCGGGGCGCCTATGAGTGGACCTGAGCAATCATGGAAAACAAGCAAGGATTGAGTTTGATGAAAGCGTTTTGCGGTCTGGGCAGTCTGGTGCTGGCCCTGGTTCCGGCCGCTGCCCTCGCGCAGCAGCCTGCGGCCTGCGAGCGCGTCGAGTTCAGCGCCGCGGTGCTCGCGCGGTTTCCGAACATCCGCGCCGCCTGCCTCGACGTCATCTCGCGCGACGGGCAGGAATTCGCGGTGGTCAAGGCGGACCTCGTCCGCGCGACGCCGCGCCGCATGACGGTGCGCGTCAAGCGCCCGGACGGCACGCACTCGGACCCGATCGGCGTCAATGTCCGCGCCAACGAGCGCGTGAACATCAACGGCCGCATGACGCCGATCAACGAGGTGGCGATCGGCCAGGAACTGTCCGTGTACATCCACGTGACGGATCCGGGAATCGCGCTCGCCTCGGAGACGCCATGGCCGATCGAGTTCACGCCGGTTACTGCCGAGCCGGAGCCGGCACCCGCGCCGGTCGCCGCTGCCGCCCCCGCGCCGGAGATGCCGAAGACCGCCACGCGCCTGCCGCTGGCCGGCACGATCGGCTTCCTGCTGCTCGCGCTCGGCGCCGGCATCGCCGTTGCGCGTCGCCGCGCACGGGCCTGAGGGAGAAGACGATGACGAAGTTGATGATGTGGGCGCCCGCCGCAGCGGCGGCCGCTCTGGTCCTCGCGGCCTGCGCGGCGCCGCCGCCGAAGCCGGTGGTTCGCGAAAACCTGATCCAGCGGACCGCCACGGTCGAGTCCATCGACCAGGCGAGCCGCCTCGTGACGCTGCGCGGCGAAGACGGCAACGGCTTCACCGTGCACGTGAGCGAGGAGGTCCGCAACCTGGCGCAGGTCAAGGCCGGTGACAAGGTGTCGGTCAGCTTCTTCGAGGCGCTGGCGGCGGAAGTGAAGAAGCCGGGTGAGGGCGTCCAGGGCGTCCAGGCTGACGTCGCTGCCGTGCGCGCGGAGCCGGGCGAGCGGCCCGGCGCGGGCGCGGGCGTGCTGCTGCGCACGACCGTCGAGATCGTCTCGGTGGACACGACCTTCAACACCGTGACTTTCCGGCGTTCCGACGGCGCGATGCGGACGGTCGCGATCGAGACGCCAGAGGGCCGGCAGTTCATCCGTGGCCTGCGGCAGGGCGACCAGGTCGAGATCGCCTACACCGAGGCGTTCGCGATCGAAGTGAAGCCGGCCGGCTGATGCGGCCGGTCGGAGAGCGCGCCTGTTCAAGGTATCGCGCCGGCTGATCATTCTCGCGGCGGTGTCGGCGGCCCTCGTGGCCGCCTACGCGGCCGCGGGATTCTGGCTCGTGCCCAAGCTCCTGCGCGGCCAGCTCGAGTCCTTCGCCAGCGAGACCTGGGGCCGCATCGCCACGATCGGCGAGATCCGCTTCAACCCGTTCAGCCTGGTCCTCGAGGCGGACGGCTTCAGTTTCCCGGACGCCGACGGCGCGCCGTTGGCGGGTTTTGACAAGCTGCTCGTCAATCTCGGGATCTCGAGCCTCTGGCGCGCCGGCGCGAGCTTCCAGGAAATCTCGATCGAGCGGCCCTACATCCGCCCGGTGATCCGCGCGGACGGCACGCTGAACTTCGCCGACCTGACGAAGCCCTTCGCGGAGGAGCCGCCGTCCGCCGAGCCCGAGGAGCCGCCGCGACTGTTCATCGAGCTGTTCCGCATGACCGATGGCCATGCGCACTTCGAGGACCGCACGCTCGCGACGCCGTACGCGACCGATTTCCGGCCGCTCGGTTTCGAGCTGCGCGACTTCAGCACGATCGCCGGCAGCGACAACGCCTACGACCTGCGCGCGAGCGGGGCCGGCGGTGCGGCGCTCGAATGGAGCGGCCAATTCTCCCTGGCGCCGCTCGCTTCCGCGGGCCGTTTCAAGTTCACCGGCATCGACCTGACGCGCCACTGGGATTACGCGCGCGAGCAGGCCGGCTTCGACCTCAGTTCCGGCGTCGCCGGCTTCGACGGCGACTACGATTTCTCGGCAAGCTCGGCCGGCACGCAGCTCACGTTCAAGCTGCGCGAGCTCGGCGTCGACGAGCTCGGCATCCGGCGCATCGGCGAGGAGACCGACACGGCGCGGTTCGCGCGCCTGACACTTGCGAACTTCGACTTCGACCTGGCGAAGAACGCGGCGAACGTCGAAAAGGTCCGCGTGGACGGCGGTTCCGTGCACGCCTGGCGCGATGCCGAGGGCAACCTGAACCTCGCGCAGCTGACGCAGCCGGCGGGAGAAGCCGCCCCGCAAGCGGAACCCGCGGCCGCCGGCGAGACCGCCGCGCCTGCACCTGCGACGCCCGAGGCCGCGTCGCCCTTCGTCTTCAGCGCGCCGGACATCGAGCTCGCCGGCCTCGTCGTGCTGGTGGAAGACCGGCAGGTAGAGCCGGCGATCAAGCTGATGCTCGATCCGTTCACCCTGCGCGTCACCGGTTTCTCCTCGGCGCCCGGCACGACGCTTGGCATCGTCGCCGCGACGAAGATCGAGCAATCAGCCACGCTCGACGCGGACCTGACTTTCGCGATGGACGAGGGCGAACTCAAGGGCACTGCCAGGCTCGCCGGCTTCGACCTGACCGTGATCCAGCCCTACCTCGACCGCTACACGCGCATGGACCTGCTCGAGGGCGTGCTCACGACGGACTTGGCGGTGCTGCTGCTGGCCGACGGCGGCTTCGCGGCCGAGGGCACGATCCAGGTGGACCGGCTGCGCACGGTGGACAAGGCGCAGCAGGAGGACTTCATCCAGTGGGCGCGGCTGCGGGCCGAAGGGTTCCGGTATGACGGCCGCACGGCGGAGCTCGCCATCCGGACGCTGCGTCTGCGCTCGCCCTACGCGCGCGTGATCATCGCCGCGGACGAGACGATCAACCTCGTCGAGATCATGACGCCCGCGAACCCGGCGCCGGCCTACCAGGCGTCCGTGCAGTTCGCGACCGAGGAGGGCCCGCCGCCGCAGGAGACGAAGATTCGCATCGACACCGTAGCGCTCGAGGACGCCTCGCTCAACTTCGCGGACTTCTGGATCCAGCCGAACTACCGCGTCGGGATCGAGCAGCTGAACGGCAGCATCATGGGTCTTTCCTCCGAGGAGACCTCGCGCGCGACGCTCGACCTCGAGGGCAAGGTGGATCGCTACGCGCCGGCGACGATCTCCGGCACGATGAACCTGCTCTCGGCGGCGCTGTTCACCGACATCAACCTGAAGTTCGCGGGCGTGGACCTGACCTCGGTGACGCCGTACTCGGGGCGCTTCGCCGGCTACAAGATCGAGAAGGGCAAGCTGTCCGTCGACGTCACCTACCGCGTCGAGAACCGCGCGCTGGACGCGAAGCAGAAGTTCGTGATCGACCAGCTCCAGCTCGGCGAGAAGGTCGAGAGCCCGGACGCCGTCTCGCTGCCGCTCAAGCTCGCCGTCGCGCTGCTGAAGGACCGGAACGGCGTGATCGACATCGACCTGCCGATGACCGGCAGCCTCGACGACCCGCAGTTCAAGATGGGACCGCTGATCTGGAAGGCGATCGTGGGCCTGCTCACCAAGATCGCGACCGCGCCGTTCGTGCTGATCGGCAGCCTGTTCGGCGGCGGGCCGGAGGTGAATTTCGTCGAGTTCGACCCGGGCGCGACGGCGCTCGACCCGGCCGGGCAGGAGAAGATGGCGGCCGTGCACAAGGCGCTCGTCGAGCGGCCGGCGCTGCAGGTCGACGTGCCGATGGCGTTTTCGGCCGAACTCGACGGCGGCCTGATCGCGCGGCAGGCGCTGGAGGCGAGCCTGGCCAGGCTTGCCGGCAGCCAGAAGAACCTGCTCGGCCGACGGCCGGACGCCGAGGCCGTGGCGGCCATGCTCGCGAACCCCGAAGAGCGCTTCGAGCTGCTCGCGAAGCACCACCGTGCCGAGGCGGGCGCCGAGGCGCCGCTGCCGGGCGAGGTGGCGGCCTTCGAGGCGCTCAAGAAGAAGGAGCGGACGCCGGAGGGCCTGGCGGCGGCGAACAAGGCCCTCGAGGACGACTGGCTCGGCCGACACCCGGCGACGACGGAGCAGCTCGAGGCGCTCGGCAAGGCACGCGGCCAGGCCATCCAGGAAGCGCTTCTCGGCAGCGGCGAGGTCGACGCCGCGCGCGTGTTCCTGATCCACGCTGACTCGCAGGCGCCAGGACCGGCTCGCGTGAAGCTCGAGCTATCGCTGAAGTAAAAGGGGACGCACCCCTTTTCCGTCCACGGCGGCCGCCACTGTTACGCGGAAAAGGGGTGCGTCCCCTTTTAATACGGCATCGGCACCTCGGTGGACACCGTGTATTTCACGCCGCGGCGGCTGCGGGACACGCGGGTCACGAAGCGCTTCGGCTTGACCACCAGCACGTCGCAGGGCAGGGCGCCGAGCACGCGCTCCGCCGTATTGCCGATGACGACGCGCTTCAGCGCCGAGCGCGAGATCGCGCCCATGACCGCGATGTCGGCCCGCAGCGCCTGCGCTACGCGCGGCACGGCGACGCTGGGCGCGCCCTTGATGAGGTGCCGCCGGCTGCGCGGAATCTTCGAGCCGCGCAGCGCCCGCTCGAATGAATCCCGCGCCTGCTTCTCGGTCGAGGCGAGCACCTCCGAGACCACTTCTGCGCCCGCTGCCATGAACGGCGCGCCGCCAACCGGCACCGGCAGGAAAGCATGCATCACGTCGAGCGATCCTCGCAGCGCGGCAGCGAGCTGCTCGCCGGCCTTCAGGATCTCGCCGTCCAGCGCGGCCGGCTTCGCATAGGCGTGCGCCGGGTCGATGGCGGCCAGGATCTTCGGCCGCTTCCAGGCCCGCGTGGACTTCACGACCAGCACCGGCACCGGGCAGGTGCGGATCAGCTCCCAGTCCGTCAGGCGCAGCAGCCAGGGCGCGAGCCGGCGGCCCGCGTGCGCCTCGGCGACCACGAGGTCCGCCTTGCGCCGGCGCGCGCGCCGCACGATCGCCTCGTGCACCGGGTAGTCCCACTCCGCCTCGACCCGAAGTTTCAGCTTGCGGTGCCGGCGGCGCAGGTCCGCAGCCACGCCTTCGAGTCGCTCGAGCCGCTGGCGTCGCACCGCGCGCTCGTGCTTGCGAAACCCGCCCTGCGCGTACAGGTACGGCTCGGCCGCCACCGTCTCGGTGATCGCGTGGAACAGCGTGAGCTCGGCGCCGGTCGCCTTCGCGAGCTGCGCGGCCTTCTCCGCGGCGGGCTGGGACCGCGCGCCCGGGTCCTTGATGCCGACCAGGATGCGACGAATCCGTTTCATGGGCCCCTCTCGCCTGTGGCTGTCAATGAATGCTAGGCCCCTTGAGGTGCCGGCGACTTGACCCGGATCAACTGCGCGGCAGGTGCGCACCCAGCTTCGTCTTCGGCAGGTGCACCAGGTCCTTGGCGACCTCGCCTACGACGGCTGCTTTAACGTGCTTCGGCAGCGCCGCGCGCAGGAGCCCCAGGAACGCGGGCCCGGCGACCAGCACCAGGCCTTCGAAGTCCCCCGCGCGCGAGGCGGCGCTCAGTTCCCGCGCGATGCGCTTCGCGAACAGCTCCGCCTCGCGCTTACGCGGGCGGCGCTCGCCGGTCGTCGCGTGGCGGGCAACCGTGCCACGGCGCTGGCCCGCGGCGGGCGCGCGATTGAACACCCGGCCCGGCCGGTCCGACTTGAAATCGCGGTCGTGCTGGTGCGCGGCCGGATTTTCGAGCGAACCGGCGGCGCGCAGCACGGCACTCGCCCCGGCCCGGTCGTAAAAGCGCGCTTCACCCTGGTCGGCTACCACGATGCGGGTCACCATGCGTGCATCTCCCTGCCTGCGCTCAGGCCGAAATCATACTCGCTAGGGCGCGGGGGCAGACAGGTCCGGAAACGCCGCCTTGACAGCCTCCAGCAGTTGCCTGGCATCGCGAATCAATGTCTCGACCTGATCCTCAGACACTTCGACGATGTCGCCGTAGTCGAAGCGGTTGCGAAGCCGGTGCAGGTCGTCCAACCGTCGCCAGCGATTGTCTTCCCACTCGACGGTGTGGGCGAGGCACTGGAAGGCCGTTGTGCGATTGCCTTCGCCCCCTGCCAGGCGATAGCCGGATGACTCGAGGGCCGTGCGAGCGAGCCAGAAAGCGGCGCCATAGGCGCTCGAGAATCGGGTCGAGAGTGCCAGCGTGCGAACATCCGCATCGACAAGGGCGGCTTCGGCTCGAGCCGCGAGTCCGCGCAGTACGTTCCAGTCGGGCTGCGCGGCGTGCAGGGCAGGCCGATTTCCGCGCGTCAGGTTGTCGAGGTTGCGACGGTTGACCACCGGCCCGGTGTCCCTACCCGAGAACTCTCTCCAGATCGTGATCCGTGCCGATCACGAATCGCTTCGGCCCGGCGAGTATGGATCGCATGGAAGGCTTCTGGAGGGAAGCCCGATCAACCGGCGAGTTCGCATTGAAATGCAGGGTCTGGACGCGCCTGCCGAGCCGATTCTCGACCCTTCGCAGGCATTCGGTGACGACCGAATAACTTGCGCTCCCGATGACGAACAGGTCGAGGTCGCTGTCCTGCCGCTCACGACCCTTCGCGACGGAACCGAATATGAAAGCGACGGTAATCTGGTCTGCGAGATCGGCCAGCGCCCGCCGGATGAAATGCGTCGGCCCCGAAACCTTGGTAATGAAAGCCCTGGCCTCCTTGAACAGAGGGGAATCCTGGCCGGCACGCAGGAACCGGTGATTGCCTTCGCGCTCCTCGGTCACGAGCCCGGTGGCGAGCAGGTTCTTGAGTTCGCGGGAGACGGCGCCATCGCCGGTGCTCACACGCCTGACGAGCTCATTGAATGAAACCCGCCGACCAGGGTTCAGATAAATCTCGCGCAGGATGCCCGCGCGCGTCTTCCCAAATAGCTGGTCGTCGATCATAGAGCTACCAAAATGGGAGTGAGTGCTCTCATAATAGTAGCAGTAGGATCTGCGTGTCCACGGGCAATACCACGCAACTTTGTTAGGATTCGACGCTATGCACAAATTTCACTGGCTTGCCGTCGTCATCGCCTGCCTTTTGGTCGCACCCCTCCACGCCGCCACCGACCCCGCGCTCGAGCACGCGAAAGCGCTGCTCGCGAAGGGCATCCTCTTCGACGGCCACAACGACCTGCCCTGGACCATCCGCGGCTGGGAGGTCGCGCCCGGCGACGTGGACGCCTACGACATCCGCACGAAGGCGCCCGAGGGCGGCCAGACCGACATCCCGCGCCTGCGCGAGGGCGGCGTCGGTGCCATCTGGTGGTCCGTGTACACGCCCGGCGAGGCGGCGGGCGACTTCGCCAAGACCCAGCTCGAGCAGATCGACATCGCGCGGCGCCTGATCGCGAAGTATCCCGACACCTTCACGCTGGCCTCCACCGCCGCCGACATCCGCGCGGCCAGGGCGGCCGGCAAGATCGGCGGCATGCTGGGTGCGGAGGGCGGCCACGCCATCGAGGACTCGCTCGCGCTCTTGCGCATGTACTACGCGCTCGGCGTGCGCTACATGACGCTCACCCACAACAACCACACGAGCTGGGCCGACTCGGCGATGGCCTCCGAGCCCGGGCAGGGCGGGCTCAACGCGTTCGGCGAGCAGGTCGTCGCCGAGATGAACCGCCTCGGCATGCTGGTGGATCTGTCCCACACGCACCCGGACACCATGCGCGACGCGATCCGCGTCTCGAAGGCGCCGGTGATCTTCTCCCACTCCAATGCGCGCGCGGTCACCGAGATTCCGCGCAACGTCCCCGACGACGTCATCCGGATGCTGCCCGCGAACGGCGGCGTGCTGATGGTGTCCTTCGTCGCGCCGTTCGCCTCCCAGGCCGCGGCCGACGTGGCCTTCCCGGCGATGAAGTCGTATCTCGCGCGCGCCCAGGGCAAGCCCGAGGCCGAGCGCAAGGCGATCTACGAAGAGATCAAGGCCGAGATGAAGAAGAACATGCCGAAGGTCACGGTCGCCGCGGTCGCGGACCACATGGACTACATCAAGAAGCTCGCCGGCGTGGACCACATCGGCATCGGCAGCGACTACGACGGCAACGACAACTGGCCCGAGGGCATGGAAGATGTGTCCACCTTCCCGCTGCTGATCGCCGAACTCGTCCGCCGCGGCTGGTCCGACGAGGACATCCTCAAGGTGATGGGCGGGAACGTGCTCAGGGCGCTGGAGCAGGCGGAGCAGGTGGCGCGGCAGTTGCAAGCCGGCGCAGGCGCATGACCTGGGCGGTGACGCCGACCAGGAACAGCAGGAAGACGACCCCGGTGATCGCCTGCACGCCAGGGGCTTCCGGGCTCTCGAAGAGCGGATCGCCGGCGGGCAAGCGGGTCGTGGTCTCGGCGATCGCCGGGATCCAGTGGAAGAAGAAGGTCGTCGAGTAACTGGCCGTCTCCACGTATTTGGCTGCGCGGCCGAAGACGGCGGTCCTGCCCGCAAGCACGGCGACGCCGAGCACGATCAGCGTCAGCACGCCCAGCGCGTGCGGCTTCCCGAAGCCGCCGTGCTGGAAGATGCCGAAGCCCGTCAGGACCGTGAGCAACGTCGTCACGACGTAGATCCTGCCCAGGCGAATACGCGGATCGATCTCGCGATCGCGCATCAGGGCGTACAGTCCGGCGCCGACGGCGACGAGGCTGATCGCCGTGTGGATGATGCCGAGCGGCGTGAGTCCTGGCATGGCGGGCTTCCTTCCTGCGGTGGCGTCCATCGAACCGGATGGGGTCCCACGCAAAGCGTACACGAAGGCTTGCGCGACCCGGACGGAGACCGGGGGCGGGAAGCACCGGTTGGCCGACCTCAGGGCCTGCGCCGCATCCGCACCTTCGAAGTCGACCCTGGCCCCGCGAGCTCGAATCCCGCCCGCTCGAACAGCGAGCGCGCGCCCGTCCAGGCAAAGACATTCGGCAGCCGCTGGCCCGGCTTCAGGTTCACCGGGTAGCCCTCCGCGACCTCGGCGCCCGCCTTGCGGAGCGTCGCGACCGCGTGCCCGAGGAGCGCCGCCGCCACCCCCCGGTCCCGCCAGCCCGGCTTGATATAGAAGCAGGGGAGCGACCAGACGCGCTCGGCGTCGTCGCAGGCGAGCGTCCGCGCCCGGTCCAGCCTCGGAAAATCCCGCCGCGGGCCATAGGCGACCCAGCCGACCGGCTCCTTTCCCGCGAACGCGATCGCACCCCGCGCCCGGCCCGAGGTGACGAGCGCTTTCATCCGCCGCTTCGCCGGAGCGCCTTTCAGGTCCTCCCAGCGCTCGCCCGTCTCGAGCCGCCAGTGCATGCACCAGCAACCCCCGCAGGCCCCGCGCGGGCCGAACAGTTCCTCGAGCGCCGGCCACAAGGCGGGTGCCAGATCCCGCACCGTCAATTTCGGCTTCACCGCACGCAACTTCCGGAAACCCTTACGATTTCCCGCCTTGTCCGGCATACACCTCGCGCCGCATCCTCTGCTAGAATGCGCGCCCGCCACGCGCCCGTAGCTCAGTTGGATAGAGTACCTGGCTACGAACCAGGGGGTCGGGAGTTCGAATCTCTCCGGGCGCGCCATCTCATCAAGCACTTACAGCACATCGCGGCGCTCAATGCAGCGAACGTAGCGAAAACGTAGCGTTCGCTGCTACGTTTTCGGCCGTCGGCGCGACCGTGATCGCCTGAGCCGGTTTCCGCTCAATGCGCTCGGCGACGGAGCTCAGTTTCTCCGGCGCCAGGTGCGCATAGCGCAGCACCATCTCGTACGACTTCCAGCCACCCAGTTCCATCAGCTCCGGCAACGAAGTGCCGCTCTGCACGTGCCACGAGGCCCAGGTGTGCCTCAGGTCGTGGAAGCGGAAGTCCTCGATGCCGGCGCGCTGCTTCGCCTTGTCCCAAGCCGTCGAGCTCTGGTGAATTCGCCGACCGGCGAAGGTGAAGCACCAGCGCGGATGCTGGCCGAGCGTCGATTCGAGCGCGGCCATGGCATCCGCGTTGAGCGGAATGCCGCGGCCCTCGCCCGATTTCGTCGTGCCGTGATCGAGCCAGGCGACCTTGCGGACGAGATCCACACGGCTCCATTCGAGCCCGTGGATCTCCCCCGCACGGCAGCCGGTCGCGAGTGCAAACCTCACGATCGGCTTCATGTGCGAGGGCAAGGCGTCGATCAAGCGGTCAGCCTCCTCGCGTCTCAGGAAGCGCACGCGCCGGCGGGGTTCCTTCAGCATGCGAATCTTCGGTACCGCCCGGAGCCAGCGCCAGTCCTGATGCGCGACGTTCAGGATCCGACGAACCACCTCGAGTGCGCGATTGACGGTCGCGTTCGAGACCCCATCCTTCGACTTGCGATCGCGGATGAACGGCTGCAAGACCGTCATGTCGATCGCATCCAGCCGCCGGGACCGGAGATACGGGTCGAGCTTCTGCAGATGAAACCGGTCATCCGGGAGGCTCTTCTTGTCTCCGAACTCCTCGAGATATCGCACAACCGCCTGCTGCCAGACGACGATGCCGAGGAGTCCCTGCTGCCGGGCTTCAAGCGCCTCACCCTTCAGGCGGACTGCGAAGGCCTCGGCGGCGGTGCGATCGACACACCCAGTGCTTTGGCATACGCGGCGTCCGTCTGCGAGGACGAGGTTGATCCACCAGAACCGCGAATCCTTGCGGCGGTAGAGTCCACGTTCACGGGCCATAGAATCTCCTTCCAGGCCCGCCCTCGGCACTTATCCTGTTGCATGCGCGCGTCGAGATCAATCCGGTCGTAGAGCTTGCAGCGGCCCTTGCGGATGAAGGGGAGGTCCAGGGAGTCGAGGAAGCGCAGGCTGCAGCGGACGTACGTGGCGGCTTCACGCTTCGTGAGGTATCGAAAGATCGCCGGGGCTTCCTGAGTCATTCCAGCGTCGACAATGGCGATTTCTGGAGTGATTCGCGAGAGTAAGAATTGAGGGACATTCCTGCCAATCCGAATAGCGTGGAAACGTGATCACACTCCGTTGCACGTTGAGAGTCCGTAAGCGCCTGAGGTTGGCGGCGACACTGCCGGCCCCATCGCCGCCGACCACGGCGCTCGGGGACTGGTACGTCAACCTGGTGCGATTCGACCGGCAGCAGGTCGTGATGGCGACCAGCGAGCGGTCGCTGCTGACGGTGCTGCTGCCCGCGCGCGAAATGCGCCAGAGCCTGGTCCCGAATCTTCAGTCGGCGGTACGGCAGTTGCTCATTGCGCTCGGAATCTCTCCGGATACCGTGAGCCGCGAAGTTGCGGCGATGCAGCCGGCTGTATTCGCCAGCGCCGTGAACCGGCGGGTTCTCGGTTCGATGAACGAGTTTGCCTGGCAGCTTGGGGCATATCTGGACCGAACCGGCGACGCTCTGGAATTGGCATTGCGTTTGAGCGAGACGCCGATGTCGGCCGTCGGATCCAAATCCCGTCTCGGCATTCCGGCGGACGTGGCACGCGAGCTTCTAGGTACGCACTACGCGGCATGGCCATTTCGGCACTGAGATTCGTTGCTGCCCAGGAACGGCCTAATGCTACAAGAGGTGAGGTTTCCGTGCCATTTTCTGGTATATGCAGGATAGCCTCGCGGCGGCTCTTGTCTCACAATCACACACGTGACGGCATCAGCGTTCATTCACTTGCGCGTAACGCAGGAAACGAAGCTACGGCTTCGCGCGCTTGCGCAGCACGAAGGCCGGACCGAATCCGCGCTCCTCAAGCAAGTGCTCGGAGTCATGCTCCGAAGCGTGGGCGATGAAGTGCTCTTAGAGCCTAGGCGGGACGAAGGAGGAATTCGCCAGGCGCGGCTGACAGTCCGCTTGCAGCCCAGCGATCAGGTCTTGCTGCGTGACCGTGCTGTGGCTCGAGCGATGCCAGCGGCGACCTATGTCTCCGTCCTAGTGCGGGCACACCTGCGATCGCTCGCTCCGCTACCAAAGGTCGAGCTGCTCGCACTCAAGCGCAGTATTGCGGAGCTGGCATGCATTGGCCGCAACATCAATCAGATTGCCAAAATCGCGAGTGAGGGAGGCGGGTTTCCCGGCTCAGTTCGCGAGGAGTTCCGGGCGATGCTCAAAATCTGCGAAGCGCTGCGCGAGAACACTAGGGCATTGCTCAAGGCGAATCTGCGAAGTTGGACCGTGGGGCATTCCGATGGGGATGCATAAGCTGTCTGCCGCGATACTTTGAGGTTCGATCGGCCGGCGGACCGTGGACGTGCGGATACTCGACCATTTGTGGCCTCGCGGGTGCTCTTTCGAGAAATTGCCTAGAAATGGCATGACGCCAAAACTGAGAAACACTGAATCACCCTGTGGCAAGAAGCCACCGCACATAAGAACTGATCTAACTCGTTGTTTTTATTAAGCGGGATCCCCACTTTGCGTCTAGAGGCGAGCGGGCTATTGCGTCCTGATCAACTCTCGGCCAGCAGGTAACGCGCCGCTTTTCCTCGATTTTCTCTAATTTTCCCCATTGTGCCCGCCAGGGCGAGTATGCTTGGCCGCATGTTGGAGAATATTCTCACCATCCGGGAGGTCGCCGACCTCCTCAAGATCAACGAGAAGACGGTCTACAAGCTGGCCGCCGCCTCGAAGATTCCCGGAATGAAAGTTGGCGGGTCGTGGCGCTTTGACCGCGTGACCATCACGGCGTGGATGCAACGCACGTCCGCGTTGGCTGCTGCTTCCGTTGCCGATGAGGAGGCCGAAACGCCTGCCGAGGGCACGACGCTTCCGAATGCCCGTTACACGCCCCAACAGGGCACGTTCTTCGCACACCGCATCACGCTCGAAGGCACCGGCGAGGATGCGCTCGCCCAATCGCTTTCCACGGCGCGCGTCGATATGAACCCGCACCAGGTCGATGCCGCGCTTTTCGCGCTTTCATCGCCTCTGTCCAAAGGCGCGCTCCTCGCCGATGAAGTGGGTCTTGGCAAGACCATCGAGGCGAGCCTTGTCATTGCCCAGCGCTGGGCGGAACGCCGCCGCCGCATCCTGCTTATCGTTCCCGCGTCGCTGCGAAAGCAGTGGAGCCAGGAACTGCACGACAAGTTTTCGCTGCCTTCCGTCATCGTCGAGCGCAAGAGCTACGATGACTTCCGCAAGAAAGGCATCGCGCGGCCATTCGAGCACAGCAACAGCGTCGTCATCACGTCTTACGAATTCGCGGCGCTCAAGGACACCGAAATCCGCGCGGGCAAGTGGGATCTCGTCGTCTTCGACGAAGCGCACCGCCTGCGCAACGTCTACAAGAAAGACGGCGCGACGAGAGCCAAGCGTCTGCGCGACGCCACCCAGCCGTTCTTCAAGATTCTGCTGACGGCCACGCCGCTTCAGAACTCGCTGATGGAACTCTACGGCCTCGTGTCCGTGCTCGACGAGCATCACTTCGGCGACGAGGAATCCTTTCGGAGCCAGTACGTCGCGGGGCCGGGAGCGCGCAACGGTCATATATTTTTGCGCAAGCGGCTGGAGCCTATCTGCAAGCGCACCCTGCGCCGTCAGGTGCAACAGGCGGGACTTATCCGCTACACCGAGCGCAATCCGTTAACGATGGAATACACGCCGTCGGATGCGGAACGCCAGCTCTACGCCGATATGTCGGCGTACCTGCAACGCAAGGACACCATTGCCTTCGGCAACAAGCCGAACCAGCTTGTCACGATGGTCGTCCGCAAGATTTTGGGTTCCTCGACCTTCGCCATTGCCGATACGCTCAAGAAGATTGTCGAGCGCCTGAGCCAGATGCTCCCACCGACCATCGACACCGTCGCGGACTACGACGTGGTTGATGAAGAAGCGGAAGAGTTCGACGACGGCACGGCGACTGAGCCGGCACCGCCCATCGACCCCGTCAAACTGAAGGCCGAAATCGCCGAGCTTGAGGGCTATCGCAAGCTCGCCCTGTCCATCGGCGAGAACGAGAAAGGCAACGCGCTCATCAAGGCGCTTCCGGGCGTCCTCGACGAAATCGAGAAGAAGGGCGGTCAGCGCAAGGCCGTCATCTTCACGGAATCGGTGCGCACACAGACCTATCTGGCGCAACTTCTTGCCGCCAACGGCTACGCGGACGACATCGTGCTTCTCAACGGCCAGAACGCCGACCCGCAAAGCAAGGCTATCTATCAGGACTGGCTTACGCGTCACAAGGGCTCGGATGCCGTCTCAGGCTCCAAGACCGCCGACATGAAGGCTGCCGTAGTCGATGCGTTCCGCGACCGCAAGACCATCCTGATTGCTACGGAGTCCGGCGCGGAAGGTATCAACCTCCAGTTCTGTTCGTTGCTCGTCAACTTCGACTTGCCGTGGAACCCGCAACGGGTCGAGCAGCGAATCGGACGTTGCCACCGCTACGGCCAAAAGATTGACGTGACCGTCGTCAACTTCCTGAATCTCAAGAACCACGCCGAACAGCGCATCCACCAGCTTCTCGACCAGAAGTTCAATCTCTTCAAGGGTGTCTTCGGTGCGAGCGACGAGGTGCTCGGTGTTATCGAGCGTGGCGTCGATATCGAGCGCCGCATCTTCGAAATTGTCCAGAACTCGCCGACCGAAGCGGAAATCAACGCGGCCTTCGATAAGCTCCAGGACGAGCTCAAGGAGCGTATCGACGAGCAGTTACTCGACGCGCGTAAGCGTCTGCTGGAAAACGTCGATGAGCGCGTTGTTGGCCGCCTCAAGGCGCGCAAGGACGAAATCAGGAGTCAGCTTTCCGACTTCGAGAAGCAGCTTCTCTATGTCGCGCGCGCGGAATTGCCCGACGCGCGATTTCATGCGAACAACGAGCGCCGCTTTGACTACGGCAGCGAAACCTACACGACGGAATGGCCGCTGGCCGACGAGAAGAACTGGCGATTCTTCCGTTTGCAGGAAGGCACCCTTGCAACCGAAGTCGTCGGCAAGGCCAAGGAACGCACGTTCGACGCGGCCTCCTGTTTGCGCTTCGACATGTCGTCTTATCGCGGCGGCAGGCTCGCAGACGTCGAACTCTTGCGCGGCAAGAGCGGATGGGCGCGTGTCAGCAAACTCAGAATTGTCAGCCCCAAGGTTACGCGCGAGCATCTGGTCATCGCCGCCGTCACCGACGACGGCGAACCCGTTCATCCTGAGACCTTTGAGCGACTGTTCCGCGTTCCGGCACAGAACGAACCCGTGGACGGCGCTTCACCCGACGAGGCGTTGCAGGCGAACGCAGCGGGGCGGCGCAAGGAACTGCTCGACGAGGCGGAAAAGCAGAACGCGGAGTGGCTCGATGTCGAGAGCGAGAACCTTGACAACTACGCCGAAGACCTCGAGCGCGCCTTCGAAACCGAAATCAAGACCAAAGAATCCGAAATCAAGGAAGCAAAGAAGGCGATGCGCGGGTCGACGCTCGCCATGGCGGAGAAGCTGGCCGAGAAAAAGCGCATCAACGCCCTTGAAGGCCAGAGGGACAAGCTGAAGCGCGAGTTCTTCGACCGCCGCGAGAACATCCGCGCCGATGTCGAAGCGATGCTCGACGAGATTCAGGCGAGCTTGCAGCTCCAGCCCTCGCTTGCGACGCTCTTCACCATCCGCTGGGAGGTTGTATGAGCAGAGACCTCATCAGCAAGACGACGCGCAACGAGTTCCGTGAAGTCCTAGTCGGATACACGCTCCGCGAAATCGACATGACGTTCGACGCGGGCGGACTCACGCCGCGCACAGGCTATGACCCGCAGGTTGGCGGACAGCGCCGCAGCTCGGTCGAATGCTACTATGCCAACATCGACTTCACCTCCGCGACCGACGTCAAGAAGCTGCTGGCCGTCTACGAAGAAGTCATCGAGAGCCTGAGCCAGGCCGCCGAAAGAAGTCCGGGGAGCCAGATTGACGTCACCATCAAGTCGCTGTTGCGCCGGATGGATCGCGACGGCTTCCGCTACGAGAACGGGCGCTTTGTAGCGGGGCGGAACGCGGCCATCGTCCATGCGCCAACATTGGTGCAACTAACCGAAGCGTCAATTCAGGAACAGGTCGATAAGGCGCGCCAAAAGATTGCCTTGGGTGACTCCGCCGGGGCGATTGCCACTGCCTACACGCTGGTCGAAGAGTTCCTGAAGCAACTCCTGCGCAAGACCGGCACGACGTTCAACGAGAGTGAGGGCGACATCCGCGCCCTTTACAAAGCCGTATGCACCCCCTTGCACCTTGACCCCAAGGGCGAATCGCTTGAGAACTATCTCAAGGCCATTCTGGAAGGACTCCAGCGGCAGATTGGCGGCCTGTTCGAGGTCGCCAATAAGGCGAGCGACAGGCACGCGCGGAAATATAACCCGGCACCGCACCACGCGCGGCTCGCGGTGAACGCGGCCTTTACGCTCTGCGAGTTCCTCCTTGAGTCATTTGAGTATCAACAGAATAAAGAACAACGGCGGGCATCATGAGCAACCGCAAGCAGCGTCTCGAACTGACATGGATAGGCAAGGACGAACGTCCGCGCCTGGAGCCGCGCATTCTTCTTGAGGATGCGGACAAATCGTACCACGCGACGACGCGCGTGACCGACGACGACATCTTCGACAACATCCTGATTCAGGGAGACAACCTGCTCGCGCTGAAGGCACTTGAACAGGAGTTCACCGGCGAGGTGAAGTGCATCTTTATTGACCCGCCTTACAACACTGGCAGTGCATTCGAGCACTACGACGACGGCATTGAGCACTCGCTTTGGTTGTCGCTGATGCGCGACCGCCTTGATCTAATTAAGCGACTTCTTTCGGACGATGGCTCTCTGTGGATGACCATAGATGACAATGAAGCGCACTACTTAAAGGTGCTTTGCGATGAAGTGTTCGGGCGAAGCAATTTCGTTGCCAACTGCTTATGGCAGAAAGTCTATAGCGAGCGCATGGACGCAAGAGGGTTCAGCGTCTCCCATGACCACTTATTGGTTTATCAGAAGACCGACCGCTTTACTCCAAGGCAACTGCCGAAAGACCAAAACGCATCTCAGTTTGGCTTCTATGACCCTTCGGTAAACAAATACTACCGACGTCGTTCTTTGCGAAAGGAGGGTTCTGAATCCCTTAGACAGGATCGCCCGTCGGGTTCTACCCCGTTTCCACGGACGGTTGAGTTAAGGCTAAGAACTTCCGATCTT
>CAZVIF010000019.1:0-12783 GCA_964626745.1 uncultured Steroidobacteraceae bacterium
CGGGACTCCCCTCGCTCGCTCAGGGCGGCGACCGCATTCGCTCGCTCGGGGGTCCTGCCGGCTCGCACGCGCGCAAAACGCCGCGACGAGTCACGCGCGCGCCGGCCGGGCGGGGTCACGCACGAGCGACTTGCGGTCGCCGCCAGGAGCGAGTGCGGGAACCCCGCACGGCCAAGCGCGCGCGAATCTTTGCGGTTGGTCGGACAGAAAGTGATGAAAGTGAAAGTCGCGTCGGCGCAGTCGGGCACGACGAGTCGGCGGCCGCGCGAAAAATGTCCGCAGACTGCGACACCCGTCCATGGTTTTTCTCCGTCGGCGCGATTAAGTTGCGTGCCATGGGAAGGAACTTCGCTGTCGACTCGCTGCCGCATTACCGCGAAGTGCTCGTGGCGAACGCCGTGAGCGCGGTCCGCGACAGCTTCCCGACCGTCCGCGCATTCGCCGCCGGCCATCGCGCCTGGCTCGCCCAGTCGGCCGAGCAGGCGAGCTGGCGTGCCGTCGCGATCGCCGCCGCCAGCGCCGTCACCGTCGCCCAGCAGGCCGTCATCCGCTGAGGCCCGCCCGGCCCGGCTTCGGCTGCGGCCCTCCCCCCCACTGGGTTCAGGCCGCCATCGCGAGGCGCCGCCGCGTGATCTGCCGGAAGCGCAGCAGCAGGAAGACTGCGCAGACGACGAGCCCGACGATCAATCCGGCCCAGATGCCCGAGGGTCCGAAACCCTGGCGAATGCCGAACCACCAGGCCGCGGGGAAGCCGATCAGCCAATAGGCCGCAAAATTGAGGCCCATCGGCACGTGGGCGTCCTTGAATCCCCGCAGCGCCCCGGCCGCCCCCACCTGCAGGCCATCCGGCAGCTGGAAAGCCGCCACGAAGAGCAGCAGCCAGACCGCCAGCGCCCGCACCTCGGCATCGGACGTATAGGCGGCGGCAATCGGCTCGCGCGCGGCCAGGATCACCAGCGAGGACAGCGCCATGACGAGCCCGCACATGGCGATGCCGCTCCAGCCGGCATTGCGGCCGGCCAGCATGTCGCCGCGGCCGACCTGGTGGCCGACGTGGATGGTGGTCGCCGAGTGCAGCGACAACGGGATCATGAACATCAGCGAGGCGTAGCTGATCGCGACCTGGTGGGCGGCGACGATCACGGTGCCGAGCGTGCTCATGAGGAGCGCCGCGACCACGAACAGGGCGCCCTCGGAGACCACCGAGCCCGCGATCGGCAGGCCGAGTCCGAGGATTTCGCCGATCGCCCGGCGGTCCGGCGGGTCGAAGCGCTCGAACAGGCGGAAGCGGCGATAGACGGGCTGCCGGCGCTGGTACAGGTGCATGGTCACGAGCATCGCCCAGCCCGCGAGCGCGGTCGCGATGCCGCAGCCGCGGGCGCCCTGCGAGGGGATGCCGAGGCCGCCGAGCGTGAACAGCCAGTTGCCGAGGATATTGATCGTGAGGCCGACGGCCGCGGTGTACATCACCGGCCGGGTCCAGCCGATACCCTCGCTCGTGTACCGATGCGCCAGGAAGACGAGCATCGCCGGCATCCCGAAGCACATCGCGTAGACGTAACCGGCCGCGTGCGGGATCGCGCGCGCGTCGGTGCCGAACCAGACGAGCAACGGCTCGACGCAGGCGAGCGCGGCGACGAGCGGCACGGCCAGCATCAGGGCGAGCCAGAGACCCTGGCGGAAACGCCGGCCGACCTCCTCGTCGCGGCCGCCGCCGTAGGCGTGGGCGACGATGGGCGAGATGGCCATGAGGACGCCGAGGCCCAGCAACCAGAACATCTGGTAATAGCTGCCCCCGACGGCGACGCCGGCGAGCGGCTCGGGGCCGAGGCGGCCGGCGACCACGGTGTTGACGAGCATCATGCCGGCCAGCACGACGTTGTTGACCATCAGCGGCCCGGCAAGACGGAGGATCGCCCGCGAATCGCGCGGGAAGGCGTGGCGGAAGCTGCCGGGTTCGCTCATGGCATGCAGGATCAGGGGGTTGCGCGCCGTGGCGGGCCCTTGGGGATGCTGGCATTCTAGCGGAAGCAGGTCGGCCTGCTTCCACCGGAGAGCGCCTATGCTGGTCGGATCATCGCCCCGCCGGGTCGCCGTCATTGGCGGCTCCCGCATCCCCTTCGCGCGCGCCCATGGCGCCTATGCGAGCGTGGGCAACCAGCAGATGCTCACCGCGTCGCTGAAGGCGGTGGTGGACAAGTTCGCGCTGAAGGGCGTGCGCCTCGGCGACGTCGTCGCCGGCGCGGTGATGAAGCACTCGAGCCAGTGGAACCTGACCCGCGAGTCGCTGCTCGATTCCGGGCTGTCGCCCGAGACCCCCGGGCTCGACGTGCAGCGCGCCTGCGGCACGAGCATCGAGGCGGCCATCATCGTCGCCAACAAGATCGCGCTCGGGCAGATCGACGCGGGGCTGGCCGGGGGCGTGGACACGGTCAGCGACCCGCCGGTCGTATTCGGCAAGGCCTACCAGCAGATCCTGCTGCGCGCCCATCGCGCGCGCAGCTTCGGCGAGCGCGTCGCGCCGTTCCTGAGCCTGCGGCCGCGCCACTTCAAGCCGGTCTTCCCGGGCACCGGCGAGCCGCGCACCGGCCTGTCGATGGGCCAGCACACCGAGCAGATGGCGCGCACCTGGCAGGTCACGCGCGAGGAGCAGGACGCCTTCGCGCTCGCGAGCCACCAGCGCGCGAGCCGCGCCTGGTCCGAGGGATTCCTGGCCGACCTGGTCGTGCCTTACCTGGGGCTTTCCACCGACAACAACGTGCGCGCGGACACGAGCCTCGAGAAGCTCGCGAAGCTCCGGCCTTCGTTCGCCAAGGACGGCACGCTGACCGCGGGCAACTCGACGCCGATGACCGACGGCGCGGCCGCCGTGCTGCTCGCCAGCGAGGACTGGGCGCGCGCGCGCGGGCTGCCCGTGCAGGCGTACCTGACCTACGGCAAGGTCGCGGCGGTCGACTTCGTCGGCGGCGAGGGCCTGCTGATGGCCCCGGCCTACGCCGTGCCGCGCATGCTGGCCGACGCCGGACTCACGCTGCAGGACTTCGACTTCTACGAGATCCACGAGGCCTTCGCGGCGCAGGTGCTGTGCACGCTGAAGGCCTGGGAGTCGGAGAAGTTCTGCCGCGAGCGGCTCGGGCTCGCGAAGCCGCTCGGCTCGATCGACCGCGCGAAGCTCAACGTCAAGGGCAGCAGCGTCGCCGTCGGCCACCCGTTCGCGGCGACCGGCGCGCGCATCGTCGCGACGCTCGCGAAGCTGCTCGACGAGCGCGGCTCCGGGCGCGGCCTCATCTCCGTCTGCACCGCCGGCGGCATGGGCGTCACCGCCATCCTGGAGAAGTGAGGCGATGAAGCGCTACATCGGGCATCCGCGGGTGGAAGGAACGGCGTCGCGGCAGGCGCACGCCGACCTGCCGCCCGGCACTTACGAGCGGGAGATGAGCAAGGAAGGCTTCTTCGGGCCGGCCGCCTTCTTCCACCACCGCCATCCGCCGACCGGCTGGACCCGCTTCGAGGGGCCGCTGTCGCCGCACGCCTTCGACTTCACGAAGCTCGACGCGGTCGCGGCCCACCCCTGGTCGGCGCCGGACCTGCTCTACAACGCCAGCACGCGCATCCGCTTCTGGCGCACGTCCGGAAAGATGGACGCGCTCGCCCGCAACGCGGACGGCGACGAGCTCCTGTTCGTGCACGCCGGCCGGGGCGACCTCTTCTGCGACTTCGGCCGGCTCGGATTCGAGGCCGGCGACTACATCGTGCTCCCGCGCGGGACGATGTGGCGGCTCGAGTGCGCCGAGCCCGCGGCCCTCCTCATGGTCGAGGCGACGAACGCGTCCTACATGCTGCCCGAGAAGGGCCTGGTCGGCGGACACGCGATCTTCGACCCGGCGATGCTCGACGCGCCGCGCGTGGACGAGGCGTTCCTCGCCCAGCAGGACGAGAAATCCTGGCGCGTGGCGGTGAAGCGCCGCAATGCCGTCTCGACCGTCACCTTCCCGTACAACCCGCTGGACGCGATCGGCTGGCACGGCGACCTGTCGGTGTGCCGCATCAACGTGCGCGACATCCGCCCGCTGATGAGCCACCGCTACCACCTGCCGCCGTCGGCGCACACGACCTTCGTCGGCAGCCGCTTCGTGGTCTGCACCTTCGTGCCGCGGCCGTTCGAGACCGACCCGGGCGCGATCAAGATCCCGTTCTTCCACAACAACGACGACTACGACGAGATGATCTTCTACCACGCGGGCGACTTCTTCAGCCGCGACAACATCCACCCGGGCATGGTCACGCTGCACCCGGGCGGCTTCACGCACGGCCCGCACCCGAAGGCGCTGTCGCGCATGCTGGTGCAGTCCAAGCCCGCGACCGACGAGTACGCCGTGATGGTGGACACGCGCGACGCGCTCGAGATTGCTGAGGCCGCGCGCCGCGTCGAGTGGGCCGGCTACGTGGACAGCTGGAAAGGATCCGGCGGGAAATGAAGCTCGCGACGCTGCCGGGCGGCCGCGACGGCAGGCTCGCGGTCGTGAGCCGCGATCTCACGCGGGCGGCGCCCGCGCAGCACGTGGCGGCCACGCTGCAGGCGGCACTCGACGACTGGTCCCGCGCGAAGCCCGAACTGGAGTCCCTCGCGCGCGAGCTCGAGGCGGGCCGCGCGCCGGGCGTCCCCTTCGACCCGGCCGACGCGCTCGCGCCGCTGCCGCGTGCGTATCACTGGGTGGACGGCAGCGCCTACGTGAACCACGTCGAGCTGGTGCGCAAGGCCCGCGGCGCGACCATGCCGGAGTCCTTCTGGACCGACCCGCTCGTGTACCAGGGCGGCTCGGACGACTTCCTGCCCCCGCAGGCGGACGCGCCCTTCGCGAGCGAGGACTGGGGCATCGACCTCGAGGGCGAGGTCGCCGTCGTCACCGACGACGTGCCGATGGGCGTCGCGCCGGCCGACGCGCGTGCGCACATCCAGCTCGTGATGCTGGTGAACGACTGGTCGCTGCGCAACCTGATCCCGGGCGAACTGGCCAAGGGTTTCGGCTTCTACCAGTCGAAGCCGGCGACGGCGTTCTCGCCGGTCGCGGTGACGCCGGACGAGCTCGGCGACGCCTGGCGTGATGCGCGCCTGCACCTGCCGCTCGTCGTGCACGTGAATGGCAAGCCATTCGGCCGCCCGAACGCGGGCGTCGACATGACGTTCGACTTCGGCCAGCTGATCGCGCACGCGGCCAAGACGCGCAGGCTCGGCGCCGGCAGCATCGTCGGCTCCGGCACCGTGTCCAATCTCGACCGCTCGACCGGCTCGACCTGCCTCGCCGAGCGGCGCATGCTGGAAACCCTGGACCACGGAAAGCCGATGACCCCATTCCTCTCCTTCGGCGACCGCGTGCGCATCGAGATGCTCGATGCGGCCGGCCGCTCCATCTTCGGCGCGATCGACCAGCGCGTCGTAAGGACACCCTGATGCGCGCGAAAGACGACAGCCGCCTCGCTCCGGCGGGCGGCCTCAAGCTCGAAGACCCGTCGCTGCTCAAGGAGCAGTGCTACGTCAACGGCGCCTGGCACGACGCGCCGGGCGGCGCGACCTTGCCGGTGCACAACCCCGCGACGGGCGCGCCGCTCGGGACCGTGCCCGCGTTCGACGCCGCCTCCACCGAAAAGGCCGTCGCCGCCGCGCACGCGGCATTCCCCGCCTGGGCCGCGAGGACCGCGAAGGAGCGGGCCGTCCTGCTGCGCCGCTGGCACGACCTCATCCTGCTGAACGCCGCGGACCTGGCGACGCTCATGACCGCCGAGCAGGGCAAGCCGCTCGCCGAGTCCAGGGGCGAGATCGCCTACGCCGCCTCCTTCGTCGAGTGGTTTGCCGAGGAAGCCAAGCGCGTCTACGGCGACGTGATCCCGGGCCACCAGCCGGACAAGCGCATCCTGGTGCTGCGCCAGCCCGTGGGCGTCGTCGCGGCGATCACGCCGTGGAACTTCCCGGCGGCGATGATCACGCGCAAGGTCGCGCCGGCGCTGGCGGCCGGGTGCACGGTCGTGTGCAAGCCGGCGATCCAGACGCCCTACTCCGCGCTCGCGCTCGCCGAACTCGCCGCGCGCGCCGGCCTCCCGGCCGGCGTGCTGAACATCGTCACCGGTCCCGCGCGCGAGATCGGCGGCGTGCTGACCGGCGATGCGCGCGTGCGCAAGCTCTCCTTCACCGGCTCGACCGAGATCGGCAAGCTGCTGATGGCGCAGTGCGCGAAGACGATGAAGAAGGTCTCGCTCGAGCTCGGCGGCAACGCGCCGTTCATCGTCTTCGACGACGCCGACCTCGACGCGGCGGTCGCGGGCGCGATCGCGAGCAAGTACCGCAATACGGGACAGACCTGCGTGTGCGCGAACCGGCTGCTGGTGCAGGCGGGCGTGTACGAGGCGTTCACCGAAAAGCTGGTCGCCGCGGTGCGGAAGCTGCGCGTGGGCGACGGCCTCGCCGGCGAGACCGAGCAGGGCCCGCTGATCGACGCGGCCGCGCTGAAGAAGGTGGAGGAGCACATCGCCGACGCGACGGGCAAGGGCGCCTCGGTCGCGACCGGCGGCCGGCGCCACGCGCTCGGCGGCACCTTCTTCGAGCCGACCGTGCTGACGGGCGTGACGCCCGCGATGATGGTCGCGCGCGAGGAAACCTTCGGCCCCGTCGCGCCCCTGTTCAGGTTCACGTCGGAGAAAGAGGCCATCGCGATGGCCAATGACACGGAGTTCGGCCTCGCCGCCTATCTCTACACGCGCGACCTGGCGCGCTCCTGGCGCGTGTCGGAAGCGCTCGAGTACGGCATCGTCGGGCTCAACACCGGGCTCATCTCGACCGAGGTCGCGCCTTTCGGCGGCGTGAAGGAATCCGGCACGGGACGCGAGGGCAGCAAGTACGGACTGCTCGACTACACCGAGATCAAGTACGTGTGCGTCGGCGGCGTGACGCCCTGAACCGGCCCTGCTGAGGCGCGCGCGCAACAGCGCGAACTCCGCCCGTTCGTGGCATTCGCCCCGGATTCCTGGGGTCCGGGAGCTTCCTCTGGACGCCGGTCACAATCGTGCAACGCCGCGCTGTCGACACGCCGGGGCGCCATTTAACATCCCATTATTGGCTGGTTTTCCCCTACCCCTCCCTCACACAGGACAGTGATCATGAAGTTCATGAATGCCATGGTTGGCGGCTTGTTGCTGGCGGCGGCTCCGCTCGCGGCGCTCGCCGATGACATGAGCTACTCCTACGTCGACGCGGCCTACGTCGAGAACGACATCGACGGCGCCCCGACATTCGACGGCTTCGGCCTGCGCGGTTCGGTCGGGTTCGCCGAGCACTGGCTCGCATTCGCCGAATACTCGGCGACCAGCACGCAGGGCGTCGATTTCGACACGCTCGCGGTCGGCATCGGCGGCCACTACGGCCTTGCGGAGAACCTGGACCTCGTCGGCCGGCTCGGCTACTTCGACGTCGAGGTGGATGCCGGCGGGGGCCTCGACGCCTCCGACGACGGCTACCTGCTCGACCTCGGCCTGCGCGGGGGCGTCGGCGACGCCGTGGAGCTCGAGGGCGGCGCGCGCTACACCGACCTGAGCGACGGCGGCGACGACACGGCGCTGTACCTCGGCGGCCGTTTCCACTTCAACAAGACCTGGGCGCTCGGCGCCGAGTACCAGAGCGGGGATGACATCTCGACGATCCTCGCCTACGTGCGCGCGAGCTTCTGAAGCGCGCGCTCCGACGCAAGCGGCCGGGGGTTCCCCTCCCGGCCGCTTTTTTTTCGCCCTCCGCCTTCGTACCGTGCCGGCAGGGCTTCGGGTATCGTGCGGCCATGCCCGCCGCGACCGGCGTCCTCGTCGTCAACCTCGGCACGCCCGACGCGCCGACGCCGGAGGCCGTGCGGCGTTTCCTGGCCGAGTTCCTCTCCGACCCGCGCGTCGTCGACCTGCCGCGCCTGCCGTGGCAGATCATCCTGCGCACCGTCATCCTGCCGTTCCGGCCGAAGCGCAGCGCAGAAGCCTACCGGGAGGTGTGGACCCCCGCGGGCTCGCCGCTCCTGACCGGCACCGAGGCGCTCACGCGCGCGCTCGCGCGGCGCCTCGCGGAGATCCTGCCCGAGGCGCCGGCCGTCGCCATGGGCATGACCTACGGGAATCCCTCGATCGCCGGCGCCATCGATCGCCTGCGGGATTCCGGCGTCCGGCGTCTCGTGATCCTGCCGCTGTACCCGCAGTATTCCGCGACCACGACGGCCGCCGTGTTCGATCGCGTCGACGCCGCGCTCGCCGCGCTGACCGCGCCGCCCGAGCGCCTGGTGATCGAGGATTACCACGACGACCCCGCGCACATCGCGGCGGTCGCGGCCAGCATCGCGGAGACACGCTCGCCCTTCGACCACCTGCTGTTTTCCTTCCACGGCATTCCCGCGCGCTACGCGGCGGCCGGCGACCCCTACGGCACGCGCTGCCGGGCGACCGCGCGCCTGGTCGCCGAGCGGCTCGGCCTGCCGGCGGAACGCTGGTCGCTGGCGTTCCAGTCGCGCGTCGGACGCGCGCGCTGGCTCGAGCCGTACACCGAGGACCGGCTGCGCGAACTCGGCGCCGCGGGCACGCGCCGCCTCGCCGTCGCCTGCCCGGGGTTCGCCGTCGACTGCCTCGAAACGCTCGAGGAGATCGCAATGCGAGGGCGCGAGACCTTCCTCGCATCCGGCGGCGGGGAGTTCGAGTACATCCCGGCGCTCAACGACGACGCCGCGCAGGTGGACTGCCTCGCGCGGCTGGTCGCGGCGCGGCTGGGTGCGAGGCCCGCCGCATGATCGGCCGCTTCCACGAGGTGAGCGTGCACGCGCCGGACCTGCTCGCGTCGCTGGCCTTCTACGAGCGGCTCGGCTTCTCGCAGGTGACCACGGGCGAGGCCTTCCCGTACCCCTACGCCGTGGTCGCCGACGGCCGGCTCGCGATCGGCCTGCACGGCCGCGAGCTGCCGCAGTCGCCGCTGCTCTCCTTCGTGCTGCCCGGCCTGCTCGACCGCCTCCCGGCGCTCGAGCGCCGCGGCATCGAGATCCTGGAGCAGCGCCTCGGCGGCGACGTCTTCAACCAAGCCTGCCTCGAGGCCGGAGGCCAGCGGTTGCGCCTGCTCGAGGCACGCACGCATTCGCCGTCGCCGCTCGGGCCGGGGGAGACCTCGCGCCTCGGGTGGTTCGAGGAGTACGCGCTGCCCGTCAGCGAGCTGAAGCAGGCCGGGGCGGCCTTCGAGCGGCTCGGCTTCGTGCCCGCCGAGGAAGGGGACGACCCGTACCCGCGCATCGGCTTGACGAGCGATTCGCTGAACGTCGCGTTGCTCGGTCCCGGGACGCTTGCGCGGCCGGCGCTGGTCTTCAGCGACGCGGAAATGCCCGCGCGGATCGCGAAGCTCCGGGAGTCCGGCGTCGCCTTCGCGCGCCGGCTGCCTGCCGGGCTCGATGCCGGGCGGCACGCCCTGCTCGTCGCGCCCGAGGGCACGCAGCTCCTGCTGGCGACGAGCGACACATGAGCCGCGCGACGCCCGCCCTGCTGCTGTTGCTCGCGGCGCCTGCCGCTACGGCCTGGATTCCCTGCGAGGACGGCAGCCTCAAGCCGCCGGTCCCGCTGCAGCGCGAGGCGCCCGCCTACCCGGACGCCGTGCGCGCGACCGGCATCGAGGGCTCGGTCGAGATCGCGCTCACGGTGCTGCGCGACGGCAGCGTCGGCTGGGTGAGCGTCGCGCGCGCCGAGCCGCGCGGCTACTTCGAGCAGGCGGCCACCGAGGGCGTGCGGCGCTGGCGGTTCGCCCCGGCGCTGCGGGGCGGCGAGCCGGTGGAGTGCCGACTGCGGACGCGCGTGCGCTTCACGCTGGCTGACACGGTCGCGGGCTCGGCAGGCGCCGCCGGGGAAGACGGCCCGCAACCCGCCTACCCGCCCGCCCTGCTGCGCGAGCGCATCGAGGGATACGTCGAAGTCGGGTACCGGCGCGACGCGGACGGCCGGCTGCGGGACGCGCGGGTCGTCACCGCCATGCCGCGCGGGGCGTTCGAGCAGGCGGCGCTCGCGGCCGTGAACGACTGGCACGGCCCGGCCGCGCCCGGCACGCCGCGGCGCGAAACGCGCCGCTTCGACTTCCGCCTCCCCGATTCCCTGCTCGGCGAGGTGCCCGCGACGCTGCTCGCCAGCGCCCCGTTCCCGATGGAAGCCTGCGTGCAGCGCACGACCGGATTCGTGGTCCTCGAGGTCGAGACGCTGGCCACGGGCCGCGTGCAGGAGGCGCGCATCCTCGAGGCCTCCCCACCCGGCCTTTTCGACGCCACCGCGCTCGCCATCGCGCGCGGCTCGCGCCTCACGCCGGCCTACCGGGACGCGCAGCCCATCGCGGCGACCGCCCTGCTGACCCTGCGCTTCGACCCGGACCGCGCCACCTGCCCGGATTCGCTCCGTCCCGACCGCGACCAGTCTCCGACCCGGCGCCCGCCGCCGCGCGTCACGCGGCACGACGGACCGGGCGTTCCCCGCGCCGAATCGTGGGCGACCCTGTCGCGAGGGGGCGCCCAGCCGGTACCATGAGCGCCTCGCCGCGTCCCGCGGCCCTGTGCATCCAGCGGAGTTGCCGATGAAGCTCGTACCGATTGCGGCGCTCGCCTCGTTCGCCGCCCTGCCGGCCGCGGCCGACGAAGGCATGTGGACCTTCGACAATCCGCCCCGCGCCGCCATCCAGCAGAAGCTCGGCGTGACGCTCGATACGCCCTGGCTGGACCGCGTGCGCGAGGCGACGGTACGGCTCGACAGCGGCTGCACCGGCTCGTTCATCTCCGCGGACGGGCTGATCCTGACCAACCACCACTGCGCCGAGGACTGCATCGCGCAGAACTCCTCCGAAGGCAACGACCTGGTCGGCAACGGCTTCCTGGCCGGCACCCGGGAGAAGGAACTCCGGTGCGAGGAGGACTCGATCTCCGTGCTGGTCGGCACCGAGGACGTGACCGCGAAGGTCGCCGCCGCGCTCGCGGGCGTCGCGCCGGAAGGCGTCGTGGAGGCGCGCCGGGCCGCGCTCACGAAGCTCGAGCAGGCCTGCGAGGAGGCATCGAAGGGCGCGAAGGGCGGGCCGCTCAAGTGCGAGCGGGTTTCCCTGTACCAGGGCGGCCAGCACTGGCTCTACAAGTATCGCCGTTACGAGGACGTGCGGCTCGTGTTCGCGCCGGAGCGCGACATCGCCGCCTTCGGCGGCGACCCGGACAACTTCCAGTTCCCGCGCTGGTGCCTCGACATGTCCATCCTGCGCGCCTACGAAGGCGGCAAGCCGGCGAAGACGCCCACACACCTGCGCTTCGACTGGGACGGCGTGCAGCCCGGGGACGCGGTGTTCATCTCCGGCCACCCGGGCAACACCGACCGCCTGCTGACCGCGGCGCAGCTCGAGGTGCAGCGCGACACGTTCATGCCGTTCTGGCTGATGCGATTCTCGGAACTGCGCGGCCGGATGATCCAGTACTCCAAGACCGGCGAGGAGCCGCGGCGCACGACCGAGGCCTACCTCAATTCGGTCGAGAACTCGATCAAGGTGCGGCGCAAGCAGTTCGACGCGCTGCTCGACCCGGCGCTGATCGAGAACGCGCGCGAGAAGGAGCAGGCGCTCGCTTCCGCCGCGGACTCCTACGCGCAGATCGCGAAGGCCCAGGACGCCTGGCGCAACATCCTGGTCCCGTACACGTTCATCGAGAGCGGCGCGGCGTTCAACAGCCAGCTGTTCATCCACGCGCGCACGCTGGTGCGCGCCGCCGCCGAGCGCGAGAAGCCGAACGAGACGCGCCTGCCGGAGTTCACGGAAGCGCGCCTGCCGGCCGTCGTCCAGGGCCTGAAGGCGGACGCGCCGATCTATCCGGAGCTCGAGATCCTGCGTCTGTCCTTCGGGCTCGAGCGCATGCGCGAGTGGCTGGGCCCCGACCACCCGGTGGTGCGCCAGGTGTTCGGCACAGACTCGCCGGACTCGCTGGCCGAGCGCCTCGTGCGCCAGAGCGGGCTGGGCGATTCCGCCGTGCGCATGACGCTGTTCGAGGGTGGCCAGGCCGCGATCGCGGCGAGCGAGGACCCGATGATCCGCCTCGCGGCGGCCGTCGATCCCGCCGCGCGCGCGCTGCGCAAGACCTACGAGACCGAGGTCGAGGGCCCGGTGGCCCGCGGCCAGGAGGAGATCGCCAGGGCGCGCTTCGCCAAGTACGGCACGAGCATCTATCCGGACGCCACGTTCACGCTGCGCCTGTCGTTCGGGGCGATGAAGGGCTGGAACGAAAAGGGCCAGGACGTGCGGCCCTGGACCGAGCTCGGCGACGCGTTCGGGCGCGCCACCGGCCGGCCGCCGTTCCGCATTCCCGACCGCTGGATGGCGGCGAAGGACCGGCTCGACATGGCTACGCGGGCCAACTTCATCACCAACAACGACATCGTCGGCGGCAACTCGGGCAGCCCGATGCTGAACGCGGCCGGCGAGATCGTCGGCCTCGCCTTCGACGGCAACATCCACTCGATCTCGGGCAGCTACTGGTTCGACGAGCGGATGAACCGGTCGATCGGCGTGCACCCGGCGTACATGCGGGCGGCGTTGGAGCAGGTGTACGGCGCGAAGGAGCTGCTCGCGGAGATCGACAAGCGCTGACGGCTACCGCGCGCGCACTGGACGGGGCGAGGGGTTCCGCACTCGCTCCTGGCGGCGACCGCAAGTCGCTCGTGCGGAACCCCTCGCCCGGCCGGTGCGCGCGTGACATGCCGAGGCGTATCGCGCGCGCG
>CAZVIF010000019.1:12883-57566 GCA_964626745.1 uncultured Steroidobacteraceae bacterium
TCGCGCGCGCGTGGGACTCCCCGGCCAGGCAAACGCGTGTCTGCAGGCGGTTCAGTTGAACCAGGCGCGGATGGCCTCGACCGCCTCTTCGTGGCGCATGCCGGCGTAGAAGACAAGCAGCACCAGCCCGCCGACGTACGCGGCCGAGACGGCCGTCATGAGGTAACCGAGCAGGATGACGGCGCCGTCGCGCTCGGCCATGCCGAAGCAGAGCAGGATGATGGCGAGCGCCGGCAGGGAATTGACGAACGGCACCAGCGGGATGGGCGCCATCAGCAGCAGCACGGCGGCGATGACCAGCCCGCCGTTGAAGAAACTGACGAAGCGCCCGCCGGTGAGCCCGAGGATGCGGGGCCGCACCAGGTGCTCGACGCGTTCGGCCCAGCCGCGCACCTTGGCGAGCACCCCGCGCACGGTGGCGCCCGGCAGGCTGCGGTTCAGCAGCCGCTCCGGCAGCCAGGGCACGCGGCTCACCATCACGGCGAAGCCGATCAGCAGCATCGGCAGGCCCAGCACGGTGCTCATGCCCGGCACGGTCACCGGCAGCAGGAACGGCGCGGCCAACACCCCGCAGAACACCAGCAGTCCCTGCTCGCCCAGCAAGGTCAGCAGGGCGCGCAGCGTGACCGACGACTCGGTGACCGCGGCTTCGGCCGAGGCGAGCGCCGCCGAGATGCGGACCTCGGGATTGCGGAACCGGATGCCGGTCATGAGCGGCGCCTCGCTTCGACGGTGACGTCCACCTCGAAATCGGCGCGCACCCGGAGCGCGCCGAGCGCGACGGCAAAGGGCTCGAGGCCGAGCTCGGCGTGCGTGAGGCTGAAATCCGCGTGCGCGACGAGGCGCTCGCCGTCCACCGCCACGGTGAACGGCGCCGCCACCACGTGCTCCTGGCCGGCGAGCGCGACGCGCACGCGCGCCTCGTAGCGGCCGGGCCCGCCGGAGATCGACTCCGCCGTGAGCCGCAGCTCGCCCTGGCGAGCGGCGTCCAGCACGCGTTCGCCCAGGAGGTTGCGGCGCGTCGCCTCGCGGTCCCGGTCCGGCACGGGCGCCGCGAACGGGCCGCCGGCGCGGTTGCGCGCTTCGGGATCGTCCACGACCAGCGAATCGAGCGGCAGGCGCAGGTCGAACCGGGAATCCGTGAGCGGCTCCCGCAAGGCGACCTGCCCCGTGATCGCCTGCGAAGTGATCAGGTGATCGTGGCCGAGCGCCTGCATCGGCCCGTCGCGGTACACGCGCACCACGAGCTGCGAGCCCGTGACCCGCCAGGCCTCGGCGATCGCCGCAGGAGCGGCCGCAACCGGTGCGGCGGGCGCGGCGGGTTCCGTGCCGCGCTGCGGCGCGGCGCAGGCGGCCACGGCGAGCGGGAGGAGGATGCACAAGACAAGGCGCATTGGCGTATTCTCCAGAACCAGATGCCGGCGCGAAACACCGACGTTCGCTACAGCCCAATGGCGCAGTTCCTGCACTGGGCCGTGGTCGGCCTGCTGGCGATCCAGATCCCGCTCGGCAAGATCGCCCACGAGCTGCCCGTCGGTCTCGAGCGGCTCGCGATGATGTCACGGCACAAGTCGGTCGGCATCACGATCCTGGCCCTGGCCCTGCTCCGGCTGGCGTGGCGCTGGTTCGAGCGCCCCCCGGCCCCGCCGCCGATGCCGCGCTGGCAGGCGATCGCGTCGCGCCTGAACCACGGGGCGCTGTACCTGCTGCTGTTCGCCCTGCCGCTCTCCGGCTGGCTGATGTCCTCCGCGGCGGCGCGGCCGGTCAGCTGGTTCGGGCTCGTGCAGCTGCCGGACTTCGTCGCGCCTGATCCCGGGCTCAAGGAGGTCTTCGAGGAAGTGCACGAGGTGCTGGTCAACGTGCTCCTGGCGCTGGTCATCCTGCACGTCGCGGCCGCACTCAAGCACCAGTTCATCGACCGCGACGGGCTGCTGTTCCGGATGCTGCCGGGCCGACGCACCTGATGCTGCGCGCGTTCGCGCTCGCCCTTGCGATCGTCCCCGCCGCCGCGCACGCCGACGTGCTGCAGGCCGGCCCGTCCGGCGGCCGGCTCGAGTTCGTGGCCCTCCAGGCGGGCGCGAAGTTCACCGGCGAGTTCAGGCGCTTCCACGCCGAGCTCGATCTCGATCCCCGGCGCCCGGACGAGGGCCGCCTCGACGTGACCGTCGAAGTGGCGAGCCTCGACACCCGGGATCCCGAGCGCGACGAGATCCTGCGCGGACCGGATTTTTTCCAGACCGACGAACACCCGCAGGCGGTCTTCCACGCCGGGCGCTTCGAGCGCGCGGGCGAGGGCTGGCGCGCGCCCGGCGAACTGTCGATCCGCGGCATCACGCAGCCCGTGCCGGTCACGTTCACGCTCGTGGCCGGCGCCGGCCAGTCGATCATGAAAGGCAGCGCCCGCCTCAGCCGGCTGGCGTTCGGGATCGGCCGCGGCGAGTGGGCTTCGACGGAGTGGGTCGGCGACGAGGTGGACGTCCGCTTCGAGCTCAGGCTCCAGCCGGCGGGCTAGCGGCGGCCGTGGACGCGCGCGCGCCACGCAGGTTCCGCGGCGTCGAGGAATGCGTCGAGCAGACGCTCACGAGGCTCGGCCGGCGCATCGTGCTCTGCACGCCGATCGGCGCGGGCAAGCCGGTCGCCCTGGTCAACGAGTTCTACCGCCGCGCCGCCGCCGACCCGCGCCTCGAACTCGCGATCCTCACCGGTCTGACGCTCGCGCGCCCCCGAACCACCGGGGAGCTGGAACGCCGCCTCGTCGAGCCGATCTCCGCGAAGATCTTCGGCACCGCGCCGGAGCCGGCCTGGGTCGCGCCGCTGCGCGAAGGCCGCCTGCCGCCGAACGTGCGCGTGCAGGAGTTCTTCATGGAACCCGGCGCCTGGCTCGGATCCCCGGTCGCGCAGCAGTGGTACGCGAGCATCAACTACACGCACGTCGCGCGCAGCGTCCTCGCCGCGGGCGCCAACGTCGTCGCGCAGCAGGTCGCGGAACGACCCGGCGGGCGGATCTCGCTCGGCACGAACCCGGACGTCACCGCCGACCTCCTCCCGGTGCTGCGCGATCGCGAGCGCGGGGGCGCGCCGGTCGCGGTCATCGGCCAGGTCAACGACCGCATGCCCTACCTGTTCGGCGCGGCGGAGCTGCCGGAATCGGCGTTCGACGCGCTGGTCGACGACCCGGCGGGCTACCACGAACTCATCGCGCCGCCGAACCTGCCGATCTCGACGGCCGACCACGCGATCGCGCTGGCCGCGAGCCTGCTGATCCGCGACGGCGGCACGATACAGATCGGCATCGGGGAGTTCGGCGACGCCATCGTGCATGCGCTGACGCTGCGCCATCGCGCGAACGGCGACTGGCGGCGGGCGCTCGCGGATACCGCGCTGCTGCCCCGCTTCGAGGCGGAGCTGCGCGCCACGGGCGGCGATCAGCCGTTCGACACGGGCCTGTACGCGGTCACCGAGATGTTCGTGGACGGGTTCCTCGACCTGTACCGCGAGGGCATCCTCAAGCGGCGCGCCGCCCCGGACGGCGCGCTGCTGCACGGCGCGTTCCTGCTCGGGCCGCGGAAGTTCTACGAGGAGCTGCGCGCGATGCCTGACGAGGAGCGCGCGCTGTTCCGCATGATGCCCGTGAGCTTCACGAACGAGCTGCTCGGCCCGGACTGGGAAACGAAGGTCGCCGAGCGGCGCGACGCGCGCTTCATCAACTCGGCGATGATGGCGACGCTCGGCGGCGCGCTGGTTTCCGACGGGCTCGAGGACGGGCGCGTCGTCTCCGGCGTCGGCGGGCAGTACAACTTCGTCGCCCAGGCGCACGCGCTGCCGGGCGGGCGCTCGATCATCGCCGTGCGCGCGACGCGGGCCAAGGACGGCGCGGTCGAGTCGAACATCCGCTTCGCATACGGGCACGCGACGATCCCCCGCCACCTGCGCGACATCGTGCTGACGGAGTACGGCATCGCGGACCTGCGCGGGCGCAGCGACGCGGAAGTCGCGGCCGCGATGGTCGCCGTCGCCGACTCGCGCTTCCAGCCCGGGCTCCTCGCCGAGGCGCAGCGCGCAGGCAAGCTGCCCCGCGGCCATCGCATCCCGGACGTCCACCGGGAGAACCTGCCGGAGCGGCTCGAGCGCGCGTTCGCGCCGCACCGCGCGGCCGGGCGGTTCACCGCCCTGCCCTACGGGACGGACCTGAGCGAGGAGGAACTCAGGCTCGGCAAGGCGCTGCGCGCGCTGAAGGCGCGCGGGTCGACGCTGGCCGGAAAGCTCGGCATCGGTGCGGCGCTCCTGGCGCCGCTGCCCAGGGGACCGGAGTTCGCGCCGCTGTACGAACGCATGGGGCTCGCGCGGCCGCGTGGGATGCGGGAGCGGCTCTACCGGCGGATCGTGGGCGCCGCGTTGCGCTAGACGAAAGTCGTGTATTCGGGGAGCGGCTTGCGCGCGATGTCAGGCACGCGCGCGCCCGGCGCCGGGAAGCCGGTGACCAGCAGCAGGAAGGGCCGCTCGAGGTCCTTCGGACGGCCGAGGATGTCGTTGAGGAACTTCATCGGGCTCGGCGTGTGCGTCAGCGAGACGAGGCCTGCGTGGTGCAGCGCCGCGACCAGCAGCCCGGTGGCGAGGCCGACGGATTCGTCGGTGTAGTAGTGCTTGCGCTTGCTGCCGTCCGGCAGCCGCTCGAAGCGGCGGATGAAGACCGCGATCAGCCAGGGCGCGACCTCGAGAAAGGGCTTGCTGGCATCGGTGCCGAGCGGCGCCAGCGCCTCCAGCCACTCCGGCGGCGCGCGGTGCGCGTAGAACTCGCGCTCCTCAGCCTCGGCGGCCGCGCGGATCCGCCGCTTCACGTCCGGGTCCGCCACGGCGACGAAATGCCAGGGCTGCTGATTGGCGCCGGACGGCGCCGTGCCCGCCGCGCGCAGGCAGTCCTCGATGATCGCCCGCGGCACGGGCCGGTCCGCGAAGTCGCGCACCGTCCGGCGGCGGCCCAGGTCGTCGGCGAACGCCCGGGCGCGCACGGCCATCTCGGCGGGCGGATACTCGCGGTACCCCGCGAGCGGAACGAAGGGGTATTCCATCGGCGTGACTCCGAAGGGGTCAGACCCCTTCATCAATATGAAGGGGTCTGACCCCTTCGATGACCCCTTCAATCCCTCCGATCAATGCTGTGCCAGGCGTTCGGCCTGGCGGCGCAAGGCGGGGCCGAACTTGTGGCGGTCGTAGAAGACGCCGAGCGCCGCGAGGTCGGGCTTGCGGCGCCGCAATGACTCCAGGCTGAACTCGAGCGGCAGGTCGCAGGCGATCGCCGTGAGCCGGCGCGCGAAGTACGCCGCCTCGCGATGCTCGGCGAGCCGCGCCGCCAGCTTGCCCGCGCCGCGTACCGGCAACGAGCCCACGCGGTCGAGACCGGCGTAGATCGCCTCCAGCGATTCGAACGCCGAGAGCAGCGCGGCCGCGGTCTTGGGGCCGATGCCCGGCACGCCCGGGATGTTGTCCACGGAGTCGCCGGTGAGCGCCAGGTAGTCCGCGAAGCGCTCCGGGCGCACGCCGAACTGCCCTTCGATGTCGGCATAGGCGAAGCGCCGCTCGCCGGCGTAGTCCCAGTAATGGTCGCCGTCGCGGATCAGCTGCGCGAGGTCCTTGTCGCGCGTGACGAGCACCGCGCGGTGGCCCGCGGCGCGCAGCCGCGTCGCGATCGTGCCGATGATGTCGTCGGCCTCGTGCGTCGGGCTCGCGAACTCGGCGATGCCGAGCAGCCGGCACAGCTCGCGGCACAGCGCGAACTGGCGCTTCAGCTCGGGCGGCGCCGGCTCGCGGTTCTGCTTGTACGCCGGGTAGATGGCATTCCTGAACGAACCCGCCAGCGACTCGTCGAAGGCCACGGCGACGTGCTCCGGGCGCGCCTCCTCGATCAGGTCACCGAGGAAGCGGCTGAAGCCGTACAGCGCGTTGACGGGCATGCCGTCGGCGTCGGTCATCTCGAGGCCGACCGAGTACCAGGCGCGAAAGACGAAGTAGCTCGCGTCGACCAGATGGACGGCGGGCGCGCCCGCGCGCGTCACTGCGCGAAGCGCTGGATGCGCGCGTGCAGCGGGCTGGTGCGCGGGAAGTGCGCGAGCAGGTACTCCATCTGGTCGGCGAGCACGCGCCGGCCCTTCAGGTAGATGTACTCGGCGTAGGTCGGCGTGAACGGCACGGCGAGCAGCTGCATGCCCGCCTGCTCCGGCGTGCGCGAGGCCTTGTGGTTGTTGCAGCGGCGGCAGGCCGCGACGACGTTGTTCCAGACGTCGCGCCCGCCCTGGCAGAACGGGCGCACGTGGTCGCGCGACAGCGCGCTCGACGGGAAGCGGCCGCCGCAGTACATGCACAGGTTGGCGTCGCGCCTGAACAAAGTCTCGTTGTTGAGGGGCGGCACGTAGTCGCCGCGCAGGCTTCCGGGGTTCCCGGAACTGCCCTGCGTCGCCATCATCGAGTTGACCTCGATCACCGTCTGCCGGCCGCTGCGCGCATTGACGCCGCCGTGCAGCGCGTACAGGCGGCTGCCGAAGGCATAGGCGACCTGGCCGAGGCAGTGCAGGCGCACCGCCTCCCGATAATCGATCCACTCGAGCGGCATGCCGGACGAGTCGGTGCGCAGGACCTGCTGCGACAGCGCGGCCGGCGCGCTGCCCGTCCTGAAGTGCTTCCCGGCGATCGCCTTGCCTGTAACCACGGCTCCTGACCTGACCCCCGAAGCCCCAAACAATAAGCCACGATTGTGATATTTTTCAACGCGCCGCCGCCCGGCCGGCAAGACCTGAGGGATGATCCTGGATGCCAGTCACGATCGGCGTGCTGAAAGAGACCGTGCGAGGCGAGAACCGTGTCGCAGTCGTGCCCGAGGTGGCCACCAAGCTGGCGGCGCAGGGCGCCAGGGTCCTGATCGAGCGCGGCGCCGGCGTCGCGGCCCGCTTCCCCGACAGCCAGTTCAAGGACGTTTCCTTCGCCGACGGCGCCGATGCCGTCCTGGCGGCCTCCGACCTCCTGTTCACCGTCCAGCCGCCGGACGCCGCCGCGGTCGGCAAGCTCGAGCCGGGAGCCGTGGTCGCGGGCTTCCTCGCGCCCCACAACCAGGCTGCGCTCGTGCGCGCGCTCAAGGAGCGCAAGGTCACCAGCTTCGCCATGGAGCTGGTGCCGCGCATCTCGCGCGCGCAGTCGATGGACGCCCTCTCCTCGCAGGCGGCGGTCGCCGGCTACAAGGCCGTGCTGATCGGCTCCGCCGCGCTCGACCGGTTCTTCCCGATGCTCACCACGGCCGCCGGCACGATCCGCCCGGCGACGGTGCTCGTGATCGGCGCGGGCGTCGCGGGCCTGCAGGCGATCGCGACCGCCAGGCGCCTCGGCGCCGTGGTCGAGGCCTATGACGTGCGCAGCGCGACGCGCGAGCAGGTGCGCTCGCTGGGCGCGAAGTTCGTCGAGACCGGCGTCACCGCCGAAGGCACGGGCGGCTACGCGCGCGAACTGACGGCGGAGGAAAAGGCGAAGCAGCAGGAAGTGCTGGACGCCCGCATCGCCGCGGCAGACTGCGTGATCTCGACCGCGGGCGTCCCGGGCCGCCCGGCGCCGCGCATCATCATGCGCGCCGCGGTCGAGCGCATGAAGCCCGGCTCCGTGATCGTCGACCTGCTCGCCGAGGGCGGCGGCAACTGCGAGCTGACGCGCGCCGGCGAGACCGTGGACCACGGCGGCGTGCGCGTCATCGGCCCGGTCAACCTGCCGGCCTCGGTCGCGTACCACGCGAGCGACATGTACGCGAGGAACCTCCTCAACTTCATCAAGCCCGCGCTCAAGGACGGCGCGCTGGCCTTCGACTGGAACGACGAGGTGTTCGCGGGAGCCTGCGTCACGCACGACGGGGCCATCCGACATGAACCGACCCGCAAACTCGTGGAGAGCGCATAGATGGAAGGCGTCATCGCCCTGTACATCGTCATGCTGGCGGCATTCACCGGCTACGAGATCATCGCGCGCGTGCCGGTCATTCTGCACACGCCGCTGATGTCGGGCAGCAACTTCGTGCACGGCATCGTGCTGGTCGGCGCCATGGTCGCGCTCGGCCGCGCCGACACCGTGCTCGAGCAGGTCATCGGCTTCATCGGCGTCGTGCTCGGTGCCGGCAACGCGGTCGGCGGCTACGTCGTCACCGAGCGCATGCTGCAGATGTTCAAGGCGAGCGGCCAGAAGAAGAAGGAATCCGCCTGATGTCGGGACTGCTGCCGGAGAACGTCGCGACGCTCGCGATCGATTTCTCCTACCTCCTCGTCGCCTTCCTCTTCATCATGGGCCTGAAGGCCATGAGTTCGCCGGTCACGGCGCGCCGCGGCATCGTCGTGGCCGGCTTCGGCATGCTCATCGGCACGCTGATGAGCTTCCTGTACCCGGGCATGGGCAACTTCCCGCTCATGCTCGCGGCCATCGCCATCGGCGGCGGGCTCGCCTGGTGGAGCGGCCGCATCGTCGCGATGACCGACATGCCGCAGATGATCGCGCTGTACAACGGCATGGGCGGCGGCGCGGCGGCCGCGATCGCGGCGGTCGAGCTCCTGCGCATGGCGGCCGCGGATCCGGCGGCGGGTGTGCACCATGGCCCGGTGGTGACGACGCTGGCCGCGGCCGGCGCCTTCATCGGGGCGGTCAGCTTCTCGGGCTCGCTGATCGCCTTCGGCAAGCTGCAGGGGCTCATCAAGCGCAGCTTCCGTTTCAACGGCCAGCAGGCGCTGAACCTCCTGATCACCGCGGCGACGCTCGGTCTCGGCGCCTGGATCGTCGTCTCCGGCCACCCGACCCTCGAGATGGTGGTCGCCTTCTTCGCCCTCGCGCTGCTGCTCGGCGTGACCATGACCCTGCCGATCGGCGGCGCGGACATGCCGGTCGTCATCTCGCTCTACAACGCGTTCACCGGCCTCGCCGTCGCCTTCGAGGGCTTCGTGCTCGAGAACGCGGCCATGATCATCGCGGGCATCGTCGTCGGCAGCGCCGGCACGCTGCTGACCCAGCTGATGGCCAAGGCGATGAACCGCTCGCTCGCGAACGTGCTGTTCTCGAACTTCGGCGAAGGCGCGGCCGCCGCGGCGGAAGGCGTCACCGGCTCGCTGAAGCCGATCGAGCCCTCCGACGCGGGCGTGATGATGGCCTTCGCGCAGAAGGTTATTGTGATCCCCGGCTATGGCATGGCGGTCGCCCAGGCGCAGCACAAGGTCTGGGAGCTGTGCCAGCTCCTGATCGACCGCGGCGTGATGGTGCGCTTCGCGATCCACCCGGTCGCCGGCCGAATGCCGGGCCACATGAACGTGCTGCTCGCCGAGGCCGGCGTGCCCTACGACCTGATCGCGGACCTCGACGAGATCAACGCCGAGTTCGACACGGCCGACGTCGCGCTCGTGATCGGCGCCAACGACGTCGTGAACCCGGTCGCGCGCACGGACAAGTCGAGCCCGATCTACGGCATGCCGATCCTGAACGCCGACAAGGCGAAGAACGTGCTGGTCATCAAGCGCGGCCAGGGCGCGGGGTTTTCGGGGATCGAGAACCACCTGTTCTACCTGGACAACACGCGGATGGTGTACGGCGACGCGCAGAAGGTCGCGGCGGAGCTGATCCACGCGGTGAAAGCCTCGGGGTAGCTGGTCAGGGGCCGCGCGCCATCGCTGGGCGGGGTTCCCTCGTTCGCTCCGCCGGAACTTTAGTCGCTCACTCGGGACCCCGCCCGCGCTCGGCGCGCGGCCCAGAGCACCTTCCGGCGGCTTTCGCGGCGGGATCTGCCCCGAGCGTTCCGGCACGAACCCCCCCCCGCGCCCGCGTGGCGTGTCGCGGCGTTTCGCGCGCTCGCCAGCCGGCGGAACACCCGAGCGAGCGAATGCGGTCGCCGCCCTGAGCGAGCGAGGGGAGTTCCGCCGGCTGGCGAGCGCGCGCGCGGGCCTCGGCTAGACCCGCAGGTCGTGCCGGAGACGCCGCGCGGACATCGCGAAGGCCAGCGCGGCGAGCACGTACAGCGAGGTGGTCAGCAGCATCGAGAACTGGGTGCTCGCCGCATTCGCTTCGAGGCAGAACGCGTACTGCTCGCCGGTCACCGGCTGCGGCAGCCCGGCCAACAAGCCCGACAGGTCCTGCCCGGGCAGCGGCGCCGCGCCGAGGCGGGCGGCGTCGGTCACCTGCTGCTGCGCGGCGTCGCACATGGAACGGGTCAGGCCTTCGGCGAGCGCTGACTGCGACTGCGCCCGGGCGAAGCTCGCATCGCTGGCGACGCCGGCGAACAGCGGCCCGAGGCCGTAACCGACGAGGTTGATGACGAACAGCAGCACCGCGGTCGCGGTGGCGCGCACGCGCATGGAGACGACGCCCTGGGTGATGGTCAACTGCGCCCCGATGTATCCGTACTTCACGAAGTAGGCGAGCGACAGGCTCACGGCGCACACCCACAGGCTGGAGGCCGTGAACGCAAGGACGTAGAAGGGTATCGCCGCCAGCAGCCCGCCGGCGGCGAGCCAGGCGGCGGCGCCCGCGGAGCGCTGGCCGAGCGCGGCGGCGGCCTGCCCCATCAGCCAGGTGCCGAGCGCGCCCGCGGCCGCGGCGGGCGCGCCGAACTGCAGCGCGGCCTCCCCGGCGGTCAGGTCGAAGCTGCGCTGCAGGTACAGCGACTGGAAACTGACGATCGCGTAGCCGCAGAACGCGGCAATCGTCGCGCCGGCCATCATCCACCAGTAGGCCGGACGGGACAGCAGCTCGGACCAGGCGTCACGCAGCGAGACTTCCGCCGGCCGCGGCATGTGCGGCGGGTCGGTGTAGCCGCGCGGCGGTTCCCGTGCGGTCAGCACCAGGACGACCGCCACGGCGACGCCCGGCAGGCCGAGGATCAGGAACGCCGCGCGCCAGCCGAACCAGTCGGCGACCGGGCCGCCCACCAGGTTCGCCAGCAACGTCCCGAGGGTGACGCCCATGGCGTAATAGCCGATCGCGGCGGTCCGCCGGCGCGGCGGGAAGTAATCCGCGATCAACGAGGTCGCCGGCGGCGTGCAGCCCGCCTCGCCGAGCCCTACGCCGATGCGGCAGACCAGCAGTATCCAGAAGGCGCTGATCACGAATCCGCCGACGGCGACGTCGGTCGCGAGCCCGCAGGCCGCCGTCATCAGGGACCAGAACGCCAGGCAGACGGCGATGATCCACACGCGGTTCCGCCTGTCCGCGAGTCGCGCGATCGGAATCCCCGCGGTCGTGTAGAGGAGCGCGAAGCCGAATCCCGTCAGCAGGCCCCAGGCGGTATCGGAGATCTCGATCTCGGCCTTCAGCGGCCGCGCGACGACGGCGAGCAGGCCGCGGTCCACGAAGTTGAGGATGTAGACCAGCAGCAGCAGGTTGAGCACATAGGCGCGGTAGCCCGGCGTCCCGAACCCTTCGGCGGGGTTCGAGCCGGTCACGTCGTGCGCTCGCGATGAAGGATGCATGTGCCAGCCGCGCTCACTCGTCGAGCAGCAGGTCCTCGAAGAAGGCGCTGTACGGCCGCCCCGGGTGGCGAATCTGGATCTCGAGCATCCAGAGGCCGGTGGTGGGCGTGAAATCCGCGTTCGCCAGGTACCCCTCGTGGAAATCCGCGTGCGGCCAGCCGCCGAGCCGGTGCCCGGCCATCTCGGGATCGAGCTGCCAGCCGTGCAATTCCGCCTCGGCGGCGGCGAACCGATAGAGCCCGACGCCCGTCGCGCGCGCCGAACGCCAGTGGTCCTGAGTCCGCTCGAAGATCTCGCGAACGTCGCGCACCAGCCGGTGCCGCTCCGGGTCTTCGCCGACGGCGAAGGTCTCCGCGTAGTCGCACTCGTGGCCGCGCCACAGCGGCCCGACGTCGATGAACCAGACGTCGTCCTGCCCGAGCACGACGCCGGGGTCCGAGGGCTCGGCGTACCTTTTCAGCGTGTTGCTGCCGAACCGCAGGTACGGCGGGACCCAGTCGCTCTCGAAGCCGTGCGCGCGCAGGGTGCGCAGCGCGAGTTCGAGTCCCTCCTCCTCGGTCATGCCCGGCACGACCCGGCGGGCAACGTCGTGCACCGCCGCCCGCGCACGGCGCCGCGCCTCGAGCATCGTGGCAGGGTCATGGCGCTCGCCGACCCGCTCGGCGCGCTCGCGCGCGACGTCATTCATGCAGCGGTGATGCGGACGGGGAACAGGCGGTTCACGCCTCGTCGGCGTCCGGCATCAGCAGCCAGAGCAGGAGATAGACGATGATGCCCGGGAAGGCGGCGCTCAGGAGGGAGACGATCACGTAGGCGATGCGCACGCGATCGGCCGGCCAGCCCAGCCATTCGGCGAGGCCTCCGCAGACGCCGGCGATCATCCGGTCGCGGGAGCGCTTGAGCGGTGCGTTCGGCATGGCCCGGACATCCTCCCACGACCGCGGCCGGGACGCGAGATCTCAGCAGGGCGGACAGGGCCGCTTGTCGATCGATCCCGGCTTGGCGCCCTGGCGGCGATTCAGGGCACGCCGACGCTCCTCGGGCGACATCTGCTGCCAGCGCTCGCGCAGCCGGTCGCGCTGCTCGGGGGTGAGCGACTGGAAGCGCCGGTAGGCGTCGCGCAGCGCCTCCTGCTGTTCCGGGGTCAGCTCGCGGAACTTCGCCCAGCCCTTGCGCAGCCGATCGCGCTGCTCGGGGGTCAGCGACCGCCAGGTCTGCCAGCGCTCGTTGGCCTGCGCGCGGCCGATCCCGTCCATCGCCAGCCAGCGCTCGGCACCCTCGGCCATCGCGCGCTGGCGTTCGGGCGGCAGCGTCGCCCAGCGCTCCTCCTGGCCGGCGAGCACCGCCCGCGCCTCGGGATCGAGCGCCTCCCAGGCGATGCCGGCCGTCTCGCCGGCGAGCGCCGGCGCGGCCATGGAAAGGATTCCCGCCAGCAGGATCGATGCACGCTTACTCATCGTCGTCTTCCTTCGGTTCGTCCTCGGCGTCGTCTTCGGCATCCTTCAGCGCCCGCTTGCCCGCGCGCGAGCCCATGAACTCGACCAGGTACGGGTCCTCGCCGGCCATTTCCCCGAGAAACTCAAGCAACTCCGGGTCCGGAGGCGCGGGCGGCGGATCCTCGGCGATCGCCGGAGAGGCGGCCGCGAGCGCGGCCAGGAGCGTCGCGCGACGCATCGCTCAGCCCACCCCGTCGTCCGCGGCGTCCGCCGCCCAGGCCAGGAAATCGGCGTCCTCGCCGAGCAGGTCGAAGTCCTCGCCGCCCGTGACCAGGTCGAGATCCTCGGACGCGAGTACGGGCGACACCGGCGCGACGGCCGCGTCTTGCTGTCGCCACAGGATCGCTGCGACCAGGGCCGCCGCGGCGGCGCCGGCCGGCAGCCAGACCGCCGGCCGCGTGATCCGCGGGCGGCGCAGCTCGCCGATCGCCGCCGCCCGCGCGCGCGCCAGGCGCGCGCGGGTCGCGGCGTCCCCGGCCTCGACGCTCGCGTCGAATGCCGCGCGGGACTTGCGCTCGATCTCCCGCATCCGGTCGTTCAGATCCTGCATGCCTGCAATGCCTCCTCGAGCGCCTGCATGGCCCGGAAATAATGTGTCTTTACGCTGCCCTCCGAGCAACCCATCGCCACGGCCGCCTGGGCGACGTCCAGTCCCTCGAAGTTGCGCAGCAGGAACGCCTCGCGCTGGCGCGCGCTCAGCGACGCGAGCGCAGACTCGAGCCGGGCCAGCAGCTCCTCGCCCTCGAGCGCCTCGTCCGGCCGGCCGCGCGGGTCGATCGCAGACTCGACGGGGTCCGCGGCGCCCTCCGCCGCGGCGTTGCCCGGCCAGACCGCGGTCACGGCACGGCGCACGCGCGCGCGACGCCGGCTATCGGTGATGCGGTTGCCGAGGATGCGGTAGAACAGCGGCCGCCATTCCTCTTCGGGCCGTCCGGCGTAATGCCGCACCAGCCGGATCATCGCGTCCTGCACGGCGTCCTCCGCCTCCGCGCGGTCCCGCAACGCGAGCGTCGCGATGCGCAACGCGCGGCGTTCGACGCCGGCCAGGAATCGGTCGAGGTCGCGCTCCCGGTCCAACTGGCCGTCCCGCACTGTGCGGGGCCTCCCGATCAGGATGGGCGCCTCGAGCGTAGCAGAGCGGTCCACCGGTTCGTCCTCCATCCGCACCCGACTCCCTGCCCGGTCAGCGTGTATAACGGTCCCCTCCGCCTGCGGTTGACACTGCGCGTGGATTTCTCAACTGTTTGAACCAGAAGGCTTTCTTGAGCGACGCCGCGCCCATCCTCCAGGTCGTCTTCGACACGCCGCTGCGCAGGTCCTTCGACTACCTGGCACCTGCCGGCCTGCCGCCGCCGCGGCCCGGGGTGCGGGTTCGCGTTCCCTTCGGGCGGCAGCGCGCCGTCGGCGTCGTGGTCGCGCACGCCACGTCGAGCGCGCTGGCGCGCGCGCAGCTGAAGCCCGTTTTCGAGACGCTCGACCCGGCGCCGCTCTGGGACGACCCGACCTTCGGCCTGCTGCGCTGGGCCGCGGAGTACTACCACCACCCGCTCGGCGACGTGCTCTTCGGCGCCCTGCCGAAGATGCTGCGCGAGGGCCGCTCCGCGGTGCTGCAAGAAACCGTCTGGCGGCTCTCGCAGGCCGGACGCGCCGCCCTGGCCGGCGGCGCGCGTTTCGGTCCGCGCCAGCAGGCGTTGGCGTCGTTCGCCGGCGAGCACGGCGCCAGCGCGGCCGCGATCTCCGCGGCGGGGCTCACGACGACGCTGCGCGCGCTCGCGAAGCGCGGCTGGCTCGAGTCCTTCGTCCGGCCCGAGGCGCCGCCGGCGGCGGGCGAAGGCCGGCCCGGCCCGGTACTCACCGACGCCCAGGCCGCCGCCGTCGGGCGCATCGGAGATTCGCTCGGCGGCTTCGGCGCCTTCCTGCTGCACGGCGTGACCGGCAGCGGCAAGACGGAGGTGTACCTGCACCTGATCGAGCGCGTGCTCGCCGCGGGCCACGGCGCGCTGGTGCTGGTGCCCGAGATCGCGCTCACGCCGCAGCTCGTCGCGCGCTTCCGCGCCCGTCTCGCCGCGCCGGTGGTCGCGCTGCACTCTTCGCTCGCCGACGGCGCGCGCGCCCAGGCCTGGCGCGCGGCCGCCGCGGGCCAGGCGCACGTGGTGATCGGCACGCGCTCGGCGGTGTTCACGCCCCTGCCCGCGCTCGGCCTCGTGGTCGTGGACGAGGAACACGACGCCTCCTACAAGCAGCAGGAGGGATTTCGCTACTCCGGCCGCGACCTCGCAGTCGCGCGCGCGCAGCGCGCCGGCTGCCCGGCGGTGCTCGGCTCGGCGACGCCCTCGCTCGAATCGCTCGCCAACGCGGCGGCCGGCCGTTACCTGAAGCTGTCGCTGCCGGAACGCACGGGGCGCGCCGGCAAGCCGCGCGTCACGGTCGTCGACCTGCGCATCCAGCCCGCGCGCGACGGCCTCTCGCCGCCGGCGCTGGCGGCGATCGAGCGGCACCTCGGCGACGGCGGCCAGGTGCTGCTGTTCCTGAACCGGCGCGGCTACGCGCCGACGATGTTCTGCTCCGGCTGCGGCTGGGTCGCACCCTGCAAGTCCTGCGACGCGCGGCTCACCGTGCACCTCTCGCGCGCGACCCTCGCCTGTCACCACTGCGGCGCCGAGGAGCGCATGCCCTTCGCCTGCCCGCAGTGCGGCAACGAGCTGGTGCCGGTCGGCGAGGGCACCGAACGCGTGGAGACGACGCTCACCCAGCTCTTCCCGGCGGCGCCGCTGGTGCGCATCGACCGCGACGTGATCCGCCGGCGCGGCGACCTCGAGGCGGCGCTCGCCGCGGTCAACGACGGCCGCGCGCGCATCCTGCTCGGCACGCAGATGCTGACCAAGGGCCACGACTTTCCGGAAGTCTCCCTGGTCGTCGTGCTGGCTGCGGACCAGGGGCTGTTCGGCGCCGACTTCCGCGCCAGCGAGCGGCTCGCGCAGCAGATCGTGCAGGTCGCCGGGCGCGCGGGGCGCGGCGACCGCCCGGGCGAGGTGCTGATCCAGACCGCCTATCCCGAGCATCCGCTGCTGCGGTGCCTGATCAACGAGGGTTACGAGGGCTTCGCGGCGCTTGCCCTGGAGGAGCGGCGCGCGGCGGGATGGCCGCCGTACGCCCACCTCGCGTTGCTGCGCGCCGATTCGCCCTCGCGGGCGGAGACCTTCGACTTCCTGCGCGCGGCCGAAGCCGCGGCGCCGGCCGCGGGCGGCGCGCGGCCCAGGATCCTGGGTCCCGCGGCGGCCGCGATGGCGCGGCGCGCCGGGCGCTACCGCGCGCAGCTGCTGGTCGAGTCCGCTTCGCGCGGGGCGCTGCAGGCCTTCCTCGGGGAGTGGGTGACGGCGATCGCGGCGCTCGACAGCCCGCGGCAACTGCGCTGGTCGCTGGATGTCGACCCCGCGGAAGTTGACTAGGGCCTGTTCACGCTACGGGGATCGCTGCGTTGCGTGTCCGAAATGGCGCCAGGCAAGGCGCGACTCGCAGCCCGGATCGGGAATCCGGGCAAGAGGCGCAACGCCGCCTGGCGCCATTTCGGCCGCAACCCGCAGGGACGGGGCCCATTTCGCCTGCTGCGGCGTCACTCCTCGCTCATGTACATCCAGTACACTTCGCTCGTCGTTCCTTGCCGCAGGCGAAATGGTCCACCGTCGCAGCGATTCCCGCAGCGTGAACAGGCCCTGGCCCGCGGCGATTCCAGAGACTGGCGCGCCTTGAAAAACCTGGTCGAAAAACTCGTCGCCGACGCGCTCGCCGCGCTGCCCCCGGGCACGCTCGGCGGGGAACCGCCGCCGGACCCCGCGATCGAGCGCACGCGCGACGCCGCCCACGGCGACTTCGCGACCGGCGTCGCGATGCGCCTCGCCAAGGCGGCGCGCACGCATCCCCGCGCGCTGGCGGCGAAGCTGGTCGCGGCGCTGCCGCCCAGCCCGCTGGTGGCGAAGACCGAGATCGCGGGCCCGGGCTTCATCAACTTCTTCCTGACGCCGGCCGCCTGGCAGGCGGAGATGGCGCGCGTGCTCGCCGAGGGTCCGGCCTACGGGCGCGGCAACGGCGGCGCAGGGCGACGGACCATCGTCGAGTTCGTCTCGGCGAACCCGACCGGGCCGCTGCACGTGGGCCACGGCCGGCACGCGGCTTTCGGCGCGACGGTCGCGAACCTGCTCGCGGCCGACGGCTGGCGCGTGCACCGCGAGTACTACGTGAACGACGCGGGCCGGCAGATGGACATCCTCGCGGCCAGCGTGTGGCTGCGCTACCTCGAGCTCTGCGGCGAGACGCTCCCCTTCCCCGCCAACGGCTACCGCGGCGACTACGTGCGCCCGGTCGCGGCGCGGCTGCGCGCGCAGCACGGCGACGCGTTCCGCCGCCCGGCCGCGGAAGTGCTCGCGGGCCTGCCGCCGGACGAGGACGCGGGCGGCGACAAGGACGCGTACGTCGACGCGGTGATCGACCGCGCGAGGTCGCTCCTCGGCGACGGGTTCCGCACGGTGTTCGAGGCCGGCCTTGCCGACATGCTCGCGGACATCCAGGGCGACCTCGCCGAGTTCGGCGTGACCTTCGACCGCTGGTACTCGGAGCAGGCCCTCGGCGACGGGAAGGACGGCGGACCGATCGACCGCGCATTGGCGCGCCTGCGCGCCGCCGGGAACGTGTTCGAGCAGGACGGCGCGACCTGGTTCCGCGCGACCCTGTTCGGCGACGAGAAGGACCGGGTGGTGGTGCGCGCCAACGGCCAGAAGACCTACTTCGCCTCCGACATCGCCTACCACCTCGACAAGCGCGAGCGCGGCTTCGAGCTCCTGCTGACCATCCTCGGAGCCGACCACCACGGCTACGTCGCGCGCGTGCGCGCGGGCCTCGCGGCGATGGGCGAACCGCCCGAGTCGCTGGAAGTGCCGATGGTGCAGTTCGTCACGCTCTGGAAAGGCGGCGAGAAGGTCGCGATGGGCAAGCGCGAGGCGCAGTTCGTGACGCTGCGCGACCTGCGCGCGGAGGTCGGCAACGACGCGGCGCGTTTCATCTACGTGATGCGCTCGAACGACCAGGCGCTGGACTTCGACCTCGAGCTCGCCCGCAAGCAGAGCAACGACAACCCGGTCTACTACGTGCAGTACGCGCACGCGCGCATCGCGAGCGTGCTGAAGCAGGCGGCCGAGCGCGGGCTGCCGTTCGACCGCGCCGCGGGGCTCGCGGTACTCGCGGCGCTCGCCGATCCCGCCGAGATCGCGCTGATGCGCGAGGTCTCGCGCTGGCCGGAAGTCGTGCGCCTCGGCGCCGACCAGCGCGCGCCCCACCTCGTGGTGAACTACCTGCGCGAGCTGGCCCAGGCCTTCCACGCCTGCTACGCGGCGCTGCCGTTCATCGTCGACGACGCGGCCACGCGCAATGCCCGCCTCGCCCTGATCGCGGCCGCGCGCCAGGTGCTCGTGAACGCGCTCGGCATCCTCGGCGTCTCGGCGCCGGAGACCATGTGATGGTGGCGAAGGACTACAAGCGCAGCCGCGGCCGGAGCGAGGGCTTCTCCGGGTGGGTCGGCCTGCTGATCGGGCTCGCGCTCGGCCTCGCCGTCGGGCTCGCGCTCTACTACTTCGACCCTCGCGATCCCCAGCCGAACGGCGGCGCCGCCAAGCCGCCCGCCGAGGCGGAGCCCGCCTCGGCGCGCGAGGCCGCCGCGGACCCGCAACCCGACCAGTACGATTTCTACGACATGCTGCCCAACTTCGAGGTCGTGGTCCCGGAACGCGAGGCCGTCGTGCAGAGCGACATTCCGGAGGCCGCCCGGAAAGAGGGCGCCTACGTGCTGCAGGCCGGTTCGTACCGGAAACCCGAGGACGCCGACCGCGTCCGGGCGCAGCTCGCGCTGCAGGGCATCGAGTCGAACGTGCAGCGCGTCGCCATCGACGCCGACACCTGGCACCGCGTGCGCATCGGGCCGATCAGCGATCCCGCCGAGCTCGACCGCGTGCGTTCGCGACTTCGCGAGGCCGAAGTCGACTTCCTGGTGGTGCGCGTCGGGGACTAGGCGAAAAAGGGGACGCACCCCTTTTCCGAGATCCCGAGAGCCGCTGCACCATTCGGCGGGAAAAGGGGTGCGTCCCCTTTTTCGCTCAGTTCTTGACGCTGAGGCTGTTCTTGACGGCCTTCACGCCCTCGACGGACTGCGCGACCCTGGTCGCCGCGGATTTCTGCGCTTCGCTCTCGACGAAGCCGGAGAGCTGAACCACCCCGCCGCGGGTCTCGACCTTGATGTCGTGCGCCTTGGTCTCCTTGCTCTCGGTCAAGGCCGTCTTGACCTTCGCCGTGACCGTCGAGTCGTCGATCGCCCCGCCGGTCGTCTGCTTCGCCTGCTTGATCATCAGGTTGTTCTCGACGCCCTTGACGCCCGAGACGCCCTTCGCGACCGTCTCCGCCTGCGCCTTCTCCTTGGCGTTGTCCACGAAGCCGTTGAGCTGCACGACGCCCTTGTAGACCTCGAGATTGATCTCGCTGGCGTCGGCCGTCTTGTCCTCGGTCAGCGCCGCCCAGACCTTGGTATGCAGCACCTTGTCGTCGGTGTACTCGCCGACCGTGCGCTTCGCTTCCTCCGCCTGCGCGCCGACGGCGCCCAGGAGACCCAGCGCGGCAACCGCCGCCGTCAACAACCTGCTCGCTTTCATGACTGCCTCCAGAGGTTTCAGTCTTCGGTGATCTGCCGGAAGTCTACGCCCAGGGAGCGCAGCTTGCGGTACAGGTGCGTGCGCTCCATGCCCACGCGCTTGGCCAGGAGCCCCACCTTGCCGTTGCAGAGCATCAGCTGCTGCAGCAGGTAGGCCCGCTCGAACTGCTCGCGCGCCTCGCGCAGCGGCAGGGCGAGCAGGTCCTGCTTGACCAGGGGCTCGTCCGGGGCCTGCTGGACGACCAGGTGCTGCTCGATCTCCTCTAGCCCGATCTCCTCGGGCCCGCCCATGATCAGGACCCGCTGCACGAGGTTGCGGAGCTCGCGCACGTTGCCGGGCCAGGGATAGTTGCGCAGCCGGTTCTGGGCCGCGACGGAGAAACGCCGGAACGGCATGCCCTCCTCGTCCACCAGCCGGTCGACGTAGTGCCGCAGCAGCTCCGGCACGTCCTCCGCGTACTCCCGGAGCGGCGGGATGCGGATCGAGATCACCTCGAGATGCGCCAGCAGGTCGCGGCGCAGGCCGCTCGCAGGCCCGTCGTGCCCGGGCAGGGCCGCGCTCACCAGCCGCATGTCGAACGGAGTGATTTCCGGGGCGCCCGCGCGCTGCCAGCCGCGCTGCTCGAGGTCCGCCAGCAGCAGCCGCTGCGCCTGCGACGTCAGGTCCTCGAGCCCGCCCAGGAACAGCGTGCCGCCGCGTGCCTGCTCGTATAAACCGGGCTCGACGCGGCCGTCGGTTACGGTGCCGCGCAGGCGCGCCGCGGCGGTCGCGTCGTCGAGGCTCGCGCAGGTCACGGCCACGAACGGCCCCGCCGCGCGCGGGCCCAGCGAATGCATGTAGCGCGCGAACGCCTCGCGGCCCGTGCCCGGCTCGCCGACCAGCAGCACCGGCGCATCGTGGGTCGCGACCTGCTGCACCTGCTCGCGCACCCGGTGCATCAGCCGGCTCCTGCCGACCGGCGCCACCAGCGGCGGGATCAGCGTGCGCTGCGCCTGCCGCCGGCGCTTGCCGGCGTCGAGCCCGCGCTCGACCGTGCGCAGGAGCTTGGCGATCGACAGCGGCTTCTCGACGAAGTCGAAGGCGCCGAGCCGGGTCGCCTCGACCGCCGTCTCCACGGTACCGTGGCCCGACAGCATCACGACCGGGCAGCGCAGCGTCTGTTTCTCGCTCCACTCGCGCAGCAGCGAGATGCCGTCCATGTCCGGCATCCAGATGTCGAGCAGGACGAGGTCCGGCTCCTCGCGGGCCGCGGCGCGGCGCGCCGAGGCCGCGTCCGCCGCCACCTCGACCTCGTAGCCTTCCTCCGTGAGGATCTCGGACAACAGGCCCCGGATGTCCGCCTCGTCGTCGACGACCAGGATTCTCGGCGAACTCATGCTTTCTCTCTCCTCGCCTCGGCGCGCCGCGCCTCGCGCGCGGTTGCCGGCAACATGATGCGCACGCGTGCGCCGCCCTGCGGCGCGTTGTCGACCTCGACCGTCCCGCCGTGCTCCTCGACGATGCGGCGGACGATCGCGAGCCCGAGCCCCGTGCCCTTCGGCTTCGAGGTCACGTACGGGTCGAAGGCCTGCTCCAGGAGCCCGCCCTGGAACCCGGGTCCGTTGTCGACGACCACCAGGCTGACCTGGCCGCCCGAACGCTGCGTTTCAATCATGATGACAGGATTCTCCCGCCCGTCGAGCGCCTCGAGCGAGTTCGTCAGCAGGTTGTTCAGCAGTTGCCGGATGCGCCCGGGATCGGCCTCCAGCAGCGAGGCCTTCGGGTCCAGCGAGAGCCCGAAAGCGACGCGCGGGTCCTGGGCGTGGTAGAGGTCCGCCACCTGGCGCACCAGCGCCGAGAGGTCGAACTCGCGGATGCTCATCTCCGGCGCCTTCGCGTACTCGGAGAAGGCGGCGACCATCTGCTTCATCGCCTCCACCTGCTGGACGATCGTGTGCGTCGAGCGGTCGAGCAGCTCCGCCTCCGGCGCGCCGAGCCCGCGCATCAGCTTCCGGCGCATGCGCTCGGCCGAAAGCTGGATCGGCGTGAGCGGGTTCCTGATCTCGTGCGCGAGCCGGCGCGCGACCTCGCCCCATGCCGCCTGGCGCTGCGCCTGCAGGAGCTGCGTGACCTCGTCGAACACCAGCACGAGGCCCTGCGCGCCGGCGTCGCCCGGCAGCGCCGTGCAGGCGCACACGAGCTCGCGCCGCCCGGACTCGGTGCGCAGCGTCAGCTGCTCGCGCCACTCGGTCTCGCCGGACTCGACGTGCCGCTGCAGCAGCTCGTGCAGCTCCGCGAGCAGCGGGTGGCCGGCCGCGATCTCGGCCAGCGGGCGGCCCGCCGCGCCCTCGAAGTCCACGCCGAGGATCGCGCCTGCCGCCTGGTTGGCGACGCGTACGCGCAGGTCGGGCTCGAGCGAGATGACGCCGCTGGTGAGGCGCGCGAGGATGACCGCGAGCGCGGCGCGCTCGGCCTCGACGGCGGCCCGGCTGCGCTCGGTTTCCTCCCGGGCGCGCGCGAGTTTCTTGGTCATGTCGTTGAAGGACGTGACCAGGAAGCCGATTTCGTCGTGCGAGGGGCGCAGCAGGCGCGTGTCGAAGTCGCCCTTGGCGACCGCGCGCGTGCCCGCGATCAGGTCCTGCACCGGCCGCACCAGGCGTTCGGAGAAATACAGCGCGCCGTACACGGCGGCGAGCAGCGCCATCAGCAGCACCAGCGACAGCGTCAGCACGAACGCGGCCTTCAGCGGCTCACGCAGATAGGAGAGCTGGCCGTACTGCTGGTAGGCCTGCTGCACCGTGCCGGCGAGGTCGGAGAGTCGCTGCGGCACCGGGTAGGTCGCGACCAGCGCGCGGGGCGACTGCGATCCCGCTCCGGCCGGCAGCTGGGTCGCCGCCAGCACCTGGTAGCCGCCGCCGGGCGCCGGCTGCAGGCTCACGTGCGGCCGTCCCTGGCGAAGCTGCAGCAGCAGCTCGCGCGGCGGCGGCGCCGGCAGCGCGTGCTGCAGCCCGGCCCGGCTGTAGGCGAGCGTCTGCCCGCCCGCGCTCATGACGATCAGCTCCTCGGCGTCCGAGCGGCGCAGTTCCTCGTCGAGCGCGAAGTAGAGCCCGGCGCCCGACTCGCCGGCGAGCCGGGCGCCCATGCGCAGCGTGCGGTCGAGATATTCGCGCATGCGCAGGTCGAGCGCGGCGCGCGACAGACCGAGCGCGTCGGTGAGCCCCTGCCGCACTTCGGCGTGGAACCAGCCGTCGATGCCGCGCGTCAGGAACATCACCGAGAACGTGAACACGAGCAGCAGCGGCGCGATCGCGAGCCCGCCGAACATCAGCAGCGTCCGGCCGCGCAGGCGCGAGCCGGGCACGTGCCGGCGCCAGTCGCGGACGAAGTCGGCGAGCCGGCCGCCGATCAGGAACAGCAGCGCGACGACGCCGGCGACGTTGATCAGCAGGATCGCCAGGTACAGCTCGCCGAAGCGCTGCGGCCCCTCGGCCGTGAGCGCAAGCATGACGAGCGCCGTCACCCAGATGACGATGCCGGCGCCGGCGATGAACGGGAACCAGCGGCGGATCACGGCCGCACCTGCCAGGCGTACCATTCGGTGGTCCGCGACCAGCCGCGCCAGAAGAGCAGCATCCGCACCGCGGCGGGCAGCTCGCCGATCTCGACCGTCGCGCGCACCCGCATGTCGAATCGCCGGCCCTCCGGCAGCGTCTCGGTGTCGGCGATGACGATGCCGCCGATCCGCCCGAGCGCCTCGAAGGCCTCTTCCTGCGTGGCGTGGCTCACGTGCGTGCCGGCCTTCACGTCGGTGACGACGTAGCGCTCGGCGATCGCGTCGTACGCGAGCTGCCAGCGCCGCCCCATGGAAACGACGTCCTCGTCCGGCAGCAGGCGGCGCTCCATGCTCGCCTCGATCTCCAGCCGCAGGACCAGCGGCACGCCCTGCTCGAACGCCTGCCGCGCCGCCTCGGCGAGGGCGAGGTCGAGCCGCACGTCGAGCAGCCACTCGCCGTTCACGAGCTCGACGTAGGCGTTCCTGACCTCGAAGCGCTCGGCCTCCTGCGCGGTGGCGAGCGGGACCGGCACCGCGCCGAGCAGCGCGGCGATTGCGATGAGCCAGCGACGTCCCCGCTCCGAATGCACGCTAGATCTTCTTCTCGAGGCAGGCGTAATAGAAGCCGTCGGCGTCCGCCGCCCCGCTCGGCAGCGCACTGCCCGGCCCGGCGGACCGCCACGGCAGCGCACCGGGCAGCGAAAGCCTAGCAGATTCGGTCACGTCGACCGCCGCGGGCTGGCCGGCCATGAACGCGCCGACGACGCCCGCGTTCTCCGCCGACAGCACCGAGCAGCTCGCGTACACGAGGCGTCCGCCCGGGGCCAGCAGCCCCCAGCAGGCGGACAGCAGCGCCGCCTGCCGCGCTGCAAAGCGCGCGATATCGTCCTCCCGCCGCAGCAGCTTGATGTCCGGATGGCGGCGGATCACGCCGGTGCCCGAGCAGGGCACGTCGAGCAGGACCCGGTCGAACGGCCGGCCGTCCCACCAGGCGCCGGGCTCCGCGGCGTCGCCGACCACGACCCGCGCCTCGAGGCCGAGCCGCGCGAGGTTCGACTCGATGCGCGCCGCGCGCACCGGGTCGACGTCCAGCGCGACGAGCTCGGCGAGCCCGGGCTCGAGCTCCGCGACGTGACAGGCCTTGCCGCCGGGCGCGGCGCAGGCGTCGAGCACGCGCATGCCTGCCGCCGCCGCCAGGAAGCGCGGCGCGAGCTGCGCGGCGGCATCCTGGACGGATACGTCGCCGTCCGCGAATCCGGGCAAGGCGTGCACGTCCACCGGCGTCGCGAGCCGGAGCGCCTCGGGCGCGAAGGCGCAGCCCTCGGCCGGCAGCGCCGCCGCGGCGAGCCGCGCAAGGTAGGCGTCGCGCGTGCCGCGCCGCGCGTTGACGCGCAGCCACATGGGCGGCTCGGCGTTGCCCGCGGCCGCGATGGACTCCCAGCAGTCCGGCCAGTCGCGCGCGAACGCATCGAGCATCCATTCCGGGTGGGCGTGGCGGGCCGCCCGGCGCGCGTGCGCCGCCGTGAGCACCGCCTCGCGCTCGCGCAGGAACCGTCGCAGGACCGCATTGACGAGCCCCGCCGCGCGCGGCCGGCCGAGCGCGCGCGCCGCCTCGACCGTCTCCGACACCGCCGCGTGCTGCGGCGTCGCGCCATGCAGCAGCTGGAAGAGACCGACCAGCATCAACGCCCTCACCTCGGGATCCTGCCGGGAGCCCGGGCGGTCCAGCAGGCACTCGAGGCAGACTTCGAGCTCGAAGAACCAGCGCACCGTGCCGAATGCGATGGATTGCGTCGCCGGGCGCGGCACCCCGCCCCCGGTCACGGCCGCGACGGCGTCCTCGAGGCGGCGACCCTGCACCGCGACGGCGGCGACGGCGCGCGCCGCCGCGGCACGTATCGCCGCGCCCCCGGGCGTGCTCAGGACGTTCCCCGGATGGACCCGAGCACCTTGCCCGCCAGCGGCCTTGCATGCGCGAGTTCCGCGGCGGCGACGACCCGCCGCCCCGGCAGCTGCACGCGCAGGAGCCTCAGCTCACCGTCGCCGGTCAGGACGGCGATCCCGCCGGCGTCCGCGCGCAGGACCGTGCCGGGCACCTCGCCGCGTCCGGCGCCCGCCGCGGGCTCCGCCTCGTGGATGCGCAGCTGCGCGCCGTCCAGGGTCGTCTCCGCGACCGGCCACGGGTGCAGCGCGCGGACGCGCCGCGCGAGATGCGCCGCCGGCTCGCGCCAGTCGAGCCGTGCTTCGGCCTTCGTCAGCTTCGCCGCCCAGGTCGCGTGCGCGTCGTCCTGCGGCTCGAACTCGGCACGCCCGTCGGCCAGCCGGTCGAGCGCCTCGACGATCGCGAGTCCGCCCTCGGCCGCGAGCCGGGTCTCGAGCTCGCCGGCGGTCTCGCGCGCGCCGATCGCCGTCTCGCGTCGAAACATGACGGGCCCGGTGTCCAGCCCGGCCTCCATGCGCATGATGCAGACGCCGGTTTGCGCATCGCCGGCCTCGATCGCGCGCGCGACGGGCGCGGCACCGCGCCAGCGCGGCAGCAGCGAGGCGTGCACGTTGAGGCAGCCGAGCCGCGGCAGCCCGAGCACGGCGGGCGGCAGCAGTAGCCCGTAGGCGACGACGACCATCACGTCCGGCGCGAGCGCCGCGATGACCGCCTCGGCCGCCGCGTCCTTCAAGGTCGCCGGCTGGTGCACCGCCAGGCCGAGCTCCAGCGCGCGCGTCTTGACCGGGCCCGCGGCCAGCACGCGTCCGCGGCCGCTCGGCCGGTCGGGTTGCGTGAACACGGCGACCACGCGATGGCGCGACGCGGCGATCGCCTCGAGCGAGGGCAGCGCGAACGCCGGCGTGCCGGCGAAGACGACCGCCAGGCCGGATGCGGTGGGCATGGAAACGGTCAGATCGCCGGCGCGCGCGAAGATTCGTCGGCGCGCCCTTCCGCGCGCAGCTTCCGCTCCTTCTCGATCTTCTTGCGCACGCGCTGGCGCTTGAGCTCGGAGAGGTAGTCGACGAACAGCTTGCCGTCGAGGTGGTCGATCTCGTGCTGCACGCAGACCGCGAGCAAGCCCTCGAGCTCGGCCTCGAACGGCTTCCCCTCCCGGTCGAGCGCGCGCACGCGGATGCGCTCCGCCCGCTCGACGTCGTCGAAGTAGCCGGGTACCGACAGGCAGCCCTCCTGCGTGACCGCCTTGCCGTCGAGGGCGAGGATCTCGGGGTTGATGAACACCCGCGGGTCGGTACGCCCCTCGGAGACGTCGGTCACCAGCAGCCGCCGGTGCACGTTGACCTGGGTGGCGGCGAGCCCGATGCCGCGGGCGGCATACATGGTCTCGAACATGTCGTCGATCAGGTCCCGCAACGGGGCATCCACCGTGTCCACCGGGACGGCCCGGGTGCGCAGGCGGGGGTCTGGATACTCCAGGATTGTGAGGCGCGTCATGGGAGTGGGGCTTCTAGCGCGTGTATCTGACCCGGGATTGCTGCTAAAGTTCGTCGAAGCATGGACTTACGTCCGAAACCGGACGCCGTGGATTATACGATTCTACGGCTGCCGCGGCTGTAAGGGAGCACCTCGCATGGCTTCGTCCCCCCAGTTCGGAACCCGCCACCCCCTGCGCACGCTGACGGTCGCCGCCGCCTGTGCCCTCGCCCTCGGCCTGGCCATCCAGGCAGGCGTCGCCACCGGGCAGGAACAGGGCATCGACCGCAGCGTCGTACCGGTCGCGCCGAACGCCCCGGATCGCTACACGGTCCAGCCGGGCGACACGCTGTGGGACATCTCGGGCAAGTTCCTGACCGACCCCTGGTACTGGCCGGAAATCTGGCACATCAACCCGCAGGTCGCGAACCCGCACCTGATCTACCCGGGCGATGAACTCATGCTCATCTGGGTCGACGGCCAGCCGCGGGTCACGCTCGCGAGCGGCGGCGCCACGCGGCTCTCGCCGCGCGTGCGCGAGAACCCGCTGTCCGAGGCGATCCGCGCGGTGCCGTACGAGCGCATCGCGGCATTCATGCAGCGCCCGAAGCTGCTCACGGCCGACCAGGTCCAGGATGCTCCCTACGTGGTCGCTGCGCGCGACGACCGGCTGATCGCGGCGGTCGGCAATGACATCTACGTGCGCCGCCTGCGCGACGGCGCCGTCGGCAACCGCTACAGCATCTACCACGTCGGCGACGAGCTGCGCGACCCGGACGACGGCAACGTGCTCGGCTACCAGGGCCTGTTCACGGGCGAGGCCGACGTCAACCGCATGGGAGACCCGGCCACGCTGCGCGTCGTCGACTCCGCGCGCGAGACGCTCGAGGGCGACATCCTCGTGCAGGCCGAGCAGGAGGCGAGGATGGACTTCATCCCGCGTCCGCCGGATTCGGCCGTGGACGGCCGGATCATGTCCGTCATCGACGAGCGCACGATCGTCGCGGACTACGACGTCGTGATCATCAACCGCGGCAGCAAGCACGGCCTCGAGCCCGGCCACGTACTCGAAGTCTGGGAAGCGGGCGAGGCGGTCCGCGACATGACGCGCAACCCCAAGAGCCGCACCGTGCAGCTGCCCGACGAGCGCAACGGCGTGGCGCTGATCTTCAAGGCCTACGACCGCATGAGCTACGGGCTGATGTGGCAGTCGGACCGCGAGGTCAAGGTCGGCGATGCCGTCCGCTCGCCGGGCGCCGGCGGCTGACGTCCGCTTCCCGTCCGTCCCGAAGACGCCGGCCTCGCGCCGGCGTTTTCTTTTCCCGCCCGCACTCGACGACGACACACGATCGGCACGCACCTGATCGCGCCCGGTGTGTCGCGCGCGTGCGAGCCGGCGGGCGATACCACGCGCGCGCTTGGCCGGCCGGGGACCCTCGCTCGCTCAGAAGAACGGACATTCGCTCGCTCGGGGACCCGTCCGGCCGGCGCGCGCGTGACGCGTCGCGGCGTATCGCGCGCGTGCGAGCCGTTGCGGGACCCCCGAGCGAGCGAATGCGGTCGCCGCCCTGAGCGAGCGAGGGGAGTCCCGCCGGCTCGCACGCGCGCCAGCCGCCACGCACGGCCTGCCCCGTGCCAGCGCCGCGGCACCTTTAAATGTGTGGGAACCGGTTCGAAATGCGCGGGGCGGCGGACGCGCGGGAACCGCACGCTGGCGGGATGACCGAATCCGCGTCGGGAGGGGACCTGGTCCGCTGGCTGGAACGCCTGCGCGGCCCGGGCCGGCAGGAGCCGGCGGGCATCGAACGTGACCTGGCCTGGCTCGCGGGCCCGAATCGCTGCCTGCTGACGGCGGACGACCCGCGCTACCCGCCCCAGCTCGCCGCCGTGCCGGGCATGCCGCCGGCGCTCTTCGTCGAAGGCGATCCGGACGCGCTGTCGCGCCCCCAGGTCGCGATCGTCGGCAGCCGCGCCGCGACCGCGGCCGGGCGCGAGACTGCCTTCGACTTCGCCGCCCGGCTGGCGGCCTGCGGCTTCACGATCACGAGCGGGCTCGCCGCCGGCATCGACGGCCAGGCGCATCGCGGCGCGCTCGCCGCACCGGGCGCCACGATCGCCGTCTGCGGCACCGGGCTCGATCGCGTCTACCCGGCCGAGCACCGCGAACTCGCGGCCCGCATCGCGGCATCGGGCTGCCTGGTGAGCGAGTTCTCGACCGGCACGCCGCCGCGCGCGGAGAACTTCCCGCGCCGGAACCGGCTGATGTCCGGGCTCGCGCGCGGCGTGCTGGTGATCGAAGCGGCGTCCCGGTCCGGTTCGCTCATCACCGCGCGCCTCGCCGGCGAACAGGGACGCGAAGTCATGGCGGTGCCGGGCTCCATACATAATCCCCTCGCGCGCGGCTGCCATCGGCTGATCAAGGACGGCGCCGCGCTCGTGGAATCGGTCGACGATGCGCTCTCGGCGCTCGGCGCTTCCCTGTCCGCGCTCGCGCCGGATTCCGTGCCGGAAACGGGCAATGGCGCGAAAATTCCGCAGGGCGTGTTGGACAGCGACGCGGAAATGCTGTTGAATGCCCTCGGTTTCGGGCCGGCGGGACTCGACAGGCTGGTGCAACGCACGGGGCTGTCCGCGCATTCCGTCATCTCGAAGCTGCAGTTGCTCGAGCTCGAGGGCCGGGTGGAAATCCTGGCCGGCGGGCACTACAGCCGGACAACAGCGAGGCAGGCCCGATGAAGGACAGCGTGCTCGACATCCTGATCCACCTGTTCGAAAACTTCCTGGATGCCGAGGACGACTCCATTCCGGACCGCGATCAGCTCAAGGTCGAGCTCGAGCAGGAAGGCTACCCGGAGGCGGAAATCGAGCGCGCGCTGCTGTGGCTGGAGAGCCTCGCCACGGACCGGGACCGCTCGGTCACCGAGGGCACGGCACGGGCGATGCGCGTGTTCAGCGGCTCCGAGCAGGTGCGCCTCGACACGGACGTGCGCGGTTACCTGCTGCACCTGGAGAATCTCGGTATCCTCTCGGCCGCGCAGCGCGAGGTCGTGATCGACCGGCTGCTGGCGCTCGAGGCCGAGGACATCGACATCGAGCAGCTCAAGTGGGTGGTCCTGATGGTGCTTTTCAGCCAGCCGGGGCAGGAAAACGCCTACCAGCGGATGGAAGACCTGGTCTTCGACGAGCGCCGGGATGCCATGCACTGAAAGCCCGCGGGACCGGTCGCCAGAGAGCCGCGGTCGGGTCCGCGGCTTTGGCGTTTCTGGGACCGGCGCATTGAACACGGACAAATGAGCAGCAATCTCGTCATCGTCGAATCGCCCGCCAAGGCGAAGACCATCAAGAAATACCTCGGGCCGGACTTCGAGGTCCTGGCCTCCTACGGCCACGTGCGCGACCTCGTCGAGAAGGAGGGCGCGGTCGATCCCGAGCGCGACTTCGAGATGAAGTACCAGCTCATCGAGAAGAGCAAGCCGAAGGTCGACGCGATCGCGCGCGCGATGAAGAAGGCGGACGCGCTCTACCTCGCGACCGACCCGGACCGCGAGGGCGAGGCGATTTCCTGGCACCTCGCCGAGATCCTGCGCGGCCAGGGCGCGCTCGAGGGCAAGGACCTGCGCCGCGTGCGCTTCTACGAGATCACGAAGAACGCGGTGCGCGAGGCGGTCGAGCAGGCCGAAGCCGGCGTCAACGAGAACCTCGTCAACGCCTACAAGGCGCGGCGCGCGCTCGACTACCTGGTCGGCTTCAACCTGTCGCCGCTGCTGTGGAAGAAGATCAAGCCGGGCCTGTCGGCGGGCCGCGTGCAGAGCGTCGCGCTCCGGCTCATCTGCGAGCGCGAGGCCGAGATCCAGCAGTTCCAGCGCCTCGAGTACTGGACCGTCGAGGCCGAGGCCTCGAAGGACGCGGCGCGTTTCCCGGCCCGGCTCACCGAGTTCGCCGGCGAGAAGTTCGAGGCCGACGTCCAGAAGTCACGCTTCACGGTCACCAACGAGCCCGACGCGCGGCGCGTCGAGCGCGCGCTGCAGGACCAGTCGAAGGGCTGGCTCACGGTCGAGAGCGTCGAGCGCAGGCCCAAGCGCCGCAACCCGCCGCCGCCGTTCACGACCTCGACCGTGCAGCAGGAGGCCGCGCGCAAGCTCGGCTTCACCGCGCGGCGCACGATGCAGGCGGCCCAGCGCCTGTACGAGGCAGGCTACATCACCTACATGCGGACCGACTCGGTGTCGCTCTCGGTCGAGGCGGTGCGCGAGATCCGCGAGACGATCGAGTCGCAGTTCGGCAGGAAGGCGCTCTCCGACGGCGTCAACGAGTACAAGACCAAGTCGAAGAACGCGCAGGAGGCGCACGAGGCGATCCGCCCGACCGCCGCCGCCGAGACGCCGCAGAAGGCGGAGCACGACATCCACGACGAGGACCAGCGCCGCCTGTATGCGCTGATCTGGAAGCGCGCGGTCGCCTGCCAGATGGCGCCCGCGGTGTTCGACACGGTGGCCGTCGACCTGGTCGCCGGCGACCCGAAGTCCGCGACCGGCGGCAACCGCCACGTGTTCCGCGCGACCGGCCAGACGCTTCTCGAGCCGGGCTTCCTCGCCGCCTACCACGAGGACCACGACGAGGACGAGACCGAGGTCGAGAGCGAGGACGAGCAGCGCCTGCCTGCGCTCGAAGTCGGCGAACGCGTCGAGCTGCAGGCGATCCGCCCGGAGCAGCACTGGACGCAGCCGCCGCCCCGCTACACCGAGGCGAGCCTCGTGAAGTCGCTCGAGAGCCACGGCATCGGCCGTCCTTCGACCTACGCCTCCATCATCGAGACGCTGCGCTACCGGAAGTACGTCGAGATGAGCGGGCGCGCCTTCGTTCCCACCGACATCGGCAAGATCGTCAGCAAGTTCCTGGTCAAGTACCTCGGCACCTACGTCGAGTACGGCTTCACCGCGCTCATGGAGGACGTGCTCGACGAGATCAGCAACGGCGAGAAGGAGTGGCACAAGGAGCTCGCCCGCTTCTGGAAGCCCTTCATCAAGTCCGTCGACCACGTCCAGAAGAACGTCACCCGCGAGGAAGTCGCGGAGTCGCGCGAGATCGGCCGCGACCCGGTCAGCGGCAAGCCGATCACCGTGCGCATGGGCCAGTACGGCCCGTTCGTCCAGCAGGGCACGCGCGACGACCCGGACAAGCCGCGCTTCGCGAGCCTGCTGCCGGGCCAGCACATGGACGACGTCACGCTCGCCGATGCGCTCAAGCTCCTCTCGCTGCCGCGCGACCTCGGCCACATGCCCGACGGAACGTCCGTCAGCGTCGGCCGCGGCCAGTTCGGCCCGTACGTGAAGTTCGGCGCCAAGTACGCCTCGATCAAGGAAGACGATCCCTTCACGCTCGAACTGCCGCGCGCGATCGAGATCGTGGAGGCCAAGCTCGCGGCCGACCGCGAGCGCACGATCCTGGACTTCCCTGACGCGGGCCTGCAGGTGCTGAAGGGCCGCTACGGTCCCTACGTCACCGACCGCAAGAAGAACGCCAAGGTCCCGAAGGACCGCGACCCCGCCTCGCTCACGCTCGAGGAGTGCCAGGCGCTGATCGCCGCCGCGCCGGAGCGCAAGGGACGCTTCGGCCGGTTCGGCCGGCGCGCCAAGGCCGCCGCGCCGGAGGCCGCGCCGGCGGCAAAGGCGCCGCGCGCGCGCCGCAAGGCGCAGGCCTCCGCCGCGAGTCCGGCGGCACCCGCGAAAGCCGCCAGCACGGCGAAGCCGAAGCCGGCCCGCAAGAAACCCGCCGCCCGCAAGGCGACCGCCCGGGATCCGGCCGCGGGTACGTGAGCCATGGTTGACCGCGTCGCCGTGCGCGACTGGCTCGCCGCCTACCAGGACGGCCTGGTCGAAGAGCTCGAGCGCGCCGACGGCAAGGCACGCTTCGGCCGCGATCGCTGGCAGCGGCCGGAGGGCGGCGGCGGCGAGTCGCGCGTCATCCGCGGCGGCGACCTCTTCGAGCAGGGTGGCGTCAACTTCTCCGAAGTCACGGGCGGCAGCCTGCCGGCGTCCGCCACGGCGTCGCGCCCCGCGCTTGCGGGCGCGCCGTTCTCGGCCATGGGCGTCTCGCTCGTGCTGCACCCGAGGAACCCGCACGTGCCGACGACGCACCTGAACCTGCGCTTCTTCCTGGCGGAACCGGCGGGCGCGGCGCCCGTGTGGTGGTTCGGCGGCGGCTTCGACCTCACGCCGTACTACCCGGTCCGCGAGGACGTGCTGCACTGGCACCGCACCGCGCGCGCCGCCTGCGCCTCGCTTCCGGGCAGTTACGAGAAGTACAAGGCCTGGTGCGACCGCTATTTCTTCCTGCCGCACCGCAACGAGACGCGCGGCGTCGGCGGCCTGTTCTTCGACGACCTGAACGCGCCCTCCTTCGCGGCCTGCTTCGATTTCACGCGCGCCGTCGGCGATGCCTTCCCGAAGGCCTGGCTGCCGATCGCGGAGCGGCGACGCGGGACGCCGTTCGGCGAGCGCGAGCGCTCCTTCCAGCTGCTGCGCCGCGGCCGCTACGTCGAGTTCAACCTCGTCTACGACCGCGGCACGCTGTTCGGCCTGCAGACCGGCGGGCGTACGGAATCGATCCTGATGTCGCTGCCGCCGCTGGTGCGCTGGGAGTACGGCTACGTGCCCGAACCGGGCTCGGCCGAGGATGCGCTGGCACGCGTGTGGCTGCGCCCGCGCGACTGGCTTGGCGAGGCGTGAAGTACCGGCACGCGTTCCACGCCGGCAACTTCGCCGACGTGATGAAGCACGCCGCGCTCGCCGCCGCGCTGGCGCGCCTCACGGAGAAGGACCGGCCGCTGTTCCTGCTCGACACGCACGCGGGCCGCGGCCGCTATGACCTCCCCGAAACCGGCGGGGAAGCCGGCGCCGGCATCGCCCGCCTGCTCGCGGCCCGCGTCGAGGCGCCGCACCCGGCGCTCGCGCGTTACCTCGCGATGGTGCGCGGCCTGAACGAGGGCGCGCGGCTTCGCGCCTATCCCGGATCGCCGCTGATCGAGGCGGCGTTCATGCGGCCGGGCGACCGCGCGGCCTTCTGCGAGCTGCTGGACGCGGAAGCAGAGGCGCTGCGCACGCTGTTCCGCGGCGACGCGCGCATCGGCGTGCATGGCCGAGACGGCTTCGAGGCGCTGGCTGCGCTGCTGCCGCCGCCCGAGAAACGCGGCCTCGCCCTGGTCGACCCGCCTTACGAGGAGCAGGAGCGCGACTTCGAGCGCGTCGCGGCGGCGCTGGTTGCGACGGCCGCGCGCTGGCCGCAGGGCGTGCTGATGGCCTGGTATCCGATCAAGCTGGGCGCCGTGGCCGCGCGGCTGCATCGGCGGATCGTGGATGCCGGGACGCGGCGCGTCCTGGCCGCGGAACTCTGTGTGCACCCGGATGACTCGCGTGCGGGGCTGAACGGCTCGGGCCTGGTGATCGTCAACCCGCCCTGGCAGCTCGAGGAAGACCTGCGCCAGATCCTGCCGACGCTGCATGCCGCGCTCGTCGACGGCGGCGCGGGACGTTACGACGTCATGCGACTCGCCGGCGAGTGAAGGCTTCCGACCCGGGCTTGAAGGGGGAAGGGGGAGGGGTCTGAAAAAGAATGACAACCAGCTTGTCATTCTGTTGAGAAGTTACCCGCGGCGCTTGCTGACGGGAATGACAAGCTGGTTGTCATTCTTTTTCAGACCCCTCCCCCTTCCCCCTTCAAGCCCGGGTTGGCAGCTTCCTCACGCCCCCCAGTCGACGGCGTCGATGACCTGCTGCGCGACGGCGTCGAGGTCTGCGACGCCACCGCCGACGATGGCGATCGCGCCGCGCGGCGCCGGCCGGATGACGCCCTCGAATCCCTGCTCCTTGAAGCGGATGGGCATCCTGACCGTGCGGTGCGCGAGCAACAGCACGGTCACCGGTCCTTCGGGGCGCTGCACGACGAGGTGCGGCACGACATGACCGTCGAAGGGGCAACGCACCGCGTAGGTGACGTCGGCGGCGCCGGGCCGTAGCCGCAGGCGATCCGGCGACAGGATCTCGTCGAGCGCATCGGAGCCGAGCGGCTGCATCGACGTGAGCGCCCCCGGCTCGTGGCCGATGTGGGCGACCACCTCGCGCGCGATCGCCGCGCGCGGAACGGCAACCAGCGCGAACAGCGCGACCGCCGCGCCCGCCGCCAGGCTCGCGGCGATGGCGAAGTACCGCGTCCGGCGCGCGGGCGCCGCCCCGCCGCCGACCCGCTTCCGGGGAGGCAGGTTCACCTCGAGTGCCCGGCGGATCACGCCGTCCATGGCGCGCAGCTCGTCCTGGTGGCGGGCGCAGGCGCTGCACTCGCGACGATGCGCCTCGAGGTCGGGATCGGCGGCCGCCGGTTCGGCGCCCACCCGGCGCCTGAATTCGAGGCAGGTGATCATGCCTCGGGCTCCGACGGCAGGCCGAGCTGCTGGCGCAGTCGCTGGCGCGCCCGGAACAGCCGGGTCAGAACGGCGCCCTGTTCGATGCCCATCATCCCGGCGATCTCCTGCGTCGAGTAACCCATGAGCACCTGCAGCACGAGCGGTTCGCGGTACTGCTCCTCCAGGCGAAAGATCGCTTCGCGCATCTGCCCGACGCGCTCGTCGTCCGGCGCGGCGAGCGCCGCCGCCTCGGCCGCCACCAGCGCATCGACGTCCGTGACCTCGAGCCGCTTCCTCTCGAAGCTGCGCGCGAACTCGCGGCGCACGATGGTGAGCAGCCAGGCCTTCGCCTTGCGCTCGTCCGTCAGCGAATCAATCGATTTCCAGGCGCGCAACATCGACTCCTGGACCACGTCCTCGGCCAGCCCCCGGTCGCGCCCCAGCCACCAGGCGAACCGCAGGAGTTCCGGACGCAGGTCTTCGCACAACTGCGCGAAACGCCGACGCCGGTCCGTTTCTCCGTCCCCGCGGTTCATGTATAAAGACCGGGCATAGTCACAGGTTATTTCCGGCCCATCGCGGGCCAATCTACCCCAGGATACGGCGCGCCAGGAGCCTGATGGGTCCGAGAGCCACAGGAAGATACCCGGGTACGCGCATGCGCCGCATGCGGCGCGACCCGTTCTCGCGGCGGCTCGCCCGCGAGACGCGGCTCACCGCCGACGACCTCATCCAGCCGCTGTTCGTCATCGAGGGCAGCGGCCGGCGCGAGCCCGTCGCCTCGATGCCGGGCATCGAGCGGCTTTCGGCGGACCTCCTGATCGTGGAAGCCGGCCGCCTTGCAGCCCTCGGCATCCCGGCCATCGCCCTCTTTCCCGTGCCGGACCCGAAATCGAAGAGCCAGGACGGGCGCGAGGCCTGGAACCCGGACGGCCTCGTGCAGCGCGCCGTGCGGACGCTCAAGCAGGCGGTACCCGGGATCGGCGTGATCACCGACGTCGCGCTAGACCCGTACACCACGCACGGCCAGGACGGTCTGGTCGACGCGGCCGGGCACGTTCTGAACGACGCCACCGTCGAGGCGCTGGTGCGGCAGGCGCGCTCCCACGCGGCCGCCGGGGCCGACGTCGTCGCGCCGTCGGACATGATGGACGGCCGCATCGGCGCGATCCGCGCAGCGCTTGAGGAAGACGGCCGCCACGACACGCGCATCCTCGCGTACTCCGCCAAGTACGCCTCCAGCTTCTACGGGCCGTTCCGCGACGCGGTCGGTTCCGGCGCCGCGCTCGGCAAGTCCGACAAGGCGAGCTACCAGATGGATCCGGCCAACAGCGACGAGGCGATCCGCGAGGTGGCGCTCGACATCGAGGAAGGCGCGGACATGGTGATGATCAAGCCGGGGCTGCCCTACCTCGACATCGTGCGCCGCGTGAAGGACCGCTTCGGCATGCCCACTTTCGTGTACCAGGTGAGCGGCGAGTACGCGATGCTCGCGGCGGCGGCGGCGAACGGCTGGACGGACGAGCGCCGCACGGTGCTCGAGAGCCTGGTGTGCATCAAGCGCGCGGGGGCGGACGGCATCCTGAGTTACTACGCGGGCCGCGCCGCGGCCTGGCTGCGCGAGGAGCCTGCATCGTGAACTCCAGCCAGGGACCGGGCCGCTTCGTGCTGTTCGGCCATCCCGTGAGCCACAGCTGGTCGCCCTTCATCCACGCGATGTTCGCGCGCCAGTTCGACCACGTCGTGGACTACAAGGTCCAGGACGTGACGCCCGGCGAGTTCCGGCACGCGGTGATCAACTTCTTCGTCGGCGGCGGCGGCGGCGCGAACGTCACGCTGCCGCACAAGCCGGCGGCGGCCGAGATCGTCAACGAACTCTCGGCGCGCGCCGAGCGCGCCCGCGCCGTCAACACGATCGTGCGGCGCAGCGCCACCGAGCTGTACGGCGAGAACACCGACGGGGTAGGCCTGGTGACCGACCTCGTGCGCAACCTGGGCGTCACGGTCGGCGGCTCGCGCCTCCTGATCCTCGGCGCCGGCGGCGCGACCCGCGGCGTGCTCGCGCCGCTGCTCGAGCAGGAGCCGCGCGAGGTGCGCATCGCCAACCGCACGCCGGAACGCGCGAAGCAGCTCGCCGAGGAGTTCTCGGACCTCGGCGAGATCTCCGCCTCGGGCTTCGACGCCGTCGAGGACCGTCCCTGGGACATCCTGATCAACGCGACGGCGGCCAGCCTCGCCGGCGAGGTGCCGGAGTTGCCGGAGCGCTGCGTCGGGCGCGACACCGTCTGCTACGACATGGCCTACGGCCGCGGCGACACGACGTTCATGCGCTGGGCGGCAGCGCGCGGGTCAGAGCGGGCGTACAAGGGCTGGGGGATGCTGGTCGAGCAGGCGGCGGAGTCGTACCTGCTCTGGCACGGCGTGCGGCCGGAGACGAGGCCGGTGATGGGGGCGCTCGACCGGCTGTGAAGTAAAAGGGGACGCTTCGAAAAAGGGGACGCTAACCTTTTCTCGGCCAGAGAGTTGTCATCGAAATGGATAGTGACTGAGAAAAGGTTAGCGTCCCCTTTTTCGAAGCGTCCCCTTTTACTTCAGGTAGTCGTCCTTCAGCTTCACGTAGTGCGCCGCCGACTCCGCGAGGAAGGCGAGTTCCTTCGCGTCGAGCGCGCGCCGCTGGCGCGCGGGGCTGCCGGTCCACAGCGTGCGCGGCGGCACCTCGGTTCCCGCGGTCACGAGCGCGCCCGCGCCGATGATGGACTCCTCGCCGATGACGGCGCCGTCCATGACGATCGCGCCCATGCCGATGAGGCAGCGCCGGCCGACGGTGCAGGCATGCAGGATGACGCCATGCCCGACCGTGCACTCCTCGCCGATCACGAGCGGGATCCCGTCGCCGCCCGCGAGCCGGCTGCTCGCGACGTGCAGCACGCTGCCGTCCTGGATGCTGGTGCGCGCGCCGATGGAGATCCAGTTGACGTCGCCGCGCACGACGGCGCCGGGCCAGATCGAGGCATCCTCGCCGACGGTCACGCGGCCGATCACCGTGGCCGCCGGGTCGATCCAGGCCCGCGCGCCGACCGAGGGCCGCGAGTCGCGATAGGGCCGCACGCTCATCCGGGCAGCGTCACGAGCTCTTCGGCGCTCGTCGGGTGGATGGCGACGGTGTCGTCGAAATCGCGCTTGGTCGCGCCGAGCCGCAGCGCGACGGCGAAGCCCTGCAGCAGTTCGTCGGCTCCCATGCCGATCGCGTGCAGGCCGACGATCCGCCGCGACGGACCCGTGGTCACGAGCTTCACCTCCGCGCGGCGCCGGCGCGCCGTGACGCCATGATAGAGCGGCATGAAGTCGTGGCGGAACACCTCGACGTCATCGCCGAATCCTGCGCGCGCCTCGGCCTCGGTCATTCCGACCGTGCCGATCGGCGGGTGGCTGAAAACCACCGTCGGGACCAGCCGGTAGTCGAGGTGCCGGTCGGGCTGTCCGCCGAACAGGCGGTCGGCGAGGCGGCGGCCCGCCGCGATCGCGACCGGCGTGAGCTCGCTGCGCCCGGTCACGTCGCCGATGGCGTGAATGCCGGCGACGTTCGTGTCCTGCCACAGGTCAGTCGCGATCTCGCCGCCGGGCCCGAGCGCGACGCCGGCCTGCTCGAGGCCGAGTCCGCGCGTGTCCGGCTCGCGCCCGGAGGCCCACAGCACGCACTCGAAGGGACCCCACGAGGCGCCGCCCGCGAGCCGCAGCACGAGCCCGCCGGGCGCGCGTTCGAGCGCCGCGGGCACGGCACCGGCCGCGAGCTCGATGCCGTCGGCCTGCATCGCCGCGGCCAGGCGCAGGGAGAGCATTTCATCGAAGCTGCGCAGGATGCGCTCGCCGCGGAACGCGACGGTCACGCGGCTGCCGAGCGCGGCGAAGACGCCCGAGAGCTCCGCGGCGATGTAGCCGCCGCCCACGATCGCGACCGACGCCGGCCGGGCCGCGAGGGCGAAGAAGCCGTCCGACGTGATGCCCAGCTCCGCGCCGGGCACCGCCGGCACCGACGGCCGCCCGCCGGTGGCCACGACGACGTGGCGCGCCGCGTGCGTCTCGCCGCCGATCTCGACCCGCCCGCCGCCGGCGAGCCGCGCGGGCGCGCGAAGCAGGGCCGCGCCGCTGCGGGCCAGGTTCTCCGCGTAGATGCCGCGCAGCCGCTCGACGTAGGCATCGCGCCGCGACTTGAACGCGGCCCAGTCGTGGCGAATGCCGGCCAGCGAGAATCCGTAGTCCGCCGCGTCGTCGAGCGCATGCGCGACCTCGGCCGCGTGGTACATGAGCTTCTTCGGCACGCAGCCCGCGTTGACGCAGGTGCCGCCCAGTTCGGCCTGCTCGGCGACGACGACCCGCGCACCGTGGCGGGCCGCGCGCTGCGCGCAGGCGAGCCCGCCGCTGCCGCCGCCGATCACGACCAGGTCCCAGGACTGCGCCATGCCCTTGCCGCCGAAGTGCCGGAAACGCCGATGATATACTCGATGCACTCATGGCCTGGCTCCTACTGCTTGCGCTCGCGGCGCTCGCCGCGGCCGTCGCGATGGCTGCGCGCCGCGGCCTGGCGACGCTCCAGGACTCGCGCGCGCGCGCCTGGTCCGCGCTCGAGTCGCAGCTCGTCAAGCGGCAGGAGCTGATGATCCAGATCGCCGGCCTGTGCTCGCGGCTGATGAAGACCGAGCGCGACGCGCTCGAGCGCGTCTCCATCGCCGGCAGCGCGGTGCTCGCCGCCGCCCGCCAGGGCAACCTCCCCGCGCTCGCGGCTGCCGAGAAATCGCACCGCGCGGCCTGCGAGGCGCTGTTCCGGCACGCCGCCGGCTACCCGCAGTTCGGCACGAGCGGCGCATTCAGGGCGCTGCGCGAACGCGCCGCGACGCTGGACGCGCGCGTGGACGAAAAACGCGAGGCGTACAATGACGCGGTGAGCGTGCTGAACTTCCGCTGCCAGGCGTTCCCGTACAGCGTCGTCGCCCGGACCATGGGGCTCGAGCCCGCCAGCTTCCTGTCCTGACCGCATGCGAATCGCGACCTGGAACGTCAACTCCCTGCGCGTGCGGATGGAGCATCTCGGCCGCTGGCTTGCGGAACACGCGGTGGACGCGATCGCGCTGCAGGAACTGAAGCTCACCGACGAGCAGTTCCCGCAGGCGGACTTCGAGGCCATGGGCCTGCATGCCGTCTGCTACGGCCAGAAGACCTACAACGGCGTCGCGATCGCCGCGCGGCGCCCGCCCGCCGACGTGACCACCGGCATCCCCGGCGACGCCGATCCGCAGCGGCGCGTCATCGCCGCGACGCTGGGGCCGGTGCGGCTCGTCAACGTCTACGTGCCGAACGGCCAGGCGGTCGGCTCGGAGAAGTATACCTACAAGCTCGCCTGGCTCGACCGGCTGCGCGCCTGGCTCGCGGCGCTGCTCGAGCGGCACGAGTACCTGCTGGTCGCGGGAGACTTCAACATCGCGCCCGAAGACCGCGACGTGCACGACCCCGCGGCCTGGGAGGGCTCGGTGCACGTGAGCGGGCCGGAGCGCGAGGCGCTCGCCAGGATCTCCGCGCTCGGCCTGACCGACGTGTTCCGCCGCTTCGAGCAGCCGGAGAACGCCTGGAGCTGGTGGGACTACCGCATGAACGCTTTTCGCCGCGACCACGGCCTGCGCATCGACCTCATGCTCGCGTCCAGGGCGCTGGCGGCGCGCTGCACGGCGTGCACGATCGACCGCACGCCGCGCACCTGGGAACGGCCGTCGGACCACGTCCCGGTCACGGCCACATTTGACATAGGCTGAATCTCAGGCTGTGATGCCGCGCATGTTGGCGGCAGCACAGCGGGTGGCCGTCCCCTCCCGGGGGGTAATATCGACCCCGGAGACCCCGACCAGAAGGGCCAGCCGCCCCGTGCCAAGGCCTTGTCGCCGCAGCGATTTTGACGTGACCGACACCGTGCAGGTGAGCTCGCCCGCGGCCGTGCGCGAGGCGGTCCTCGAGCTCTACGCCGACACCTGGCCGGGCGCGCCGCGCGACACCCTCGAGACGGCGCTCCGGGATTTCGAGCGGCTGTTCACCGGCCAGGCACCCGGCTACCTCGGCGTCGACACGGTCTACCACGACCTGCAGCACACGCAGGACGTGGTGCTCGCGATGGCGCGGCTGCTCGCCGGTTACGAACGCAGCCACCCGGACGGGCCGAAGCTCGGCGCCGAGCGCGGGCTGGTCGCGCTCATCATCGCGCTGTTCCACGATGCCGGTTACATCCGCGAAACGGGCGAGGCGTTGATCGCCAACGGCGCCGTGTTCACGCGCAACCACGTCACGCGCAGCGCGCGCTACATCGCGAAGTACCTGCCGGGCGCGGGACTCGCGGACTGGGTGCCCGTGGCGACCCGCATCGTCCACTTCACCGGCTACGAGGTGCCGCTCGACCTCCTGCGGGTCGCGGACCCGCGCGACCGCCTCGCGGGCCAGCTGCTCGGCACGGCCGACATGCTCGCGCAGATGGCGGACCGCTGCTACCTGGAGAAATGCCGCGACCGGCTGTACGCGGAGTTCGTGCTGGGCGACGTCGCGGTGCACGCCGGCGGCGGGGGCGTGAAGGTACTGTACGGCTCGGGACTCGACCTCCTGCGCCAGACGCCGAAGTTCATCGCCTCGACGATCGAGAACCGCCTGGGCAGGGCGTTCGGGCATGCGTACCGCCACCTCGAGGCGCTGTACGGCGGCGACAACCCGTACCTGAACGCCATCCAGCAGAACGTCCGCTTCCTCGAGCAGCTGGCGCGCGGCAGCCGCTGGCCGCTGCTGCGCCGCAATCCCCCGGTGTTTACGGTGGACACCAACGCCATGGACAGCATGCGCACGCTGCTGGTGCGGCACCTCGAGGAAGTCTACGGCGTGCCGAAACCGGCGCTCAGCGGCGCCTGAGACGCGCCCAGCGCGAGCGCATGCGCGGCGGCGCGTCGACGTCCAGCAGGTAGCGCTCGCGGATCGCGGGCAGCCGCGCGAGGATCGCCGCTTCGCCCTCCACGCCCGCCCCTTCGATCGCCCGCGCGAGCAGGCCGACGCTCATGCGCTCGAGCGCAGGCCGCGCGACGGGCGCGTAGGACAGGTGCCAGGGCTCCGGCTGCACGCCGCGGCCGCGGCGCGTGTACGGACGGTAGAAACCGAAGCGCCGCATGTTGTCGCCGAGCCAGGCCGAGAGCGCCGCGAAGGGCCCGCCCCGCCGGTACTCCGCCACCTCGAGCTTCGGCCGGTAGCCGCGCGCGATGGCGCCGCCTTCCGCGACGTCGATGTCGCTGCCCCAGTGGTGCCGGCTCGCGCCGGGCAGCGCCGACCAGAGCAGGATGGTCTCGACGCGGGCCCCCGCGTCGAGGGCACGCATGTCCACGGGCCGCCCCCGTCGGTCGAGCGCCGCCCGCTCGCCGCGGAACTTGGCGTTCCAGATCGCACGCTGCCGGTCGAAGTCGCGGAAGGAAGAGACGGGCACGAGGTCGAACCCGGCGCGCGCGGCCGCCTCCCGGAGCGCCAGGAACGGCCGCACGGCCGCCGCATGCAGCGCGCAGGGCGGCGCATCTAGCTCGACCAGGTGGCCGCGGTCGCGGCCTGTCAGCTGCCTTTCGTTCAAGCGGGGTATGATGCGGGCTTGCCCGGGGGGTCGCCAAGGGACCATGGCCGCATTCCTTGACCAGTACTGGCACCTGCTGGCGCTCGGCTTCGTGGTCGTCCTCGGGGCCGCCAGCGCGTGGCGGCTGCAGCGGCGCGTCGCCGCCCCGCTCGCCGACATCCTGAAGTCGGTGGAGCGCCTCTCCGGCGGCGACTGGTCGACCCACGTGGAGGTGCCGCCGGGCCGCGTCGGCCGGGCGCTCGGCAGCGCGCTCGAGCGGCTGCGCATCAACCTCTCCAACCACGCGGCAACCGGGCGGGCGCTCGACATCATGCTGGACAGCATGAACGACGCCGTGTTCGTGACCTCCCCGGACGGGCTCATCAAGCGCGTGAACCTCGCCGCGACCCAGATGCTGGGCTGGTCGCAGATGCAGCTCCTCGGCCGGGAGATCGCCTACGTCATCTCGGACCAGGACCGGCCGACGTTCAACATCGAGCAGGCGACCAACGAGGTGCTCGAGCTGACGATGCGCACGCAGTCGGGCCAGACCATCCCGGTGTCGCTGTCCGGCTCGGTCATGTCGGCGGAGGACCCGCGCTTCCAGGGCTGCATCTTCGTCGCGCGCAACATCACCGAGCGCAAGCGCGCCGAACGGCGCATCCGCTACCTGGCGCGCTACGACACGCTCACCAAGATGCCGAACCGCCTGCAGTTCCAGCATTCGCTGCAGCAGGCGATCGCGCGCAACCGCCGCTCCGGCCGCGAGCTCGCGCTCATCTACCTTGACCTGGACCGCTTCAAGGAGGTCAACGACACGTTCGGCCACGCCGCCGGCGACCGGGCGCTCGAGATCCTCTCCGAACGCATGAACAGGAACCTGCCGGCCGACACGATGCTCGGCCGCCTCGCGGGCGACGAATTCGCACTGTTCATCGAGAATCTCCCGGCGGCGACGGACAACCGCCCGGCGGTCGGCGCCCTCGCCCGCGAGCTGCTCGACGAACTCGGCCGCCCGTTCCACCTCGGCCAGCACGAGCTGTACGTGACCGGCAGCGCCGGCATCGCGCTCTGCCCGCGCGACGCCGACAACGTCGTGGACCTGATCCGCGACGCCGACGCGGCCATGTACTACTCGAAGCAGAACGGCGGCAACAGCCACAGTTTCTTCACCCCGGAGATGAGCGCGGCCGCCGTCGAGCGGCTGATGCTGAAGTCGAAGCTGCGCCGCGCCGTCGAGCGCGACGAGCTCGTGATCCTCTACCAGCCTAAAGTGGACCTGCGCGACGGGCGGGTGGTCGGCGGCGAGGCGCTGATCCGCTGGCGGCTGCCGGGGCACGGCGACATCGCGCCCGCGCAGTTCATCCCGCTCGCCGAGGAGTCGAACCTGATCCAGGAGATCGGCGAGTGGGTGCTGAAGCGCGTGGTGCGCGACTACCGCAACTGGCAGGAGCAGGTGCCCAAGCCCGGCCGCATCTCCATCAACCTGTCGCTGAAGCAGCTCCGGCAGGCGGAGTTCCTGACCCGCTACCGCTCGGTGTTCGACGACGCCGGCGTCTCGCCCTCGAACTTCGAGCTCGAGATCACCGAGACCACCCTGATGACCGAGGCCGGACGCATGGTGCGGCTGCTCGACGAGCTGAACGCGATGGGCCTGCACCTGTCGATCGACGACTTCGGCACCGGCTACTCGTCGCTGTCGGCGCTGCAGCAGTTCCCGGTCGGCACGCTGAAGATCGACCAGTCCTTCGTGCGCCACGCGACGGTCGCGCGCGAGGACGCGACGCTGGTGCGCACGATCATCGAGATGGGCAAGAACCTCGGCCTCAAGGTCGTGGCCGAGGGCATCGAGTCGCGGCAGCAGCTCGACTTCCTGCGCAGCCGCGACTGCCACTACGGCCAGGGGCGGCTGTTCGGCGAGCCGATGTCGGCGGAGGATTTCCTGCAGCTGCTGGTCGCCCAGGCGAAGGGCGAGCCGGGCTACGGGCCGATGTTCGCGGAGGCCTGAAGGGGCGGTCTTTTCGTGAAGGGGGAAGGGGAAGGGGGTTACAAAATGAGTGACAA
>CAZVIF010000020.1:0-47572 GCA_964626745.1 uncultured Steroidobacteraceae bacterium
GCAAGCCGGCGGACGCGATGGAGCGCCTCGACGTCGAGCAGGCGAAGGCCGAGCTGGAATGAACCCGTCCTAGGCGCCGCCTTGCAGATAGGGACCGAGCAGCACCGACAGCACGACGTTCTCGAATTCCTCGCGGAAGCGCGCGGTGACCGCATCCGGGTCGGGGACGCGCAGCGCGTCGGCGATCAGGCCGAACTGCACCTGGCCGGCGTAGGAGAGGATGCTGATGCCGAGGCCGATGTCTCCGGACTGGGGCACCCAGAAGATCATGCGGCCGATTCGCCCGCCCGCAAGGTACAGGTGCTGCGGCGGTCCAGGCACGTTGGTCGCGACGGCCGTGGCCTTGGTCGAGAGCAGGTCGATGGCCGCGGACTCGACGGTCGCCGGCATGCGGCCGAGCGCCGCCATGAGGCCGAGCGTCAGCAACGGCTGGTAGGAACCCTTCAGCTGCTTCATCGCCGCATGCACCTCGAACAGCCGAGCGAGCGGGTCGCGGATGCCGATCGGCAGTTCGAGGAACACGAGGCCGAAGTAGTTGCCGAGCGACGCCGCGGCTGACGGGTCGCGCAGGTTCACCGGGACCGCGGCGCGGATCACCAGGCTGTCGGTGTCCTCGCCATGGCCACGCAGGTAGCCGCCGAGGGCACCCGCCGCGGTCGACAGCAGGACGTCGTTGACCGTGCAGCCGAGCGCGCGCGCGACGGCCTTCACTTCCCAGAGCGGCAGCGGGTCGGTCCAGGCCGCGATCTTGCGCGCGCCGAGCGGGCCCTTGAAGCGCGTCGGCGGGTCGTCGGCGAGCAGCGCGACGCGCGTGAGCTCGCCGGCGATGCCGAGCGCATGGCGCGCGAGTTCGCCGGCCTGCTCCGGGCTGCGCGTCAGTTCCACCGCGCGCCCGAGGAACGCGGCGCCTTCCGTGTACGCCTGGCGCAGGAGGCCGGCGCCCGGGATGCCGAGGCGGCTGAACCAGTCGCCGTCGCCCGCCCCGTCGCCCGCCGCGCGGGCCGAGCGCCCCCCGGCGGCCTTCGCGGCCGGCGGGTTCGCCTCGCCATCGGTGAGCGAGAGGAAGACGCGGATCATCGCCATGCCGTCGGCGTAGCAATGGTGGATGCGCAGGATGGCCGCGCTGCCGCCCTGGAACCGCTCGATGAAGTGGAACTGCCACGCAGGCCGTTCGCGGTCGAGGTCGGAACTCGCGAGTTCGGAGACGAAGGCCTCGAGCTCCGCCTGGCCGCCCGGCTCCGGCAGCTTGGCGCGCACGACGTGCCGGTCGAGGTCGAAGTCCGTGTCCGCCTCCCAGTCCGCGGTCAGCGTGTCCTGCACGGGGCGGCAGCGGAACCGCTCGAAGGAGAGGAAGCGGTCGCGGATCGTGCGTCGGAACCGCCGGAAATCCACGCGCGAATCGAACACCACGACCCCGACGATCATCATCAGGTTCGTCGGCCGGTCCATCCGCAGCCAGGCGGCGTCGACCGCGGACATTCGTTCCGTTTCGTGGGTCATCGGATTACAGTAAATGATAGCGGGATTGGGGACTGGGGGAGCTGCACATGGCGTATTTCGTCACCGGGGCGACCGGATTCATCGGCCGCTACCTCGTCGAGCGGCTGCTGGCGCGCGGCGAGCGGGTGTTCGTGCTGGTGCGGCCGCAGTCGGCGCGGAAACTGGAGGCGCTGCGCGAGTTCTGGGGCGCCCGCGCGAGCCGCGTCGTGCCGGTCGCCGGCAACCTCTCGGAGCCGAACCTCGGCGTGTCCAGGGCCGACCTGCGCAAGCTCACCGGCAAGGTCGACCACCTGTTCCACCTGGCCGCCGTCTACGACCTGCAGGCGACCGCCGAGGAGCAGGACCTCGCGAACATCGTCGGCACGGACCACGCGATGCAGTTCGCCGAGGCCGTGCAGGCGGGATGCTTCCACCACGCGAGTTCGATCGCGGCCGCCGGCCTCTACCAGGGCAGCTTCCGCGAGAACATGTTCGAGGAGGCGAGCGGGCTCGAGCACGCCTACTTCCGCACCAAGCACGAGTCGGAGGCGCTGGTGCGCGGCCGCTGCAAGCGCCCCTGGCGCGTGTACCGCCCCGGGATCGTGGTCGGCCACTCGCAGACCGGCCAGATCGACAAGGTCGACGGGCCGTACTACTTTTTCAAGCTGATCCAGAAGCTGCGCCAGTCGCTGCCGCCCTGGTTCCCGCTGATCGGCCTCGAGGGCGGCTACATCAACCTGGTGCCGGTCGACTTCGTGGCGGCGGCGATGGACCACCTCGCGCACCTGCCGGGCCAGGACGGCCAGTGCTTCCACCTGACCGACCCGCGGCAGCGGCGCGTGGGCGAGGTGCTGAACCTGTTCGCGCGCGCGGGGCACGCCCCGACGATGGCGTTCCGGCTCGACCCGAAGCTCGTGGACCTGGTCCCCGTGGGCGTGACGGCGTCGGTCGCGAACTACCGGCCGCTGCAGCAGGTCGTGGACACGGTCCTGCGCGACCTCAGGATCCCGCGCGACGTGCTGCAGTTCTTCAACTGGCAGACGCGCTTCGACTCAACCCGCACGCAGCGCCTGCTCGAAGGCGCGGACATCCGCGTGCCGGTCCTCGAGGACTACGCGTGGCGGCTCTGGGACTACTGGGAGCGCCACCTCGACCCGGACCTGTCGCTCGACCGCAGCCTCGCCGGCGCCGTGCGCGGCAAGGTCGTGCTGATCACCGGCGGCTCCTCCGGCATCGGCCTCGCGGCCGCCGAGCGCTGCGCCGACGCGGGCGCGACCGTGGTCATCGTCGCGCGCGACCCCGAGAAGCTTGAGGCCGCGCGCGCGCGGCTCGCCGAGCGCGGCACCGTGCACGCCTACGAGTGCGACATCTCGGACGCCGCCGCGTGCGACGGCTTCGCGAAGCGCGTGCTCGACGCGCACGGCGGCGTGGACTTCCTGGTCAACAACGCCGGCCGTTCGATCCGCCGCTCGATCGACCTGTCCCACGACCGCTTCCACGACTTCGAGCGGACGATGCAGCTCAATTACTTCGCCGTCGTCCGGCTGACCATGGCGCTGCTGCCCTCGCTGCTCGAGCGCGGCGGGCACGTCGTGAACATATCCTCGATCGGCGTGCTTTCGAATGCGCCGCGCTTCTCGGCCTATGTCGCCTCGAAGGCGGCGATGGAGGCCTGGACCCGCTGCGCGGCGGCGGAGTACGCGGACCGCGGCGTCACGTTCACGATCATCAACATGCCGCTCGTGCGCACGCCGATGATCGCGCCGACCAAGATCTACGAGCAGATGCCGGTCGCGACGCCCGACGAGGCCGCGGACATGGTCGCCGAGGCGATCACCGCGCGCCCGAAGCGCATCGCCACGCGGCTCGGCCTCGCCGCGGAAGTGCTCCACCTGGTGGCGCCGCGCGTCACGGAGGTCGTCATGAACACGGCTTTCCGCATGTTCCCTGACTCGGCGGCGGCCCAGGGTGCCGAGGGCGCGAAGAAGCCGGATGCGTCTCCCACGCCGGAGGCGGTGATGTTCGCGTCGCTGCTACGCGGCGTGCACTGGTGAGGAGGCCGCCGCCCGCGCAAGCAGGGCGTTGAACGGCGCCCGCTCCGGCCAGCGCATGCTCGCGCGGCGCACGATCATCGTCGTGACCAGAGCAAACTGGCCCTCGAGGCTCGCGTGGCTCACGCCGTCCGTGAACACCATCCAGGCCGAAAGCGGCGGGAAGCGCATCTCCAGGTAGCCTTCCATGTCGGCGATGAACCCGGGGTCGTCCTTCATGTAGTTGTGCAGGCGGCGCATCGCACGGTCGTAAGGGCTGGTGTCGATCACCGTGGCGAGCGGGTTGAGGCGCGCGAGCCCGGCGACGAGCGCGGACACGAGCCGGTCCCCGCCACGCTTCTCGATGCGCAGGCGCAGCCGGCCCGCGTCGTCGAGGAGGCCGGCGCGCGCGCCGTGCCGCGCGATCATCGCCTCGAAGTCGCCCTTGGTCGCCCAGACGCGGTCGCGCGAGGGATTGACGTTCACGAAGAAGCGCAGGATGCGGTCGCCGTCGGTGGCGCCGTAGGCCCCGGCGTCCACGTGCACGAGCTCGTTGCTGGCGTGCGGCTTCAGGTTGCGGCCTTTCTCCTCGATCGGCCGGAAGCTGCAGGTGCCGACGCGCGCGCCTTCGGTGAGGTCGCCGGTGACGCGGCGCAGGAACGCCTGGACCTCGTGCAGGTGCGAACGCAGCACCTCGGTCACGCGGGCGGTGGTCTCGGCGTCCGCTTCCAGTCCGCTGACCTTGTCCGCCTCCGGGTGGTAACTGACGTTCTTGAGCTTGAGGCGGGCAGGCAGCTCGCGCCGCAGGAAGTCGAGGGTTTCCTCCGGCGGCAGGGGCAGGGGACAGGCCGGGAAGTAGACGATCCGGTTGGCCTCGAGGGCGTCGCGGACCGCCTCGGGATCGGCGCGCCAGGCGGACTCGTCGAATGTCGCGAGCATCGGCAAAAACTACGCTGCGCCCTGCGCGACTGTCAAACACGGAAAGTCGCGCGGCGAGAATGTTAGAATGGTGCCCAGGAGAGGACTCGAACCTCCACGCCTCTCGGCACTAAGACCTGAACCTAGCGCGTCTACCAATTCCGCCACCTGGGCACAGGTTGCGGCCGGGGCGACCCCGGCTGAGGGCGCGTCAATGTACGCAGGCACCTGTTTCATGTCAATTTCGGTGAACCCATGACCCGCAAGCCACGATGGCAGCAGGAAGATCCCCGCTTTCGCGAGGAGTCCGCCCGCTACGCGAATCCGATCCCGAGCCGGGAGCACCTCCTCGCGAAGCTCGCCGAGGCGTCACGGCCGCTCGGATTCGACGCCATCGCCGAGAGGCTCGGCATCCGCGAGGCGGGCGAGCGCGAAGCGCTCGCGAAACGCCTCGGCGCCATGGCGCGCGACGGCGAACTGCTCGTCAATCGCGCCAGCGAATACTGCCTGGTGGATCGCCTGTCGCTGATCGTCGGCACGGTCAGCGGCCACCGCGACGGATTCGGCTTCCTGGTGCCGGACGAGGACGGCGACGACCTGTTCCTGCCCTACCGCGAGATGCGGATGCTGTTCCACGGCGACCGGGCGGCGGCGCGCGTGACGGGCCGGGACGAGCGCGGCCGCCCGGAAGGCGCGATCGTCGAAGTCCTGGAGCGCCGCACGCGCCAGGTCGCGGGCCGCTTCACGTTCGAGGGCGGCGTGGGTTTCGTCACGCCGGACAACCGCCGGATCAGCCAGCGAATCGTCGTGCCGCGCGAAGCGGCCGGCACCGCGCGCCATGGCGACCTCGCGGTCGTCGAGATCACCGACCAGCCCGACCGGAACCGCGACCCGGTCGGGCGCGTGCTGCGCGTGCTGCCGGAAGGGGGCGGCGCGGACACCGCAATCGACCTCGCCATCGCGTCCTTCGGCCTGTCGCATGCATTCCCGCAGGAGGCGCATGCCGAGGCGCGCGGCTTCGGCGCCGAAGTCGCGGCCGGCGCCCGCGCGGGCCGCGAGGACCTGCGCGGGCTGCCGCTCGTCACGATCGACGGCGAGGATGCCCGCGACTTCGACGATGCGGTGTTCGCGGAGCCGGCCGGCAGCGGTTACCGGCTGGTCGTCGCCATCGCGGACGTCAGCCATTACGTGCGGCCGGGCACGGCCCTCGACGCGGAGGCCCGCCAGCGCGCGACCTCGGTGTACTTCCCGAGCCGCGTGCTGCCCATGCTGCCGGAGGAACTCTCGAACCACCTGTGCTCGCTGATGCCCGAGGTGGACCGGCTGTGCATGGTCTGCGACATGCAGGTCACGCGCGCGGGCGCGGTGGCGAAGAGCCGCTTCTACGCCGCCGTGATGCGCTCGCAGGCGCGATTCACCTATACCCGCATCGCCGCGCACCTCGAGGGCCGCGAGCCGCTCGCAGGCTCGCCGCATGCGCGCCTGGCGCCGGTCGTCGACTGCCTGCACCAGGTGTACCGCGCCCTGCGCCGCGAGCGCGAGAAGCGCGGCGCCCTCGATTTCGAGGCGCCGGAGGTCAAGGTGCTGGTGGATGCCGCGGGCAGCCCGACGGACATACGCGCCTACCCGCGCAACGACGCGCACCGGCTCATCGAGGAGTGCATGATCGCGGCCAACGTGCAGGCGGCCGGGTTCCTGAAGAAGAAACGCCTGCCGGCCCTGTTCCGCATCCACGGAAAGCCGGAGGAGGACCGCATCGAGGAGTTGAAGCGCTTCCTCTCCATGCGGGGCGTGCACCTCGAGATCGGCGGCGACCTGCAGCCCGCGCGTCTCGCGAAGGTGCTGGCCGGCATCGCGGGACGGCCGGACGCCGCCGTGCTCGAGAACGCGATCATCCGCTCGCTGCCGCAGGCTCTGTACCAGCCGCTCAACATCGGCCACTTCGGGCTGGCGCTCGCCGAGTACGCGCACTTCACCTCGCCGATTCGGCGCTACCCGGACCTGCTCGTGCACCGCGGCATCCGCCACGCCCTCGCCGGAGGCACGGCATCGAACTTCAGCCACTCCGCGCGCGAAATGGAGACCCTCGGCACGGAGTGCTCGTTCCGGGAGCGGCGCGCGGACGAGGCGGCGCGGTCGGTCGTCGCCTGGCTCAAGTGCGAGTACATGCGGCCGCGCATCGGCGAGGAATTCGACGCGGTGGTCACCGGGGTCACCGATTTCGGCCTGTTCGTGCAGCTGAAGGCGTTGCAGGTCGACGGCCTGGTGCACGTGACCGCGCTGCCCGCCGACTATTTCCATTTCCACGAGCGCGACCGGACGCTGGTCGGCGAGCGCACGCGCCAGCGATTCACGATCGGCGATGAACTGCGCGTCAGGCTCGCGAAGGTCGACTCCGCCGAGCGCAAGATCGACTTCGAACACGTCGCCAAGAACGGCAGCCACCACCATCCGCGCCGGCGCGGCGCCAGGCCGCCGGCCCGCCCCAAGTGAGCGGCTCGCTCGTCTTCGGCCTGCACGCAGTTCGCGCCGTGCTGGAGCGCCGTCCGCGGGACGTGCTGCGCCTCACGATCGTAGCGGCGCGCGACGATGCCCGAATGCGTGACCTGCGCCTCTTCGCCGCGGCGCAGGGGATCACGCCGGCCGCCGCGAGCGTCGAGGCGCTCGACCGCGAGACCGGCGGCGCCGCCCACCAGGGCGTGGTCGCCGAGGTGCGGCCGCGCGCGCCGCTCAATGAGAATTCGCTCCTCGACCTGCTGACGGCGACCGCGGAGCCCGCCCTCGTGCTGGTGCTCGACGGCGTGTCCGACCCGCACAACCTCGGCGCCTGCCTGCGCACGGCCGACGCCGCGGGCGCGACGGCGGTCGTCGCCGCCCGCGACCGTGCGGCCGGTCTGACGCCCGTGGTGCGCAAGGTCGCGGCCGGGGCTGCCGAGACCGTGCCCTTCGCGCAGGTGACGAACCTTGCGCGCACGCTGCGCGACCTGAAGCAGGCAGGCCTGTGGATCGCCGGCACGACGGAGGACGGGGACCAGGACCTGTACGGGGCCGACCTCCGCGGTCCCCTTGCGCTCGTGATGGGCGCCGAGGGCAGGGGCCTCAGGCGCCTGACCCTGGAATGCTGCGACCTGCGCCTGCGCCTGCCCATGCGGGGGGCCGTGGCGAGCCTGAACGTGTCCGTGGCGGCGGGAATCGCCCTGTACGAGGTGCTGCGCCAGCGCCGCCCGCAGCTTGCGAAAGGCCAGCCGGTCCGGTAACTTACGCGACCCTTTCCCCGGGCTGCCGGGGCGTTTAACTCCTTGCCCCACCGCCAGCGCGTCAGCGGGGGGCAAACCCACGAGGAGCACAAGATGCGGCATTACGAGATCGTCTTCCTGGTCCATCCCGACCAGAGCGAGCAGGTTCCCGCCATGATCGAGCGGTATCGCGGCCTCATCGCCGCGGACGGCGGCACCGTCCACCGCCTCGAGGACTGGGGGCGCCGCCAGCTCGCGTTTCCCATCGCCAAGATGCACAAGGCGCACTACGTGCTGATGAACGTCGAGTGCAGCGGCAAGGCACTCGAGGAACTGACCGGCGCGTTCCGCTTCTCCGACGCCGTGCTGCGCCACCTCGTGGTCAAGATGGACCGCGCAGTGACCGAGCCTTCGCCGATGGCGAAGGAGCCGGAAGAGGGCGAGCGTCGCGACCGCGGCGACCGCGAGTCGATGGGCGACGCCATGGGCATGGACTGAGGGGGAGGCACGATGGCACGCTTTTTCCGGCGCAAGAAGTTCTGCAAGTTCACCGCCGACGGCACCGACCAGATCGACTACAAGGATCTGGCGACGCTGAAGGCCTACATCACCGAGACCGGCAAGATCGTGCCGAGCCGGATCACCGGCACGCGCTCGTTCTACCAGCGCCAGCTTTCGGTCGCGGTGAAGCGCGCGCGCTATCTCGCGCTTCTGCCGTACACCGACCAGCACTGAGGCCGGGAGCCGCGCCTGCGCGGCCCGACGCGACCCGATGACGGCGCTGCTGCAATGGTTGACCGCGAACCCGTTCCGGGCCTTCCTGGCCTCCGGGCTGGCCGCGTTCGCCGCCCTGATCGCCCTGCCGATGGCCGCGTGGCTGCCGGCGAGCCTGGTGGTGCTCGCGGTGCTCCTGTCCGGGCAAACGATGGCCTTCGCCGCGGCCGCCGGTTCGGCGATCGTCCTGGTCTGGGCCTTCGGTCCCTTGTTCGGGACCGGACCCGCCCTCGCCATCGCGGTGGCGACGCTGCTGCCCGCGACGGCCGCGGCGTTCGCGCTCGAGCGCAGCCGCAGCCTGTCGTTCGTGTTCCAGGCGCTGACCCTCGCGGCCTGCCTGCTGGTGCTCGCCATCCACGGCCTGCTCGGCGACCCGGTGCGGGCGCTGGCGCCGGTGATCGCCCAGCTCGAGCCGATGCTGCGGCACACCGCGGAGACGCTGTCGGAGATGGGCATCGAGAGCACCCCCGCCGAGCTTGGCGCCGCGACCGCGCGCGCCGCCTGGGCGACGCTCGGCTGGATGGTGCTGCTGCATGCCTTTCTCGCCCAGTGCGCCGGCCTGTGGTCATTCGGCCGGCTGCGGGAGCCGGGCCTGTTCGGCCGCGAGTTCCGTCGCCTGACGCTCGGCCGCTTCATCGCCTGGCTGCTGGTGGCGGCATTCGCGGTGAGTTTCCTGGCGCACCGCCTGGCCGACCAGGGCTGGCAGCCTGCCGACGACATCCTGTTCGTGCTGGCGGCCGCCTTCCTGGTCCAGGCGCTCGCCGTCGTGCACGGCCTGCGCGAACTGCAGGTGATCGGCGTGGTGCCGGTCGTGCTGGCGTACGTCGCCGTGATTTTGGTGCCGATGGCCCTGGTGGGCATCGGCTTCGCGGACACCTGGGTCCGCTTTCGCGAGCGCTTCGCGCCGCGGCAAGGAGTGTAAGTCGATGGAAGTCATCCTGTTGCAGAAGATCGCGAACCTCGGAAACATCGGCGACCGCGTGAAGGTCAAGTCGGGTTTCGGCCGCAACTACCTGCTGCCGGGCGGCAAGGCGACGCTCGCGACGCCCGAGAACGTCGCCCGGTTCGAGGCCCGCCGCGCCGAGCTCGAGGCCAAAGCGGCCGCCGAGCACGCCGCAGCGAGCACCCGCGCCGCCGGCCTCGAGGGCTTCAAGCTCAGCATCACCGCCAAGGCGGGCAACGAGGGCAAGCTGTTCGGCTCGATCGGCACCGCGGACATCGCCGAGGCCTGCCAGAAAGCGGGGCACAAGATCGAGCGCTCCGAAGTGCGCCTGCCGGGCGGGCCCATCCGCATGGTCGGGGAGCACCTGATCACGCTGCACCTGCACGGGGACATCGACGTCCAGGTGCCGCTGACCGTCGTGGCCGAGGAAGCCGCCGCGGCCGACTGACGCCACGCCTGCCGCGGCAGTATGCTGGGAACGGGTAATCAGGGGTTCCCGTGGTTGCGATGATCCGCCAGGACGAGGCCCGCACTCCGCCACACTCCGTGGAGGCGGAGCAGGCCGTCCTGGGCGGGCTGATGCTCGACGCCAACGCCTGGGACGCCGTCGCCGACGTCATTTCGGCCGCCGATTTCTACCGGCGCGACCACCGGCTCATCTTCGAGGCCATCGCCGAGGTCGCCGAGATCCGCGGCACGCCCGACGTCGTGACGATCACGGAGCATCTCGAGCGCAAGGGCCGGCTCGAGGAAGTCGGCGGCCAGCCCTACGTCCTGACCATCGCCCGCGACACGCCCTCGGCCGCCAACGTGCGCGCCTACGCCGACATCATCCGCGAGCGCTCGATCCTGCGGCAGCTTGCCGCGGCCGGCGCCGAGATCGCGGCCTCCTCGATCGACAGCCGCGGCCGTCCGGCCAGCGAACTCGTGGACGAAGCCGAGCGGCGCGTGTTCCAGATCGCCGAGCGCGGCAGCCGGGGCCGCAGCGGGTTCGTGGCGGTGCGCGACATCCTGCCGCAGACGATCGACCGGCTCGACACGCTGCACCAGAATCCGGGCGAGATCCGCGGCGTGCCGACCGGCTTCACGCTGCTCGACCGGAAGACCGCGGGGCTGCAGCCGGGCGACCTCGTCGTGATCGCCGGCCGCCCGTCGATGGGCAAGTCGACCCTCGCGGTGAACATCGCCGAGAGCGCGGCGATCGCCCGGGGCGTGCCGGCGGCCATCTTCACCATGGAAATGTCGTCCGAGCAGATGACGCTGCGCATGATCTCGTCGCTCGGCCGCGTGAACCAGGGCCACCTGCGCACCGGCAATTTCACCGACGAGGACTGGTCGCGGATCCAGGGCGCCATGGCGCAGCTCTCGGGCGCGCCGATCTACCTCGACGAGTCGCCGGCGCTGACGCCGACCGAGCTGCGCGCCCGCGCGCGCCGGCTCAAGCGCGAGCGGGGCCTCGGCCTCGTCATCGTCGACTACCTGCAGCTGATGCAGGTGCCCGGCACCAAGGAGAACCGCGCGACCGAGATCTCCGAGATCTCGCGCAGCCTCAAGGCGCTCGCCAAGGAGCTGCACGTCCCGGTGATCGCGATCTCGCAGCTGAACCGCGCGGTCGAGCAGCGCACGGACAAGAAGCCGGTGATGTCGGACCTGCGCGAGTCCGGCGCGATCGAGCAGGACGCGGACCTGATCCTCCTCATCTACCGCGAGGAGGTCTACGACCAGAACACCACCCGTCGCGGCATTGCCGACATCATCATCGCCAAGCAGCGCAACGGCCCGATCGGCGAGATCCAGCTCACCTTCCTCGGCGAGTACACGCGGTTCGAGAACCTGGTCGCCGAGTCCTACGGCGAGGGCGCGTTCTGAGCCCTTGCCTGCGCGCGGTCGTGGACGCGGCGGCGCTCAAGCACAATCTCTCGCGCATCCGCGAACTCGCGCCGGGCAGCCGGGTCCTCGCGGTGATCAAGGCGAATGCCTACGGACACGGCCTGCTGACGACCGCGGCCGCGCTCGAAGGCGCGGACGGGTTCGCCGTCGCGCGCATCGAGGAGGCGCTGGCCCTGCGTGAGGCCGGCAGCCGGGCCCGCATCGTGCTGCTGGAAGGATTCCGGGACGCCGACGGCCTCGCGGTCGCGGCGCGGCAGGGATTCGAACCCTTCGTCCACCAGGCGTGGCAGCTCGGCCTGCTGGAGTCGCTGCCCGCCGCGCCGAAGCTGCGCGTCTGGCTGAAAATAGACACGGGCATGCACCGGCTCGGGTTCGCGCCCGGCGAGGTCGCGGCCGCCGCGGCGCGGCTGGCCGCCTGCCGGGCCGTGGTGCAGCCCGCGGGGCTGGCGACGCACCTGGCGGACGCCGAGAACGCGGACGGCGCCGGCACGCGCGCGCAGCTCGAGGCGTTCGCCGCGGCGACGGCGAGTCTGCCGGGGGAGCGGAGCATCGCGAATTCCGCGGGTCTCGTCGCCTGGCCCGAGTCGCGTGCCGACTGGGTCCGCCCCGGGATCATGCTCTACGGGATCTCGCCGTTTCCGGACCGGACCGGCGAGGCGCTGGGCCTGAAGCCGGCGATGACGTTCGAGACCCGGGTGATCGCGCTCAGGGACCTCGCGGCCGGTGAGCGCGTGGGCTACGGCGGAACCTGGACGGCGGCGCGTCCCTCGCGCATTGCCGTCGCCGCCGTCGGTTACGGCGACGGTTACCCGAGGTCGGCCGGCAACGGCACGCCCGTGGCGGTCGCGGGCGTCGCGGCCGCGGTTGCCGGGCGGCCGTCCATGGACATGCTGACCATCGACGTCACCGGGCTGCCTCAGGTCGACATCGGCGATCGCGTCGAGCTCTGGGGTCGCGAGGTGCCGGTCGAACGGGTCGCTGCCGCCTGCGGCACGATCGCCTACGAGCTGACCTGCCGGGTCGGGCGCCGCGTGGTGTACTCGGTCAGCGGCGCATGAAGGTCGTGGTCACCGGCTCGTCGGGCCGGATCGGGGGAGCGATCGCGGCGAGGCTCGCGGTGCGCCACCAGGTCGTCGGCATCGACCGGCGTCCCGGACCGCTGACGACCGCGGTCGTCGACATCCGCGAGACCGCGCAGGTCGAACCCCTGCTGACCGGCGGCGATGCGGTCGTGCACACGGCTTCACTGCACGTGCCCGACCTCGCGTCGAGCAGCGGGGCCGAGTTCCGGGCGGTGAACGTCGAGGCGACGCGCCGGCTGCTGGCGGCCGCGGGGGAGGCCGGGATCGCGCGCTTCGTCTACACCAGCACGACCTCGCTCTACGGTGACGCGATGCTCCCGGAGGCGGACGAGGCGGTCTGGGTGACGGAAGCGCTCCCACCCCGTCCGCGGGACATCTACGACGAAACCAAGCTCGCGGCGGAGGAATCCTGCCGCGAGGCGGCGCCCCACGGCCTCGCGTGCGTGTCCCTGCGCATGTCGCGCTGCTTTCCGGAGGAGCCGCGACTCGTCGCGATCTATCGCCTCTACCGCGGCGTCGACGCGGAGGACGTCGCCCAGGCGCACGAGCTCGCGCTCGCGCCGGGCCGCGACGGCTACGAGGTCTACAACGTCTCGGCGCCGACGCCGTTCACGCGGGCAGACTGCCCGAGGCTGTTCAGGGATGCCGCCTCCCTGGTGCTCGAGCGTCACCCCTGGGTGGAGGCGGAGTTCCGGCGCCGGGGCTGGGCGTTGCCTCGTTCGATCGATCGTGTTTATGTCGTGGAGAAGGCGGTCGCGGGGCTGGGCTACCGGCCGGTGCACGACTTCGCCACACTGTTCCGTCGTTCAATCGCGTGAGGGATGTCATGGCAGTCGTCTGGCCCGCGTTCGCGCTCTTTGCCCTGACCATGCTGCAGGTCGCGCGCCTTGCGCGAATGCGGTTTGCCGCCGCGCGTGAAGGCCGCGTGGATCCGCGCTTCTACAAGGTTTTCCGCGGCGAAGGCGAGCCGCCGGAGCTCGCCGTCCAGTCGCGCAATGTCGTCAACCTGTACGAGATGCCGACGCTCTTCTACGCAGGCACGGCCATCGCGCTCGCCGCCGGGCAGTCCGGCGTCCTGCTGGCCGGGCTCGGCTGGGCCTATGTCGCACTGCGCGGCGTGCACACCGCGATCCACGTGACCTCGAACAAGGTGATCTGGCGCTTTCGCGCGTTCGCGGCGAGCTGGCTCGCGCTGCTCGCCTACTGGGCGGTGCTCGGCGCGGGGCTCGCGCAGCTGGCAGGCTGATCCGGGCGCCGCGCCGCGATGTGGAAGGCATTCGTCTTCGGCGTGGTCGTGGCAGGCGCCATCGGGCCGATCGCGCTGCTGATCTTCGGGGCAGGCGCACGCCAGGGCTTCGGGGCAGGGGCGGTCGCGGCGCTGGGCGCGTCCTGCGCCGACTTCCTGTACGCGTTCGGCGCCTTCATGCTCGGCGCGCTCGTCCTGCCGTTCCTCGCCACGCACCGGGCCGCCATCGACATCGGTTGCGCGCTGCTGCTGGTCGGGTTCGGTGCCTGGATGTTGTTCGCTCAGTTGCGTCCGGGCCGACCGCCCGAGGCTCCGCGGGCTGCCTCGCAGCTCTTCCTGCCGACCTTCGTGCTGACCTTGCTGAACCCGATGACTCTCGTGATCTTCGCGGGATTCGTGCCTCAGCTTCCGGTCGCGGGGTCGCTGGCGATGGCGGCGATCCTCGCGCTCGCGCTGGCCGCGGGCAGCGCCGCGGTCGGCCTCGGCTTCGCCGCGGCCGGCTCGGTGGTCGGAAAGGCGATGCCCGGAGAGCGCGCGCGGCGCGCGATCAGCGCCGCGGCCGCGGCGGGCATCCTCGCGTTCGGGATCTACGGGCTGGCGGCTGCTTATCCGGAGGGGACAGTCCCCTTCGCCGCAAAGCCGGCAAAGGTGAGTGTCCCCTAGGCCTCGAAGAAGCCCATCTTCACGCCGGCCAGCGTCAGCACGTCATTGTCCTGCAGGCGGCGGGCCTGAGGACCGATGGGCTGGCCGTTGACCAGCGGATAGTCGCCGGGTTTCGCGCTTTCGACGTGCACGACGTAATAGCCGTCGGCACGCCGGCTGATGGCCGCCACCTGCACACCGGGACGTCCGAGCGTCGTCAGTGTCTTGGCGAGCTCCAGTTCGCGGCCGGCGAACTGGCCTGAGAGGACCTGCAGCTTCGCAGGCCGGGCCGGCGCGCCCTTCTCGGCCGCCGAACGTGCCTCGCTCGTGGTCGGCGCGGCGGCGGCTGCAGCCGGCGCAGGCGCGGCCGATTCCGTCGCGGCCTTGAGCCGCGCCTCGTTAACCTGGCCCGGCTGGATGACCAGCGTGCGCTCGAACTCGTCCTGCTCGGAACTCTCGACCTGGCTGTCGACGAAGCGCAGGTGATGGTGGCCGACGGTGATGACGTCTCCGTGCGTCAGGGCGTGCTTCTTGATCAGCTTGCCGTTGACGTAGGTGCCGTTCGTGCTGTTGAGGTCCTCGAGGAACGAGTCGTTGAGGATGTTGATGATCAGGCCGTGATGACCGCTGACGGCGGCATTGTCGATGCGCACGTCGTTGTCCGGGAGCCGGCCGATCGTGTACCGCTCCTTGGTCATGTTGTATTCGGCCAGGACCTGGCCGTCCAGACTCAAGATAAGGCGCGCCATCGTCTCCCTCGCAGTCCGTTATCCGAACCAGGCCAATATTCTGTCAAGTATGCCCCGCCGCGCGGGGAAAAGTTCGACGACCTGTGCCAGCACCACGGAGATGTTGTCACGGCCGCCGCTGTCGTTCGCGAGCTGGACCAGTTGCCTCGCAACGGTATCCAGATTACCGCCGAACGTGCTGATTGTTAAGTGAATATCTTCGTCCTCGACCATGTCGGTCAGGCCGTCGGAACACAGCACCAGCCAGTCCCCGGCCTCCACCGGCAGCTCGTGCACCTCAACTTCCACGGTCGCTTCGACCCCGAGGGCGCGCGTCACGTAGTTCTTGTTGGTCGCGCGCTGGGCCTCCTCGGCCGAATAGAAGCCGCGGTCGACCAGCTCCTGCAGGAGCGAATGGTCCATGGTCAGCTGCTCGAAGCTGTCCTTGCGCAGGCGGTACATGCGCGAGTCCCCGACGTGCGCGAGGGTCAGCCGGTTGTCGTGCAGCAGGGCAGCGACGACCGTCGTGCCCATGCCCTCGCACTGGCTCTGGGTCTTGGAGGTCTGGTGGATGATCTTGTTGGCGCGGGCGATTGCGTCGCGCAGGATGATGCTCGGCCGGTGCAGCCCGGTCGCCTTGTCGCTGCCTTCGAGCTCCTGGGCGAGGTAGGCCTCGCGGACCAGGTTCGTGATGGTCTTGACGGCGATGCCGCTCGCGACCTCGCCGGCGTTGTACCCGCCCATCCCGTCCGCGAGCACGAACAGGCCGATGTCGGCGTCGAGCGCGATCGAGTCCTCGTTGTGCTCGCGCACCTTGCCCGTGTCGGTCAGTCCGACGGCCTGCACGCGATTGCGGAGCGAGACGTAGCGACCCATCAGCGCAGCGCCGGGTCGATGTCGCGCGCGCAGTCGCGAAGCGCCTGCGCCATCTCGGCGCCGCTGCGGTAACGGGCTTCGGGATCCTTCTCGAGCGCCCGGTCGAGGATCGCCGCGAGGCTGGCGGGCAGGTCCGGGCGCACGACCCGGAGCGGCGGGTGCGGCTCGGCCGAGATCTTCTGCATCAGCCCGGGGATGGAATCGGAGCGGAACGGCAGCATTCCGGTCAGCAGCTGGAACAGCGTGACCCCCAGGGAGAAAATGTCGGACTGCGGCGTGACCGGACGCGCGTCGAGCTGTTCCGGCGCCATGTAGGACGGGCTGCCCAGGATCACGCCGGTGCGCGTCGCGCGGCTGTTCTCCAGCCTGGCGACGCCGAAGTCCATGACCCGCACGCGGCGGTTCTTCTGGTCGAACACGATGTTGGCCGGCTTGATGTCCCGGTGGATGATCCCGCGCTGGTGCGCAAAGTAGAGCGCGTCCGCCACGCGCGCGCACATTTCGCAGACCAGCCGCGGCGGCAGCATGCGGCCTTCCGTCGCATGGGTCGCGAGGTTGACGCCCTCGACGTACTCCATCGCGAGGTAGACCTGGCCTTCGTGCTCGCCGGACTCGCGAATCTCGACGATGTCCGGGTGCGCGAGTGATCCCGCGGTTTCCGCCTCGCGCAGCAGCCGCAGCTTCGCCTCGTCGAGCAGGTCGTCCGGCCAGTCGTCGGCGAGCGACAGCAGCTTGAGGGCGACGACGGCGTCCGTGCGCTCGTCCACCGCGCGATAGACGGTGGCGGTCGCGCCGCGGCCGAGTTGCTGCTGCAGGCGGTAGTGATGGAAAAGCTGGCCGGGCCGGAACGTCTGTCCGCGCGATGCGCGGCCGGGCGAAGGCGGCGCCGGGGACGTCGACTTCTCGGCGACCGCGACGGAGAGCGGCTTGCCGATTCGCGGGCCGGTTTCTGCGGACTTCCTGCTGGAACCCCCGGAGAGCCCGCGCAGCCATCCGCCGCGACTGCTGTCGTCAGCCATGCAAGGACCGGCCCATTGCCACCCTGATCCCCGGATCATAAACGGGCCTTGGTCGCGCCGAAACCCGGGGAGGCCGGATTTTCAAAAGCTTATGGCCGAAACCGCGACCTGGGCCGCAGTCCGTCGGCGCCCTGTCGTACGGAACTCGCGTGCTAGCATCGCGCCCCTCCCGCCCGGAAATCACCCGATGGCCAAGCCCCGCACGGTGTTCGTCTGCTCGTCCTGCGGCACCGATGCACCGCGATGGAGCGGGCAGTGCCCGTCCTGCGGCGAGTGGAACACCCTCGCGTCGTTCGCGGAACCACGCGCGCGCAACGGCGGGCAGGCCGCGCGCGGCGGACGTCCGGAAGCCGTGGGACACCTGGCGGCCGTACCGGAGGCGCGCTGGTCCACCGGCTTCGGGGAGTTCGACCGCGTCCTGGGCGGCGGCCTGGTCCCGGGCTCGGCGACGCTGATTGGCGGGGAGCCGGGCATCGGCAAGTCGACGCTGCTCCTGCAATGCGCGGCGGCGCTGGCCGCCGGACAGGGTGTCCTGTACGCGACGGGCGAGGAATCCGTGCGGCAGGTGGCCGAGCGCGCGCGCCGGCTCGGCGTCTCGGCCGGCCAGCTCGCGCTGGTTGCCGAGACGGCCGTCGAGCGCATCCTCGAGCTTGCGGCGCAGTCCAGCGCCGCGGTCCTCGTGGTCGACTCGATCCAGACGATGACCGCGGCGGGTGTCGAGTCCGCGGCGGGGGCGGTGACGCAACTGCGGGAATCGACCGCGGCCCTGGTCCGCTACGCGAAATCGAGCGGCACGGCGGTGCTGCTGATCGGCCACGTGACGCGGGAAGGTTCGATCGCCGGCCCGCGCGTGCTCGAGCACATGGTCGACACGGTGCTCTATTTCGAGAGCGATTCCGGAAGCAGGTTCCGGGTGATCCGCGCGGTGAAGAACCGTTTCGGGGCCGCCAGCGAGATCGGCGTGTTCGCGATGGAGGAGAAAGGACTGCGCGAGGTGCGCAATCCCTCCGCGATCTTCCTGTCGCGCGGCAAGCAGGCCGTGCCGGGCTCGGCGGTCACCGTCGCGCGTGAAGGCACGCGGCAAATGCTCATCGAGGTGCAGGGCCTCGTCGACGCGAGCCTGCTCGCGAACCCGCGCCGGGTCGCGGTCGGCTTCGAACCGAACCGGCTGGCGCTGCTGCTCGCGGTGCTGCACCGGCACGCGGGGCTCGCGCTCCATGGCCACGACGTGTTCGTCAACGTCGTGGGCGGCGTGCGCCTCGCCGAGACGGCGGCGGACCTCGCCGTCGTCGCGGCGCTCGTCTCGAGCCTGCAGGGCAAGGCGCTGCCCCAGGACCTCGTCGTGTTCGGCGAGCTCGGCCTCACCGGCGAGATCCGGCCGGTGCCCTACGGCGAGGAGCGGCTGCGGGAAGCGGCCAAACACGGATTCCGGCGCGCGGTCGTTCCGCAGGCAAATGCGCCGCGCCAGGCGCCGGAAGGCCTGGCCGTCGCTGCGGTTCCTACGATTGCCGAGGCACTGGCCGCGCTCGGCTAGCGTCCCGTTCCGCGGAACAGGGCGCTTCTCACTCCTCGCCGGCGAGGATCCGCAGCCGGGCGGTGCGTACGGCGTTGTCCGCGACCTGCAGCACCTCGATGGAGGCCGCGCCGATTCGCAGGCGGGCGCCCGGCTCCGGTATCGACTCCAGCCGCTCGACGATGAGACCCGACAGGGTGCGGGGGCCGTCGAGGGGCAGCGTCGCGCCCAGGCGGCGGTTGATCTCGCGCAGCGCGAGCCCGCCGGCGACGACGTGGCTGCCGTCCGCGTGCGCGTCGATCCGTCCGAGCGCGGGTTCGGCCTGGGTCGTGAACTCGCCGACCACTTCCTCGAGGATGTCCTCGAGGGTCACGAGGCCCTGCAGGTCGCCGTATTCGTCGATGACGAACGCGATGCGCCGGCGCAGGCGGCGGAATCGCATGAGCTGTTCGTAGAGCGTCGTGCCCTCGGGCGTGAAGAGCGCTTCCCGGCGCGTGGCGATCTCACGCAGCCGTTCGCGCGTGAGCCGGCCCGCCGCGAGCTCGTTGGCGACGAGCCTCATGTGCACGATCCCCTGCACGCGGTCCAGTTCGCCGTCGAACAGCGGTATGCGGGTATGCGCGGTCTCCCGCAGCCGGCGTGCGATCTCGTCCCAGGGCGCCGCCACGTCGATGGCGTCGATCTCGCTGCGCGGCACCATCACGTCTTCGACCCGGCGCCGCCCCAGCGCCAGCAACGCCTCGACCATGCCCTGGCGTTCCGCCGATTCGGCCGCCAAAGCGTCGGCGATGTCGGCAACGGCATCGGCGGCGTCGTGCGAGACCTCGTCCGGCCGGGCGCCTCGGGGGAGCAGCAGGAACCAGGGCGCCACGAGCCAGGCGACGACGGAGGCCGCACTGCGACGCAGCAGGCCTTCCCGGCGCAGCCAGCCGAGGCTCCCGAGCAGCAGAATGACCGCGAGCCCTGCCGCCGCGGCCACGGCAACCGTCGCGCGCGCCGCCGGGGGCGCGAGGGCGACGCAGGCGAACAGCGCCGCGATCACGAGCATGCGCAGCAGGACGGCGGCCATGCGCGTGCGCCTCGGCTCGTCCGCCATGCGGCGGCGCAGCCGCGCGATCCAGGGCTCCGCCAGCGAGGCCGGCGCGGCGCGGCGCGCGCGCAATTCCGGCATCGCGGCCTCGATCAGGGCGGCCAGCGCGACCAGCGCGAGGGCAAGGGCGAGGTGCAAGCGCTCAGCCCCAGTACCGTCCGAGCAGGACCTCCAGCACGAACTTGCTGCCGAAATAGGCGAACGCGAGCACCACGAAGCCGACGATGGTGTAACGCGCGGCCAGGCGGCCGCGCCATCCGAAGCGCCAGCGGCCGAACAGCAGGCAGGCGAAGATCGCCCAGGCGAGGATCGCGAGCACCGTCTTGTGAACGAGATGCTGCGCGAACAGGTCGGTCACGAACAGCAGGCCCGCGAGTATCGCGACGGTGAGCGCCGCCGTACCGACGGAGATCACCGAGAACAGCGCGCGCTCGAGGCTCTCGACCGGCGGCAGCGTCGCGAGCCAGCCACCGGCGCGGCCGCCGCGCAGGGCGGAGTCCTGCAGAGCGAGCAGGATGACCAGGATGGCCGCGATCGCGAACATGCCGGCCGCTCCCATCGCGAGCACGACATGAACGTCCAGCGGCCAGCCCGCCTGCGCGACTTCACGCGACGGCGCGAGGCTGCCGGTGCCTGCGGCGAGCAGCGCCGCCAGCGCGAAGCAGGCCGCCGCCACCGTGCGGAAACGTGCGGCAAACACGGCGAGCAGGCCGCCGGTGCCGACCACGAGTCCCATCAGCGAAGCGCTGTCGGCGAGCCCCAGCGACGGCGGGCCGTGCGGGCCGACCGTGTCCGCGAGCCAGGCGGCGTGCGCGGCGAGCGCAGCGGCCGCGAGGTACAGCGCGCTTTCGTGGAAGGCGGCACGCGGCGCATCGCGCCGCGCCGCGTGCAGCGCGGCAGCGGCGGTCACCAGATAGAGCAGGATGACGAGGAATCCGCTCAAGTCGGACAGCTCCCGGGACGCGTCGGGTCATTGTACAGGTGCGGGGAAGGCGGCCGCCGGGCCCTATAATCTGCGCATGTTCGAGACACTCAGCAGCCGGCTCGGCCAGGCCATGGACGCCCTGCGCGGACGAGGCCGGCTGACCGAGGAGAACATCGCCGAAACACTGCGCCAGGTGCGCATGGCCCTGCTCGAGGCCGACGTCGCGGTGCCGGTGGTGAAGTCCTTCACGGACGCCGCGCGCGCGCGCGCGATCGGCACCGAGGTGATGAAGAGCCTCACGCCCGGCCAGGCCTTCATCGGCGTGATCCACGAGGAACTGACGCGCGTGATGGGCGAGCCCGGACGCGGGCTGGACCTGAATGCGGCGCCGCCCGTCGTGATCCTGCTGGCGGGCCTGCAGGGTGCCGGCAAGACCACGACGGCCGCCAAGCTCGCGCGCCACCTGATCGAGAAGCAGCGGCGCAAGGTGCTGCTCGCGAGCACCGACGTGTACCGGCCCGCGGCGATGACGCAGCTCGAGCGCCTCGCAGGCCAGGTCGGCGCCGAGTACTTCCAGCCGCCGCAGGGCGCGCCGCCGGTCGACATCGCGACCCGGGCCGTCGATCACGCCCGCCGGCACCAGCACGAGGTCGTCATCGTCGACACGGCGGGCCGGCTTCACGTCGACGCGGCGATGATGGCCGAGGTGCGGACAATCGACGCTGCCGTGGGCGCGATGGAGCGCCTGTTCGTGGTCGACAGCATGGCGGGCCAGGACGCCGTGCGCGCCGCGCAGAGTTTCAACGAGGCGCTCGACCTCACGGGGGTCATCCTCACCAAGGCCGACGGCGATGCGCGCGGCGGCGCGGCGCTTTCGGTACGCCAGGTCACCGGCAAGCCGATCCTGTTCGTCGGCACCGGCGAGAAGACCGAGGCGCTGGAGACGTTCCACCCCGAGCGCATCGCCTCGCGCATCCTGGGCATGGGCGACGTGCTGACGCTGATCGAGCAGGTGCGGGACACGGCGGACCAGGAAAAGGCCGCGAAGCTCGCCGCCAAGCTGACCCAGGGCAAGGGCTTCGATTTCACGGACCTGCGCGAGCAGCTCGCCGAGTTCAGCCGGATGGGTGGCATACAGGCGCTGGCGGCGAAGCTGCCGAGCCAGGCGCTGCCCCCGGGCGCGCTCGCCCAGGTCGACGAGCGGTCGATCCGGCGCCAGGTGGGGATCATCGACGCCATGACCCCCGGCGAACGGCGCCGCCCGGCCATCATCGCCGCCTCCCGCAAGCGCCGGATCGCGGCCGGGGCGGGGGTCCCGGTCCAGGAGGTCAACCGGCTGCTCAAGCAGTTCATGCAGATGGAAAAAGTCATGAAGAAGATGAAAGGCGGCGGGTTGCGCAAGCTGATGCGCAGCCTCTCAGGGCAGTTCCCCGGCGGCCACGGCCCGCGTTGAGGCTGCCGGGCCTGCCGCCCTTAAGCCTTTCATTCGACGGGGGATTTGCGTAGAATGCGCGGCTCTTTGACGGGGCCTGAAGCCCCGCGGAACTGACGCAGCGAGGCTGCGAGGAACGCAATCGATGGTCACGATCCGACTGACGCGCCGCGGCGGCAAGAATTCGCCCTTCTATCACGTCGTCGTCACCGACAGCCGCAAGCGGCAGGGCGGGACGGTGCTCGAGCAGGTCGGGTTTTTCAACCCGGTCGCGCGCGGGAAGGACAAGAAGCTCGAACTCGACCTGACGCGCGTCGCGCACTGGACCGGCAAGGGCGCGACGATGTCCGATCGCGTGCGCACGCTCGTGTCCTCTGCGAAGAAGCAAGCCGCGGCAGCCTGAGCGGCGCCGCGCGGGCGCGATCCCGGTGACACGGATCGTGCTGGGCCGCGTGACGGGGCCGTTCGGCGTCCGTGGCTGGGTGAAGGTCGCGTCGTTCACGGAGCCCCGCGAGCAGATTCTCGAGTACGAGCACTGGCGGGCCGAGTCGGCGGATGGCGCGACGCGGGAACTGCGTCCGCTGGAAGGCAGGGCCCACGGCAAGGGTCTCGTCGTGCGGCTCGAGGGGATCGACGATCGCACCGCGGCGGTCGCGCTCGGCAGGCCTGAGCTCTGGGTCGAAAGGGCGGAGCTGCCGGCCTTGCCGCCGGGCGAGCACTACCGCGCGGACCTAGTGGGGTTCGAGGTGGTGAACCTGCAGGGGGTGCGCCTCGGCCGCGTGGAGGGTTTCCTGGACCTCCCGGCGAACCCGGTGATGATCGTGGCCGGCGACCGTGAGCGCTGGCTGCCGGTCGGCCCGGGCCAGATGTTGAAGGTGGATGCGGCCGAGGGCCGGATCACCGTCGACTGGGACGCGGAGTTCTGACTGATGCGGATCGAGGTGGTGACGCTCTTTCCCTCGCTGGTCGAGGCGGGGCTCGCCGCCGGGGTGCTGGGACGGGCCGTGGCGACGGGCAAGCTCGAGGTCGGCCTTGAGAATCCCCGCGACCACGCTCCCGACGTGCACCGGACGGTCGATGACCGCCCGTTCGGGGGCGGACCGGGCATGGTGCTGAAGGCGGAGCCGCTCGCGAAGGCGATCGCCGCGGCCCGGGGCCGGTTGCCGGCCGGCGCGCTGGTCATCGGGCTTGCGGCCCACGGCGTGCCTTTTGACCAGGCGGCCGCGCGCCGGCTCGCGGGGCTGGCGGGCTTCGGGCTGGTGGCCGGCCGCTACGAAGGCATCGACCAGCGGGTGTCGGATGCCCTGATCGACGAGGAACTGTCGATCGGCGACTATGTGCTGTCGGGCGGCGAGCTGCCCGCGCTGGTCGTCATCGACGCGGTTGCGAGGCTGCTGCCGGGCGTGCTCGGCGACGAGGCGTCCGCTGCCGAGGACTCGTTCGGCGCCGGGCTGCTCGACTGGCCGCAGTACACGCGGCCGGAGGTGTGGGAAGGTCGGCCGGTGCCGCCGGTGCTGCTGGGCGGCAACCATGCGGCGATCCGGCGCTGGCGGCTGATGCAGGCGCTCGGACGCACCTGGCAGAAGCGGCCGGACCTCCTGGCAGGGCGGCCCCTCTCGGGCGACGAGCGGGCGCTGCTGGAAGAATATTGCAGCGCGGCCGGCATCGAGCCGCCGGGCTGAGTGAATGGGACTGCGACGTCAATCGGGAATCTGACCATGAACAAACTGATGCAGGATCTGGAATCGCGCTTGCAGAAGCGCAAGCTGCCCGAGTTCGGGCCGGGCGACACCGTGGTCGTCCAGGTCAAGGTGCGCGAGGGCGATCGCGAGCGCATGCAGGCCTACGAGGGCGTCGTGATCGCCTGCCGCAACCGCGGCCACAACAGCTCCTTCACCGTGCGCAAGGTGTCGCACGGCGAGGGCGTCGAGCGCGTCTTCCAGACCCACAGCCCGTCCATCGCGGAGATCGAGGTGAAGCGCCGCGGCAAGGTCCGCCGCGCCAAGCTCTATTACCTCCGCGACCGTTCCGGGAAGTCGGCGCGCATCGAGGAAAAGCTCGGGGCCTGAGGCGCGATGCCGGTGCTGCAGGCGTTCGGGTCCGTCGTGAAGGGCATCTGGCTCGCCCTGGACGGTCTGCGCAAGGTCCTGCACCTCATCCTGCTGCTGGTGCTGTTCGGCGTCCTGATCCTCGCCGGGCAGAGCGAACTGCCGTACGTGCCGGACCAGGCGGCCCTCGTGCTGTCGCCGCAGGGCCAGCTGGTGGAGGAACTGTCGGGCGACCCGCTCGAGCGCGCGCTGGCGCGTGCCACGGGCGAGGGCCTTTCCGAGACGCGGCTGCGGGACCTCGTCGACGTGGTCGACCATGCGCGCGATGACGACCGCATCCGCGCGCTCGTGCTCGACCTGGAGGGGCTCGAAGGCGCCGGCCTGCCGATGCTCCAGGACCTCGCGCAGTCCATCCGCTGGTTCCGCGAAAGCGGCAAGAAGGTGTACGCGTTCGCCGGGTCCTATTCCCAGCGGCAGTATTTCCTCGCCGCGCAGGCGGACGAGGTGTACCTGGACCCGATGGGGTACATCCTGCTCGAGGGATTCGGCTACTTCCGGACCTACTTCGCCGGGACGCTCGGGAAGCTCGCCGTGGACGTCAACGTCTTCAAGGCGGGCAGCCACAAGTCGGCGCCTGACGAGTGGATCCGCGGCGACATGTCGGACGAGGACCGCGAGAACGCGCGGGTCTGGGTCGGCGCGCTCTGGGACGCCTACAAGTCCGACGTCGGCGCGGCGCGCAACCTCGAGCCCGGGCTGATCCAGGCGTACGCGGACGAGGCGGCGGCCGGCGTGCGGGCGACCGGCGGCGACCTCGCGCAGTACGCGCTGGCGCGCGGGCTGGTCGACGGGCTCAAGACGCGCCAGGAGTTCGAGGCGATCGTCGCCGAAGTCGCGGGCCCTGACGACGTCGAGGGCTACTCGGCCGTCGACTGGCGCGGCTACCTGCCCTACGTGCGTTCGGAGCAGGGCCTGCGCGGGTTCGAGGAAGGGTCAGTCGCCGTCGTCGTCGCCTCCGGCGAGATCCTCGACGGCGAGCACGCGCCGGGCCTGGTGGGCGGCGACTCGCTCGCCAAGGTCCTGCGCGAGGCGCGCGAGGACGAGGATCTCGCGGCGGTCGTGCTGCGCGTCGACAGCCCGGGCGGCAGCATGATGGCCTCCGAGGTGATCCGGCGCGAGGTCGCGGCGCTGAAGGCCGCGGGCAAGCCCGTGGTCGCGTCGATGAGCACCGTCGCGGCGTCGGGCGGCTACTACATCGCCATGGATGCCGACCGCATCTTTGCCGCGCCGACGAGCATCACCGGCTCGATCGGCGTCTTCGCGGTCATTCCCACCTTCCAGCGCACGCTGGAGAAGGTCGGCATCACGAGCGACGGTTTCGGGACGACGCGGCTCGCCGGCCAGATGGACCTCGGGCGTGAACTCGGGCCGGAGGCGCGCGAAATCCTGCAGTCGTCGGTCGAGCACCACTACCGTCTCTTCGTCGAGCGCGTCGCGACCGCGCGCAAACGTCGGCCCGAGGAGATCGACAGCCTGGCCCAGGGCCGGGTGTGGACGGGCGCCGATGCCAGGGCCGCCGGCATCGTCGACGAGCTCGGCGGCATCGACGACGCGATCGCGAAGGCGGCGGAACTCGCGGGACTCGAGGACGGCTTCGGCATCCGCTGGATGGAGCAGGAATTCTCCTGGCGCGACTCGCTGCTGCTGCGGCTGCGCGGCGGCGCGGCCTGGCTCGTCGATGCGGTCGCGCCGCGGCGACCTCCCGTGCCGCAGCTCGGCCATGCGCTCGAGCGCGCGCGCGCGCTGATGGCGCTCGCGGCGAGCGGGCGGCCGTTGTACCTGTGCTCGTGCGAGATGGAGTGAGGTTGACGGGGAGGGGTCAGTCCCCTTTGGCGCAAAGCCGCCAAAGGTGACAGACCCCTAGGCGGCCCAGTCGAGGATGACCTTGCCGGACTGCCCGCCGCCCATCGTCTCGAAGGCGCGCGCGTAGTCGGACGCCGGGAAGCGGTGCGTGATCACGCCGCTGACGTCGAGCCCGCTCTGCAGCATCGCGGCCATCTTGTACCAGGTCTCGAACATCTCGCGGCCGTAGATGCCCTTGATGACGAGTCCCTTGAAGATGACCTGGTTCCAGTCGATCGCGACCTCGCCGGGCGGGATGCCGAGCATCGCGATGCTGCCTCCGTGGTGCATGACCCGCAGCATGTCGCGGAACGCGGAGGCGTTGCCCGACATCTCGAGGCCGACGTCGAAGCCTTCCTCCATGCCGAGTTCGCGCATCGCGTCGTCGATCTTCTCGTTGCGGACGTTGAGGGCGCGCGTCGCACCCATGCGCTTCGCGAGGTCCAGCCGGTAATCATTGACGTCGGTGATCACGACGTGGCGCGCGCCGATGAACCGCGCGATGGCGACCGCCATGATCCCGATCGGGCCGGCGCCGGTGATCAGCACGTCCTCGCCGACCATGTTGAACGACAGCGCCGCGTGCGTCGCGTTGCCGAGCGGGTCGAGGATGGAGGCGATCTCGTCGGTGATGCCGGCCGGCAGCCGGAACACGTTCGCGGCCGGCAGGACCATGTACTCCGCGAAGCAGCCGGGCCGGTTCACGCCGACGCCCAGCGTGTTGCGGCACAGGTGCCGGCGTCCGGCGCGGCAGTTGCGGCAGTGACCGCAGGTGATGTGGCCCTCTCCCGAGACGCGGTCGCCGGCCGCCAGGCCGCGCACTTCGCTGCCGAGCGCGACGATCTCGCCGCAGTACTCGTGGCCGACCTGCATCGGCACGGGGATGGTCCGGCTCGCCCAGTCGTCCCATTGCCAGATGTGGATGTCGGTGCCGCAGATCGCGGTCTTGCGCATGCGGATCAGGACGTCGTTCGGACCCGGCTCGGGCTTCGGGAGCTCGCCGAGCCAGATGCCGGGCTCCCGGCGCGACTTGATCAATGCCTTCATGAGGTCCCCCGTGTACCGATGACGCCGAGCTCGCGCCCGGCCTGCGCGAATGCCGCCGCCGCCGCTTCGAGCATCGCCGGCGTGTGGGCCGCGCACATTTGCGTGCGGATCCTGGCCTTGCCCATCGGCACGACCGGGTAGGAGAAACCGATGGCGTACACGCCGAGTTCCAGCAGGCGGTCCGCCATGCGCACCGCGAGCGCGGCGTCGCACAGCATGACCGGGATGATCGGATGCTCGCCCGGCACCAGGCGGAAGCCCTCGGCCGCGAGCCGCGCGCGGAACCAGGCCGCGTTGTCGGCGAGCCGGCGCCGCGGCGCCGGGTCGGACTCGAGCAGGTCGAGCACGGCCAGCGTCGTCGCCGCAACGACCGGCGCGATCGTGTTCGAGAAGAGGTAGGGGCGCGAGCGCTGGCGCAGCCAGGCGATGACCGGCGCGCGGCCCGACACGTAGCCGCCGCTCGCGCCGCCGAGCGCCTTGCCGAGCGTGCCGGTCAGGACGTCGACGCGGCCCTGGACGCTGCAGTGCTCGTGCGTGCCGCGCCCGCCGGCGCCCATGAAGCCGGTCGCGTGCGAGTCGTCGACGACGACCGTCGCGCCGTGGCGCTCGGCGAGTTCGCAGATGCCGGCGAGCGGCGCGATGACCCCGTCCATCGAGAACACGCCATCCGTCACGATGAGCCGCGCGCGGGCGCCCGCGGCCTCGACCAGGCGGGCCTCGAGCTGGCCGAGGTCGGCGTTGTCGTACCGGAGCCGCCTGGCCTTCGAGAGGCGGATGCCGTCGATGATGCTTGCGTGGTTGAGCGCGTCGGAGATGATCGCGTCCTCTTCGCCGGTCAGCGTCTCGAACAGCCCGCCGTTCGCGTCGAAGCAGGAGGAATAGAGGATCGTGTCCTCGGTGCCGAGGAAGGCGGACAGGCGCTTCTCCAGTTCACGGTGCACGCTCTGCGTGCCGCAGATGAACCGCACCGAGGCCATGCCGTAGCCGTAGCGGTCGAGGGCCGCGTGGGCTGCGGCGACCACGGCCGGATGACCGGCGAGCCCGAGGTAGTTGTTGGCGCAGAGGTTGATGACCTCGCGGCCGTCCTCGAGGCGGATCAGCGCGCCCTGCGGAGACGCGATCACGCGCTCGCGCTTGTAGAGTCCCGTGCGCGCGAGTTCCCGGGTCTCCGATTCGAGGCGGTCGAGCAGTGCCTGGTCCATGCGGTCGGGCTTTCCTGGGCTGGCGCCGGATTATACCGGCCGTGCGCTCGCTGCCTCGTATAATCGCCGCCGGGAGGAAGCATGGCGGAGCCGAACAAGGCGGGCCGTACGGCGCCGGGCCCTGCGGGTCCGGCCGCGGCCATCGTCGAGTCGCGCCAGGCGAGGCTGTTCGTCGCGCTCGCCGGGCTGTTCATCACCAACGCGCTGATCGCCGAGTTCGTCGGCGTCAAGATCTTCGCCATGGAGGACACGCTCGGCATCGAGCCGCTGGACTGGCGGCTCTTCGGCCAGAGCGGGTCGCTGTCGTTCACGGCCGGCGTGATGCTCTGGCCGGTCGTGTTCATCATGACCGACGTCATCAACGAGCATTTCGGCGTGCGGGGCGTGCGCTTGATCTCCTGGCTCGCCGTCGCCGCAATCGTGTACGCCTTCGTCTTCGCGTACCTCGCCATCGGACTGGAGCCGGCGGCGTGGTGGGTCACGGTCGGCGCCGAGCGGGGCGTGCCCGACATGCAGGCGGCGTTCGCGAACGTCTTCGGCCAGGGACTTTGGACGATCGGCGGCTCGGTCACCGCATTCCTGGTCGGGCAGATGGTGGACGTGACGGTGTTCCAGCGCATCCGCGCGGCGACCGGCGAGCGGTGGGTCTGGCTGCGGGCGACGGGTTCGACGGCGGTTTCCCAGCTCGTCGACAGCTTCATCGTGCTCTACATCGCCTTCGTGCTCGGGCCGCAACAATGGCCCGTGCCTCTGTTCCTCGCGGTCGGCACGGTGAACTACGCCTACAAGATGACGATGGCGATCGCGCTGATTCCGCTGCTTTACCTCGGGCGCCGCCTGATCCGGGCCTACCTCGCCCGGTCCGCGGCGGCGCGCGCCTGATGCCGCGGCCGCGCACGCCGGAAATCGCGGCGGACATCATCATCGAGCTCGAGGACCGGCCGGGCCGGCCGATCGTGGTCATCCGGCGCGCCCATCCGCCGCTCGGCCACGCCCTGCCGGGCGGATTCGTGGACATCGGCGAGACCGTGGAACATGCCGCCGTTCGCGAAGCCCGCGAGGAAACGGGGCTCGACGTGACGCTGGTCGCGCTGCTCGGCGTGTACTCGGACCCCGCGCGCGACCCCCGCGGCCACACCGTGGCGATCGTGTACGTCGCGACGGCGCGCGGCGAGCCCGTCGCGGGCGACGACGCGGCCGGAATCGTCGTGACCGATCCGGAATCCGCGCCGCCGCTGGTCGCCGATCACGACCGCATCGTCGCCGACTATCTCGCCTGGCGGCGGGCGCGTGACGCGCCCCACGCGGGATTCGCGAAGCTGTCCTAGAATCCCCTCATGCAAGACCGACGCACCCCGAGATTCCTGCGCCCGGACGACGGCGAGTTCGAGTCCGTCCCGGGCCGCGCGATCAATGCGCGCTTCCTGGCCGACGAGAAGACGGTCGTGTCCGAGCTGCTCGCGCTGGCGCGGCTGCCGGATGCCGAGCGCGAGGCGATCCGCCGCGACGCGGTCGCGCTCGTGGTCGCGGCCCGCGCCCGCCGCGAGGGCAAGACCGGCATCGAGTCGTTCCTGCAGCAGTACGGACTCGCCTCGCAGGAAGGCGTCATCCTCATGTGCCTGGCCGAGGCGCTGCTGCGCATTCCCGACGCCGACACGGCGGACCGACTGATCGCGGACAAGATCGCGATCGGGCAGTGGTCCGAGCACCTCGGCGCCGCCGACTCGCTGTTCGTGAACGCCTCGACCTGGGGCCTGATGCTGACCGGAAAGCTGGTGCGCGATTCCGAGATCGAGATCCGCGACCCGGCGTCCTTCCTGCGACGGCTCGTCGCCCGGCTCGGCGAACCGGTGGTCCGGACGGCGTTCCGGCAGGCGATGCGCATCATGGGCCGACAGTTCGTGATGGGTCGCGACATCGGCGAAGCGCTGGAGCGTGCCGCATCCGAAGAGGGCGCCCGGTACCGGCACACGTACGACATGCTGGGCGAATCGGCACTGACCGAGCCCGACGCGCTGCGTTACCTGGAGGCCTATCGGGCCGCGATCGAAGCGGTCGGCCGCTCGGTGCGCCCGGGCACCGCGCCCGCGGGCTGGCCCAGCGTCTCGGTCAAGCTGTCCGCCCTGCATCCGCGCTACGAGTACGGTCGGCAGGGCCAGGTGCTGGCCGAGCTCGGCCCGCGGCTCGAATCGCTGGCCCTGACGGCGCGGCAGGCCGGCATCGCGATGACCGTGGATGCGGAGGAGGCCGACCGGCTGGAGCTCTCGCTCCGGCTCATCGACCGGCTGCTCGATGCTCCCGCACTCGCCGGCTGGGACGGGCTCGGCCTCGCCGTGCAGGCCTACTCCAAGCGCGCCCCGGACGTCATCCGCTACCTCCAGCAGCGCGCCGATGCCGCAGGCCGCGTCGTGAACCTGCGCCTGGTCAAGGGCGCGTACTGGGACAGCGAGGTGAAGCGCGCGCAGGAACGCGGCCTGCCGGGATATCCGGTCTACACGCGCAAGGCGAACACGGACGTCGCTTACCTCGCCTGCGCGCGCATCCTGCTCGAGGGCACGCGCCGCGTGTACCCGCAGTTCGCGACCCACAACGCGCACACCGCGGCTTCGGTCATCCATCTCGCGAAGGGGCGGGGGCGGGAGTTCGAGTTCCAGCGCCTGCACGGCATGGGCGAGGAGCTGTATGCCGAACTCACCGATCCGGCCGGCCGCGCATTGCCCTGCCGCGTCTACGCGCCGGTCGGCTCGCACGAGGAACTCCTGCCGTACCTCGTGCGCCGGCTGCTGGAGAACGGTGCGAACACCTCGTTCGTGAACCGCATCGTCGACGAGTCGCTGCCGGTCGAGGAGGTGGTCGGCGATCCGGTGGCGGACGTCGAGCGCGCGGGCTGCGGCCCGCACCCGCAGATCCCGCTGCCGCGCGGCCTGTTCGGAGCCGAACGCGCGAACTCCTCCGGCATGAACCTCGCTGACGGCGAGGAGCAGCGCCGGCTCGCCGGCGCCTGCCGCGCGGCGCTCGCGAGGCCGCTGGTCGCGCGGCCGATCGTCGCCGGCGACGAGCTGGACGGCGAGCGGCGGGCCTGCCGCTCGCCATCCGACTTCGGCCGCGTGATCGGCGAGGCGATGGACGCCGATGCGGCGCTGGCCCGGCGGGCGATCGAGGTCGCGGCAGGCGCGCAGCCGGAGTGGGACCGCGTGTCGGCCGCCACGCGGGGCCGGATGCTGCGCGACGCGTCCGACCGGCTCGAGCGGGACATGGCCCGTTTCGTCGGCTTGTGCGTCGCGGAGGCCGGCAAGACCGTGCCCGATTCGATCGCCGAGGTGCGGGAAGCGATCGACTTCCTGCGCTACTACGCGGCGCGCGCCGAAGAAGCCTTCGGCCGCGGGCTCGTAATGCCCGGGCCGACCGGCGAGTCGAACCGCCTGAGCCTGCGCGGCCGCGGCGTATTCGCCTGCATCAGTCCCTGGAACTTCCCGCTCGCCATCTTCACCGGCCAGGTGGCGGCAGCGCTCGCCGCCGGCAACGCCGTGGTCGCGAAACCCGCCGAGCAGACGCCGCTGATCGCCGCCGAGATGGTCCGGCTCCTGCACGCCAGCGGCATCCCGGGCGAAGCGCTGAACTTCGTGACCGGCGGCGGAGCGACGGTCGGCGCGGCGCTGACCGGCGATGCCCGCGTCGCGGGGGTCGCCTTCACGGGCTCGACCGAGACCGCGCGCCTGATCAACCGTGCGCTTGCCGCGCATGACGGGCCGCTGCCGGTGCTGATCGCCGAGACCGGCGGACAGAACGCGATGCTGGTGGACAGCTCGGCGCTGCCTGAACAGGTGGTGAGCGACGCCGTGGCCTCGGCGTTCAATGCCGCGGGCCAGCGCTGCTCGGCGCTGCGCGTCCTGTTCGTGCAGGAGGACATCGCGCCGCGCGTGCTCGAGCTGCTGGCCGGCGTCATGGACACGCTCGCGATCGGCGACCCGGCGCTGCTGTCGACCGACGTCGGTCCGGTCATCGACGCCGAGGCGCTGGCGACGCTCGAGGCGCACGCGCAGGCGATCGTCGCCGGCGCGCCGTGGCACCACCGGGCGCGCCTGCCGGCCGGGCTGCCGCGCGGTCACTGGTTTGCGCCGCTCGCGGTCGAGATCGACGGGCTCGCGCGCCTGCCGCGCGAAGTGTTCGGCCCGGTGCTGCACGTGGTCCGGTTTTCGGGCTCGCGCATCGAGGACCTCGTGGACGAGGTCAACGCGAGCGGTTACGGGCTGACGCTCGGCATCCACACGCGCATCGACGGGCTCGCGCGGCGGATCGCGGCGCGCGCGCGCGTGGGCAACGTCTACGTGAACCGCAACATGATCGGGGCCGTGGTCGGCGTGCAGCCGTTCGGCGGCTGCGGACTTTCGGGTACGGGACCGAAGGCGGGCGGCCCGCACTACCTGCCGCGTTTCGCCACGGAGCAGACCGTCACGATCAACACGGCCGCCGTCGGCGGCAATGCCACGCTCCTGTCGCTCGGGGAAAGCTGAAGCTTTCGATTGGCCGGCTTGATCCGGGGAGGGCCCTTTCGGGACCGCCATAAATACATCCCTGTAGGCTTCGGGCGCGCCATCCCTGGCGCGCACGATCCCGAAAGGGCCCTCCCCGGATCACGCCGGCCACGCGGTGGCTTCGACATGCCGTTCGGCAGGCCCGCTTGCCGTTTTCGGCGCCGGCAAGACTGTGGTGGGGCGCGTCTCTGAAGGCGGGGTCGTCGCTCGGGAGGAGCTGGACGCGGCGCGAGTTCCGGTCCGGGCGGCTCCTTCCGGGATCGTGCGCGCCAGGGATGGCGCGCCCGAAGCCTACAGGGATGTATTCATGGCGGTCCCGGAAGGAGCCCTTCGGACCGGAAGTCGCTCCGAACTTACATCATCCCGGTCTGTAATCGCGCCGCCTCGGACATCATCGCCTGGTTCCACGGCGGGTCGAACACGAGCTCGACGTCGGCATTGCGGATCGTCGGGATCAGCTTCAGCTTGTCGCGCACGTCGGCGACCAGGACCTCGCCCATGCCGCAGCCGGGCGCAGTGAGCGTCATCTTGACGGCGACGTCGCGGGTGCCCTCGTCGTTCCGGGTGACGCTGCAGTCGTAGACCAGGCCGAGGTCGACGATATTGATCGGGATCTCGGGGTCGAAGCAGGTTCGCAGCTGGTCCCACACGACCTTGTTGACGTCCTCGTCCGAGGCGCCGGCCGGCAGCGCCGGCGGCTGGATCGGCTCTTTGCCGATCGCGTCGCCGTCGACGCCGGCGATGCGGAACAGGTTGCCCTCCACGTACACCGTGTAGCTGCCGCCGAGTGCCTGCGTGATGTGGCCGACGGTCCCGGGGCGCAGCTTGACCTCGACGCCGGCGGGCACGATGACCGCGCGCACGTCGCGATTGACGACCACGGGCTCGTGACCGGGGCGGCGCATGCCTATTCCGTCGTGACCGGCGCGCCGTCGCCGGCGAGCGCCGCGTTCAGCGTGTGCCAGGCAAGCGTCGCGCACTTGACCCTGGCGGGAAACTCCCGCACGCCGGCGAGCGCGGCCAGCTTGCCCAAACTGGCCGTGTCGGCCGCTCCGCCGATCAGCATCCGGTGCATCGCGGCGGACAGTTCGCCCGCCTCCGCGCGCGTGCGCCCCTTGACGGCTTCGCTCATCAGCGACGCCGAAGCGGTGGAGATGGCGCAGCCGCTGCCCTCGAAGCGCAGGTCGCGGATGCGCTCGCCGTCGAGGTCGACGTCCAGGTGCAGCCGGTCGCCGCACAACGGGTTGTTGCCCTCGGCATGGCAGCAGGCGGCAGGCAGGCGCCCGCGATTGCGCGGACTGCGGTTGTGGTCGACGATCACGTCGCGGTAGAGGTCGGCAAGGTCCATCAGCGCAGCATCCCGATGGCGCCTTCCAGCGCGTCCCGCAGCCGGTCGATCTCCGAGCGGGTGTTGTAGAGGCCGAAGGACGCGCGGGTCGTCGCCGGCAGTCCGAAGTACTCCATGACGGGCATCGCGCAGTGGTGTCCGGTGCGGACCGCGACGCCGCTGGCGTCGAGCACCGTCCCGAGGTCGTGCGGGTGCACGCCCTCGACCGTGAACGAGACCAGGCTGCACTTCTCGGGCGCGGTGCCGACGAGCGTGAGCCCGGGGAGGGCGGCGAGCTTCGCCGTCGCGTAGCCGAGCAGGTCCATCTCGTGGGCGGCCACGCGCTCCCGGCCGATGCCGGCCAGGTAGTCGATGGCCGCGCCGAGGCCGATCGCGCCGGCGATGTTCGGCGTGCCGGCCTCGAAACGGTAGGGCAACTGGTTCCACGTCGAGCCCGCGAACGAGACCGTGAGGATCATGTCGCCGCCGCCCTGCCAGGGCGGCATCGCCGCGAGCAGCGCCTTGCGCGCATACAGCGCGCCGATGCCGGTCGGGCCGTACATCTTGTGGGCGGAAAACGCGTAGAAGTCGCAGTCCAGCGCCTGCACGTCGACCGGCAGGTGGGGGACGGCCTGGGCGCCGTCGACCACCGTGACGATGCCGCGCTCGCGCGCCGCCGCGACGAACTGCGCGACCGGCAGCACGGTGCCGAGGGCGTTCGAAACGTGCGCGAACGCGGCGATGCGCGTGCGCGGGCCGAGCAGACCGCGATAGGCGTCGAAGTCGACGACGCCGCGCCGGTCGATGGGGACGACCTTCAGCACGGCGCCGGTCTGTCCGGCCAGCAGCTGCCAGGGGACGATGTTCGAATGGTGCTCGAGCTGCGTGACCACGATCTCGTCGCCGGCGGCGAGGCGGGCGCGCCCGTGCGACTGCGCCACGAGATTGATCGCTTCCGTCGTGCCGCGCACGAATACGACCTCCTCGAGCGAGGCCGCGTTGATGAACCGGCGCACCTTCTCGCGGGCGCCCTCGTACAGCGCGGTCGCCTCCTGCGAGAGCGTGTGCACGCCGCGATGCACGTTGGCGTGGTGCTCGCGGGCGTAGCCGGCCACGGCGTCGATGACCGCGGCCGGCTGCTGCGACGAGGCGGCGTTGTCGAGGTAGGCGAGCGGATGTCCGTTGACGCGCCGCGCGAGCACGGGGAAGTCCGCGCGGATGCGCTCGACGTCGAGTGCGAGGGCGGCTTCGCGGGCTGCGGCCATCAGCGGACTTCCCCGACCAGCCCCTGGTCGGGCAGTGCCGCCGCGACCAGAGACTGCACGGCTTCCCGCGCGGGCGCGAGCGGCAGCCGGGCGATCAGGTCCTGGCAGAATGCCCAGGTCAGCAGCGCGCGTGCGGCGGCCGGGTCGAGGCCGCGCGAGACGAGGTAGAACAGCTGGACGGGATCCAGCGTGCCGACGGTCGCGCCGTGGCGGCATTGCACGTCGTCGACGTGGATCTCGAGCTGCGGGCGCACGTTGATCTCCGCCAGCGGCGTGAGCAGGATGTTCCTGCTCGACTGGCTCGCGTCGGCGCCCCGGGCGGCGGGGTGGACGACGATGCGGCCGTTCAGCGCGCCGCGCCCGCGACCCGCGGCGATGCCGCGGTAGTCCTGGACGGTCCTGGTGGCGGGGCCGTGGTGCTCGACCCGCGTGAGCAGGTCGACCTGGCTCTCGCCCTCGGCCAGGAACAGCCCGTCGAGCCGGCAGGACGCCCCGCGACCCTCGAGGGCGACGCCGAGGTTCGAGCGCAGCAGGCCGCCGGCGAGCGCCAGCAGGTGCTGGTCGTAGCGGCTGCCCGCTCCGAGGCGCGCGACCCAGCTCTCGAGCTGCGCCGCGACGGCCGATTGCTGGTGCAGCCTCAGGTGCGTCACCACGGCGCCTTCGGCGAGCTGGATTTCGCCCGCGAGATTGCCGAGCACGGGCGCCTCGCCGGCGGACACGAAATGCTCGACGAGCACGAGCCGCGAGCCCGCGCCGGCGCGGATCGCAACGCGGGCGTGCTGGACCGAAGGCGCGGCCGCGCTCGCCACGTGAACGAGGTAGACCGGCTCGGCGATCTCGCGGCCCTCGGCGACCCTGATCAGGACTCCGCCGGCCGCGAATGCGTCGGCCAGCAGTGCATAGCGGTCGTCCGCGTCCTCGCCCGGCTCGCGCAGCAGGTCGAGCGCCGCCGCGGGCTCGCTCTCGATCAGCGCGCCGAGGTCCTCGACTTCCAGGCCCGGCGTCGCGAGGCGGTTGGACAGCGCGGCGTCGAATCGCCCGTCCACGAGCACGATGCGCCGCGCGCCTTCGATCGGCAGCAGGCCGGACGCGGGCAGTGCCGCGCCCTGCGGGGCTCCGGCGGGGGCCGCCTCGAACGGATAGGCAGCGACCCGCGCATGGTCGAGGTACTTCCAGTTCTCGTCGCGCCGGTCGGGCAGCCCGCGGGCGCGCAACGTCGCGAGCGCCCGCTCGCGGCGCCGTGCCCATGCGGGACCGCCCGCGCGCGCGGGGCGTGCGGCGGCCATGCGCTCGAACATGCCGGTCTCGCTCATGCCGCGGCCGTCCCCTCGCGCAGCCAGTCGTAGCCGCGACGCTCGAGCTCGAGCGCGAGCTCGCGGCCGCCGCTGCGCACGATCCGGCCGCCGGCCAGCACGTGCACGTGGTCGGGCACGACGTGGTCCAGCAGGCGCTGATAGTGCGTCACGAGCACCATGGCGCGCGCGGGCGAGCGCAGCGCGTTGACGCCGTCGGCGACGACCTTGAGCGCGTCGATGTCGAGCCCGGAGTCGGTCTCGTCGAGCAGGGCGAGGGTCGGCTCGAGCAGGCTCATCTGCAGGATCTCGTTGCGCTTCTTCTCGCCGCCCGAGAAGCCCTCGTTGACGCCGCGGTTCAGCAGGCTCTCGTCCATGCGCATCGCGGCGAGTTTCGCCTTCACCAGGCCGAGGAACTCGAAGGCGTCGAGTTCCGGCAGGCCCTGGTGCCTGCGCTTCGCGTTGAGCGCCGCCTTGAGCAGGTAGACGTTGTTCACGCCCGGGATCTCGACCGGGTACTGGAAAGCGAGGAACAGGCCCTCGCGCGCGCGCGCCTCCGGCGCCATGGCCAGCAGGTCGCGTCCGAGGTACGTGGCGCTGCCGGAGACCACTTCCAGTCCCGGCCGGCCCGCGAGCACGCCGGTGAGCGTGCTCTTGCCGGAGCCGTTCGGGCCCATGATCGCGTGCACCTCGCCCGCGCGCACCGCCAGCGAAAGGCCGTTGAGGATCAGGCGTTCGCCGGCCCGCACCTTCAGGTCCCGCACGTCGAGGATCAGTCCGGCGTCGCTCATCCCACCGCTCCTTCCAGGCTCACTGCGAGCAGGTTCTGGGCTTCGACCGCGAACTCCATCGGCAGCTCGCGGATTACCTGCCTGCAGAAGCCATTGACGATCATGTTCACCGCGTCCTCCGCCGAGATGCCGCGCTGCAGGCAGTAGAACAGCTGGTCTTCCGAGATCTTCGAGGTCGTCGCCTCGTGTTCGACGACGGCCGTCGGGTTCTTCACTTCGACGTACGGGAAGGTGTGCGCGCCGCAGTGGGGGCCCATGAGCAGCGAGTCGCACTGCGTGTGGTTGCGCGCGCCGTCGGCACCCGGCAGCACCTTCACGAGCCCGCGGTAGGCGTTCTGCCCGTGGCCGGCCGAGATGCCCTTCGACACGATCGTCGAGCGGGTATTGCGGCCCATGTGGATCATCTTGGTGCCGGTGTCCGCCTGCTGGCGGTGGTTGGCGAGCGCGACCGAGTAGAACTCGCCGACCGAGCCGTCGCCGCGCAGGATGCAGCTCGGGTACTTCCAGGTGATGGCGGAGCCCGTCTCCACCTGCGTCCAGGAGATCTTCGAGTTGCGGCCGCGGCAGTCGCCGCGCTTGGTGACGAAATTGTAGATGCCGCCGACGCCGTTCTCGTCGCCCGGATACCAGTTCTGCACGGTCGAGTACTTGATCTCGGCGCCGTCCAGCGCGACGAGTTCGACGACCGCGGCGTGGAGCTGGTTCTCGTCGCGCTGCGGGGCGGTGCAACCTTCCAGGTAGGACACGTAGGCGCCGTCGTCCGCGATGACCAGGGTGCGCTCGAACTGGCCGGTCTTCGCGGCGTTGATGCGGAAGTAAGTGGACAGCTCCATCGGGCAGCGCACGCCTTTCGGCACGTACACGAACGAACCGTCGGTGAACACCGCCGAGTTGAGCGCCGCGTAGAAGTTGTCGCCGACCGGGACCACGCTGCCGAGCCACCTTTCGATGAGCTCGGGGTGCTTCTGCACCGCTTCGGAGAACGGGCAGAAGATCACGCCGGCCTCGGTGAGGCGTTCCTTGAACGTGGTCGCGACGGAGACGCTGTCGAATACGGCATCCACGGCGACCCCGGCGAGCCGCGCGCGCTCGTGCAGCGGGATGCCGAGCTTGTCGTAGGTCTCGAGCAGCTTCGGATCCACGTCCGCGAGCGACCTGGGCCCGTCGGTCTTCTGCTTCGGCGCCGAGTAGTACGAGATCGACTGGAAGTCGATCGGGGGATAGCGGACCTGCGCCCAGGCGGGCTCGGTCATGCGGCTCCAGCGACGGAATGCCTTGAGCCGCCACTCGAGCATGAAGGCCGGCTCGCCCTTCTTGGCGGAAATCAGGCGGATGACGTCCTCGTCGAGGCCCGGCGCGACGGTGTCGCTCGCGATGTCCGTCACGAACCCGTGACGGTACTTGCGCGCGACCAGGGATTCGAGTTCGGGCTGCTTGGTCGACATGCCGCTTCCGGTCAGCCCCGGGCCGGCGCGCGCGGGGCCGGGGAGTGGCGCGCGAAATCCGGCGCGACGAAAGCGCCGTCGCGGCGCACGAGCTCCTCGAGGCTCACGTCGACGAGCGCCCGGCGGATGGCATGGCTGATGCGCTGCCAGCCATGTCCTACGAGGCAGGTGGACTCGATGCCGCAATGGCCGGCGCCGCCGGCGCATTCCGTCAGCGCCACCGGGCCTTCGACCGCGTCGATGATCTCGGCGGCGTTGATCGAGCCCGCGGGCCGCGCGAGCTGGTAGCCGCCGCGCGCGCCGCGCACCGAGAGCACGAGGCCCGCGTGCTGCAGCTCCTTGAGCAGCTTGCTGACGGTCGGCACGCCGATGTGCGTGCGTTCCGCGATGTCCGCTGCGCTCGCGAGGCCGCCGCCCGCAAGGCTCGCGAGGATCACGGTTGCGTAGTCGGTGAGGCGGCTGATGCGCAGCATGCAAGGCTCCCCGCGTGCCTGGAATTAAACAGTACAATTTTAGTACTATTACCGTCCGGACGGTAGGGGGTCGGGGCCTCCAACTGATATCCTTCGCGCCCTGAAAACGGAGGGCTTCGAGCCGATGGACATCAAGGAACTGGATACGAACGCGGCGGCGATGGTCGCGCGCGGCAAGGGCATCCTGGCGGCCGACGAGTCGACCGGCACGATCAAGAAGCGCTTCGACAAGATCGGGCTCGAATCCACGTTCGAATCGCGCCGCGCCTACCGCGAGCTCCTGTTCACGGCCCCGGAGGCGGACAAGCACGTCTCGGGCGTGATCCTCTACGACGAGACGATCCGGCAGCAGACCGCTGCCGGCAAGCCGTTCCCGCAGCTGCTCGCCGAGCGCGGCATCCTCCCCGGCATCAAGGTGGACGCCGGCGCCAAGGCGATGGCGGGTTTCCCGGGCGAGACGGTCACCGAGGGCCTCGACGGCCTGCGCGAGCGCCTGGCCGAATATCGCGCGCTCGGCGCGCGCTTCGCGAAGTGGCGCGCGGTGATCGACATCGGCGCCGGAATTCCGACCCGCGCCTGCATCGCCGCGAACGCCGAGGCGCTCGCGCGCTACGCCGCGCTGTGCCAGGAGGCGGCGATCGTGCCGATCGTGGAGCCGGAGGTGCTGATGGACGGCGACCACGGGATCGAGCGCTGCGAGGAAGTGACGGACGCGACGCTCGAGACGGTGTTCGATGCGCTGTTCCTGCACCGCGTCCGCCTCGAGGGCATGGTGCTGAAGCCGAACATGGTCATCGCCGGCAAGAAATGCCCGAAGCAGGCCAGACCTGAGCAGGTCGCCGAGGCGACGGTCCGCTGCCTCCTGCGCCGGGTGCCGGCCGCGGTGCCGGGCATCGCGTTCCTGTCGGGCGGGCAGAGCGAATCCGACGCCACGCTGCACCTGTCGCTCATGAACCGCGGCCGCAAGCTGCCGTGGGAGCTTTCCTTCAGCTACGGTCGCGCGCTGCAGCAGAGCACGCTCGACGCCTGGCAAGGCTTGCCTGCCAACGTCGCCGCCGGGCAGCGCGCCTTCCTGAAGCGCGCGAGGCTCAACGGCCTCGCGCGCGACGGGCGCTACGAACCGGCGATGGAACAGGCCGCGGCCTGAAGGCCGCGCCCGGCCCCGGTTTGACTGCCGACGCAAGCCGCGATCCCGGCGCCATCGTCCGCGTGCGCGGACTGCGCTACCGTGCCGGCGCCCGCGAGATATTTGCCGGCGTCGACCTCGACTTCCCGCGCGGCGCGGTGACCGCGGTCATGGGACCGAGCGGCAGCGGCAAGACGACGCTGCTCCGGCTGATCACCGGCCAGGTGCGCCCGGATGCCGGGACCGTCGAGTTCGACGGGCTGGACGTGGCGGCGCTGCCGCGCGCGGCCCTGTACCGCATGCGCCGGCGCATGGGCATGCTGTTCCAGAACGGGGCCCTGCTGACCGACCTGGACGTCTACGAGAACATCGCCTTCCCGCTGCGCGAGCACACGCGCCTGCCGGAGCGCCTCGTTCGGCACCTCGTGCTGACCAAGCTGCAGGCGGTCGGCCTGCGCGGCGCGGCGCGCCTGATGCCGGCCGAGCTGTCGGGCGGCATGGGCCGGCGTGTCGCGCTCGCCCGGGCGATCGTGATGGACCCGGAGCTGCTGATCTACGACGAGCCTTTCGTCGGCCTGGACCCGATCTCGATGGGCGTCGTGCTGCGGCTGATCCGGCGCCTGAACGACACGCTCGGGGTGTCCAGCATCGTGGTGTCGCACGACGTGCGGGAGATCGTCGCGGTCGCGGACCATTGCCACCTGCTGTCCGGCGGGCTCATCGTCGCGAGCGGTCCGCCGGCCGAGGTCGCCGCGAGCAGCCGCGAGGACGTCCGCCAGTTCATGCACGGACTGCCGGACGGGCCCGTGCCGTTCCACTACCCGGCGCCCGGCTACGCCGACCAGGCCCGGAAGGAGACCTGAGTGGCAGCCATGATCAGGGAGCTGCGGGCCAGCCTCGAAGGGGCGCTGGGCGCGCTCGGCCGCTACGCGCTGTTTGCGGGCCGGCTGGCCGCCGAGACGCCGCGGGCGCTGCTGCGCTTCCGGCTGGTCGTCGAGCAGGTGCACAACGCCGGCGCGCTGTCCCTGGTCATCATCATGCTCTCCGGCCTGTTCGTCGGCATGGTGCTGGGACTGCAGGGCTACGATCTGCTCGAACGCTTCGGCTCCGAGGAATCGCTGGGCACGGCGGCCGCGCTCGGCCTGCTCAAGGAACTCGGGCCGGTGATCACGGCGCTGCTGTTCGCCGGGCGCGCGGGCACGGCGCTCGCCTCCGAGCTCGGCCTGATGCGCGCCACCGACCAGATATCCGCGATCGAGATGATGGCCGTGGACCCGGTGCGGCGCGTCGTGATGCCGCGCTTCCTCGGCGGCGTGATCGCCATGCCGCTGCTCGCGGCGATCTTCAGCATGATCGGCCTGTACGGCGCGCAGCTCGTCGGCGTTCAGCTGATGGGCGTGGACCAGGGCCAGTTCTGGTCCCAGATGCGCGGCGCCGTCGAGTACGGCGACGTCATGGAAGGCGTGCTGAAGAGCGTGGTGTTCGGCGTCGCCTGCAGCCTCGTTGCCGTGTACGAAGGCTATCATTCCCTTCCGACCGCGGAAGGCGTGGGGCGGGCGACGACGCGGACGGTCGTGATTTCCTCGGTCAGCGTGCTGTTGCTCGACTACATGCTGACCGCCGTGATGCTTTAAGGAGCCTGACATGCGCCAGACGCGCGCCATCGAACTCGGGACCGGGCTGTTCGTGCTGCTCGGCTTCGCCGCGCTGTTCTTCCTCGTCACCCAGATCACGAGCCGCGAGTTCGGCCTGGGGAGCGGAGGCTATCGCCTGACCGCGAGCTTCGAGCAGGTCGGCAGCCTCAAGCCCGGCGCGCCCGTCTCGATGTCGGGCGTGACCGTCGGACGCGTCGAGTCGATCGCTTACGACTTCAACGAGTACCGCGCGCTCGTGGCGCTGCGCATCGACCCCCAGTACGACAGGATCCCCGACGACAGCGACGCGAGCATCCTCACCGCCGGGCTGCTCGGGGGCCAGTACGTCGGGATCGGGCCTGGCGCGTCGGAAACCTTTTTCAAGGAGGGGGATCGAATACCATTCACGCAGTCCGCGATCGTCCTCGAAAACCTGATCAGCAAGTTCCTGTTTTCGAAGGCCGCGGAGCAACAGCCGGCGGAAGGATCCGCCCAGGAACCGGCCCCATGACGCGACGTTTCGCCATCGCCCTCGCTGCCCTGCTGCTGCCCGCCATCCTGCCCGCCGCCGCACGCGGTGCGGAGGCGGCGCCGGGTGCGGCGCCGCAGGAGCTCATCGAGACCGCGGCGCGCAAACTCCTGGAGGCGCTCGACGCGGACCGCGAGCAGGTTCGCAAGGACCCGGCGCGGGTGCGCACGCTGGTCGACGAGATCCTGTTGCCGCACTTCGACACCGACTACTCGGCGCGGCTCGTGCTCGGCAAACACTGGCGGGCGGCCACGCCCGAGCAGCGCCGGCGGTTCATCGACGCGTTCTACCAGTCGCTGCTCCGGAATTACGGCTCGGCGCTCGCCGACTTCACCGCGGACCGCCTGGTCGTACTGCCCTTCCGCGGCGACCTCGCGTCCGGGCAGGCCGTGGTGCGCACCGAGGTGAAGCGCAGCAACGGCCAGCGCGTGCCGGTCAACTACACGCTGCACTCCACGCCGCAGGGCTGGAAGGCCTGGGACGTGACGATCGAGGGCATCTCCTACGTGCGCAATTTCCGCAATGACGTCGGCGCGGAGGTCGACCAGGCCGGCCTGGATGCCGTGATCAAGCGCCTGGAAACCGAGGGTCCGCGTGCCGCGTCCACGAGCGGAAGCTGATCCCGGCCGGCTCGAGCCGGCGGGTCCGGGCCGGTTCGAGCTGCACGGAGAACTCGGCTTCGGCGACGCGGCGCGCCTGCTCGTCGAGGGCGAACGGGCGTTCGGCCCGCAGCAGTCGGTCGAGGTGGACCTCGCCGGCGTGACCCGCGTCGACAGCGCCGGGCTTGCGGTGCTGATCGAGTGGTCGCTCGCTGCCGGCGCTGCAGGCCGGCGGCTCGGCTACCGCAATGTGCCGCCCGCGGTCATCTCGCTCGCGGGCATCAGCGACGTCTCGGAACTGATTCCGGCGGTGTCGGGCGGCTGATCCGCGGGCCCGGAAGGCGGCGCGTCGCCGGCCGGCGGCGCGGCCTCGGCCGGACCCGGATCCTCGAAGTCCTCGGGATCCTCGAGCCCCTCGAGCGGGTCGCCGATCGCGACGTCGCCGTCGCGCACCCGGTACTCGCGGCGCTGCAGCCAGGCGTCGCGTATGAAGGCGTACGGGTCGTAGGCCCGCTCCCAGGTTTCGTCGAACTCCAGGAACTGCGCGCGGCGGTTGACCAGCGACAGGCCGATCAGCGTCCACTCGACGGCCGGGTCCACCTGGTCGCCGACGCGCAGGTCGGTCTGCCAGTCGACGTAGATCGCGGGCCCGTCGCGCAGCGTCGACGGTCCGAAGAAGGGCAGCACCAGGTAAGGCCCGGCCGGCACGCCCCAGCGCCCCAGCGTCTGGCCGAAATCCTCGTCGTTCCTGGCGAAGCCGAAGCGCGTCGCGGGGTCGAACAGGCCGCCGAGCCCGACCGTCGTGTTTACCGCGAATCGGCCGATGTCGTTGAGCGTGTCCTTGACCTTGCCCTGCAGCAGGCTGTTGACGATGGTGGTCGGGTAGGAGAGGTTCTCGAGGAAATTGTTCACGCTGACGCGTACCGGCGCCGGCACATGGTTGCGGTAGCCGACCGCGACCGGCCGGATCATCGCCCGGTCGACCGCGGTGTTGAAGCGGTGGGTGCCGCGGTTCATGCGCTCGAGCGGATCGCCCGGCGTGCCCATGTCCGTGGTGGCGCAGCCGGAGAGCATGGCGAGGAGCAGCGCGCCCGGCGCGGCGCGGGTGAACAGGTGCATCGGCGTCCTTTCCTGGGTCGTGACCGCGATTTTAGCCGCTGCCGGCCGGGTCGGGTGCCTGCGGCTCCGCGACCTCGCGGGCACGGCGGCCCTTGGGCAGGTATTCCTGCAGTTCGCGGATGCGCGCATCGAAGCGCTCGCGCTGCACGGAGTTGATCCCCGGCACCGCGAGCGCGAGACGCAGCTGGTTGATTGCGAGGGCTAGGTCGCCGCTGATCACGTGGTACTCCGACATGTAGTAGTAGGAGTCGGCGATGTCGCCGGCGGTATTGGCGGCGATCGCCGTGAACCGCGCCTGCTCGGCCGTCGGCGGCACGTTATTGAAGAGGTCGAGCAGCACGACGTGCGCGCGTTCGGGGTCGCCGGCTCGCATCAGCGTCTCGGCGTAGCGCATCGTGACCGGCACGCTGCGCGGGAACAGCCGCATCGCGTTCTCCAGCGTCTCGCGCGACGCCTCGACGCGGCCCGCGGCGAGCTGCGCCTGGCCGAGGGCCGTGTGGAACAGCGTGACGTCGGGCCGACGGTCGCGCAGCGCCTCGAGCGCGGTGATCGCGTCCTCGGGCGAACCGGTGCGCATCAGCACCAGGGCCCGGCCGTACTGCTCGGCGTCGGTGGACGGGTAATCGGCGCTGCCCGCGGTGCGGAACATCTCCCGCAGCTCCGATTCCTCCGACACGGTCTCCAGGAGCAGCCGGTCGCGGACCAGCGCGTAGCTCGTGCTGTCGGGCGTGCGCGGCCGCTCCATGCGCGTCGCGCGGTCGCGCGTCTCGGCGATCCGCTCGGTGGTGACCGGGTGCGTGCGCAGCAGGTCGGGGATGTTCCGCCCCGCGCCGCCCGAGCGCTGCTGCATCGTCCAGAAGAAGTCCGGCATGCCGACGGGGTCGTATCCGGCGGAGGCGAGGATGTTGATGCCGACGCGGTCGGCCTCGGACTCGTTCGCGCGCGTGAAGTTGATCTGGCTCTGCGCCGCGAGACCCTGTGCAGCCGTGACGCCGCCGAGCACGGCGTCGCCGGGCATGCCCGTCGTCGCGCCGATCAGGATCGCGGCGAGCATGGCGGCCATCGAGGCCATGTTGGCCTTGCTCGCATTCTGCAGCGAGCGCGCGATGTGCCGCTGGGTGACGTGCGCGATCTCGTGCGCGAGCACGCCCGCGAGTTCGGCCTCGCTCTTGGTCGCGGTCACGAGCCCCGCGTTCACGCCGATGAACCCGCCCGGGAGCGCGAAGGCGTTGATCGCCGGGTCGCGCACCGCGAAGAACGTGAAGCGGTGGGCACCCTCGTGCGCCTGGCTCGCGAGCCGCATGCCGACCGACTGCAGGTACTCGTTGATCTCGGGATCCTCGATGATCTGGCCCGCTTCGCGCAGCTGGCGGACGATCATCAGGCCGATCTTGTACTCGTCGGCGAGCGAGAGGGTCGTGCTCGCCGGCGTGCCGATGTCGGGCAGATTGCTGCCCGAAGCCTGGGCGCCCGCCTCGGGGAGGCCCGCGGCGAGCTGGAACATCAGGACGGCGGTTACGGCGCGCATCGGGCGGTTCTTCCCGGTCATCCAGGTTCGACCGCGTCGGGCGGGCATGGTTCGCGGGCCTGCGCTCAGAGCACTTCGGAGGCGAAGTCCGCGAGCCGCGAGCGTTCGCCCCGAACCAGCGTGACGTGGCCCGCATGCTGCCAGCCGCGGAAGCGGTTGACGACGTAGGTGAGACCGGACGTCGTCTCGGTCAGGTAGGGCGTGTCGATCTGGGCGATGTTGCCGAGGCAGACGAGCTTGGTCCCCGGGCCGGCGCGCGTGACCAGGGCCTTCATCTGCTTGGAGGTGAGGTTCTGCGCCTCGTCGAGGATCAGGTAGCGGTTCAGGAACGTCCGCCCGCGCATGAAGTTGAGCGAGCGGATCTTGATGCGGTGGCGCAGCAGGTCCTGGGTCGCCGCGCGGCCCCAGCTGCCGCCTTCGTGCCCCTGGGTCAGCACCTCGAGGTTGTCCATGAGCGCGCCCATCCAGGGTTCCATCTTCTCTTCCTCGGTGCCGGGCAGGAACCCGATGTCCTCGCCGAGCGGGATCGTCACGCGCGTCATGATGATCTCGCTGAACCGGTTCGTGTCGAGGGTCTGCGCGAGACCCGCCGCGAGCGTCAGCAGTGTCTTGCCGGTGCCTGCCGGGCCGAGGATGGTGACGAAGTCGATCTCGGGGTCCAGCAGCAGGTTGAGCGCGAGGTTCTGCTCACGGTTGCGCGCGGTGATGCCCCACACGGCATGGCGCTCGCTGCGGTAGTCCTGCGTGACCTCGAGCGTCGCGACCTCGCCCTCGATCCCGCGCACGATCGCCTCGAAGCCGTCGTCCCTGGCGTCGTACAGGAACTGGTTCGGGTGCCATTCCCCGACCAGCGGGCCACGCACCCGGTAATGGGCCCGTGCCTGCTCGTGCCAGGACTCGACGTTGTTGCCATGCGTCTCCCAGAAGTCCGCCGGCAGCGCCGTGACGCCGGTGAACAGGAGATCCGCGTCCTCGATCGTGCGGTCGTTGAAGTAGTCCTCCGCGTGCACGCCGAGGATCGCGGCCTTGATGCGCAGGTTGATGTCCTTGGACACCAGCGTGACCCGGGTCCCCGGCAACTCCATCTGCAGCGCGAGGGTGTAGCCGAGCAGCGCGTTGTCGATGCCGTGCCCGGGCAGCGTATCCGGCAGCCCGGCCGCGAGGCGCCGGGTCTGGAAGAACAGGCGCCCGGTCGGAGGCTTCTTGCCGTGGTTGCCCGAGCGGCCCGACGGCAGCTCGAGGCCCTTGTCGATCTGCTCCTTGGTCGCGTTCGCCATCAGCTCGTCGAGGAAGCGGCTGACCTGCCGAACGTTCCGTGCCGACTCGGAGAGTCCCTTCTTGCCGGCGTCGAGCTCCTCGAGCACGCCCATCGGAAGGTAGATGTCGTGCTCCTCGAAGCGGAAGACGGCGGCGGGGTCGTGCATCAGCACGTTCGTGTCGAGCACGAATGCGCGGCGGGCGCCCTTCGCGGGCCGGTTCTTCAGCACGCCCGCAGTTCCCTGGCGGCCGCGAGGACTTCCACCGCGTGGCCCTTGACGCGGACCTTGCGCCATTCGCGCCGGATCCGGCCCGCGGCATCGATCAGGAACGTGCTGCGTTCGATGCCCATGACCTTGCGGCCGTACATGTTCTTCTGCTTCCAGACCCCGAACTGCGAAGCGACCGCGTGATCGGTGTCCGCGCCCAGGTCGAACGGAAACTTCATCTTTTCCCTGAACTTCCGGTGCGACACGAGGGAGTCGGTGGAAATGCCGAGGATGCGCGTGCCGGCGCGCGAGAAGGCCGGGGCGAGATCGCGGAAATCGCTGCCTTCCAGCGTGCACCCGGGCGTGTTGTCGCGGGGGTAGAAATACACGACCAGGTTCTCGCGGCCCTGGTCGCCGAGGC
>CAZVIF010000020.1:47672-57009 GCA_964626745.1 uncultured Steroidobacteraceae bacterium
TTGTCGCGGGGGTAGAAATACACGACCAGGTTCTCGCGGCCCTGGTCGCCGAGGCGGAACGTGCCCGCCGTGGTCGGGACCGTGAACTTCGGCGCCTTGTCCGCCGGCTTCGCGCTCGCCATCGCCGCGGAGGGTCCTAGTTCTTCACCGGCTCGAGGATCGCGTCGAGGTTCATCTGGTCGCAGAAGTCCATGAACTCCTCGCGCAGCGCGCCGACGTGGATGCGGGATGGAACGTTGACGACCATGTAGACGGAGAACATCTGCGCGCCGGTGTGCGCGGCCGCATAGCTGCGGGTCGAGAGCTCGCCGATGTCGATGCCGCGCGCCGCGAAAAACCCGGACAGCCCCGACACGATGCCCGCCTGGTCGATGCAGACGACGTCCACGGAGTAGGGGACCATGTCCTCGCGCGCGGCGCGCTGCGCCGTCCGGCGCACCTGGATCGTGACGCCCGAGGCCTCCGCCAGCTTGCCGAGGTCGGTTTCGATGCGGGCGACCGAGTGCCAGTTTCCGGCGACCAGCATCAGGATCGCGAAATCCGAGCCGAGCGCCGTCATGCGGCTCTCGCTGATGCTGCCTCCGCAGTCCGCCACGACCTTCGACAGGTCGTGCACGAGGCCGATGCGATCGTCACCGATGGCGGAAATTGCGATGAATTGTTTCATGCGGGAGAGAAGCGGGCGTGGCCGGCAGTGTACCGGGATCGGGCAAGCGATGATATCGCACGGCTGGCGCGCCTTGCGCCAGCTCGGTGCCCGCCCGTACCATCCCGCCTCCGGTGCCGGCCGCGAGGCCTGGGGGTCCGATGTTCCGCGGTAGCCTGGTCGCGCTCGTGACGCCGATGACCGATTCCGGCGACGTCGACCTCGTCGCGTTCGGCAGGCTGCTCGACTGGCACGCGCGCGAGGGCAGCGACGGCGTCGTCGTCGGCGGGACCACCGGGGAGTCCGCGACGATCACGGCCGAGGAGTCGGCGGAGCTGCTGCGGGTCGCCGTGCAGCGGATCGGCGGCCGCCTGCCGGTGATCGCCGGCACCGGCGCAGGCTCGACGGCGCTCGCCGTCGAACGTACGCGTGCCGCCTGCGAGGCCGGAGTCGACGCGGTACTCGTCGTCACACCTTATTACACCCGGCCGCCGCAGGAAGGGCTGTATCGCCACTTCAGCGCGGTCGCGGATGCCGCGAGCGTGCCGCTTCTGCTCTACAACGTGCCCTCGAGGACCGCCTGCGACCTGCTCCCCGAGACGGTGGAGCGGCTGTCCGGGCACCCCCAGGTCATCGGAATCAAGGAGGCGACCGGCAGCATCGCGCGGGGCCGGGAGATCCTCGAGCGCTGCGGCGACGATTTCCTGCTGCTGTCGGGCGACGACGCCAGCTGCCGGGAGCTGGTCGCGGCGGGGGCGCAGGGCGTCATCACCGTGACGGGCAACGTCGCGCCGCGCCTGATGCGGGAGATGATCGAGGCCGCCCTGCTCGACGATGATGCCGGCGCGCGGGAACTCGACGAGCGTCTCGCGGGTCTGCACACTGCGCTCTTCGTCGAGTCGAATCCCATCCCCGTCAAATGGGCGCTGGGGCGGCTCGGGCTGATCGGGCCGGGCATCCGCCTGCCGCTCGTGGGCCTCGCGGAGTCGCACCATGCCACCGTGCTCGCGGCGATGCGCCGCGCCGGAGTGATCGAATGAGGATGAGAAAGCACGCAACCTGGCTGGCGGCCGTACTGCCGCTCAGCGGCTGCGGCTGGTTGCCTGATGCCTATACGGGCTGCGACGAGGCCCGGCCGTACCAGTCGGCCCGGCAGGTGGAGCCGCTGCGCGTGCCGGCAGGCTCGGACCTGCCCGACACGCGCAACGCACTCAGGATTCCGGACCTGGCCACGCCCGAACTGCCGCGCGAGCCCGGCACCTGTCTCGAGCATCCGCCCGTCATCGGCACGGTCGCCGCTGCGGGCGGATCCCCGGCCGCAGGCGCATCGGGTGCGGCTGTCGTCACGCCCGCCGAGGCCGGCGACCCGCGGCCGCTGCAGATGGAGCAGAGCGGGCCCTGGCGGGCGCGGCTCGGCGCGCGCTACCAGCCGACGACGGACGTCGATTTCGACGGCGGGTCCACCGTGGAGTTCAACAGCAGCACGGCGTTCCTGGTGGGCCTCGGCTATGCGCTGTCCGAGCATTTCGAGATCGGCGCGAACCTCAGCTACGACGACCGTGATTACGAGGCCGTGCTCGCCGGAAGCTCCCCGAACGTGACTTTCCCGGTCCGCGGCACGGTGGAAACCACGGGCGTGATGTTCGACCTCAGTTACTACTTCCTCACCGGCCGGATCCGCCCCTTCGTCTCGACCGGTGCCGGCTGGAGCTTCGTGGATACCAACCTGCCGACCGCCCCGCCCCAGGTCGGCTGCTGGTGGAATCCCTGGTACGGATACATCTGCGAGGGTTTCCAGGAGACCAAGGACGTCGACGGGTTCGCCTACCAGGCGGGAGCTGGCGTCAACGTCCGGGTGAATTCGACGATCTCCGTGACCGGCGGCTACCAGATGAACTGGGTGGATTACCCGAAGGCCGACGGCACGCCGACTTTCGACGCGATCCAGCTGATCCTGCACTGGGCTTTCTGAGGGAGTCCGCCGGGCCGGTTGCCGCCGGCGGCCCGGCTCCATTAGGCTGTGCGCCCTCCGGAGAGGTGGCCGAGCGGTCGAAGGCGCTGGACTGGAATTCCAGTAATACCTAACAAGGTATTCGTGGGTTCGAATCCCACCCTCTCCGCCAAGTAATGCTGGCAGGAAGGCCGGCCTGGCCGGACGGACCTCGTTCGCGCGGCCGGAACTTTACGCGCTCACTCGGTTGTCCGGCCACGCCGGCCTTCTTGCCAGCCATGTTGGCGGTGAAGTGTGGGGTGGACGAAGTCACCCGGGTTCGACGAGGCGCGCGCAGCGCGCGCAATCCCACCCTCTCCGCCAGCTTGAAAAGGGGTGCGTCCCCTTTAGTCCCTGTCGCCGGGGCCGCGCGCGTTGCCGCCGGCCGCCAGCGACTCGTACGCGCGGGCGAAGGCGAGCGCGAAGACCGCGGGCAGACCCGCTTCGCCCGGCTGCGCGGTCGCGCGGTACAGCTCGAGGTAACGGTTCCACAGGCGCGCCTGCAGTTCGGCGCCCGCGACGCCCTGTGCGCGGCGCCCGAGCTGTTCCTCGAGCGCCTCCGGGTTGAGCTTCTCGAACACCGCCGCGAGCGCCTCCCGCAGCGCAGCGGTCATCGCCGACTCGTGCTGCCGCGCGCGCGCGAATTGCGCGCGGACCTCGTCGATCGCCCGCGCATCGCCCGTGCCGCGGCCTGCCAGGAGCTGCTCGAGGATCTGCTCGACCGCCGCGATGCGCGCAAACGCGCCCGTCGCGTCGCGACGCCGCGCGCCCGAGGAAATGCCGAACTCGCCGGCGAAGTCCGCGCGCGCGCGCGCAAGTTCCGAGAATCCGACCAGCGCCTCGCGCAGCAGCTGGCCTGCCTGGGCGAGAGCCGTGCCGCGCACCTCGGCGGGCAGCGCAAGCGGGTCGATTCCCGCACCCTTGCAGAAGGCCGCAAGCCCGGGCCACTGCTCCTGGTCCTGGGTCCGCGGCGAGGACAGTGCCGCCGGGACTGCTTGCGCCTGCGGCGCGGGCGGGACCGTGCGCGGCGGCGCAGCCTCGGCGCGCAGCCGCCCGGCGGCGACTTCGCGCTCCCGGCGCCCGGTCGAGATGAAGTTCTTCACTTCGAACGAGGCATCGAGGTCAGAGGCGACCGGCGCCGCGGCCTCCCGCGGCGGGAAGTCGTTCGTGCCGGTGATCTCCACCTCGATCTCGTACTCGCCGATCCGGAACCGGTCGCCGTTCGCGAGCTGGTGCACGCGGTCGGGGCCGAGCGCTTCGTCGGCATCGTTCACGAACGTCCCGTTGGTGCTCGTGTCGCGCAGCAGCCAGGTGCCGCCGCGGTGCTCGATCGCGGCATGGCGGCCGGACACGAACCGGTCCGGGTCGCGCAGCACCCAGTCGTTGCTGGTGTGCCGGCCGATGCGGCCGCCGTTGACGCCGAAGGTCCAGCGCGAGTGTTCGCCCGCGGCCGCAGCGTTGTTGCTGACGATTTTCAGCCTGAGCGCCATCGCACGTATAATAGCGCGCCCACGCCAGGGCGAGCCCCACCCGGATCATGGCCGCGAGTCACATATTCAGGATTGTCTTCGTCAACCAGGGCAAGGTCTACGAGATCTACGCCCGCAAGGTGAGCCACGGGGGGCTGCTCGGCTTCGTCGAGGTCGAGGAGCTGGTCTTCGGGGAGCGCAGCAGCGTCGTGCTGGACCCTGCCGAGGAGCGGATCAAATCGGAGTTCGCGGGCGTCAAGCGGAGCTACCTGCCGCTGCATTCCGTCATCCGCATCGACGAGGTGCGCAAACAGGGCGTGAGCAAGATCAGCGCCCTGGAAGGCGGCAACGTCGCCCAGTTCCCGGTCACCCTGTACCCCGCGGGCGGCGACCCGGGCACGAAGCGCTGACAGCTTGATGCTGCAGTTCAGGGGCGCGCCGGCACTTTCCAGCTTCCGGATCGAGCCCCTGCTCGCGGCGTTGCGGCGGATCGAGCCCGGGGTGCGTGCCGTTGCCGTCGAGTACCTGCACCTGGTCGAGACCACGCGCGCCCTGTCGCCCGCCGAGGTGCGGGTTCTCGAGCGCCTGCTCGATGTCGACCCGGCTGCGCCGCCGTTGCCCCCCGGTTCGACGCTGCTGACGGTTCCGCGGCCGGGCACCGTTTCGCCCTGGTCCTCCAAGGCGACGGACATCGCGCACGTCTGCGGCCTCGACGCGGTCGTCCGCATCGAGCGCGGCCGGCGCTGGCGCATCGACGCCGGCCGCGCGCTGGCGCGGGAGGCGCTCGCGGCGCTTGCCGCGCCCCTGTTCGATCCGATGACCGAGGCGCCGGTGCTCGAGGCGGACGAGGCGCAGCGCCTGTTCGCGACGCACGCGCGCGGCGCGCTCGGGCACGTGGCGCTGGGTCGCGACCCCGATGGAGCGCTGGCGCGCGTCAATGCGGAGATGGGACTCGCGCTCTCGGCGGGGGAGATCGCCTACCTGGCCGGTGTGTTCGCCCGGCTCGGGCGCGACCCGACCGACGTCGAGGTGATGATGTTCGCGCAGGCGAACAGCGAGCACTGCCGCCACAAGATTTTCAACGCCGACTGGCGCATCGACGGCGAGGCCATGCCGCGCTCCCCGTTCGCGATGATCCGCAACACGCGTGATCGCAGCCCGGACGGCGTGCTGTCCGCGTACAGCGACAACGCCGCGGTGATCGAGGGCCCGCGCGGTGCGCGCTTCTTCGCCGTCCCGGGCGACGGTGAATACGGCTGGCAGGAAGAGCCCGTCGACATCCTGCTCAAGGTCGAGACCCACAACCACCCGACGGCAATCTCGCCGTTCCCGGGCGCCGCGACAGGTTCGGGCGGCGAGATCCGCGACGAAGGCGCCACCGGGCGCGGCGCGAAGCCCAAGGCGGGCCTGGTCGGCTTCACGGTTTCCAACCTGCGCATTCCGGGCTTCGTGCAGCCCTGGGAGGCGGACCACGGCAAACCCGTACGGATCGCCTCGGCGCTCGACATCATGCTCGAGGGCCCGATCGGTGCCGCTGCCTTCAACAACGAGTTCGGACGGCCCGGCATCCTCGGTTACTTCAGGACCTTCGAGCAGCGCGTCGCCGGGGACGGCGCGGGCGTCGTGCGCGGCTACCACAAGCCGATCATGATCGCCGGCGGGGTCGGCAACGTGCGGCGCGACCACGTCGAGAAGCGTTCCGTGCCCGCCGGGGCGCCGATCGTGCTGCTGGGCGGACCGGGCATGCTGATCGGCCTCGGCGGCGGAGCGGCCTCCTCGCAGGGCAGCGGCACCGCCAGCGAGGCGCTGGACTTTGCCTCCGTGCAGCGCGGCAATCCCGAGATGCAGCGCCGCGCGCAGCAGGTCATCGACGCGTGCTGGGCGCTGGGTGATTCCAACCCGATCCTGATGATCCACGACGTCGGCGCCGGCGGGCTTTCGAACGCAGTGCCCGAAGTGCTTGCGCCGGGGGGCGGGCGCATCGACCTGGCGCGCGTGCCGAGCGCGGAGCCCGGCATGTCCCCGCTCGAGATCTGGTGCAACGAGGCGCAGGAGCGCTACGTGCTCGCCCTCGAGGCCGGCGCGATCGGCGCCTTCGTCGCGCTCTGCCGCCGCGAACGCTGCCCGCACGCCGTGATCGGCGAATCGGCCGGCGATGGAAGGCTCCTCGTCACCGACGGGCACGCCGGCGAGACCGTCGTCGACATGCCCATTGCGGACCTGCTGGGGCGGCCGCCGCGCATGCAGCGCGAGGCTGGGCGGGTGAAGCGAAGCGGCGACGGCTTCGACGCCGAGGCCGTCGACGCGAGCGGGGCGATGGCGCGCCTGCTGCGCCTGCCCGCGATCGCCGACAAGGGGTTCCTAGTCACCATCGGCGATCGCAGCGTCGGCGGGATGATCAGCCGCGACCCGCTCGTCGGACCCTGGCAGGTCCCGGTCAGCGATGTCGCCGTCACGACTTCGGGGCTCGCGGGTCGCACGGGCGAGGCGATGGCGCTGGGCGAGCGGCCGGCGATCGCCTTGCTCGATGCGCAGGCCTCGGGGCGCATGGCGGTCGGCGAGGCGATCATGAACCTGGCCGCAGCGGACGTGCGCGCCCTCGGCGACGTCAAGCTCTCGGCCAACTGGATGGCCTCCTGCGGCGACCCCGCGGAAGACGCCGACCTCTATGACACCGTGCGCGCCCTCGGCGAGTCGCTGTGCCCGGCGCTCGGCATCGCGATCCCGGTGGGCAAGGACTCGCTGTCCATGCGCACGGCCTGGCGGGAAGGCAGCGAAGAACGCCGGGTCATCGCCCCCCTGTCGCTGGTCGTGACCGCCTGCGCGCCGGTCGCGGACGTGCGGCGGACGCTGACGCCCCTGCTGGTTCTAGATCGCGGTCCGACCGAGCTGCTGCTGGTCGACCTGGGGAACGGGCGCGATCGCACGGGCGGTTCCTGCCTGGCGCAGGTCTACGGGCAGGTGGGCCGGACGCCGCCGGACCTCGACGAGCCCGATCGACTGGCGGCGTTCTTCGCCGCCCTGCGGGAACTTCGCGCGGCCGGCCTCGTGCTGGCGTACCACGACCGTTCGGACGGCGGGCTCGCGATCACGCTGCTGGAAATGGCCTTCGCCAGCCGGGCCGCGCTCGAAATCGATCTAGGTCCCCTGGCACGGCCGGTTGCCGCGCTGTTCGCGGAGGAGCTCGGCGCCGTACTGCAGGTTCGCGCGGCAGACCGGGCGCACGTCGACTCGATCCTCGCGCGCCATGGGCTCTCGGCGCTCGCCCGCGGCATCGGCACGGCCGGGACCGGACGCCGCATCAGCGTGACGGCCGGCGGCAGGCCGCTCATCGACGCGGATCGCGTCGAGCTTCGCGCCGCCTGGTCGGAGACGACCTGGCGCATGCAGCGCCTGCGGGACGATCCGGCCTGCGCCGACGAGGAGCGCGATGCGCGCCTCGACGAAACGGATCCCGGGCTCGCCTGGCGGCTGACCTACGACCCCGGCGAGGACATCGCGGCGCCCTACGTTGCGCGCGGCGCGCGGCCGCGGGTCGCGATCCTGCGCGAACAGGGCGTGAACAGCCAGGTCGAGATGGCGGCCGCCTTCGACCGCGCCGGCTTCACGGCGGTCGATGTCCACATGACCGACCTCATCGACCGCGGCGCGACGCTGTCCGGTTTCCGGGGCCTGGTTGCCTGCGGCGGCTTCAGCTATGGCGACGTGCTCGGCGCGGGCGAGGGCTGGGCGAAGTCGATCCTGTTCAATGCCCGTGCACGCGCCCTGTTCGAGGCATGGTTCGCGAATCCCGGGCGGTTCACGCTCGGCGTGTGCAACGGCTGCCAGATGCTCGCGGCGCTCGCCGAGCTGATCCCGGGCACGGCGCACTGGCCGCGCTTCCGGCGCAATCGCTCGGAGCAGTTCGAGGGCAGGCTCTCCATGGTCGAGGTCGCGGCGACGAGTTCGCCGCTCTTCGCCGGCATGGCGGGCTCGAGACTCCCGATCGCGGTCGCGCACGGGGAGGGACGGGCGGAGTTCGCGAGCGCCGCCAACCAGGCGGCGGCCGGATCGCTGGTGGCGCTGCGTTACGTCGACAATCGCGGAGACGTCGCTGCGCGCTACCCGGCCAATCCCAACGGTTCGCCGGACGGCATCGCCGGGCTCGCATCCGCTGACGGCCGGGTCACGATCCTGATGCCGCATCCGGAGCGCGTGTATCGCACGGTGCAGAATTCCTGGTACCCGGAGTCGGCCGGCGAGGACAGCGGCTGGATGCGGCTGTTCCGCAACGCGCGGGTCTGGGTCGGGTAACTCGCGCTTCGCCGGTCGGGGCGCTTCACGCGCGCGCTTGGCCGGCCGGGGACCCTCGCTCGCTCAGGAGAACGGACATTCGCTCGCTCGGGGACCCGGCCGGCCGGCGCGCGCGTGAATGGCCGCGGCGCATCGCGCGCGTGCGAGCCGTTACGGGACCCCCGAGTGCGCGAGTGTCCGTTCTTCCGAGCGCACGAGGGGAGTCCCGTCGGCGAAGCACGCGCGGGCTGTGTCTCGGGGGGCAGGAGCTCGTCAGGACCGCGTGCCGGGCAGCGGCGTGACGTTCGTGGTGTCCTCGGCGAAATAGCGGCGAACCATCATCGCCTGCTGCAGGCGTCCGCGCCGGACGTACGCCTGGTAGAGCAGGTCCTTCAGCACCTCGAGCAGCACGCCGGCCTGGAACGCATCCATCGCGGGCAAGTTGCCGCGGCCGGGTTCGTCGAAGTCGAACAGCACCTTGCGCACCCGCTCGTAGGAGTCGTCGTCGAGCTCGGCAAGCTGGCGGATGTTCGACAGCTCGTCGAACAGGTCGAGGCGCGCCTGCGGGCCGAGGTCGGCGAAGGTCGCCTGCGCCACGCGCCGGCACATCGAGCTGAAGGCATTGAACAGGCCGGCCGTGAAGCAGGCGAACGCCTCCTTCACCAGCGCCTCCGTGTCCTCGGGCAGGTAGGTGAAGCTGAATTTCTCCCGTGCCCGCTCGAGCTCGACGAATCCGGGCGCGAGCTCGACGCGGCTGCCGCCGTAGAGCTTCACCGTGAAGCGCAGGAAGACCGGGGCGTTGCAGGCCTCGCAGCGGTAGACGATCCCGACCTGGGCCGGCTTGTGCTGCTGCAGCACGTTGAAGTCGGGAACCGAGACCGGCGTGATGTGCGCCAGCACCTGGCAGTGCGGGCACTGGAGCGCGAGCGCGCTCTCCTGGTCGTGGTGCAGGCGTCCCGA
>CAZVIF010000021.1:0-50925 GCA_964626745.1 uncultured Steroidobacteraceae bacterium
GCTTGTCATTCATTTCCAACCCCCCCCTTCCCTTTACCCCCTGCAAAAAGGTGAGCGTCCCCTTTTCTAGCGGCGCCAGCGGGAGTTGAGGCGCCCGAGGACGAGGTCGGGGTACTCGCGCCGCCCGAGGCTGCCGTTGTAGCGGCCCAGGGCGCGGTGGTAGTCGCCGCGCTCGCGTTCGAGGTAGTAGGCGAGGATGCTGGTGCCCATGCGGATGTTGAGCTCGACGTCGATCAGGTCCTTGTTCGACAGCCCGAGTTCGCGGGGCCAGAACGGCATGACCTGCATGAGCCCGACGGCGCCTGCATAGGAGACGGCAAAGGGGTCGAACGCGCTCTCGACGTCGATCACGGCCAGCACCAGCTGCGGGCGGTCGCGGAGCATCGAGTGCTTGCTGGCCTCGCAGCTCACGGCGTGCAGGATCCGTTCCGCGGCCTTCTGGATGTCGTCGCCGAGGCGGAGGTCAGGCGGCTGCGCGCGCAGCCGCGCCTCGACGCGCGGGCGCATCAGCGCGAACCAGACCACGTCGTCGTACTTGGCCGCGAAGCAGGGGGTTTCCTTGATCGCGGCCTCGATGACCTCGCGCAGGCCGGGATCCTTCTGCCGGTCCGCGCGCGCCTCGGGCGCGGTCGCAGCGAGGAGTGCGACTGCAAGCGACAGTGCGCCCAGCGTGCGCATCGGCCCGGCCCTCACCCCGCGGCGATGCGGCCGCGCAGGAACTCGACGGCCGCTTCACCCGGAAATTCCTCGTTGGCCTCGGCGCGGCGGTGGCGGTATTCCAGCTTCCCTGCGCCCAGACCGCGGTCCGACACGACCACGCGGTGCGGGATGCCGACGAGCTCCGCGTCCGCGAACTTGACGCCGGGCCGGGCGTCGCGGTCGTCGAGCAGCACGTCGATCCCGGCGTCCGAAAGCTCGCGGTACAGCGCGAGCGAGCGCTCGCGGACCGCCGCCGATTTCTCCCAGTTGAGGCCGATGAGCACGACGTCGAATGGCGCGAGCGGCGCGGGCCAGATGATCCCGCGTTCGTCGTGATTCTGCTCGATCGCCGCGGCGACGATGCGCGTGACGCCGATCCCGTAGCAACCCATGTACATGACGAGGTCCCGGCCCTGCTCGTCCTGCACGGTAGCGCGCATCGCCTCGCTGTACTTCTGTCCGAGCTGGAATATGTGACCGACTTCGATCCCGCGGGCGATCGACAGCTTTCCGGGCCCCTTCGGGCTCGGGTCGCCGTCCACCACGTTCCTGAGATCGGCGACCTCGGGTTCAGGCAGGTCGCGGCCCCAGTTGACGCCGGCCAGGTGGGCATCCGCCTTGTTCGCGCCGCAGACGAAGTCGGCCACCCGTGCCGCGGCGTGGTCGGCAACCACCGGGATGCGAAGGCCCACGGGTCCCAGGAATCCCGGGTCGCTGCCGAACACCTCACGGATGCGCGCAGCGTCCGCCATGCGCAGCGGCTTTGCGACCGCGGGCAATTTCTGCGCCTTGAGCGCATTGAGCTCGTGGTCGCCGCGCAGGAACAGCCCGACCAGGCCGCCGTCCGCGCCCTCGACCACCAGGGTCTTGAGCAGCCGCGCCGCGGGCAGCTTCATGAACGTCGCCAGGTCCGCGATCGTGCGCACGCCGGGGGTCGACACCTCGCGCATCGTCTCGCGTGCGGCAGGCCGCGGCTCGCGCGGCGGGGCGGCCGCGGCCAGCTCCAGGTTGGCCGCGTAGTCGTCGGCGTCGGAGAACACGATCGCATCCTCGCCGGAATCGGCGAGCACGTGAAATTCCTGCGAGGCGCTGCCGCCGATCGCGCCGGTGTCGGCGTGCACGGCGCGGTACTTCAGGCCGAGGCGCGTGAAGATCGCGCTGTAGGCGTCGTACATCTTCCGGTAGCCCTCGGCGAGCGAGGCCGGGTCCGCGTGGAAGCTGTAGGCGTCCTTCATGATGAACTCGCGCGCGCGCATCACTCCGAAACGCGGCCGGATCTCGTCGCGGAACTTGGTCTGGATCTGGTAGAAGTTGACGGGCAGCTGGCGGTAGCTCTTCAGCTCGCGGCGGGCCAGGTCCGTCACGACCTCCTCGTGCGTCGGCCCGAGGACCATGTCGCGGTCGTGCCGGTCCTTGAAGCGCAGGAGTTCCGGCCCGAACTGGTCCCAGCGGCCGGATTCGACCCAGAGCTCGGCGGGCTGGGCGACGGGCATCACGATCTCGAGCGCCCCGGCGCGGTCCATCTCCTCGCGGATCACGCGCTCGACCTTGCGCAGCACCCGAAGCCCCATCGGCAGCCAGGTGTACAGGCCGCCCGCGAGGCGCCGGACGAGGCCGGCGCGCAGCATGAGGCGGTGGCTGACGATCTCGGCGTCGGCCGGGACTTCCTTGAGGTTCTGGATCGGGTAGGCGGACAGGCGCATGGGTCACCGTGACGGGCCCGAGCGTGTCGCCGGTCCCAAAGCGAGGTATCTTAGGCGCTGCCCCCCGGGCTTGCCACGCCAGACGCATGAAAGTCGACCTCAACGAAATGCGCATGCGCCGCGGGATCTACCTGCTGCCGAACCTGTTGACGATCTGCTGCCTGTTCGGCGGCTTCTACGCGATCGTGGCCTCGATCGACGGCAACTTCGAGCGTGCGACCGCGGCGATCTTCATCGCCATGATTTTCGACGGGCTGGACGGACGCGTGGCCCGGCTGATGCACACGGAGACGGCATTCGGCAAGGAGTTCGACAGCCTCGCGGACATGGTCGCGTTCGGCCTCGCGCCGGCCGTCGTCTGCTACCAGTGGGGCGTCGAGCGCATCGCCGAGTACGGCCTCGCCTGGTGGCGCTTCGGCTGGATCGCGGCTTTCTTCTACGCCGCGGCGGTCGGGCTGCGCCTCGCGCGCTTCAACGCGCGCTCGGCCACCCAGGACAAGCGCTATTTCGAGGGGCTGCCGAGCCCGTCCGGTGCGGCCATCGTCGCGGCCTTCGTCGCGCTCGCCCACCAGTACGACGTAACCGGGCTGCCGGGACTGATCCTGGCTTTCACGATCACGCTGCTGTCCGCGCTGCTGATGGTCAGCAAGTTTCCTTACCGCAGCTTCAAGGATCGCGCGGCCGGCGAGCGCGTGCGCTACTCGAAGCTGCTGCTGGTGCCGCTCGTCATCGCGCTGATCGCGCTCAATCCGCCGGTCGTGCTGTTCGCGATGTTCGGCTTCTACGCGATCTCCGGGCCGCTCGGCTGGAGCTGGCTGAAGCTCAGGCGACGCCCGCGCGAGGGCGCCGCCGGGGGCGGGTGAGCGTGCAGCCGAGGCAGCTCGCGGTCCTGGAGGCGATGGGTGTCGCGGTCTACGTGCCGCGCACGGCCGGTCCGGGATCCGCTCGAGCGCCGGAGGCGGCGACTGGATCCGGGGCGCCGGACTGGGACGCGCTGGCCGAGGCGGTGCGCGGCTGCCGCTTGTGCGGACTCTGCGAGACCCGGACCCAGACCGTCTTCGGCGTCGGCCACCGCAACGCGCGGCTGATGGTGGTCGGGGAGGCGCCGGGTGCGGAGGAAGACCGCCAGGGCGAGCCGTTCGTCGGGCGCGCCGGGCTCCTGCTGAACGCCATGTTGCGCGCGGCAGGCTTCGCACGCGGCGAGGTCATGATCGCGAACGTGCTGAAATGCAGGCCTCCCAACAACCGTGACCCCAGCGACGAGGAAGCGGAGCGCTGCCTGCCGTACCTGCGCCGCCAGATCGAGCTGGTCGACCCGGAAGTCATCCTCTGCGTCGGGCGCATCGCCGCCCAGCGGCTGCTCGACACGGACACGCCGATCAGCAGGCTGCGCGGGCGCGTGCACCGGCTGGACGGGAGGCCGGTGGTCGTCACCTACCACCCGGCCTACCTGCTGCGCTCGCCGGGCGAAAAGCCGAAGTCCTGGGAAGATCTCAAGCTCGCGCTGGGCGTGCTGGCCGGAGGGAGGGCGGGTGTCGGCCGCGCGTGAAGACCTCGCTGCGGCGAGCTGGCGCCTGCGTCCGATGGCCCAGGCCGACCTGCCGCGCGTGGCGGCGCTCGAGCGCGAGTCCTACGTGTTCCCCTGGAACGACCAGATCTTCGCGGATTGCCTGCGGGTCGGCTACCACTGCGTGGTCGTCGACACGCCCGCGGGCGTCGCGGGCTACGGCATCCTGTCGATGGGCGCCGGGGAGGCGCACATCCTGAACCTGTGCATCGCCGAGGCCTGGCGGCGGCACGGCGTCGGGCGCGGCCTGCTGCTCGCGCTGCTGCGGCACGCGCGCGACCGCGGCGTGCGCGACGCCTTCCTCGAGGTGCGCCGCACCAACCGCGCGGCGATCGCCCTGTACCATTCGCTCGGCTTCGAGTGCGTCGGCACGCGCCGCGGCTACTACCAGGCGCAGGACGGACGGGAGGACGCGCTCGTGTACCGCCTCGAGCTCGGCACGCTAAGATAAAGGGGACGCACCCCTTTATTTTGCAAAAAGGGGTGCGTCCCCTTTTATGAAGCAAGAAATCGCCCGTCGCCGCAGCTTTGCGATCATTTCGCACCCGGACGCCGGCAAGACGACGCTGACGGAGAAGCTGCTGCTGTTCGGCGGCGCGATCCAGATGGCGGGCACGGTCAAGGGCCGCAAGGCCGCGCGTCACGCGACCTCGGACTGGATGCGCCTCGAGCAGCAGCGCGGCATCTCGGTCACTTCCTCGGTGATGCAATTCCCGTACCGCGACCGCGTCGTCAACCTGCTCGACACCCCGGGCCACGAGGACTTCTCCGAAGATACCTACCGCACGCTGACCGCCGTCGACTCGGCGCTGATGGTCATCGACTGCGCGAAGGGCGTCGAGGAACGCACGATCAAGCTGATGGAGGTCTGCCGGCTGCGCGACACGCCGATCATGACCTTCATCAACAAGCTCGACCGCGACGGGCGCGCGCCGGTCGAGCTGCTCGACGAGATCGAGCGCGTGCTCGGCATCCAGTGCGCGCCCGTCACCTGGCCGATCGGCATGGGCCGCGACCTGGCGGGCATCTACCACCTCGGCGAGGACCGCATCTACGTCTACGCCGGCGACCGCAGCGGCCGCGTCGGCACCAACCGCGCCATCGAGGGGCTCGCGAGCGCCGAAGCCGCCGAGCTGCTCGGCGACCGCGCCGACGCGTTCCGCGAGGAAGTCGAGCTGATCCGCGGCGCGATGCCGGCCTTCGACGTCGACGCCTACCTGGCCGGCCGGCAGACGCCCGTCCACTTCGGCTCGGCCATCTCCAACTTCGGCGTCGAGGAACTCCTGCGCTCCTTCGTCGACCACGCCCCGCCGCCGCGGCCGCGCGCCGCCACGACCCGGGAGGTGCAGCCCGACGAGCCCGCGCTGACCGGGTTCGTGTTCAAGATCCAGGCCAACATGGACCCCGGTCACCGCGACCGCATCGCCTTCCTGCGCATCTGCTCGGGCGCGTACCGCCGCGGCATGCGGCTCTTCCACGTGCGGCTGGGCAAGGAAGTGCGCATCGCGGACGCGCTCACCTTCATGGCGGCCGACCGCCAGCAGGCCGACGAGGCTTTCGCCGGCGACATCATCGGCCTGCACAACCACGGCACGATCAACATCGGCGACACCTTCACCGAGGGCGAGTCGCTGATGTTCACCGGCATCCCGAACTTCGCGCCCGAGCTCTTCCGCCGCGCGGTGCTGAAGGACCCGCTGCGCATGAAGGCGCTGCAGAAGGGGCTCGACCAGCTCTGCGAGGAGGGCGCGACGCAGCTCTTCCGGCCGCTGCGCAACAACGACCTGATCCTGGGCGCCGTGGGACCGCTGCAGTTCGACGTCGTGGCCTTCCGCCTCGCCGACGAGTACGGCGTGACCTGCGCCTTCGAACCGGTCAACGTCGTCACCGCGCGCTGGATCGCGGGCGGCGACGCGGCGAAACTCGCGCAGTTCCGCGAGCGGGCCTACGACAACCTCGCGGTCGATCACGCGGGCGAACTCGTCTACCTCGCGCCGACGCGCATCAACCTCGGGCTCACGGTCGAGCGCTGGCCGGAACTCGATTTCCGCGAGACCCGCGAGCACCTGGCGGCGGCCGCGTGAAGCGCGCGCTGCTCCGCCGCCCCGTCATCGGCTGGGCGTTCTACGACTGGGCCAACTCTGCATTCGCGACCACGGTCATGGCCGGGTTCTTCCCGGTGTTCTTCAAGCAGTTCTGGAGCGCGGGAGCGGAAGCTTCCGTCAGCACCTTCCGGCTCGGCGTGCTGAGCGGGCTCGGCAGCCTCGTCATCGCGCTGGCGGCGCCGCTGCTCGGCGCCATGGCGGACCGCGGCGGCGCGCGCGTCCGGCTGCTCGTCTTCTTCACGCTGATCGGCGCCGCGGCGACGGCGGGTCTGTACTTCATCGGCGAAGGCAACTGGGTCGGCGCGGCCCTGGTCTACTCGCTGGCGGGCATCGGCTTCTGGGGCGGCGTGATCTTCAACGACGCGCTGCTGGTCGACGTCGCGGATCCGCCGCAGTACGACCTCGTCTCGGCATTCGGCTATTCGCTCGGCTACGCGGGCGGCGGGCTCCTGCTGCTGCTCAACGTGGCCATGGTGACGAAGCCGTCCGCGTTCGGACTCGCGGACGCGTCGCAGGCGGTGCGCGTGTCCTTCCTGATGGTCGCGGGCTGGTGGGTGCTGTTCACCGTGCCGTGCCTGCTGTGGGTGCGCGAGGAAAAGCCCGCGCGCCCGCTTGCGCCAGGCGCCGCTGCGCGCGCCGGCTGGCGCGAGCTGCGCGCGACGATCGCGGAAGTGCGCCGGTACCGGCCGCTGGTCTGGTTCCTGCTCGCTTACTGGCTGTACATCGACGGCGTCAACACCATCATCAAGATGGCCGTGGACTTCGGCCTCTCGCTCGGCTTCCCGCAGCAGAGCCTGATCGCGGCGCTGCTCATCGTGCAGTTCGTCGGTTTCCCGGCGGCGCTCGCCTTCGGCTGGCTGGGCAAGCGCATCGGCGCGCGCAACGGCATCTTCGTCGCGATCGCGGTCTACGCCGCCGCGACGGTGGCGGCGTACGGCATGAACGAGATCAGGCACTTCTACGTGCTGGCGGCGACGATCGGACTGGTGCAGGGCGGCATCCAGTCGCTGTCGAGGTCCTACTACGCCTCGCTCGTGCCGGAGGGCAAGCAGGGCGAGTTCTTCGGCTTCTACAACATGATGGGCAAGTTCGCGGCCGTGCTCGGGCCGACCATGGTCGGGGTCACGGCGCTCCTGACCGGCGACACGCGCATCGGCATGCTGTCGATCCTCGTGCTGTTCGTCGGCGGGGCCCTCTTGCTCACTCGTGCCGGTCGCGCAAATTGAGCAGGCCAATGCGATCCGGCCAACGGCTGCGGGGACTGCGTTTCAGCGGGGTCGCGATCCTCGCACTCCTGCCGGCCATCAACTCGTCCGCCTTGGCGGACGGCTGCGACTTGTCGTCGAGTCACGATGCTGCCGAGATTCACGCCCGGCGAACTGATTTCAACGAAGCCATCGCGGCGAGACGGATCGAGGTCATCGCAGACGTGCTCGCAGATGACGTCGTGCTCGTCACGGGAACCGACAGCGAAGTTCTGGCGGGGCGCGAAGCACAGCTCGCAACCTGGCGGGACGACTTCCGGAACGCGCGCCGCGCCGTATACGTGCGTTCGCCCGACTGCATCCGCGTCTTCAACGTGACGCCGATCGCGCTCGAATACGGGCACTGGCGAGGCGAGCGCGAAGCTGCGCGGGAGAATTTCGCCACCGGCCGCTACACCGCGAAGTGGAGGCGGATCGACGGCAGGTGGCGACTGGAGGCGGAGGTCTTTGCGACGGAGGCCTGCGCCGGGGACTTTTGTCCGGACGCGGTCTCGCCGCCCAATTGAATGGTTCGCAGGACATGCCATGCACCTGAATCCGCTGCAGCGATGCTTGACGGTGTTCCTGCTTGCCGTCGCCGCGCCGGCGCATGCCGACGCACGCGCGCATGGCGCCGTCGCGGCGCCGGACCGGTACAGCGCCCGGGCGGCGGCGCAGGTACTCGAACGGGGCGGAAACGCCGTCGATGCCGCGGTGGCGGCGGCGTTCACGCTGGCCGTGACCTACCCCGAAGCCGGCAACATCGGTGGCGGCGGGTTCATGACGCTCGTCATCGACGGCGAGCCGCATTTCCTCGATTACCGCGAGACCGCGCCGCGCGCGGCCACGCGCGACATGTTCCTGGACGCGCAGGGCGAGGTGATCGAGAACCTCAGTCTCGTCGGCGCGAAGGCGAGCGGCGTTCCGGGTACCGTACTGGGTCTCTGGGAGGCGCACCGGCGCTTCGGCACGGTACCGTGGCCGCAGTTGCTGGCGCCGGCGATCGCCTACGCGGAGCAGGGCTACGAGGTCCACGAGAAGACCTCGCAGTACCGCCAGGATGCGCTGGCGCTGTTCGACGGCAAGACCAATTTCCGCCACTACTTCGGGTCGATGAAGAGCGGCGAGGTCTTCCGCCAGCCGGAGCTCGCCAAGACGCTTGAGCGCATCGCGCGCGATGGCGCGAAGGACTTCTACGAGGGCGAGACGGCCGGACTGCTGGTGGCTCAGATGCGGCGCGACGGCGGCCTGATCGACGCGCAGGACCTGCGCGGCTACCGCGCCGTGTGGCGCGAGCCGCTGCGCTTCGACTGGCGCGGCAAGGTCATCCACACGGCGCCGTTGCCGAGCTCGGGCGGCATCGCGCTGGTCCAGATGCTCGGGATGAAGGACGCGCGGTCGATCGACTTCGCGGGCCTCGCCCTGAACTCCGCCCGCTACATCCACCTGCTGGCCGAGATCGAGAAGCGCGTGTTCGCCGATCGCGCCGTCTATCTCGGCGACCCCGCCTTCACGGACGCGCCGGTCGCGCAGCTGGTCGCGCACGGCTACCTGGCAAAGCGCGCCGCCGAGGTGAACCCGCAGGCCATCTCGCCGACCGCGGAGATCCGGCCCGGCCTCGAGCCGCACCAGACCACGCACTTCTCGATCGTCGACGCCGACGGCAATGCGGTCAGCAACACGCTCACGCTGAACTGGGACTACGGCAGCGGCGTGGTCGTCGAGGGCGCGGGCTTCCTGCTGAACGACGAGATGGACGACTTCAGCGCCCGGCCCGGGACGAGCAATGCCTTCGGCGTGGTCGGCGGCGACGCGAACGCCATCGCACCCGGCAAGCGCATGCTGTCGTCCATGACGCCCACCATCGTGACGCGTGACGGCCGGGTCACGCTCGTGCTCGGTTCGCCCGGCGGCTCTCGGATATTCACCGCGATATTCCAGGTGCTGATCAACCTCTACGACTTCGGCCTGCCGCTCGCGGATGCCGTGGCCGCCCAGCGCGTGCACCACCAGCTGCTGCCGAAAGACACGATCTACTTCGACGCATTCGCGCCGTTGACCGGTCCGGTGGCCGCGGCGCTCGAGGCGATGGGCTACACGCTCGAGGACCAGGGCTGGGAGATGGGCGACATCCAGGCGATCCGCGTCACGGGCCCGGATGTCGAAGTCGCCGCCGATCCGCGCGGTCGCGGCGTCGGCATCGTGGTCCGCGGGCCGCCGCAGTGAGGGGCGGCCTCAGGGATGCATCAGCGCGTAGTCGATCGCCGCACAGACGGTGACCGACTGCGCCTCGCAGCACGCCTCGGGCGTGACGCGCGGGCTGTCCGGGTAGACCTCCGTCGTCGTGGTGTAGCGCGCGTCGCTGATGCCCGCGCATAGCCCCAGGGCCTTCATGGGGTAGCGGATGACTCCGGGCGCGGCCACGGGCGAGCCGATGATTTCGCCTTTTTCGTCGGCCGGGGCGATGTGGGTGACTGTCGCCACCTGTTCCAGGATGTGGCGCTGGAACCCGGGTTGCGGGTTCCCCGCGTCGTCGACCAGGTAGAAACCGTCAGGTACCGAGCCCGGCTCGAACGCCTTGCCGTCGCGGGCGGCCAGTGCCGGGCGGAACTCGAATTCGTCGCTGTCGGTGGTTTCGTGCAGGTCGACGTGCACGAGGAACCGGCCGCGGTGCGGCGCCACCAGGCGCATCAATGCGGCGCATTCTTCGGCCGGACTGTCTTCGCGAAAGCAGCGATTGACGTCCAGGGCGTCGTAGTTCCAGCGCAGGATCCGCTCGTAGGCCCAGGGGCTCACGCAGGGCGCCATCAGAAGGTTGACGCGGCCGGCGTAGCGCTCCGCATGCCGTTCGATGAAACGCAGCGCTCCCAGGACGCCGCTCGTCTCGTAGCCGTGGACGCCGCCGGTGACGAGGACGAACGGCCGGTCCGCCTGCCAGTCCCGGCTGCGCACGGCGACGAGCGGGAACTCCTCGCCCGCGTAATTCAGCTCGCCGTAACGCGTGACGTCGAAGCGCCGGCCCAGGGCATCGACGCGGGCCAGCACGTCCTCGGCATAGCGGCGGTGGCGCACCTGGCGCGCGCGCCAGGTCTCGACCTCCGCGGGGCCCCAGGGGACGCCGGGCCGGCCGACGGGATAGGGGCGTGTCGCCTGCAGTGGCATCGCAACTCCGAAGTCGACCGGCGGTTATGCCGCAAAGTGGCCCAGCTTCCGCAGGGCCAGGCACGCGAGCGCGTGGTCCTGGACCGCGAGGCCGAGCGACTTGAACACGGTGCGCCGCGCCGGGCGCGCGCTCCGCGACCGCTCGAGGACCTCTCCGAGCTCTCGAACGGCCGACCAGTCGAGCATGCCGGCCCGATCCGCGGCCAGCAAGTCGCCGGCCTCGGCTTTCGCGGCCTCGCGCTGGTCCACGCACACGAAAGCCTGCCTGAACGCATCGGGCGGCAGCTCGCACATGTCCGGCCGGTAGCCGCCCATGGCGATCAGGTGAACGTCTTCGTCGAGGTCCTGCGCCGCGAAGAGCGGGGCCGCGGCCGGCGTGCAGGTACAGACCAGCTGCGCGCCGCGGAGCGCGGACTTGGGATCGTGCACGGCCCGGACTTCGGCATCGATCGCTGCACCCAGCCGGGCCGCGAGCTGATCGGCGTGCGCCGGATTCCGCCCCCAGATCCGGAACCGGCCGCCGATGCCGGCATGCCGCAGCGCCTGGACGTGGGCGGCGGCCTGGTGACCGGTACCGAAGACCGCGACGACGTCCACGCGCGGCGGGGTCAGGTGCAAGGCCGAGAGCGCGGAAGCAGCCGCCGTGCGCAGCAGGGTGATCGCCTCGGCATCCATGACCGCGACCGGCGCTTGCGTGCGCGTGTCGATCGCCAGGATCTGGCCGGTCACCCCGCGGCTGTCGCTGACCTGCACGATCTTGATGCACAGCAACGGATGGCCGGCCTGCAGGGCGGGCATCACGAGCGTGCACGCCCGGATCGCGGGCCAGTCGAAGCGGCTGCGCAGCGGCAGGCTCACCGCACCGGCGGCGAGCGCCCGGAAGGCGTCGCGCTGGCTCTGCAGCGCGTCCTCGAGCGTCAGGGTCCTTTCGAGCGTTTCGCGGTCGATGACGATCATGGCGCCAGCGTACTGCCCGCAGGCCCGCCCTGCGAGGGGATGCCGCTCGCGGATATGGCATGCTTCGGCTTCGCCGGCCCGAAGTCACGGGACGGCGGCATTGTCTCCCTGGCCTGGGGTCCGGCTTCGATGGCAGAGATCGCCCGCCCGCGGCTCAACCTGCTGACGGCGGCGCAGCGCGGCGCCGTGCACGAAGCCTCCCTCACGATCCTCGCCCGGTCGGGGCTGCGCCTGGACTCGGCGCGGGCGCGCGATCTCTGCCGCAGCGCGGGCACCCGGGTCGAAGGCGATCGGGTGTACTTCGACCGCGACCAGGTGCAGGCGGCGATCGAGTCGGCGCCGGCCGAGATCCAGGTCTTCGATCGCCTCGGGCAGCCGGCTTTCCGGCTCGGGGACGGCGTGACGCGCTTCGGCTCCGGGGTCACCAACCTCTGGCTGCAGGACCCGATGACCGACGAGCTGACGCCCTTCGGACGCGCCGACATGGCGCGCTGCGTGCGCCTCTGCCAGGCGCTGCCGAACTACGACGTGATCTCGACGCTCGGCGTGATCCGCGACCTGCCCCCCGACGTCGCGGACCTCTACGCGGTGCTCGAGATGGTCGCGAATTCGGTGAAGCCGCTCGTGATCCTGATCTCCGACGAGAGCCTGTTCCCGAAAACGCTCGCGCTGCTCGATGCGTTGCGCGGCGACCTGGGCGAGCGGCCCTTCGTCATTCCCTACCTCAACCCGGTCACGCCCCTCGTGATCAACGAGGGCACCTCGGACAAGCTCCTCGATTCCGCGGCGCGGTCGATCCCGGTGATCTATTCCAACTACGGCATGTCCGGCATGACGACGCCCTTGCCCTGCGCCGGCGCACTCGCGCTGCTGAACGCGGAGCTGCTCGGCGGGCTCGTCCTCTCGCAGCTCGCGAAACCCGGCGCCCCGATCATCCTGGGGAGCCTGCCCATGTACTTCGACATGAAGACGATGATCGACTTCTACGACCCTCAGACCCACCTGATCAACCTCGCCTGCGCGGAGCTGATGGCCGGCTACGGCATCCCGCACGCGGGCACCTCGGGCAGCGGCGACGGCTGGGGACCGGACCTGCTGGCCGCGGGGGCCTCGTGGATGAACCAGGTGACGAGCGCCATCGGCCAGGTCGGGCTCGCGCCGTTCGTGGGCAGCACGCTCAACTCGAAAGCCTACTCGCCGGCAATGACGGTCTACGGCGACGAGGTCATCGGCGCCGCCCGGCTGTTCGCCCGCGGGTTTTCGATGGACCCGGCCGCGATCGGCGCGGAGGAAGCGATCGCCGCGCTCGCGCAGGAAGGCCATTTCCTGACCGCGCCCTCGACGCTCGCGAACTACCGGAGCGCGTACTACCCGAGCCTGTTCCCGCGGATCGGACTCGAGAAGTGGGTGGAGCTCGGCCGGCCGCGTGCGGATGCGCGCGTGCGGGAGCGGGCGCGGGACCTGCTGGCGGGGGCGCCTGCCCCGGAGGATCGTGACGAGATCGTCGCGAAAGGCGAGGCGCTGATCGGATGCCGAAGCTGAGTTCCCTGTCCGTCACCGGGTGGATCACGCTCGCGACCTTCGCGCTGATCGCGCTCGAGATGGCGCTGATCCGCGCGCAGCTCGTGCGCGGGCACTACCTGTGGCGCGACACGCTGGCCTCGGTCGCGATGCGCGCCGGCAACTACGCGAGCAACCTCCTGCTGGCAGGCGCGGTCGTGGCGACGTTTTCCTTCCTGCACGACCACCGGCTGTTCGACATCTCCGCCGCGTCCCCCTGGGCGTGGGCGGCGCTCGTCGTGCTCGACGACCTCGCCTACTACGTGTTCCACCGCGCGAGCCACGAGTGCCGGTTCTGGTGGGCGGCGCACGTGAACCACCACTCTTCGCAGGAATACAACCTGTCGACCGCGATCCGCCAGACCTGGACGGGCGTCCTGGTCGGCACCTGGGCGCCGTGGTTCCCGCTGGCGCTGCTGGGATTCCCGCCTGCCATGATCTTCGCCGTGAGCGGCATCAACCTGCTGTACCAGTACTGGATCCACACCGAGGCGATCCGCCGCATGCCGGCCTGGTTTGAGTACCTCTTCAACACGCCGTCGAACCACCGCGTGCACCACGCGGTGAACCCGCGCTACCTGGATCGCAATTACGCGGGGATGTTGATGGTGTGGGACCGGCTGTTCGGCACGTACGTCGAGGAACGCGACGACGACCCGCCGCGCTACGGCATCGTCAGGAACATCGAGACGTTCAACCCGCTGCGCATCGCCTTCCACGAGTGGGCCGCGATCGTGCGCGACGTCCGCGGGGCCAGGAACCTGCGCGAAGCGCTCGGCTACGTGTTCGGCCCGCCCGGCTGGCGCCCCGACGGCAACGGGCCGACGGCGCGCAACATCCGGCGGGCAGCGACCTCCGCCTCCGCCGCCAGGTGACCGAATGAAGGCCAGTCGGATCCTGCAAGGATGCCGTTCCAGAGCGACTCGGCTTCATCACGGCGTCCGCTGACCAGGTACCAGGCGCTGACGCCGTAGCGCGTCGCCGAGCCGCCGGAATCCTCGCCGGCCGCCGCCAGCAGCGCCTCCGGCGATCGTTGCCCCTGGTACATCAGGAGCAGTTCGTGGTACTCGGCGTTCTCGATGACGTCGAGATCGGCCGTGATCGGGCGCAGCACGGCTGCCGCTTCGTCGTGCCGGCCCGCGCGCCGCAGCGAGAGATAGAGCCAGTGGCTCGCGGCCACGAGGTTGTCCGCGTTGTCCACGGAGTCGCGCGCCCGGGTCCAGGTGTCCGCCGCGCGGTCGAAGTCGCCCTTGAGGTAATAGCCGAGCGCCAGGTGGTACCAGACGTTCGAGTGCAGCGTTCCGGTCGGGACGTTGCGCGCGTTCGGCAGGCCGTCCGGCTCGACCTCGTCGGGCCGGCCCGCCATCAACTCGGCCGCCGTCTCCAAATCGGCGATGGCTCGGTCGATCTCGCGCACGGTCAGGTAGCGATGGCCGCGGTGCCGATACATCCGCGGGTCGCCGGGGTGCCGCGCGATTCCGTCCGTGAAGATCGCGATGGCTTCGCGGTAGCGGCCGAGGTAGGCCGTTCGCCGGCCGACCCAGATGAGCGCGTCCGCGTTGGCGCGGTCCTGCTCCCAGGCGGCGTGCGCCTGCGCCAGCTGGGCTTCCATGCGCGCGGCGTCCTCCGGCGCGGGCGCCTGCGCGGTCAGGGGCCTGCCGAGCAGCGACGTGATGCCCGTCGGGCCGATCGGCGATTCGGCGTGCAGGGATCCGCTCACCAGGATGAAGAGGGCGTACGAGAGGGCGGGCAGCCGGCGCATCGTCATCATCCTAACTCGATTGAGACCGGCACTGAATCGGCGAGCGCACTAATGAGCGAGGTCGCCCGCGCACGCTTCGTCCACTTCACGGACGACGAAATCGCGGCGCTCAAGGCATTCCTCGACCAACGCTGAGCCACGCTGCTAACGTAGGCGCCCATGTCGCTGAGTTCGCCCGGCATTCCCGACGCGGCAGTCGGGCGAGGATCGGTTTGGTCCGAGCTGCGCGCCGCGCTGCGCGGCACCAGCGCCGACTACACGAAGATCCCGCTCAAGCGCGCGGTTTTCCTGCTCGCCGTTCCGATGGTGATGGAGCTGGTGCTCGAGTCCACCTTCGCGGTGGTCGACATCTTCTTCGTCGCCAAGCTCGGCTCGTCCGCGATCGCGACCGTCGGCCTGACCGAGTCGCTGCTGTACCTGCTGTACGCCATCGACATGGGCCTCGCCATGGCGGTGACCGCCGTCGTCGCGCGGCGCATCGGCGAGGGCAAGTCCGGGGAGGCCGCGATCACGGCGGTGCAGGCGATCTGGATCGCGCTGCTCGCATCGACGCCGTTCGCGGTCATCGGCATCGTGTTCGCGCAGGACCTGCTGCGCCTGATGGGCGCCGATGCCTGGACGCTGGCCCACGGCTACCCCTACATGCAGTGGGCGCTCGGCAGCAACGCGGTGATCACGCTGCTGTTCACGATCAACGCCATCTTCCGCGGCGCCGGCGACGCCGCCGCGGCGATGCGCGTGCTGTGGTTCGCGAACGGGCTCAACATCGTGCTCGACCCGGTCCTGATCTTCGGCTTCGGGCCGGTGCCGGCGCTCGGCGTCGAGGGCGCGGCCATCGCGACCGCGATCGGCCGCGGCGCGGGCGTCGTCATGCAGCTGTGGATCCTGTTCCGCGGCGGGCCCCACCTGCGCGTGCGCCGCGCCGAGCTCGTCTGGCACGCCGCGATCGTCTGGAACATCGTGCGTACCTCGCTCGGCGGCATCGGCCAGATGATCGTCGCGATGACGTCCTGGGTGTTCCTGATGCGCATCCTCGCGGACATCGGCAGCGCCGCGGTCGCCGGCGCGACCATCGCCGTGCGCATCATGATGTTCACGATGATGCCGGCCTGGGGCATGTCGAACGCGGCTGCGACGCTGGTCGGCCAGAACCTCGGCGCCGGCGAGCCGGGGCGCGCCGAGGCCTCCGTGTGGCGCATCGGCGCGTACAACATGGTCTACCTGCTGGGCGTGTCGGTGGTGTTCTTCACGCTGCCGCGCGAGTTCGTGGGCATCTTCACGGCCGACCCGGCGGTCATCGCCATCGGGGCGGAGTGGCTGCGGATCCTGTCTTACTCGCTGTTCGTCTACGGCTGGTGGATGGTCGCCGTGCAGGCCTTCAACGGCGCCGGCGACACGATGACCCCCACCTGGATCAACCTCGTGTTCTTCTGGCTGATCCAGATCCCGCTCGCGTGGCTGCTGGCGATCGCGCTCGACTGGCGGCATTCCGGCGTGTTCTGGTCGGTGTTCGTCTCGGAAACCGCGGTCGGGCTGTTCACCCTGTGGCTGTTCTCGCGCGGGAAGTGGAAGGCGGCCAGGGTCTAGGCGGCGCCCGCAGGCCTCACCAGGCGGCGGGATCGAGCCGATAGACGTCACGAAGCGCCCTGTAGAGCGCGGGCAGCTCGCGCGCGAACAGCGCCGGTTCCTCGAAGAAGGCCTCGCTCGCGACGGCGAAGAACTCGCCGCGGTCTTCCGACGCATAGGGGTCGAGGAAGGTCCGCTCGCCGGATTCGGCCTGGGCGCGCAGCCGTTCCAGCTCCGCGTCCAGCAGCCGTATCCAGCGCCGCCGCGCGTTGCCGCCCGCGATCCAGGGCGCCCCGTCCCATTCGTGGTCGAGATAGTGCGCGAACTCGTGGAACACGACGTTCCAGGCTTCGCCCGGTGCGCCGCGGCTGTCCACGTCCTCCCAGGACAGGATTACGCGGCTGACGTCCCAGGACTCGCCCGCGAGCACGCGGGACTCTTCCGTGACGACGCCGTGCTCGTCGTGCCATTCACCGGGCACGACGAACTGCGACGGATAGACCAGCACGGAGCGCAGCGACTCGTAGGGCGGCCGGTCGTGTCCGAGCGCCAGCAGGCAGGCCTGCGCCGCGATCGAAAGCCGCATCGGCGGCGTCACGGCGAGACCGCCGCAACCGATGAACTCCTTTTCGCCGAGGAACACCGCTGTCAGGGCGTCCAGCCGCGAGGCGAGGGCGGGCGGGACGCGCGCGTAGCAAGGCCAGTAGTCGGCGAGCAGGGCGCGGTCCGCGGCGGAAAGCGACTGCGCCGCCAGCTGCCTGCGGCGGCGCGCGGCGAACAGCGGAGGCACGAAAATCCACGCCAGCACGGCGAGGCAGCCGGCGAGCGCAATCGCAATCCCGCCGCTCACGGCCTGAAGCGGGCGACCAGCGTCCGCAGCATCCGCAGGTCACCTGCCGCCGGCGCCGGCCCGTACCGCAGCCGCAAGTAGGTCTCCGTGATCGCAAGCGCCGGCAAGGCCAGGTCCGGCCGCAGCCGGCGCACGCGCTGCGCGAAGTCCCGCGGCGCTTCGCCCGGCGCGCGCTCGATGCCGCGCCGCGCGAGCCGGTTCTGGAAGCGCTGGTACGCCGCGGCTGCGGGATCCGTGGCGCGGGGGCGCAGTTCGACCGCGAGCCACAGCACGAGAATGCCGACCATGATCCCGAGACCGACGGCGAGGACGGTCGCGAAAGCACGCCAGTCCGGGTCGTCGAAGCCGAGCCCGGACAGCACGCTCTCCTGCGCGGCCCGGTCGAACTGCACGACCCAGTCGTTCCACTCGGCGTTGAGGTTGTCCCAGACCATGCCGGCCTGCCAGAGCAGTTCCGACTCGCGGCGCAGCGCGCCGGGCAGCGCATCCGACTCGGCGAAGGCGGCCTCGAAGCCGCGCTCGATGCGCTCGGGCGCGACGGCCGCCGTCGGATCGACGCGGACCCAGCCACGCTGCGGCAGCCAGACCTCGGACCAGGCGTGCGCGTGCGACTGGCGCACGATCAGGTAGCCGCCGAGCGGGTTCCAGTCGCCGCCCTGGTAGCCCGCCACGACGCGCGCCGGGATCCCGGCGGCCCGCGCCATCATCGTGAACGCCGAGGCGTAGTGGCCGCAGAAACCCTGGCGGGTGTTGAACAGGAAGTCGTCCACCGAGTTGAGCGCGAGTCCCGGCGGCGTCAGCGTGTAGTAGAACGCCTGCTCGCGGAACAGGTCGAGGATCGACTGCAGGTAACCGGCGTCGCTGGCGGCCGCGGCACGCATCCGGCGCGCCAGTTCGAGGGTGCGGGGGTTGCGTCCGTCCGGCAGCTGCAGGCTCAGGTTTTCGAGCGCACCCGTCAGCGACTCGCCCGCCCGGTACTCGGGGTGCGAGCGCACGTCGTAGCGCAGCACGGCGTTGACCGGCCGGCGCGTGCGCAGGCTGAAGTCCCAGGACTTGTACGCGAGGTCGGGCGTCCACGAAGCGACCAGGTCGAGCGCGAACAGCATCTGCTGCGCGGTCGGCTCCATCGTCACCGTGTAGTCGACGGGCGCGCCGAGGTGGCGGACCTCGGGCACGTGGTAGGACTGGGAATCGCCGCGCCGCCAGGTGTAGCCGTCGAAATCGTTGAGTGTCAGCGCGCGCCAGTAGCGTTCCCGCGGAGGCGGCGGCTCATCGCCCTCGAAGCGCACGCGGAAGGCGACGACGTCGTTCTGCGTGAGGTCGGATATATCGCCCGGCGACATCTCCTCGGTAAGCCCGGTCTGCGCGCGCTCGGACGACGGCGCGCCCCAGAAACTGCCACCGAAGCGCGGAAAGAACACGAACAGCACCAGCGCGACCGGCGCGGCCTTCAGCAGCATTGCGCCGGTCGTCCGGAACGGACGCAGCGCGGGACCCTCGCCGCCGCGCAGCGAAATCCGCAGCAGCGCCGCCGCCAGCAGCCACACGGTCGGCAGCACCCAGGCCGCGGTCGCGACGTCCTGCGCGTACAGGAAAGCCGCCAGGCACAGGAACCAGCCGATGAAGATCAGCACCGTCTGGTCGCGGGCGGTACGCGTCTCGAGCAGCTTGAGCGCCGACATCAGCGCGAGCAAGGCGGTGCCGCCGTCGAGGCCGGTGATCGTCGCGTAGCTCGCGATCACGCCGATCGTGACGCCGAGCGTGATCAGGCCGCGCACCCACGTCGACGGCAACCGCCAGCCGCGGCGTTCGGCGACCAGGCGCCAGGCGGCGACGCTGAGCACGAACCCGGCAACCCAGGGCTCGAGGCGCAGCAGGTGCGGGGCGAGCGCGGCCGCGAGCCCGGCCGTCGTCCAGGCGAGGCGCCGGAAGTTCTCCGTGCGCTCAGGCGACATCGGGTGCGGGCGCGTCGAAGCGCGCAAGGGCGGCGAGGCAGCGCGCGCGCTGCGCGTCCCCCGGCGCGGGCGGCAGCTCCTCGTCCGGCAGACGCAGGCCGAAGGCGACCCCGCGTGCGTGCGCATCGAGGATCCAGCGGGCAATCACGGCGAGCCGTGTCTCGAGGTCGGCGCCCGGCGCGTCGGCGAGGTCGAACACCGGCGTCGCTTCCGCAGCGCCGCTGAACTCCTTCACCAGCAGTTCATCGGCCCGGGCGTAGGCCTTCCAGGCGATGTGCTTCGGCGGGTCGCCCGGGTGGTAGTCCTTGAGGCCGGCGAAATCGTCTTCGCCGCGCCGTGCGATGCCGCCGCCCGGGAGCCCTGCGTGCTGAGGCGGCGCAGGCGCCTGGTCCGCGGGCCGCGGATAGACGAGGCTGGTCATGCCGGGGTGCAGCACGGCCCAGGCGCGGAACAGCCCGTAGGGATAGCGGGTCGCGATCTCGACGCGCTCGAGCCGGATGCTGCCGCGGCGCCGCGTCGGGACGCGCAGGCAGAGCGAGGCCTCGCCGGCGGCCGGGACGTGTGCAGGCGGCGTCGCGGCGGCGACGACGGCCTCGACATCGTTGCGCGGCAATGGCCCCGGATTCGCGAGCGCGATGCGGAACACCGCCTCCTGCCCCGCGAACGGCGGCTCGGTGCCGGCCGGCCGCGCGACGAGCTGCTCGAGGTTGCGGTGGCAGGCGTGCATGGCGACGACGCCCAGCGCCGCGAGCAGGAAGGTGAGCGCGAGGCCGAGGTTGTTGCCGTAGTTGAGGGAGCCGAGCAGCATCGCGACCAGCATCACGCCGAAGGCGACGCCGAGCCCGGTCGGCAGGATGTAGATGCGGCCGCGCCGGAGCGTCACGGCCTCACGATCAGGTCCCTGGCGCTTGCGGATCCAGTCGTGCACCCAGCGACGCAGGGCGCGTTTCGCGGCGTACGTGGCGGAGTGGTGGGCCGCCCTCAGGGGATGGGCACCGAGCTCATGAGCGCCGCGGCGATCTCGACGGGGCCGCGGGCGTCGGCGGCGTCGCGCGGGCGCAGTCGGTGCCCGACGACCGCGGGAAGCACGGCCTGAAGGTCCTCGGGCAGCACGCCCGCATGCCCGTGCAGGAAGGCCCAGGCCTGCGCGGCGCGCAGCAGGCCGATCACCGCGCGCGGCGAGAGGCCCGCCTGGTAGCGGCCCGGCTCGCGCGAGGCGCGTGCGACGGCCTGCACGTAGTCGAGCAGGGCGTCGCTGGCGTGCACTTCGGTGACGCGGCGCTGCAGCGCCGGGATCGCCGCGGGATCGAGCACCGCCGGCAGGTCTTCGAGCAGGTCGCGCCGGTCGCGGCCGCGCAGCAGGGCGCGCTCGTGGCCGGCCGCCGGGTAGCCGAGTTCGATGCGCATGAGAAAGCGGTCGACCTGCGACTCCGGCAGCGGGAAGGTGCCGACCTGAAACGAGGGATTCTGGGTCGCGACGATGAAGAACGGCTCGGGCAGCGCGTGCGACTCGCCGTCCACCGTGACCTGGCGTTCCTCCATCGCCTCGAGCAGCGCGCTCTGCGCCTTCGGCGTCGCGCGGTTGACCTCGTCGGCCATTACGAGCTGCGCGAACACCGGGCCGCGGTTGAACCGGAAGCGCCCGCTGGCGCGGTCGTAGACCGAGATGCCGATGACGTCGGCGGGCAGCAGGTCGCTGGTGAACTGGATGCGCTGGTACGAGAGGCCGAGCACGCGCGCGAGCGCGTGCGCCAGCGTCGTCTTGCCGACGCCCGGGATATCCTCGATCAGGAGATGCCCGCGGGCCAGCAGGCAGGCGAGGGCGAGGCGTATCTCGCGGTCTTTGCCGAGCAGGACCTGGTTGAGGCTCGCGAGCGCCGCCAGCAGCGGGGCACGCAGGGACTCGGTCGCCTGGGTCTGCGCATTCATCGCAGCGAGGCTACCCGCTCGTGCTGCTCGGCAAGTTGCGCCAGTTCACGCTTGAAGCCCTCGAGGCGCTCGCGCTCCTGGGTCACGACCTCGGCCGGCGCATTGCGCACGAAGTTTTCGTTGCCGAGTTTGGCGCTCGCGCGCGCCAGCTCCTGCTCGACCTTTCCGCGGCGCTTGCCGAGGCGGGCCAGCTCCGCGTCGACGTCGATCAGGCCCGCCATCGGCACCAGGATGCGCAGCTCGCCGAGCAGCGCAGCCGCGGCCTGCGGCGGCGCCTCGCCGGCGGCGAGCGGCGTCGCCGAGTCGAGGCCGGCGAGACGCCGGATCACGGCTTCGTTGCGCGCATAGCGCTCGAGGTCCGTCGCCGAGGCGGCCTGCAGCCGCGCGGCGAGCGGTACCGACGGCGCGATGTCGAGCTCGCCGCGGATCCGCCGCACGCCGAGGATGAAGTCCATCACCCAGCGCATCTCGGCCTCGATCGACGGGTCGGCGGCATCCGCGGACACGGCGGGGAAGGGCTGGCGCATGATGGACGCGCCCTCGATGCCCGCGCGCGGCGCCACCCGCTGCCAGATCTCCTCGGTGATGAACGGCATCAAAGGGTGGAGCAGGCGCAGCAGCGTCTCGAGTGTCTCGAGCAGCGTGCGGCGCGTGCCGCGACGGGCCGCCTCCGCGCTGTCGCCCGACTGCAGCACGGGCTTGGCGAACTCGAGGTACCAGTCGCAGAACTCGTACCAGGTGAATTCGTACACGGCCTGGGCGGCGAGGTCGAAACGGTAGTCGCGGAAGCCCTCGTGCACGCCGGCGACCGTGGCCGCGAGGCGCGAGCGGATCCAGCGGTCGTAGGGCGAGAGCGTCTCCTCGCCGGCGGGCAGCGGCTGCTCGGTCGCCATCAGCACGAATCGCGCCGCGTTCCAGAGCTTGTTGCAGAAATTGCGGTAGCCCTCGACGCGCCCGAGGTCGAAGCGCAGGTCGCGCGACTGCGTCGCGAGCGAGGCAAAGGTGAAGCGCAGCGCGTCGGTGCCGTAGGCGGCGATGCCCTGCGGGAACTGCTTGCGGGTCGCGCGTTCGATGGCGGGCGCGAGCTGCGGCTGCATGAGGCCGGTGGTGCGCTTCGCGACCAGCGCCTCGAGGCCGATGCCGTCCACGATGTCGAGCGGGTCGAGCACGTTGCCCTTCGACTTCGACATCTTCTGGCCTTCGTGGTCGCGGATCAGGCCGTGGATGTACACCTCGCGGAACGGCACCTCGCCGGTGAATTGCAGGCCCATCATCACCATGCGCGCGACCCAGAAGAAGATGATGTCGAAGCCGGTGACCAGCACGCTGGTCGGGTAGAAGGCGTCGAGCTCCGGCGTCTTGTCCGGCCAGCCGAGCGTCGTCATCGGCCACAGGCCGGACGAGAACCAGGTGTCGAGCACGTCGTCGTCCTGGCGCAGGGCGACGTTCGCCGCCAGGCCGTGGCGGCGCCGGACGGCGGCCTCGCTCTCGCCGACATAGATCGCCCCGTCCGGCCCGTACCAGGCGGGAATGCGGTGGCCCCACCAGAGCTGGCGGCTGATGCACCAGTCCTTGATGTTGCGCATCCACTCGAAGTAGGTGCGGTCCCAGTTCGCGGGCACGAAGCGGATGCGGCCGTCCTCGACCGCGCGGATCGCGGGCTCGGCGAGCGGCGCGATGCGCACGTACCACTGGTCCGTGAGCCAGGGCTCGATCACCGTGAGGCTCCGATCGCCGCGCGGGATCGTGAGCCGGTGCGGCTCGGCTTTCTCGAGCAGCCCCGCCGCCTCGAGGTCGGCGACGATGCGCTTGCGCGCCTCGAAGCGGTCGAGCCCGCGGTAGGCCGCCGGCGCCTCGTCGTTGATCCGCGCGTCGGCCGTCAGCACGTTGATGAGCGGCAGCCCGCGGCGCTGCCCCACCTCGTAATCGTTGAAGTCGTGCGCCGGCGTGAGCTTCACGCAGCCGGTACCGAATGCCGGGTCCACGAAGGCGTCGGCGAGCAGCGGGATCGTCCGGCCGGTGAGCGGCAGCGTGAGCGACGTGCCGTCGAGCCCACGATAGCGCTCGTCGTCCGGGTGGAAGGCGACGGCGACGTCGCCGAGCATCGTCTCCGGCCGCGTGGTGGCGACGGTCACGTGGCCCTGGCCGTCCGCGAACGGGTAGCGGATGTGCCAGAGCGTTCCGTTCTCCTCCTCGGACACCACCTCGAGGTCGGAGACCGCGGTCTTCAGCACCGGGTCCCAGTTGACGAGGCGCTTGCCGCGGTAGATCAGCCCGGCTTCGTGCAGCTTGATGAAGGCGTGCTGCACGGCCTGCGACATGCCCGGGTCCATGGTGAACCGGTCGCGACTCCAGTCGACGGAGCAGCCCAGCCGGCGCATCTGGCGCGCGATGGTGCCGCCCGATTCCTCCTTCCAGCGCCAGACCCGTGCGTTGAACGCCTCGCGGCCGAGCGCATGGCGGGACTGGCCCTCGGCGACGAGCTGGCGTTCGACGACCATCTGCGTCGCGATGCCGGCGTGGTCCGTGCCCGGCTGCCAGAGCGTGCGGTCGCCCGCCATGCGGCGGAAGCGCGTCAGCGCGTCCATGATCGTGTCCTGGAACGCGTGGCCCATGTGCAGCGTCCCGGTCACGTTGGGCGGGGGAATCACGATGCAGAAGGGCGTGCCGTCGCCTGCCGGCGCGAACAGGCCTTCCGCCTCCCAGCGGCGGTAGATGCGCTCCTCGATGTCCTGCGGCGTGTAGGTCTTGTCCATCCGACCCGTGCAGGGCTTCCCTGGCTCAGTCCCGGTCCGGCGCGAGCTGCTCGCGCAGCGCGGCGGCCACGAGGTCCGGCAGCGCGGCGCGCAGCCGGTCGATCACGCGCTCGAACATGACGGCCTCGATGTCGCGGGCGGCGGCGTGCAGCAGCTCGTCGGTGAGCTTGAGCGTGCGGCTGACGAGCATCGCCTGCAGCGCGGCGACGTCCTCGTCCGAGAGCAGGCCGCCCGCGTACGCGCCCTGCGGCTCCTGCACGCGCTCCGGCTGCGGGAAGCTGCCGGTCGCGTGCAGCTCGACCACGTCGGTGAGGATCGGCAGGTCGCGCGCGGGATCGCGGTTCACGGCTCGCCCCGCATCTCGTGGGTCGCGGGCGCGATGCCGCGCTCGCGGTAGGCGCGGAAGCGCTCGCGGCCGCGATCGCGCCGCCCGTCGTCCGCGTCGACGACCTCGGCGATCCGCGTCCAGCCGTCCGGCGCGGCGGGGAGCGCCGCCGCCAGGTTGACCAGCACGTCGCCGTCCGACGGATCGGCCGCCGGGCTGTCCGCGATCACCACCGGCGGCAGTCCCGGCTCGGGCGTGTCGTCGGCCGCGCCGGCGCGGCGGTGCGGCACGAAGCTGCGGTCCGAGAACGTCCACAGCATCCGGTCGAAGGCCTCGAGTTCGCCGCCGGCGTCGAACTGCACGCGCACGCGGTGCCGCTTCAGCCAGGCCTTTTCCACGAGCCGGCAGGCGAAGCGCAGGCGCTCGGCGGGGTCGCTGCCCGCCAGCACGTAGAAGTCCACCTGGGGCGCGGCCACGGGGTTCAGGTCCCGTGCAGCAGCCAGTCCACGAGCAGCGGCACGGGCCGGCCCGTGCTGCCCTTGTTCGCGCCCGAGAGATAGGCGCTGCCCGCGATGTCGAGGTGCGCCCAGGAGAGCCCGTCCGTGAACTTCCACAGGAAGCAGGCGGCGGTGATCGCGCCGCCCTCGCGGCCCGCGACGTTCGCCATGTCCGCGAAGTTGCTCTTGAGCAGCTCCGCGTACTCCTCGGCGACCGGCATGCGCCAGGCGCGATCGTCGGCGCGCTCGCCGGCGGCGGCGATCGCGGTCGCGAGCTCCTCGTCGGGGGAGAACAGGCCGCAGTAGTGCGCGCCGAGCGCGATCACGCAGGCGCCGGTCAGGGTGGCGATGTCGACCACGGCGCGCGGCTTGAATCGGCGGGCGTAGGTGAGCCCGTCGCAGAGGATCAGGCGGCCCTCGGCATCCGTGTTCAGCACCTCGATCGTCTTGCCGGCCATCGAGGTGACGATGTCGCCGGGCTTGGTCGCGCGGCCGCTCGGCATGTTCTCGCAGGTGGGGATGATGCCGACCACGTTGAGGGGCGCGCCGATCGTCGCCAGCGCCTTGAACGCGCCGAACACCGAGGCGGCGCCCGACATGTCGAACTTCATCTCGTCCATGCCGGTCGGCTGCTTCAGCGAGATGCCGCCGGTATCGAAGGTGATGCCCTTGCCGACCAGCGCGACCGGGGCCTCGCCCTTTTCGCCTCCGTCGTACTCGAGCACGATCAGGCGCGGCGGCTCTTCCGAGCCGCGCGTGACGGAGAGGAAGGAGCCCATGCCGAGCTTGGCGATCTCGCGCTCGTCGAGCACGCGCGCACGCACGGACTTGTGCTCCTTTGCGAGGTCGTGCGCGGCCTGCGCCAGGTAGCGCGGCGTGCAGACGTTGGGCGGCAGGTTGGCGAGATCCTTCATGCGCGCCATGCCGGCGGCAATGCCGCGGCCGTCGCGCACGCCGCGTTCGGCGGCCGCCGCGTCGCCGTCGGGCACGACGATGCCGAAGCGCGCCAGCTTCGGATGCGGCGGCTTCTTGGCGGTCTTGAGGTCGGGGATGCGGTAGAGCGCGTTGCTCACGGACTCGACCGCGTGGCGCGCGGCGTAGCCGGCGTCGAGGCCGGGCACCGGGTCGGCAGAGAGCCAGGAGACCGCGTTGCCGCAGCCGGTCTTCGCGAGCCACTGGGTCGCCGCGAACACCGCGCGGCGGTAGGCCTTGCGCCCGTACTTGGCCTTCGGCCCGAGCCCGACCAGCAGGATGCGTTCCGCCGGCCCGCGCCGCAGCGCGGTGATCGGGTACACCTCGGGGCTCTTGCCGGAGAAGTCGCCGCGGCGCAGCAGGCGCGTGATGGCGCCGCCCGCGGCACGATCGACGCGCCGGGCGGCTTCGCCGAGCACCGCATTCTCGTGGACGCCGACGATGGCGCAGGCGGTCCGCTGGCGGGCGCTGCCCGACTTGATGACGTGAAACTGCATGATCCTCGTTCCCCCGGCCGGCGCGCGCGGGCGGATGCCCGTTGAGCGCGCTCCCGTGCTGGTTTACCGTGTGGCGGCCAGTTTAATCGAAAACCGCCCGGAATCCGCGCGAAACCAGCCTTGTTCGCCACCATAGACCGCTACGTCCTGCGCGAAGTCGCGATGGCCCTCGCGGGCGTGACCGTCGTCCTGCTCGCGATCCTCGTGAGCTACCAGGTGGCACGCATCCTCGGGGTCGCCGCCGACCGCGGATTCCCCCACGAGATCGTGTTCGCGCTGATCGGGTTGACGACGCTCGAGAACCTCATGGTGCTCGTCCCCATCAGCCTGCTGCTCGCCACCATGCTCGCCCTCGGGCGCCTCTACCACGAGAGCGAGATGGCGGCGGTCCGGGCCTGCGGGATCGGCCCCGAGCGGCTGTACCTGCCCGTCTACACGCTCGCGCTGCCGGTGGCGGCCGGCCTCGCCTGGCTGACGTTCGTGGTCGGGCCCGAGGCCCGCAACGGGGCCGAGGAATTGCGCGGCCGCGGCATGCGGGACGCCGAGTTCGGCCTCCTGGCGCCCGGCATCTTCCGCACCTATGCCGACGGCAAGGCGGTCTTCTACGCGGAGGAGAGCGGCGCCGACGGCCGGCTGATCCACGTCTTCATGCAGCACATCACCGGCGACCGCGTCGAGGTCGCGACGGCGGCCTGGGCCGAGCAGCGCGTGCTGCCCGGCGGGCGCTCGCAGGTCGTCGTGCTGCACGACGGCGAGCGGATCGAGGGGGTGCCCGGCCAGGCCGACTTCCGCCGCATCCGCTTCGCCGAACACGGCATCCCGGTCGAGGTGCCCGAGCCAGGCGCCGGCCGCACGGTGCCCGAGCGCAAGCCGAGCCGCGAGCTCTTCGGCTCGACGGCGCTGGTCGACGTCGCCGAGCTGCAGCGGCGGATCTCGCTGCCGGTGATGGTCCTCGTGCTCGCCTTCATCGCCGTGCCGCTGTCGGCGCTGCGGCCCCGCGAGGGCCGCTACGCGCGCGTCGCCCTCGCGATCCTGCTGTATTTCCTCTATGCGAACCTCCTGTCCGCCGCGCAGGTGTGGATCGAGAAAGGCCGGCTGCCGCCCGCGGCCGGCACCTGGTGGGTGCATGCGCTGGTGCTCGCGGCCGGCTTCGTGCTGATCCACCGGCAAAGCCCCGTGACCCGCTGGTTTCCGCGCAGGCGGTACATCGCGTGACGATCCTCGACCGCTATTTCGCGAAGACCGTCCTGCTGCACACGCTGATGGTCATGGCGGTGCTGCTCGCGCTCATGACCCTGGTGACCTTCATCGGCCAGCAGGACGACATCGGCCAGGGCAGTTACGACGTCGCCGGGGCTTTCCTGGTCACGCTGCTGCAGCTTCCGCAGCAGGCCTACGAGCTGCTGCCGATCGGCGCGCTGATCGGCGCGATCATCGGCCTCGGCGGGCTCGCCCGCGACAGCGAGCTGACGGTCGTCCGTGCGGCCGGCGTGTCGGTGGGGCGCATCGCGGTATCGGCAGGGCTGGCCGGACTCGTGGTCGCGGCGCTCTTGTGGGTGATCGGCGAGTACTTCGCGCCGCCCGCCGACCAGTACGCGCGCCAGTACAAGATCTTCAGCCGCTACTCGCAGGTCGAGTTCACCGGCAGCCGCAGCGCCTGGATCCGCCAGGGAGCGTACTACATCAACGTCCGACGGCAGGCGGCCGAGAACCTGTTCGGCGGCGTGTACGTGTACCGGCTGGACGAGGAGCGGCGCCTCGCGCTGGTCGGCCGCGCGGAAACGGCGTCCCAGGATGCGAGCGGCCGCTGGGTGCTGACCAACTACCAGGAGAGCCGGCTCGGCGCGGACCGCATCGAAGCGCGGACCGTGCCGAGGTTCGTGACGGAGCCCGGATTCAATGCGGAACTCCTCGGCATGGCGGTCACCCAGCCCGGCGCGCTGCCGCTCGCGGACCTGTACGCGTACAAGGAGCACCTGAAGGCGAATGACCTTGACGCGACCGCCTGGGAGATCGCTTTCTGGTCGCGGATCTCGCGCCTGGTGGCGGCGGTCGCCGTGTGCGTCTTCGCGGTGCCGTTCGCGTTCGGCCCGCTGCGGTCGGCGGGCGCCGGGGCGCGGACGGTGCTCGGGATCATGGCCGGCGTCCTGTTCGTGCTCCTGACGCAGACGCTCGAGAACAGCGGGCAGGTCTATGACCTCAATCCGCTGCTGGTGGCCTGGGGACCGACGCTGCTGTTGCTCGCGGTCGCCGCGGTGGCGATTGCAAGAACCCGCTAGCGGACGCGACGCACCCGCACGGCGCCGGCGAGGTCCTGCAGGCTGCGGCCCTCGGCGTCGAAAAAGACCCACAGGTAATTGAGGACGAGCGGCGCGACGAGCGCCACGGCGCCCACCCCGCCGAGCGCGGAGCCGGGGCGCGCCAGTTGCCAGGCGCCGGCCGACGCGAGCCAGGCGAGACCCGCGCCCAGCAGGCAACGGACCAGCGAGTCCAGCCAGTTGACGGGCGCTCCGTCGCCGGTTTCCAGCCGGATCCGCCAGGCCCGCATCCCCAGCGTCTGGCCGCTTCGCGTCCAGCTCCAGCCGAAATAGGCGAAGACGACGATGGCCAGCAGCGCGTGGTAGGCGTGGCCGAGGAGTCCCTGCGTCTCGCTGAGGATGGCCTCGCCGCGCGTGAGCGGCAGCATCGCGAAGGTCACGATGAAGGCGAGCGCGATGACGAGGAGCAGGTCGTAGGTGAGCGCCGCGAGGCGGCGAAAGAGCCCGGCCGGAGCGCCCGTCGAGGATGATTCATCCATGGCAGGCGAAGATACATCAAAGGGGACGCACCCCTTTTCAGCGGTCGGCAGAAAAGGGGTGCGTCCCCTTTTAGTGCTTGTCCTGCTGCGCGAGCCGCTGCTCGATGTCTTCCTTGCTGCCGCGCAGGATCTGGCGCACCTGCGCGACGCTCGGCCGCCCGGCGATCCGGGCGATGGCCTCCGGCAGCTCGTGCCAGTCGCGGCCCCAGGACAGGAGGCGCGCCGCGTCCTTCACGACCGCGGTGACGGTCGTGTCGTTCAGCGGCTTGGGCGGCTTGTTCGCGGCTTTCGGCTTTCCGGCGGCGCGTGCGGGCTTCGCGGGCGGTGCCGGCTTCAGGACGGTCGAGGTGGAAGTCGCGCCCGTCGCCTTCGCCGACTTCGCCTTCTCGAGCTGGCGCTCGCGCTCGGGCTCGGCGATCGGCACGAAGCGCTCGACGTGCTGCGAACCGACCAGGTTCGTCAGGAAAGACATCAGCTCGAGCGCTTCGGAAAGGGAAGGGTCGCCGGCGGCGAGCCGCGCCTTGACGATGTTCTGCAGGTCCGCGAGACGCTGGCGCGCGAGGTCCACGACCCACCTGGTCGGCCGCTGGTGATTGGGCCACGGCTGCACCAGCCAGTACTGGTCCTCGGGCAGGTCCGCGTAACGCGCGTGCAGGTCGAGGCTCTTCTGCCACTTCTGCAGGAGCTGCAGCACGCGGTCGTCGGCGGGCGTCATGCGAGTGAACATAAAGGACGGCCATGTGCGGCGCTCTGGAATCGCGGGAGTCCTTGACGCCCGTCACACTGCCGGTGTGATCAGCGCCGCGGGCAGTCCCCGATCACCGCGGGCCCGGCGGCCAGGGCCGCCTCCAGGTCGTCCCCGAGCGCCACCAGCCAGGAGCCGTACATCGGGTTCGGCACCATGAACCAGCGATGGCCCCACCAGGCCTCGCGCGCGCAGCGCGCCGCATCGCGGTCGGCGACCGTCGCGCGCCGGACGCCCGGCAGGAAGTCGGCAAGGTCGTCGCCGACGTTGAGCACGATGCGGTAGCCGGCGGCGACCGCCTGCCGGCGCGCCCGCTTCTCGCTTTCCCAGTCCGGCCGTTCGCCCCTCAGCATCAGGTCGTCGGCCAGCGTCGGGCTGTCGAGGCCGAGCGCGACGAGGTTCGCCGCGGTGTCGTCCTGCTGCGGACAGGCGGCCGTGCTGCCGGCGCGCGGCGCGCATTCGCGGTTGGTGATGAAGAAGACGCGCACCGGCCGCCCGGACGGATCCTGCATCGAGCGCGCGGCGCGGATGAACCCGGCCGCGCCCGGGACCGCCGGGGCGCTTCGCTTCGCGACCCAGGCGTCCCACACGGCCGGGAACTCCTCGAAGCAGGTGCCGTTCAGGAGCATCTCCGCCTGCGGCTCGGCGTTGTCCAGCACCGTCTCGTCGATGTCCATGATGACCGCGGGCGGCAGCGCCGAAAGATCGCCCGTCTGCGACGGCTCCGCCGTCCAGGCCGGATCGGCGAGTCCCGCGGCCAGCGCGGCCCGTGCGCCGGCGAAAATGCCCTCGGTTGCCGCCCGGTACTCGGACGAATTGCGCGCCCAGAGCGTGGCGCGCTCGCCGCCGGCGGCGAAGGCCGGCGCGTCGCCGCAGCGGCCGGGCGTGGCGGCGGGTCCGGTCTGCGTGCCGCTCGTCGCGCAGGCCGACGCGCAGGCGACCAGGGCGAGTGCAAGCGCGATGCGCAGCGGCCGCACGCCGAGTCAGTCCGCGACGCGCGTGCCGCCCGCGGCGGTGCGCTTGCCGTAGAGCGCGGAGAGTCGCTGGGTCATCGGCCCGATCTCGCCGTTGCCGATCCGGCGGCCGTCCACCTGCGTGACGCCGGCGAGCTCGCCCATCGTGCCCGTGCAGAATGCCTCGTCCGCGCGGTAGAGCTCGGTGAGCGAGAGGTCGCGCACCTCGTGCGGGATCCTTTCGGCGCGGCAGATGTCGAGCACGGTCGCGCGCGTGATGCCCTCCGGGCAGGCGGCGACCGTGGGCGTGAGGACGGTCCCGGCCTGCACCATGAAGAGGTGAGTCGCATTCGTCTCGGCGATGAAGCCGCGGCCGTCGAGCATCAGCGCGTCGTCAGCGCCCGCTGCGGTCGCCTGGATCTTGGCGAGCACCGAGTTCAGGAGATTCGCATGATGGATCTTCGGGTCGAGCACGTCGGGGCCGGGCCGCCGGATGCTGCTGGTGAAGAGCGAGAGTCCGGCCTTCGAGTACACAGGCGCCTTGTGCTCGGCGAGCACGATCAGCGTCGGGCCCGACTGGTTGAGGCGCGGGTCCATGCCGGAAGTGACCTTCACGCCGCGCGTGAGCGTCAGGCGGATGTGCACGCCGTCCCGCATCCCGTTCGCCGCGAGCGTGCGGCGGATCTCGGCGATGATCTTCTCGTTCGACGGGATCTCCGCGAAGGCGAGGGCGAGCGCCGAGGAGCGCAGCCGTGCGAGGTGCTCCTCGAGCGCGAAGATCCGGCCGTCATAGAGCCTGAGTCCCTCCCACACGGCGTCGCCGCCCTGCACGGCGCTGTCGAACGGGGAGACGCCGGCCTCGTCGCGGTGCACGAGCCGGCCGTTGACGTTCACGATCAGGTCGCGGTTCTTCTCGTTGAACTTCTGGAGCATCGCGGATCCGTTCCTTCAGGCCTTCAGCCGCAGCGCGTAAAGCTTCTCATACCAGGGCCGGCACTCGTCCACGAGCCGGGCCTGCTCGTCGGTCAGCTCGACGTGGCGCCGGCGGTACGGCTCGAACCCGGTCGAGGCCTCGACCGCCGCGTACCAGTGCTTCCCCCAGACGCCGTCCGTCTCACGCCGGCCCGGTGGCCAGGCGAGCATCGCCTCGAGGAACGGAATGCCGAGCGCCTCGCACAGCGCTTCGAGCTGCGCCCGCGGGTCCTTCAGCACGTCGCTCGCGAGCACGACGGGCGGCGCGCGGCCGAGGCGGCCGGCCACCCGGTCGAAGATCTCGCACTGCTGCGGCAGCCCCGTGTCGGCGAGGCCGGCGCCGGGAAAGGTCTTGAGCAGCGAGGCGACCATCTCGTCGGGTTCGCGGATCAGGAATGCGTGCGTGAGCGCGTCCAGCCAGCCGCGCTCGATTTCCGGCAGCAGGTGATGCGCCATGTGCTTCTGGTACCAGACCGGCCGCCCGCCGGGGACCGGGCCGGTGAGCGTCGCCGCGACCTTGCGCCAGTCGGGCTCGTGCACGCGCACGATTTCCTCGCGGCCCGGGTGAGCGACGCCGGTCACCGCGAGGTAATGCGCATACAGGGGTTCGTCCGACACGGCGGTGTCCGGGCGGCTGCCGAAGGAGCGCAGCATCGCGGTGGAGATGTTGCGCGGGCCGGACCACATCGCGATCCGGACCGTCATCGCGAGCGCCCCTCGGCCTGCCCCTCGGGCGGCGGACCGGCGCTGAACAGGATCGCCACGCCGGCCACCGCGGCGAGGATCGACGCGCCGAACACGGCGATCCTGGCCGCGTCGAAGTCGCTCGCGAGGGGGAACGCCTGGGCGGCGATGAACAGCGACATCGTGAATCCGATTCCGGACAGTGCGCCGGCGCCGAGGACCTGGCGCCAAGTGTACTCGGCCGGCTTGTGCGCGAGGCCGCAGGCGACCGCGAGCGCGCAGAAGAGCGTCATGCCGAGCGGCTTGCCGACCACCAGGCCGCCGGCGATCGCCAGCATCAGGGGCTCGTGGCCGGCGACGACCTGTGACGAGATGACGACGCCTGCGTTCGCCAGCGCGAAGATCGGCAGCACGAAGTAGCTCGAGCGGGGCGCCAGCCGGCGCAACATGCGGTCGGCGGGCGACTCCACGCGGTCATGGATCGCGTCGAGGGCTCGCAGCACCGGGATCGACGGTCCGTGGCGCAGCACCTCGTCGCCGCGGCGGGCCTCTTCCCGGACCAGGGCGTTCGCCTGGGTCATCAGCGCCCGGAGGTCCGGCGGCGGCCGCGTCGGGATGAACAGGGCGAGCAGGACGCCCGCCAGCGTCGCATGCAGGCCGGCGTCGTGCACGCACACCCAGAGCGCGACGCCGAGCAGAAGGTACGGCGCGACGCGGTAGACGCGCGCCCGGTTGAGCAGCGCGAGCGCGGCGACGATGCCGGCAGCGGCCGCGAGATAGCCGAGGTGCAGCTCGGCGCTGTAGAAGAGCGCGATGACGACGATCGCCCCGATGTCGTCGACGATGGTCGCGGCGGTCAGGAAGATGCGCAGTTCCACCGGCACGCGCCGCCCGAGCATCGCGATCAGGGCGATCGCGAAGGCCGTGTCGGTGGCCATCGGCACGCCCCAGCCGTGGGACCACTGGCCGGCCGGGATCAACAACGCGTACAGCGCAGCGGGCACGACCATGCCGCCGAGCGCGGCAGCGACCGGCAGCGCCGCCGCCTGCCTGCTGGCGAGGTGGCCCACCGTGAACTCGCGCTTGATCTCCAGTCCGACGATCAGGAAGAACACCGACAGCAGCCCGTGATTGACCCAGTCGAGCGCCGGCATTCGCAGGCCCGCTCCGCCGAACTCGATCGCCCAGGGCTGCTGCCAGAACGCCGTGAAGGCGGCGCCCCACGGCGAGTTGGTCAGCAGGACCGCCAGGATCGACATGAGCAGCAGCAGGATGCCGGCCGAGGGCGCCCAGCCCGCGAAATCGAGGGCGGCCGAGCGGATCCGGTGGCCGAGGGAACCGAGCAGCGCGTCCGACAGCGAGGTCTCGTCCCAGGGCCCGTCGTAGCGGCGGCCGTTGACGAAGAAGGTCGGGGTGAACGCGACGCCGCTCGCCCGCGCGCTCGCGACGTCGGCCTCGACGCGCGCTGCGGCGCGTTCGTTCGCGGCCGGATCCCGCGCGCCCGCGCCGAGTTCCGCCGCGACGAACTCGAGATCGGCCTCGGTCAGTTCCGCGGAACGCGACATCAGCGCGACGTGCGCGCGCCAGAACTGCTCGTCGTCCGCGGCGCATTCGGCCAGGAGCGCGGCGCGGCGGGCGAGGTCGCTGCCGGTCAGCGGCCGCTGGCGGAAGACGTAGCGGAGCCGGTCGCCGTAGCGGTCGCGCACGGCCGCGATGCGCTCGTTGGCGGCACGGCAGTGCGGGCAGGCGTAGCTGCCGTACTCGACGAGCGTGAGCTGGGCGTCCCGCGGACCTAGCGCATGGTCATGCTCCACGTCGACGGGTCGGTCGAGCCGGTCAGTCGTCAGCATGGGGGGAGGCGGTCAGCGGACCTGCGGGGCGATGCGACCGAGGGCATTCACGACTCGCCGCAGGCAGTCGGCGTTCACGCCGCTCGATGTCTCCGGTCCGGGCATGTTCTCGTCCGTCGCGACCAGCAACTGCTCGAGCTGATCTTTCCACTGACGGAGGATGGCCTGCTTCTGCGCGGGCGAGAATCCGGTGGCCGCCTCGAGGGCCTCGGGCGACCCGAAGCTACGGCCGGGATTTTTCATGGCGTTCGCGAAGTCCATGGCGCTGCCATGATACGCCGCACCGCGCGGCCGCCGATGCCGTCCGGAATGGCGCTCCCAGAGGGATTCGAACCCTCGTACCAGCCTTGAGAGGGCTGTGTCCTAGGCCTCTAGACGATGGGAGCGTCGGGGCCCGCAAAGGGGCTGGTATTATACGGACCCAGTTTCCTGCCTCAAGCGGACCCGACACCCCTTGGACCCCCAAAACGGCGCCACGACGCCGGTCATCGTCGCTCGCGCGGACCACCCGATTTCGCGCTCCCAGATCTCGGGCAACGCCCTCAAGGTGCTGTATCGCCTGAAGGACGCCGGCTACCAGGGTTTCCTGGTCGGCGGCTGCGTTCGCGACCTGCTGATCGGCATCGAGCCGAAGGACTTCGACGTCGCCACCGACGCCTCGCCCGAGGAGGTGCGGCGGCTGTTCCGCAATTGCCGCCTGATCGGCCGACGCTTCCGGCTCGCGCACGTGCGCTTCGGCTGGCAGGTCATCGAGGTCGCGACCTTCCGCGCCGCAGGCGCGCCGATGGCGCCGGAACCCGACCTCGACGGCGTCACCAGCGAGGAGGACGAGGACCTGATCGCGGATGGCGGCGTCGCGATCGACGAGCACGGCGACGTCGACGGCAACGTCGCGGGCCCGGACGACGAAGCCGACGCGGCGGACCGCGCACACGACGAGCGCGGCCGGCTGCTGCGCGACAACGTCTACGGCACCATCGACCAGGACGTGTGGCGGCGCGACTTCACCTGCAACGCGCTCTACTACAACATCGAGGACTTCTCGATCTGGGACTACGTGGGCGGCGTCGACGACGTGCGCGCCCGCACGATCCGCCTGATCGGCGACCCGGAGACGCGCTACCGCGAGGACCCGGTGCGCATGCTGCGCGCCGTGCGCTTCGAGGCGAAGCTGGGGTTCACGATCCACGAATCCGCCCGCGCGCCGTTCGCGCCGCTCGCGGAGCTGCTCGCGCACATCCCGCCGGCGCGCCTGCTCGACGAGTTCCAGAAGCTGTTCCTGGCCGGTTTCGGCCAGCGTGCCTTCGACCTGCTGCGCGGACACGGGTTGTTCGCCCAGCTGTTCCCCGCGACCGCCGCGCATCTCGATTCGGATCCCGGCGGCATGGCGCTGGCGCTGATCCGGGCGGGGCTCGCGGACACCGACCGGCGCGTCGCCGAGGGCCGCGCGGTGACGCCGATGTTCCTGTTCGCGGTGATGCTGTTCGGGCCGGTTTCCGCGGCGGCCCAGCGGCGCTTCGAGTCCGGCGCGCCGCCGCCGGTCGCGATTGCCGAGGCCGTGGACGAGATCGTCGGCCAGCAGAACCGCCGCATCGGCATCCCGAAGCGGTTCTCGATCCCGATGCGCGAGCTGCTCGCCCTGCAGCCCCGCTTTCATCGGCGCGAGGGCCGTCGCGTGCTCGGTTTCCTCGCGCATCCGCGCTTCCGCGCCGCCTACGATTTCCTGCTCCTGCGCGCGCAGGCCGGCGCGGAGGACCCCGAGATCGCGCGCTGGTGGACGGAGTTTCTCGCGCTCGCGCCCGAGCAGCAGCGCGAGCGGGTCGGAACCGATGCCGCCGCGGGCGACGGGCAGGGACCGCGCCGCAGGCGCCGCCGGCGCGGCGGCCGGCGCAACGCCGCGCCTCCAGCCGAAAGCTGAGCGCCGGTGACGGCCTGGCGTCCCGCCTACGTGGCGCTCGGCAGCAACCTGTCCGACCCGGTGCGGCAGGTGGAGACGGCGTTCGCGGCGCTTGCCGGGCTGCCTGCGACGCGCCTGGTCGCGCGTTCCAGCCTCTGGCGCAGCCGGCCCATGGGTCCAGAGGACCAGCCGGCGTTCGTGAACGCAGCGGCGGGCCTTCTGACCACGGCCGGGCCGCGCGCGCTGCTCGAATCGCTGCAGGCGCTCGAGCGGCGCCTTGGCAAGACGCCGCCCGTGGTTCGCTGGGGTCCGCGCGTGATCGACCTCGACCTGCTGGTGTTCGGCGAACTGCAGCTCGCGGAGCCAGGACTCAGGTTGCCCCACCCGGGCCTGCACCAGCGCAATTTCGTCCTGTATCCTCTCTGCGAATTCGCCGCGGAGCTCTGGGTGCCGGGACTCGCTCGCGTCCGCCGGCTGCGTGAACAGGTGGCGCCCGCGGGCATCGAGCGACTCGCGGCACGGGGATCCGGTGACGACTGAAGAAAAGACCGAGGCCTGGCCGCACCGGCTCGTCGTCGTCGAGGGGCTGATCGGCGTCGGCAAGACGAGCCTCGCGCGCAAGCTCGCGAGCGCGGTCGGCGCCGGCACCGTGTTCGAGCAGCCGATGGAGAATCCCTTCCTCGAGCGCTTCTACAAGGACCGCCGCGCCGCCGCCTTCCCGGCCCAGCTGTATTTCCTGTTCCAGCGCGCCCGCCAGCTCGCGGAACTGCGCCAGCACGACCTGTTCGCGCAGGTGCGCATCGCCGACTACATGCTCGAGAAGGACCGGCTGTTCGCGCGCATCGTGCTGGACGACGAGGAATTCAAGCTCTACGAGCAGGTCTACGCGCGCCTCGCGATGGACGCGCCGACGCCGGACCTGGTCGTGTTCCTGCAGGCGCCGGTGGACATCCTGCTGCAACGCATCGACCGGCGCGGCATCCCGTTCGAGAAGTACATCGACGCCGCCTACCTCGAGCGGCTCGGCGATGCGTACACGCGCTACTTCCACCAGTACACGGCCTCGCCGCTGCTGATCGTCAACACGGCCGAGATTGACCCGGCCAACAACTCGCGCGACTTCGAGGACCTGTTCGAGACGATCCGCCGGACGACCAGCGGCCGGCACTACGTCAATCCGCTGCGCGGCTAGGGACTGGCACCTTTGCGCGCTTTGGCGCAAAGGCGACTGTCCCTTCCGGGTCAGGAGTTTCCGCCCTGTCTTTCCAGCGCCCACCCCACGTGCTCGCGCACGACGGGATCGGCGTCGTCGGCGCGGGCCTGCAGCGCGGCGGCCGCACGCGGGGAGCGCGGCGCGTTGCCGAGCGCGACCGCGAGGTTGCGCAGCCAGCGGCCGAACCCGAGCCGCGCGAGGGCGCTGCCGCGCGTCTTCTCGAGGTACTCTGACTCGTTCCAGCCGAAGAGCTCGACGAGGTCGGGCTCGTCGAGGCGATGGCGCACGCGAAAGTCGGGCAGGGCGGCCGCCTGCGCGAACTTGTTCCAGGGGCAGACGAGCTGGCAGTCGTCGCAGCCGAAGATGCGGTTGCCGATGGCAGGGCGGAGCGCCTCCGGGATCGAGCCGTGGTGCTCGATGGTCAAGTAGGAGATGCAGCGGCGTGCATCGAGCTGATAGGGCGCCGTGATCGCGCCGGTCGGGCAGGCCGGCAGGCAGGCGCTGCAGCTGCCGCAGCGGTCCTTCGCCGGCGCGTCGACGGGCAGCGGCAGGTCGGTGAACAGCTCGCCGAGCATGAACGACGAGCCCGCCCGCTCATTGATGAGATTGGTGTGCTTGCCGATCCAGCCGAGGCCGGCGTCACGCGCCAGCGGCTTTTCCATGACCGGCGCCGAGTCCACGAAAGCGCGATGTCCGAAGGCGCCGAACTCGGTCTCGAGCCGCTTCGCGAGCGCGGCGAGGCGGCTGCGCAGCACCTTGTGGTAGTCGCGGCCGAGCGCGTAGCGCGCGACGTAGCCCTTGCTGCCGTCCGCGAGCACGCCGTCGGCAGGCGCCGCGTCGGGCGCCCAGGCCGCCATGCGCACGCTGATGACCCGCAGCGTGCCGGGCACGAGCGTCGCCGGACGGCTGCGCCGGCGCCCGTGGCGCGCCATGTAGTCCATGCCGCCGTGACGGCCTTCCGCGAGCCAGCGTTCGAGCCGCGCCTCGTCTGCGGCGAGATCGACGCCGGCGACGCCCACCTGGTCGAAGCCGAGCTCGCGTGCGAGCGCATCGAGCCGCGTGCGCAGGCTCGCGAGATCGGATGCGGTGAGTGGGCCTGCCATGTGCCGGGTTTCGCGCGGGGGCGGCCAGTATAATCACGCGCATGGATCCGCTGCCCGTCGAGGTCTATTCGGCCGCATCCGTGCGCGCCATGGACCGGCGCGCAATCGAGGCCGGGGGAATTCCCGGCTACACGCTGATGCAGCGCGCGGGCGAGGCGGCGCTCGCCGTGGCGAGACGGCACTGGCCCGCCGCGAGGTCGATCTGCGTGCTGTGCGGCGCCGGCAACAACGCCGGGGACGGTTACGTCGTCGCGCGCCTGGCGCGTGCCGCGGGACTCGACGTGCGGGTGACGGCCGTGTCGGACCCGCAGAAGCTGCGCGCCGATGCGGCGCGCGCCTATGCGGATTTCACCGCGCAGGGCGGGCAGGCGCAGCCGTTCGGGGCGACCGCGTTCGCGGGCGCCGAGCTGGTCGTCGACGCGCTGCTCGGCACGGGCGTCGATCGCCCGCTCGAAGGCGACTTCGCCGAGGCGATCCGGCGGCTGAATGCGCGGTCGGCCCCGGTCCTCGCGCTGGACATTCCTTCAGGCATCGACGGCGACACCGGCGAGGCGCGCGGCGTCGCGGTGCGCGCGACCCGGACCCTCGCATTCCTGGCGCTGAAGAGCGGCTACTACCTGGGCGACGCGCCGGACCACCTGGGGGCGCTCGAGTTCGCAGGTCTGGGGGTTGCGGACGCGGTCCGTGAAGCCGAACAGCCGGTGATGCGCCGGATCGACGGGCGCGTAGCCGCGCGGGCCTTGCCGCCGCGGCAGCGGTCCGCGCACAAGGGCGACCACGGTCGCGTTCTGGTGGTCGGCGGTCACGCGATGCCGGGGGCCGCACGGCTGGCCGGCGAGGCGGCGCTGCGCTGCGGCGCGGGCCTGGTCACGGTCGCGACGGCCGAATCGGCCCGGCCCGCGATCGTCGCAGGACGCCCGGAGATCATCGCGGTCGCGCCCGGCGACGCCGGCACGCTGGCGCGACTCGCCTCCGCCGTGGATGCGGTGGCCGTCGGGCCGGGCCTGGGCACGGACGGGGAGGCGGCGCGTGCGTTCGACGCGGTCGCGGAGGCCAGCCGTGCGCTCGTGGTCGATGCGGATGCGCTCACGCTGCTCGCCGCCCGTCCGCGCCGATCCGATGCCTGGATCCTGACGCCGCATCCCGGCGAGGCCGCGCGACTGCTCGGTTCGACGGTCGAGGCGGTGCAGCGCGACCGGCTCGCCGCCGCACGAGCGATCGTCGGGCGCTTCGGCGGCACCTGCGTGCTGAAGGGCGCCCACTCGCTGGTGGACGGATCCGTGCCCGTGCCCTGGGTCTGCGACCGCGGCAATCCCGGGATGGCGACCGCCGGCAGCGGCGATGTGCTGACGGGCGTCCTCGCTGCCCTGCTCGCGGCCACCGGCGATCCCGGGCTTGCGGCGGCGGCGGGCGTCTTCCTGCACGCCGAGGCCGGCGACCGCGCGGCGCGCGCCGGAATGCGGGGCATGATCGCGGGCGACATCGTCGCCGAGCTGCGCGGGGTCGTGAATTCGCCGTGGAGCTGAGGCTCGCCGACGAGTCGGCGACGGCCTGCGCGGGCTCGGCACTCGCGCGCGGGCTGCCCGACCTCGCGACGCACAGCCTGCTGCTCGCCCTGTCCGGCGAGCTCGGCAGCGGCAAGACGACGCTTGCGCGTGCGCTGCTGCGCGCGCTCGGCGTCCAGGGAACGATCAGGAGTCCCACGTTCACGCTGGTCGAGCCGTACGACACGGCGCGCGGCAGGGTGCATCACCTCGATCTCTACCGGCTGGCGGCCGGGCCATCCGGCCTTGAAGGCCTCGGGTACCGCGACCTGCGCGGGCAGCCGGGGCTCGTGCTCGTGGAATGGCCCGAGCGGGCCGGCGCGGCTCTCGGCACGCGTGATCTCTCGGCGCATCTGCAGCACGAGGGAACCGGCCGGCACGTTTCCTTTGCCGCCGGCAGCGAAAGTGGGCGCGCCTGGCTGGGTGCCAGTCGTGCCCTACTCGAAGAGTGTGGCGTATCTCGCTGAAAAGCTTGAATTAATAAAAGTCGACCGTTAGCATGGCCGCGGGGTCACCGAGCGCGGCAGGCATGCTTCCATTGCGGACACTGGGACTCGTCGTCCTGCTGCTCGCCTCATCAGCGGCGGCAGCCGCGCCCGCGTTGCGTGACATCCGCGTCTGGGCGAGCCCCGATTCCACGCGCGTGGTGCTCGACCTCAGCGAGCCCGCCTCGTTCACGCTGTTCACGCTGGACGGTCCCGACCGGGTCGTCATCGACATCGAGCGCATCGAGGCGGATGCCGCGGCCATCAAGGTTCCCGAAGCCGCCGGCGTCGTGAAGGCCGTGCGGTTCGGTGAGCGCGGCCGCGCGGGGCTGCGCGTCGTGCTCGACGTGGACTCGCAGGTCGACGCCAAGGCATTCCTGACGCCGCCGAACGAGACCTACGGCCATCGCCTGGTCGTGGATCTCGGTCACGGCGCCGCACAGGCGGCGCCGGCCGAGGCGCCGAAGCCGGTCAAGGTCGCCGGCGGCGATGCGCAGCGCGACCTCGTCATCGCCATCGACGCCGGCCACGGCGGCGAGGACCCCGGCGCGGTCGGCAAGGCCGGCACGCGCGAGAAGAACGTCACGCTGGCGGTGGCCCGCAAGCTTGCCGAGCGCATCAACGCCGAGCCCGGGATGCGCGCCGTGCTGACGCGCACGGGCGACTACTTCGTGCCGTTCCGCGAGCGGATCCGGCGCGCGCGCGTCCAGCAGGCGGACCTGTTCGTCTCGATCCACGCGGACGCATTCATGGACCGCTCGGTGCGCGGCTCTTCCGTCTACGTGCTCTCCACGCGCCGCGCGAGCAGCGAAGCGGCGCGCTGGCTCGCCGAGCGCGAGAACGCGGCCGACCTGATCGGCGGCGTGTCGCTGCACGACAAGAGCAACGTGCTGCAGTCGGTGCTGCTCGACCTGTCGCAGAACGCCGCGATCAGCGCGAGCCGCGAGGCCGCCGCGCGCGTGCTGGCCGAGCTCGACCACGTGGGGCAACTCAAGAAGAGCGAGGTGCAGCACGCCAGCCTCATCGTGCTGACCTCGCCGGACGTGCCCTCGATGCTGGTGGAGACGGCATTCATCTCCAACCCGGACGAGGAGAAGAAACTCCGCGACCCCTCGCACCAGGACCGGCTCGCGAAGGCGATCCACGCCGGCGTGCGCCGCTACTTCTACGACAACCCGCCGCCGGGCTCGCGGGTCGCGGTGCTGGCGGCACGCGAGCGCGGGCAGGCGCTGCGCCACGTCGTGTCGCCCGGCGAGACCCTGGGCGACGTGGCCGGCCGCTACGCGGTCAGCATCGACGAGCTGCGGCAGAAGAACAGGCTCGCGACGGAAACCGTCGCCTCCGGCACCATCCTCGAGATTCCCGTCACCGGCATTTGAAAGGGTAGACTGGCGGCAGCAGCGCCGCCATGCCCATCCGCATCCTCGAAGGCCCGCTCGTCGACCAGATCGCCGCGGGCGAGGTCATCGAGCGCCCGGCTTCCGTGGTCAAGGAACTCGTCGAGAACGCGCTCGACGCCGGCGCGCGCGAAGTGACGATAGACGTAGAGCACGGCGGGATCCGCCTGATCCGCGTGCGCGACGACGGCGCCGGCATCGCCGCGGACGAGCTGCCGCTCGCGATCGCCCGTCACGCGACCAGCAAGATCGCCTCGCTCGAGGACCTGGAGCGGGTCGCCTCGCTCGGATTCCGCGGCGAGGCGCTGCCTTCGATCGCGTCCGTGTCGTCGCTGCGCCTCGCCTCGCGCGCGCAGGGCGCTGGCGCGGGCGCCGCCGTCGAGTGCACGGACGGCCGCGCCGGGCGCGTGCAGCCGGCCGCGCACCCGCCCGGCACGACGGTGGAGGTGCGCGACCTCTTTCATCGCGTGCCCGCGCGGCGCAAGTTCCTGCGTGCCGAGGCGACCGAGTTCCAGCACCTGCAGAAGACGGTCGCGCGCCTCGCGCTCTCCCGGTTCGACGTGGCGTTCACGCTCACGCACAACCGGCGCGAGCAGTTCGCGCTGCCCGCGGCGCCGGGCCGGCGCGAGCGCGAAGCGCGCATCGCGCGCCTGGTCGGCGCGGATTTCGTCGCCGGCTCGCGCTTCCTGACCCATGCCCACGGCGGTCTCGCGCTCGAGGGCTGGATCGGGCTGCCCTCGGCCTCGCGCGCGCAGCCGGACCGCCAGCACCTCTTCGTGAACGGGCGCATGGTGCGCGACCGGCTGCTCGCGAGTGCCGTGCGCCTCGGCTACCGCGACGTGAGCTACGGCGGCCGGCACCCCGCCTGGCTGCTCTACCTGACGCTGGATCCGCTGCAGGTGGACGTCAACGCGCATCCGCAGAAGCTCGAGCTGCGTTTCCGCGACGGCCGCGGCGTCCACGACTTCCTGTTCCGCACGGTCGAACGCGCGCTCGCGGAATCGTCGCGGGGCGAGTCGGGCGTCGCGCCGGTCTCCGCCGCCGCGCGTTGGGCGCCGCCGCCTGCCGCCACCGCACTCGCGCTGGGCGAGCCGCCGCCGGAGGACCGCGCGTCGCCGCCGGCTGCGGCCGCACCGGTTGCGCAGCAGGCCGAACAGCCGCTCGGGCAGGCCCTCGCGCAGCTGCACGGCATCTACATCGTCGCCCAGTCGGCCGAGGGCATGGTGCTCGTGGACATGCACGCCGCCCACGAACGCATCCTGTACGAGCGCCTCAAGGCCGCGATGGACAGCGGGCGCGGGCCGCGGCAGGCCCTGCTGGTCCCCGCGCTGCTCGAGACCACGGAGGCCGAGGCGGCGCTTGCCGAGCAGCATGCCGGGGAACTGGACGCCGCGGGATTCGCCGTCGACCGCGTCGGACCCGCGACGCTCGCCGTGCGCGAGGTGCCGGTGGCGATCGCGGGCCAGGACGTCGCGGGGCTGCTGGCCGACGCGCTCGCCGACCTCGGCGCCGGCGCGGCCGCGCACCGCATCGACGGCAGCCAGAACGAGCTGCTCGCGAACATCGCCTGCCGGAGCGCCGTGCGCGCCAACCGCCAGCTCACGGTGCCGGAGATGAACGCGCTGCTGCGCGACATGGAGCGTACCGAGCGATCGGGTCAGTGCAGCCACGGCCGGCCGACCTGGACCCGGCTCAGCCTGGCCGAACTTGACCGGATCTTCCTGCGCGGCCGTTGATGTCGAGACCCCCCGCGATCCTGCTGATGGGGCCGACGGGCTCGGGCAAGACCGATCTCGCGGCCGACCTCGTGGCGCGCCTGCCGCTCGAGATCGTCAGCGTCGACGCGGCGATGGTGTACCGGGGGCTGGACATCGGTACCGCCAAGCCGTCGCCCGAGCTGCTCGCGCGCGCGCCGCATCGCCTGATCGACCTCGTCGACCCTGCCGACAGCTATTCGGCGGCCCGCTTCCTCGCCGATGCCGGCACCGCCATGGCGGATATTGCCGCACAGGGACGGGTGCCGCTGCTGGTCGGCGGGACGATGCTCTACTTCCGCGCGCTGCAGTCGGGGCTCGCGAAACTGCCGGCGGCGGACCCGGTCCTCCGGCAACGGCTCGAGGCGCGCGCGGCGGCCGAGGGCTGGCCGGCCCTGCACGCGGAACTCGCGCAGCTCGATCCGGCGACGGCGCTGCGCATCCAGCCGAATGACCGGCAGCGCATCCAGCGGGCGCTGGAGGTGATCGAGCGGAGCGGCCGGCCCCTGTCCGCGCAACTTGCCGAGGACCTGCGCGGCGCGACGAGCCGCGCCGACCTGCCGCTCGTGTGGGCGCCGGCGGACCGGGCAGCGCTGTTCGAGCGCGTCGCCGCCCGCTTCGACGCGATGCTGAGGCGCGGGCTGGTGGAGGAGGTGCGCCGGCTGCGTGCCCGTGGCGACCTGCACGCGGGCCTGCCGTCCATGCGGCTCATCGGCTACCGGCAACTCTGGCGGCACCTGGAAGGCGAGTTGACCCTTGCGCAGGCCACCGAACAGGCCGTCGCGGCGACCCGTCAGCTGGCGCGGCGCCAGCTCACCTGGCTGCGCGCGGAGCCCGGCGCCGAGTGGTTCGACGCCGGTGATCCCCGCGCTCCTGAACGGATCGTCGCCCGCATTGCCGAATGGCAGCAGGAGCGAGGATTCGCGGCACGGAGGTGCTAGACTCGATTTTTCACGGGCGACGCCCCTTGCGTCTTGAAAAAGCCCGGAGTGGTCCGAACGTTATAGCCGCCGGAAGCACCTAGAGCGGCACGAAAGCGATATAAAAAACAAGGAGTTACCATGGCCAGAGGTCAGTCACTGCAGGATCCGTTCCTGAATGCGCTGCGCAAGGAGCGCGTGCCGGTATCCATCTATCTCGTCAACGGCATCAAGCTCCAGGGCCAGGTCGACTCCTTTGACCAGTTCGTCGTGCTCCTGAAGAACTCCGTGAGCCAGATGGTCTACAAGCACGCCATTTCCACGGTCGTCCCGGCGCGGAACGTGCGCCTGCCCTCGGCGGATGCCGCGGAAGAAGAGACGCCGGTCCCGGAGACCGCTTGACCGGGACCCCGGCAGGACGCCTTGATCGAACGGCCTGAACGCGGCGAGCGCGCGATACTAGTACGCATCGGGCTGGGCCAGGCTCCCGATACGGAGGAGCTGGCCGAATTCGATGCGCTCGCCCGCTCGGCGGGCGCCATTCCCGTGGCGACCGTCACCGGCAGCCGGCGAGTTCCGGAGCCGCGCTATTTCGTGGGCAGCGGCAAGGCGGCCGAGATCCGGGACTGCGCCGCGGAAGCGAATGCCGAAGTCGTGCTCGTGGACCACGAGCTGTCCCCGTCGCAGGAGCGAAACCTGGAGCGCCTCGTCGGCCGGCGCGTTCTCGACAGGACCGGGCTCATCCTCGATATCTTCGCGGGCCGCGCCCGCAGCGCCGAGGGCAAGCTCGAGGTCGAGCTCGCGCAGCTGCGACACCTCTCGACGCGGCTGGTGCGCGGCTGGACCCACCTCGAGCGCCAGAAGGGCGGCATTGGCCTGCGCGGTCCGGGCGAGACCCAGCTCGAGACCGACCGGCGCCTGATCGGCAAGCGCATCCGCACCCTGGCTGCCAAGCTCGAGAAGCTCGCCCGGCAGCGCGACACCGGCCGCCAGGTCCGCAAGCGCGTGCCGGTGCCCGGCGTCGCGCTGATCGGCTACACGAACGCCGGCAAGTCGACGCTGTTTCGTGCGCTGACCGGCGCCGACGCCTACGTCGCCGACCAGCTGTTCGCGACGCTCGACCCCACCGTGCGCCGGCTGCGTCTGCCGCACACGCCGGACATCGTCGTCGCCGACACCGTCGGCTTCGTCCGCGACCTGCCGCACGAGCTGGTCGCCGCATTCCGCTCGACGCTCATGGAAGCGCGGGAGGCGGATCTCCTGCTGCACGTGGTGGACGCCGCCGACCCGGAACGCGAGCAGCGCATCGCGCAGGTGGACGCCCTGATCGAGAGCATCGGCGGGGGATCCATTCCGCAACTTCGCGTGTTCAACAAGATCGACCGCATCGGCCGGGCGCCGGAGCTCCTGCGCGACGCGGCAGGCCGGCCCGCTGCGGTGTGGCTGTCGGCGGCGACCGGCGCCGGCGTCGACCTGCTGATGAGCGCGCTGCAGGAGATCTTCGGCCAGGCCGCGCTGCGGTTCGCGGTGGTATTGCCGCCCGCGCAGGGCCGCCTGCGGGCGAAGCTGTACGAGCTGCGCCTGGTGCGCGCGGAGGAAGGCATGGCGGACGGCAACACGCGGCTGGCCGTCGAGGCCAGCCTGCAGCAGCTCGAGGCGCTGTGCCGCGAGGCAGGCGTCGATTTCGCGTCGGCAGTCTCGCCTTGTCTGCCCGCGCCGGGCTTCGTAGAATTCAAATGCGACGCCGCGAGTTCCGCGGCCTGACCCCCCGAGTCCGCCAAGCATCACGATGGCCTGGAACGATCCCGGCAAGAAAGAGAATCCCTGGCAGCGCCGCCCCGAGAAAGGGCCGCCTGACCTCGACGAGCTGCTGCGCCGCCTGCAGAGGCAGCTGCGCGGGCTGTTCGGGGGCGGAGGCGGCGCCGGCGGCGGCGGCAGGTCCTCCAGTCCCGGCGGGCGCGCCATCGGCATCGGCTCGGTGCTGCTCGGCCTCGTCGCGATCTGGGTGCTGTTCGGCAGCTTCTACCTGAACGGCGCGGCGGAACGCTCGGTGATCACCCGCTTCGGCCAGTACGTCAAGACGACCTCCGGCGGCCTGAACATGCGCCTGCCCTGGCCGATCGACCGCCGCACCGTGGTCAACGTCACCGAGTTCCGCAGCTTCACCGACCGCACGCGCATGCTGACGCAGGACGAGGCGCTCGTGGACATCGACCTGGCGGTCCAGTACCGGCGTGCGGACCCGGTGAAGTTCGCGTTCAACGTGCGCGACCCGGAACAGACCCTCGGCGACGTCAGCGAGAGCGCGATCCGCGAAGTGATCGGCCAGAGCAAGCTCGACTTCGTGCTGGAGGCGGGACGCCAGGAGATCAGCGCCAAGACCAAGGACCTCGTGCAGCGGACCATCGCCGCCTACAACACGGGCATCGAGGTGATCAGCGTCAACCTGCAGGGCGTGAGCGTCCCCGAGCAGGTGGCGCCGGCGCAGAAGGACGCGATCAAGGCGCGCGAGGACAAGGAGCGCGCGACGCTGTCCGCCGAGACCTACGCCAACGACATCGTCCCCAAGGCGCGCGGCGCGGCGGTCAGCGTCGTCGAAGGCGCGCGCGCGCACCGCAGCCGCGTGATCGCCGACGCCGAGGGCCAGACCCAGCGCTTCCTCGCGCTGGCGGCCGAATACCAGCGCGCGCCGGCCGTCACGCGCGAGCGTCTCTACCTCGAGACGATCGAGCAGGTGCTCGGCTCCTCCGCCAAGATCCTGGTGGACGTCGAGGGCACCGGCAACATGATCTACCTGCCGATCGACAAGCTGATGGAGCTGCGCAGCCCGCCGCGCAACCCCACGGACACCCCGCCGACCATCCGGCTGGACGACGGCAGCGAGCTCGAGGCCGAGGATCCGCGCGCGCGGAGGGAACGCTGAGATGAACCGCGGCGCATTCCAGGCCCTGGTCGGCGCGCTCCTCGTGGCGTGGCTCGCGTCCGCGGCGGTCTTCACCGTCAACGAGACGGAGCTCGCCATCAAGTTCCGCCTGCGCGAGATCGTGGCAGCCGACTTCGAGCCGGGGCTGCACTTCAAGATCCCGTGGATCGAGACGGTGCAGAAGTTTGACCGCCGCGTGCTGACACGGAACTACCCGGCGGAGCCCTTCCTGACCAGCGAAGGCAAGATCCTGAACGTCGACTTCTTCGTGAAGTGGCGGATCTCCGACGTCGGCCAGTTTTACCTCGCGACCAACGGCGACGAGGAAGCGGCCTCCGGCCGCCTCGCCGAGATCGTCAAGGACGGCCTCAAGGGCGTCATCGCGAAGCGCACGATCCAGCAGGTCGTCGCCGCCGAACGCGCCGAGTTCATCGGCGACATTCTGCAGTTCTCCGGCTCGTCGGTCGGGCAGCTCGGCGTCACGCTGGTCGACGTGCGCGTGAAGCGCATCGACCTGCCGGAAGAGGTGTCCGAGTCGGTCTACAACCGCATGCGCCAGAACTTCGCGCGCCAGGCCTCGCAGCTGCGCGCCGAGGGCGACGAGCAGGCGCAGCGCATCCGCGCGGAGGCGGAACGCGAGCGTACCGAACTGCTCGCCAACGGCAACCGCGACGCGGAGATCATCCGGGGCGAGGGCGACGCGCAGGCGGCGCTGACTTATGCTCGCGCGTACCAGCGCTATCCCGAGTTCTTCTCGCTGCACCGCAGCCTGCAGGCGTACCGCAACTCGCTCGGCCAGCAGAACGACGTGCTGGTGATCGCGCCGAAGGGCGAGTTCTTCAAGTACTTCAAGCAGTCCGGCCGCTAAGGGGCCCAGATTCCATGCGCATCGCATGGTCCGACCTCGCGGCTGCGCTCGGCCTGCTGCTGGTGCTCGAGGGCATCCTGCCGTTCCTGACGCCGCGCGGGATCCGCCGCACGCTCGAGCGCATGGTCGCCATGGACGACGCCACCCTGCGTTTCGCCGGCGCCGCCAGCATGATCGCCGGCGTGCTGGTCCTCTGGCTCGTGCGGTCCTGAGCCTGTCCATGGGCCGCTTCGTCGTCGTGGTCGGCGCCCAGTGGGGGGATGAGGGCAAGGGCAAGCTCGTCGACCTGCTGACCGAGCGTGTCGCCGCGGTCGCCCGGTTCCAGGGCGGTCACAACGCCGGCCACACGCTGGTCATCGACGGCGTGAAGACCGTGCTGTCGCTGATCCCGTCCGGCGTGCTGCGCGAGCGCGTGCGCTGCTACGTCGGCAACGGCGTCGTCGTCTCGCTCGACGCCTTGCTGTCCGAGGCTGACATGCTCAACGCCCGCGGCGTGCCGGTGTTCGAGCGCCTGCGGGTCAGCGCGCTGTCGCCGCTCGTGCTCCCCTCGCACGCGCTGATCGACCGCGCACGCGAACGCGCGAGCGGGGACCGCAAGATCGGCACGACCGGGCGCGGCGTCGGGCCCGCCTACGAGGACAAGGTGGCGCGGCGCGCGGTGCGTGTCGGCGACCTGGCCGATCCGCGCCGGTTCGCCGAACGGCTCACGGACCTGCTCGAGTACCACAACTTCCTGCTGCAGCGCCGGCATGGCGAGGCGCCGGTCGACGTCGGCGCCGCGCTCGAAGCCTGCCTGGCGCAGGGTGAGCGGATCCGCCCGATCGTCTGCGACGTCGCCGGGGAACTCGCCGCCCTGCGCGCCGCGGGGGCCAACGTGCTGTTCGAGGGCGCCCAGGGAACGATGCTCGACGTGGACCACGGCACGTTCCCGTTCGTGACGTCCTCGAATACCGTCGCCGGCTACGCCTCGGTCGGCACCGGTCTCGGGCCGCGGGACATCGACGACGTGCTCGGAATCGTGAAGGCCTACACGACCCGCGTGGGGGCCGGCCCCTTCCCGACCGAGCTGGACGACGACGTCGGCCGCCACCTGTCGCGCGTCGGCCAGGAGTTCGGCGCCGTCACCGGCCGGCCGCGGCGCACCGGCTGGTTCGACGCCGTCGCGCTGAAGCGCTCGATCGTCAACAACGGCATCACGGGGCTGTGCGTCACGAAGCTCGACGTGCTGGACGGGCTCGACGCGGTGAAGCTCTGCGTCGAGTACGGCCCGGACGGCGCTCCGCGCTACGAGACCATGGCCGGCTGGCAGTCCAGGACCGCGGGCGCGCGGTCGCTCGACGACCTGCCCTCGCAGGCGCGCGCCTACCTCGCGCGGCTCGAAGCCGCCTGCGGCGTGCCGGTCACGATGATTTCGACCGGCGCCGAGCGGGACGAGACGATCGTGTCGAGGCATCCTTTCGGCTGACGCCCGCGCCGAGCGCGTCGACGCGGCGCTTCAGCGCGTCGAACTCCGCGGCCGACGGCACGCCGAGCTGGTGCAGCGCCCGCTGCACGCGCGCCTGGAATATCTTCTCGAGGTTGTCCCAGGTCTCGCCGGCCTGGGCCTGCACGTCGCCGATGCGCCGGTGGACCGTCTTCTGCGCGCCGCGGAAAGCCTGCATGACGGCCTGCTGCGCGGCGTCGAGCGCGCCGCCCTGGAGCTTGCCGCCCTCGCGCATCAGGTCCTCGAAGACCTTGGGCGCGCCCGCCTGCGCCTGGGCCAGCGCGCCGAGACCGGCCTGCCAGATCTGCTGGGCGGAGTAGAGCAGATCCTTCTCCTTTCCACCGGAGCCCCCGCCGCCGCCCAGCTTGCCTTTCTTCTTCACCGCCATGACGCTCTCCTGCCGGCCCGCCTCGGGCGCGGCTCGATGCGGCAGAATAGCGCGTTCGCGAAAGGAGTACAGGATGGCTGCGCCGAAGATTCCGGCATTCCCCTATGAACAGGATCCGTACCGCTACGAGGGCGAAGCGCTCAGGAAGTCCTGGGACCGCCTGCACAAGGGCGACCGCGAGCCCTGGCCGGCGGACGGCAAGGCCGAGGCCGCCTGGCGCGCATTCCACCGGGGCGACTTCGGCGAGGCCATCGCGCTCGGTTCGCGGTTGAAGGGCAGCGGGGCCAACGCCGCCAGCAAGGCGGCGGCGGTCGCGGCGACCTACCTGCTCGAGGACGACAAGCCGGCGATCCAGGTGCTTCTCGACGCGGCGAAACGCGCGGAAGCCGCGACCCGCGACGCGCCGGACGACGCGAACGCCTGGTACCTGCAGGCTTTCCTGCTCGGCCGCTACGCGCAGCGCGTCTCGATCGTCAAGGCGCTTGCCGAGGGCATCGGCGGCAAGGTGAAGAAGGCGCTCGACCGCGCGCTGAAACTCGACGCGAAGCACGCGGACGCACACATCGCGCTCGGGCTCTACCATGCCGAGATCATCGACAAGGTCGGCGCGCTCGGGAAGCTGACTTACGGCGCGGACGCGGGCGCGTCGGTGAAGCACTTCGAGCAGGCGCTCAAGCTCAACCCCGGGTCCGCGATCGCGCACATGGAGTATGCGAACGGCCTGCTGATGCTGCACGGGGACTCGAAGCGCAAGCAGGCGGTGGAGCTGTACCGCAAGGCCGCGGCCTGCAAGCCGGCGGACGCGATGGAGCGCCTCGACGTCGAGCAGGCGAAGGCCGAGCT
>CAZVIF010000022.1:0-48756 GCA_964626745.1 uncultured Steroidobacteraceae bacterium
GCCCGGAGGAGGCCGCGCTCGCCGGGACGATCGCGCGGCGCTTTCGCGAGCTTGGTCTCGAGACGCGCATCGAGACCTTTCCTGTCAGGAGCTATCGCTACACCGTCCCGCAGCTGCGCGTCGACGGCGAGCCGCTCGAGGCCATCGCGCTGCACGCGGCCGGTACGGTCAGCGGGCTGCGCGACGGCGTGCCCTTCGCGCGCGGCAACGAGGCGGGCGGGACGCGACTGCGGGCTGCGCTGATCGACGCGGGGGACGGCTACGAAGCGGACTACGCGCGTGCGGGAGACGTGCGAGGCAAGGCGGTGCTGGTGCGCCGTGAATCGCGGGACTGGCCGTCGCTGCAGGTGACCGAAGCCGCGCAGCACGGCGCGGCGGCAATCCTTTTCTACGGCCACCCCTCGGCCGGTGACCGCGTGGATGCGCTGCGTCAGGACAGCCTTTGGGGGCACGAGCAGCTGCCGGCGGTCGCGATCAGCATCGCCTCGGCGCAGGCGCTGCGCAGGAAGCTCAGCGGGCCCTCGGTCGAGATCACGCTGGACAGCAGCGTGGAGATCCGCGACGGGCAATCGCAGAACGTCGTCGGCGTGCTGCAGGGCAGCGAGTTCCCGGACCAGTGGGTCATGACTTCGGCGCATTACGACCGCTGGTTCCGTGGCGGGCTGGACAACGTGAGCGGTACCGCAGCGGTGCTCGAGGTCGCCCGCGCCTTCTCCCAGGCGGGCCTGAGTCCGCGCCGCTCGCTGATGTTCGTCGCGGTCGGCGCCGAGGAAGCCGGGCTCGTGGACCCGGAGCGGGACTGGCTGGCCGGCTCGCACGCCTTCCTGATGGCGCACCCCGAAGTATTCCGCAGCGCCGCCCTGGTCTACAACGTGGACGGCTTCGGCTGGCCGGCCAAGGAGGTGCGGCTGTTCAGCACGCCGGACGTGCTGGGCGCGCAGCGCGCCGTGCTCGAGGACCTGGGCGTGGCGCAGGCGGTGGTGCAGCAGCCGCACACCTTCAGCGCCATCGACGCGTGGAATTACGGCGTGCTGGGCGGCGCGGCGACCAGCCACCTGTTCTCGATGGACGAGGACTATTTCCCCATCTACCACACGCAGGAAGACGTGGCGCTGCCGGAGCGATTCACCAATCTCGGGCGCGACCTCCGCATGCTGGCACTTGCGCTGGCGCGTGCCGCCACCGCGCCCCGCCAGACTGCGGCGCTGACGGCACTGGCGGACCATGCGGGCGCGGGTTTCGCCGCCGATGCCGCGCGCCTGCCTGGCGTGCCGTTCGACGAACTGAATGCCGCACTGGCGGACTTCCGCGGGGCAGCCGGTGCCGTCGAGAACGGCCTGCAGACGGCCCTCAGTGGCGAGGAAGCCGACCGGCTGTTGATGGCCGTGCGCCATGAACTGATGCCGTGGCTCTACGCGTCGGACGGGGACTTCACCCAGGCGACCCGCACGGCCGAGTACGCCAACCGCGTCGTCGCGCTCGACAAGGCGCTCGAGCGGTTGCGGGCGATAGACCGCGCGGGCGCGCTCGCGGCGCTTGCGGTCCTCTATGAAGGGCGGCAGTGCGCGAGGCTCTCCGCCGAGGCATACGCCTTCGAGCGCGGCTTCTGGGCCGGCGAGGGCGGCTGGTCGAGCCGCTTCGGACATCGCGCGCCGCCGCCCCTGCCTGCCTTCGATGCGGCCTGCCGCGCGCTGCGCGAACCAGCCGCCGGCCCCGCCGATCTCGCAGGGCTCGAGGCGGCGCGCGCCGAGGCCCTGCATGCCGCGGCGCATGCGGCCGCGCTGGTCGCCGCCAAGCTGCGCTCGGCCACCTTGGCGCTTCGCGAGCCCCGCGGCTGACACGGCGGATTGACACCGGTTCCGGGACTCTGGTCTCCTAGCGGCAGGGGGGGGGCAGTCATGCAGAAAAATCACCAGGGTTCATTGCTCGTGGCAATGGCGGTCGGGGTCGCGTTGGCGCCGCAGGCCGGCGCACAGTCGCCGGCCGGCCCGCAACTGGACGAGATCACGGTCACGGCGACCAGGCGCAGCGAGGCGCTTTCGGACGTGCCGGTCAGCGTCAGCGCGATCGGCGATGAAGAGCTTCAACAGCGCGGTGCGCGGCAGTTCGACGACATCGTCCGCCTGACGCCGGGCCTGAACCTGACGCGCCAGTCATTCACCGGCGCGAGCCAGATCGCGATCCGCGGCATTTCCTCGAATGCGGGCTCGGGCACGACCGGCCTCTACATCGACGACACGCCCATCCAGGTTCGCAACATGGGATTCGGCTCCGGCAATGCGTTCCCGGGCCTGTTCGACATCGAACGCGTCGAGGTGCTGCGCGGCCCGCAGGGCACGCTGTTCGGAGCCGGCTCCGAGGGCGGTACGGTGCGCTTCATTACGACCGAGCCCGGGCTCGATGCGCCCAGCAGCACCGCGCGCGCCGAGATGGGCACCATCGAGAATGGCGAGGAGTCCTACGAGTTCGGCATGGCCTACGGCGGCCCGGTCTCGGAACGCGTCGCGCTGCGCGGAAGCGCGTATTTCCGCCACGACGGCGGGTTCGTCGACGCGGTGGGCGGCACCTACGAGATCGTCGATCCCACCGGCGAGAGCTATGGGGACTCGGTGAACTTCACCCGGACCACGACCTACGAGGAGGACATCAACTGGTTCGAGACGAAGTCCGCGCGCCTCGCGCTCAAGTTTGCGGCAACCGAGAACGTGACCGTCACGCCGTCGATCTACTACCAGAGCGTGGAGAACAACGGCGGCTCTGCGAGCTACGACCTCTCGCTGTCCGACCAGGATGATGCCGATTTCGCGCGCCAGCACTACGTGCAGTTCGCCGCAGGGACCCTGTACACGTTTCCGAACACACCGCACACCACGGTGCTGAACGAGATGACGGCGCCGGAGAACTCGAAGGGCGAAGACGAGTTCACCCTCACGACGCTGAAGATCGACTGGGACCTCGGCTGGGCGGAGCTGGTCTCGAACACCTCGTATTTCGATCGTGACCAGTACCAGTGGGCGGACTACACGAAGGGCTACGCGCAGTTCTATGCGCCCGAGTTCTTCCTCGAGCCCGACGGCGTGACCTCCACCGGGACCTACCTGCCCGAGGGAATGAAGGGCATGTCGCAGTACAACAACGCGCAGCAGAACTGGGTTCAGGAGGTGCGGCTGCAGTCAACGGGCGACGGCAAACTGAGCTGGGTGGCGGGGATCTTCTACTCGGACCTCGAGCAGGAGGCGAGCCAGCCGATCAACCACAACTGGATGATCAACGCCACCTGGATGGGCTTCTATCCGACCGCCTTCGACTTCGGCTATTGGACCGTGAACGACGGCGAACCGTTCGGGCCCGGGTCCACCGCGCTGCAGAATTTCTTCGGCGACAACCCGCTGCCGAACGCGGTCATGTTCTACGGCGAGTGGTCCACCCAGGAAGAGCAGATCGCGGGCTTCGCGCAGTTCGACTACGACGTCACCGACACCGTGACCCTGACCGCCGGGATCCGCGCGAGCGAAAACAAGCTCGATTTCAACGCCGCCTACCTGGGGCCTGAGAACAACGCCAACGCCCCGTTCGGCTTCCCCTGCGCCGACCCGGGGGACTGCACGTTCGGCAGCGGCGCCTCGGCACCCTCGTACCCGACCTCGTCCACCAGCGGCAGCGAGACCGCCTACACGCCGAAGTTCGGCGTGTCATGGGAGCCGAGCGAGGACCACATGTTCTACGCGAGCGCCGCCAAGGGATTCCGGCCGGCTGGCGCGTCGCTGCGCGTGCCGGCGATCTGCGACTTCGACCTGATCCAGAACGGCTACATCGACGAGAACGGCGACCCGTTCCAGCCCGAGACCTTCGACTCTGACTCGGTGTGGAGCTACGAGCTCGGCGCCAAGAGCCGCCTGCTCGACGGCAGGCTGTATCTCGACGGCAGCGTGTACCGCATCGAGTGGTCGGACATCCAGGCGAACGTGAGCCTTCCCAACTGCGCCTACAACTTCGTGGACAACCTGGGCAACGCCACGTCGGAGGGATTCGACATCGCCTTCAGCTACCTGGTCACCGAGCAGTTCCAGCTGAGCGGAGCCTACGGCTACAACGACCCGCGATTTGACGGGGACGCCGTCTCGCCGGGCGGCGCGGTGATTTTCGCCGGCGGTTCCGCGGTGCCGAACGCGGGCGCGCCGGAGACGTTCTCGCTGACGGGCGAGTACTTCCTGCCGATGGGCGCCTACCAGGGCTACGCCCGGCTCGACTACACCTGGTCGGCGGAATGGCGGCGCGTGGCTGAGCAGGTGCCCACGGACCCGTTCTTCGATCCGCGGCTCAAGCCCACGGAATCGTACGGGCTCGTCAACCTGCGGCTCGGCGTGCAGTTCGACAACTGGGACGTGTCCCTTTTCGCGCAGAACCTCACCAACGAGTCGCCGCGCCTCGAGCTGTCGGCGAGTTCGTACTACGATCCCCAGGACTGGTCGGACGTGGCGCTGCGCCCCCGGACGATCGGGCTGACCGCCACCTGGCGCCTGTGATCCTGGCGGGAGCCCTCGGCGCGCGACCATGACCCGGGCCGGCGCCGTGGCCTGGCTGCTCGGCGCGGCCGGTGCCACGGCGCACGCGGACGCGCCCGGCAGCGGCTATCCGCATGCAGCGGAACCGATCGGCACGGTCGAGCAGATCTACGACGGTACGCTTCTGCCTGACCAGGCGGTCGCGACCTTCCGCAACATCGACCGGCTCTTCCCGACGCGCACGATCAAGGCGGGCAGCACGGTGCGCGACCTGCCGCCGGCGAAGCGGCCGCTGACCGCTCTCACCTTCGAGCACGAGGGCACGACGTACGACCTCTATGACGTGATGGCCCTCAACAACTTCACGGCGCTGCTGGTTCTGAAGGACGGCGGAATCGCCTTCGAGACGTACCAGCGCGGCAACACCGCGGAAACGTGCTGGATGTCCATGTCGGTGGCGAAGTCCATGACGTCGACCCTGGCCGCCATTGCGATCCGGGAAGGCCTGATCGCGGGGCTCGACGCGCAGGTCACCGACTACGTGCCTGCATTGATAGGCAGCGCCTATGACGGCGTGAGCGTGCGCGACGTCCTGAGGATGGCCTCGGGCGTGCGGTGGAACGAAACCTACTCCGATCCGCGCTCGGACCGCCGGGCGCTGCTCCGGGCGCAGATTTCGCAGGAACCCGGATCGGCGATGGCGGTGATGGCTGCGCTGCCGCGCGCGGCGCCGCCTGGAACGGTGAACAACTATTCGACCGGCGAGACCCAGGTGCTGGGCGAGATCGTCCGTGGCGCCGTCGGCAAACCGCTGTCCGACTACCTGTCCGAGAAGATCTGGGCGCCTTACGGCATGGAGGCGGATGCCAGGTGGTGGCTCGATTCGCCGGACGGCATCGAGATCGGCGGGAGCGGGATCAGCGCGACCCTGCGTGACTACGGGCGGTTCGGGCAGTTCTTCCTCGAAGGCGGAATGATCGACGGCGTGTCGATCCTGCCCGCGGGCTGGACGCGCGAGGCGACGAGCCCGTCGACGCTGAAGGATGGCAGCGCCCTCGCGTACGGCTACATGTGGTGGACCGGCTGGACCGGCCCCTCGGCCGCCGACGGCGCGTACGCGGCGGTCGGCATCCAGGGGCAGCACATCTACATCAACCCGACGCGCAAGGTCGTGATCGTCACCTTCGGCGCGCAACCCAAGCCCGTGGGCCGGGAGCCGATCGACGCGATGGTCTTTTTCGACGCGGTGGCGGCGAGTCTCGACTGAGCCGCGCTTGCATGATGAATTCATGGGAAGGATCATCTGGCGAGCATCGGCCGGACGCCGACAGGTACCCATGACGCCATTCAGCCGATTCCTTCTCCCGGCCTTCCATGCGCTGGCCGCGGCCGCGCTGGTCGCCTGCGCGGGCGCACCCGCCAGGCAGCCGGCAGCCGAGGTTCCCGCCGCGGCCGCCGGGCCCGCGCCGCTGTCCGCGCTCGTCGCGGAAGTCGACATACCCTTCGAGACCTTCACCCTGCCCAACGGGCTGGTCACGATCGTCCACACCGACCGCAAGTCGCCGGTGGTGGGCGTCACGGTGTACTACCGCGCCGGCTCGAAGCACGAGCCGCGCGGGCGCACCGGCTTCGCGCACCTGTTCGAGCACCTCATGTTCGGCGGCAGCGAGAACGTCGAGAACTTCGACATCCCGCTCGAGGCGGCGGGATCGACGACCACCAACGGTTCGACCTGGTACGACCGCACGAACTACGTCGAGACCGTGCCGACCGGCGCGCTGGACCTCGCGCTGTTCATGGAGAGCGACCGGATGGGTCATCTCCTCGGCGCAGTGACCCAGGAGAAGCTCGATCGGCAGCGGGGAGTCGTGCAGAACGAGAAGCGCGAGAGCGACAACCGGCCCTACGGCCTGGTCGATTACAAGATCGACGACGCGCTGCTGCCGGTCGGCCATCCTTATCGCCACTCCACGATCGGCTCGATGGCCGACCTCGATGCGGCGAGCCTCGCGGACGTCCACAAGTGGTTCATCGACAATTACGGGCCCAACAACGTGATCCTCGCGCTCGCCGGCGACATTGACGCGGCGACCGCGCGGCCCCTGGTGGAACGCTGGTTCGGCGACATTCCCCGCGGCCCCGAGGTGCGCCAGCCGGCCGCCGGTCCCGTGACGCTGCCGGCGCCCGTACGAGAAGTGATGACTGACCAGGTGCCGGTGGTGAGGATCCATCGCACCTGGACCGGGCCGGCCCTCGCCGACCCGGAAGCGGTCGCGCTGGCGCTCGGGATGCACGTCCTGGGCGGGCTCGAGAGCTCGCGGCTCGAGACTGCGCTGGTGCGCGGCGAGCAGCTCGCCGTCGCCGTTTCGGCCGCGTCGCAGCAGCACGAGCAGCTGGGCTTCCTGCGGACGATGATGGACGTGAAACCCGGCGTCGACCCGGCCGAGGCCGAGAAGCGATTCGACGCGGTGATCGCCCGGTTGCTCGCCGAGGGACCGACGGCCGACGAGTTGCGGCGCGCGGCGACGCAGCTGGTCTCGGCCATGATCGGCGCGCTCGAGCAGGTCGGAGGCTTCTCGGGCAAGGGCGCGACGCTCGCCGAAGGCCTGCTCTACGCGGGCGACCCCGCGCACTACAAGGCCGAGTTGCGGCAGCTTGCCGCGCTCACCCCGGCGCAGGTCCAGTCGGCGCTGCAGCGCTGGCTCGGGCGACCCGCCCACACCCTGGTCGTCGTTCCGGGCGAGCGGACCGAGGACGGCGCCATGATGGGCGGGTGGGGCGATGAGGCGCTGGTGCCGCCGCCGCCGGCGGACGCGCGTGAGCCAGCCCCGCCGGTCGCACGTGGGCCGGTGCGCGATCTTCCGCCCGTGGCTCCGGTCGGCGAGCTGACCTTTCCCGCCATCGAGCGCGCGCGGTTGTCGAACGGCCTCGAGGTCGTGCTGGCGCGCCGGACCGCAGTGCCCAAGGTCAGCATGGCGCTCACGTTCGACGCCGGCAATGCGGCGGACGGCGCCGCGCGCGCAGGCACCCAGTCGATGATGATGGAAATGCTGCGCGAGGGAACCCGGTCCCGCAGCGCGGAGGAGATCGCGACCGCGCAGGAGCGGCTCGGCGCCCCGATCAAGACCGGAACGACCACGGATGCCAGCACGGTGACCATGACCGCGCTGACGGCCAACCTCGGCCCCTCGCTTCAGCTCATGGCGGACATCGTGCGCAACCCGGCGTTCGCGCCCGGCGATGTGGCCCGCGTCAGGGCCCAGCGGCTGGCCGCCATCGCGCAGGAGCAAGCCGACCCCGAGGCCCTAGCGCAGCGCTCGCTCGGACCGGTGATCTACGGCGAGGGTCACCCCTACGGATCGGTCGGAGGTTCCGGGAAGGCGTCGGCCGTCGAATCGCTGACCCCGGAGATCCTGGCGGAGGAGCACGCACGCTGGCTGCGGCCCGAGACCGCACGCCTGACCGCGGTCGGCGACGTGACCCTGGCCGAACTGGTGCCCGCGCTCGAGGCGGCGTTCGGAGACTGGCGCGGGGCGGAGATCGCCGCGCGGCCCAAGAGCCTCGCGGTCGCCGTCCCCCAGGCGCGGCCGCGGCTCGTGGTGATCGACATCCCCGACCGGCCGCAGTCGGTGCTGCTGCTCGCACGCGTCCTGCCGCTCGACGGCGCGCGGCAGGGCATCGAGCCGCTCGAGCTCGCGAACGAAGTGATCGGTTCAGGTTTCCTGTCGCGGCTGAATTTCGAGCTGCGAGAGGAGAAGGGCTGGACCTACGGCATCCGCAGCTCGCTGACCGACGTCGTGGGCCCGCGCGCGCTGGCCGTTTTCACCTCGGTCCAGGCCGACCGCACGGCCGACTCGATCCGCCTGATTCTCGAGCGGATGGACGCTTTCGCCGACGGATCGCAGGGGGTGAATGCCGTCGAGCTGCAACGCGTGACCGAAGGCAACGTGCGCGGCCTGCCCAACCGCTACCAGACGAACGGCCAGGTGCTGGCGGCGCTGCTCGCCAACCAGAAGTTCCGCCGCCCCGACGGTTACCAGGCCATGCTGCCGGCCATCTATCGCGACATCGGCGCCGCCCATATTGACGCCGCAGCGCGCGAATTCCTGTCGCCCGAAGCGCTGGCGATCGTCGTCGTCGGCGACCGCAGGCAGATCGACGGGCAACTGGCGGGGCTGGTAATGGAAATCGAATACCTCGGCGCGCAGCAGCTGTAGCGGCAGGGCGCGAGTCACCGGTCATGCCAGCCACCCTTCCGCCCAGCATCTTCAACGACGTCGTCGGACCGGTGATGCGCGGTCCGTCGAGCTCGCACTCCGCCGCCTCGGTGCGGATCGGACGGCTCGCCCGCGACCTGTGCGGCGGCACGCCCGACGCCGTGCGGATCGAGTTCGACACCGAGAGCTCGCTGGCGACGACGCACGACAGCCAGGGCTCCGACATGGGCCTGTTCGGCGGCCTGCTCGGCTGGGAGGCCGACGATGCGCGGCTGCCCGAGTCCGCAGCGGCGGTGCGAGCGGCCGGCATCGACCTCGGGATCGAGATCGCGACGCTTCATGATCCCCACCCGAATACCTATCGGCTGACGCTTCGCAAGGACGGCGTCCGGCATCAGCTGGTCGCGCTTTCAACCGGCGGCGGCATGATCGAGGTGATCTCGATCGACGAAGCGCCGGTGACGCTGTACGGCGACTACGCGGTGACCGTGCTCGACGTCGAAGGCGACGGCCGCGGGCTGGCCGCGGCATTGTCGGCGCGCGATGACGTCGACGACGTGGTCGTCACCGGCAACGGGTCCGTCAAGGTCATCGTGTCCGCACAGCAGTTCGTCGCCGAGTCGGTGCTTGCCGGGCTGCCGGGCGTGCGGCGCGTGCGGCGACTGGCGCCCGTGCTACCGGTGCGCTCGCGCCGGGGCCTCTCGGTGCCGTTCCTGCACGCCGGCGAAATGACCGGCGACCTGACGCGGTGCCGTCTGTCGGACCGGGCACTCGAGTACGAATGCGCGCGCGGCGGCCTGACGAGCGCCGAAGTACTCGAGCAGATGCGAGGGATCCTGGCGATCGTCCGCGCCGGCGTTCAGCAGGGCCTGGCCGGCACCGAGTACCGCGACCGGATCCTGCCGCGGCAGAGCCACCGCTTCGCGGCGCTGCTGGCGGAAGGGCGGCTGCTGGACGGCGGCCTGCTGAATCGGGCGATCCTGTACGTGACCGCGCTGATGGAAGTGAAGAGCGCGATGGGCGTGATCGTCGCCGCGCCGACCGCCGGCTCCTGCGCGACCTTCCCCGGCACGACGCTGGCGGCCGCCGAACTGCTCGGCGCCGGCGAGGAGCAGATCCTGCGCGCGATGCTGGCTGCCGGCCTGGTCGGGGTGTTCGTCGCGACGCGTTCGAGCTTCGCCGCCGAGGTCGGCGGCTGCCAGGCCGAGACCGGGGCGGCCGCGGCGATGGCGGCTGCGGCGCTGGTCGAACTGGCGGGCGGCAGCGCCGCGCAGGCACTGGGCGCCAGCAGCCACGCATTGCAGAACGTGCTCGGACTGATCTGCGACCCGATCGCCAACCGCGTCGAGGCGCCGTGTCTCGGCCGCAACATCGCCGGGGCGAGCAACGCGATCGCGAGCGCCAACATCGCGCTCGCCGGCTACGATCACCTCGTGCCGCTCGACGAGGTCCTCGACGCGCACCGGGAGATCAGCGAACGGATGGCGCGCGAGCTGCGGTGCACGGCGCTCGGCGGACTGTCGATCACCCCGACCAGCAAGGCGATCGAGGCGCGGCTGTGCGGCGGCGGAGGGTGCGGCGGCTGTGCCGGGACATCAGTCCCATTGGCAGGTGGCGATTCGCGATGAACACGGCAGCCGGGGATCCCCGGCCCGAGGCCCGGCCTTTCGTCGTGCCCTGCGCGACGCTCCCGATGGATGCGCCGTGGCGCTGGCTGCGCCTGGGCTGGCGGGACGTCCGGCGGGCGCCGCGATTGACCCTCGCCTTCGGACTGTTCATCGCGCTGGTCAGCCTGCTGGTGGCGGCGCTGGCCTGGTCGCTCGGCCGCTTCGCCCTGCTGGCGACGTTGCTCTCCGGTTTCGTGTTCGTCGCCCCGCTGATCGGCGTCGGGCTGTACTGCGTGAGCCGCGACCTCGAGGCCGGCCGGCAGCCGTCCCTGGTCCGCTGCCTGTCGCTGGCGCGGCGGGTCATCGGCCAGGCCGCCGTCTTCGCGCTGGGCCAGCTGGTGATCGTGCTGCTGTGGTCGCGCGCCGGCATGATGGTGACCGCGTTCGTGCCGGTGGAAGAGGGGAACGTCGGGACGCTGCTCGAGTTCCTGCTCATCGGTTCGGCGGCGGGCTCGATCTTCGCCGCGCTCACGTTTGCGGTGGCGGCATTTTCGCTGCCGATGATCGCCGATCGTGACGTCGACATGGTGACGGCCTGCGTTTCCAGCATCCGGGCCGTGCTGTCCAACAAGCGCGTCATGCTGCTCTGGGCCGCCCTGATCGTGCTGCTGACCGCGGCCGGATTCGCCACGGCGTTCCTCGGGCTCGCCATCGTCATGCCCTGGCTGGCTTACGCGGCCTGGCACGGCTATCGCGAGACGCTCGATGCTTCGTCCTGGCCGGCGCTGGACGGCCCTGCCGCTGCGGCGTCCGGCGGCTGAAGAGCGCCGTCAATCCACCTTGGCGGCGCCGCTCGGCGCGTCGACGATGGCCGCGCTGGTCTCCGGTTGCGCGGTGATGAACGGCCCGCGCTGCTCCCGGGGCACGGGCGCGCGCCGGCTCCTGCGCCACAGGCAGAAGAGGGTCAACGCAGCCGACAGCGTTCCCAGGGTCGCGAAATATGCCGTCGCCTGGAAGCGGCCCATCGCGCTCGCGGCCAGGATCGGGCCGAGGACGGCCGCGGCGCCGTTCAGGAGCAGCAGCGCGCTGCTCGCGGCCACCATTTCCGACGGGTCCAGGCGGTCGTTGACGTGGGAGATGCCGAGCGAATAGATCGTCAGCACGAGGCCGCTCGCGATCGCCGACAGCAGCAGCAGCAGCGGCCGCGGCATGTCGGCCCAGAAGACGATGCCGAAGAAGAGCGCCGTCGACAGCGCGCATACGCCGGCGGTGACCGCGCGGCGATCCATCCGGTCCGCCAGCGCACCGATCGGATACTGCGTCACGACGCCGGCCAGGATGTTCGCCGACATGAACGTGGCGATCGCCGCCGTGTCCATGCCGCTCAGGCGCGCGTATACGGACCCCAGCGAGAACACGATCGCCGACATCGAGCCCGACATCGTCACCGCAACGACGCCCAGGGGTGACAGCCGGTACAGGTCACGGTAACGCACGGCACGCGGCGTCAGCACGACGGGTGCCGGATGTGCCGACAGCACCAGCGGCACGATCGCGAGGCAGATGAGCGCCGCAATCAGCATGAACGGTACGTCCGTCGCGAGGTCCGACGCCAGCAGCAGGAACTGGGAGGCGCCGAGCCCGACGTAGAGCACGACCATGTAGACCGCCAGCAGCCGCGAGCGATTCGACTCGGTCGCGCGGTCGTTGAGCCAGCTCTCGGCAACCACGTAGATGCCGGCGAAGCACACCCCGCTCAGCAGTCGCATGACCGCCCAGAAGGCGGGCTGGACCCACACGGCCTGGCCGAGCGTCGCGACAGCCGCAACGGCCGCGAAGGCGGCAAAAACGCGCACGTGCCCGACGCGACCGATCATCCGCGGCGCGATCGTCGTGCCGAACAGGAAGCCGGCGTAGTAGCAGGACATGACCACGCCGATCGCCGTGGTCGAGAAGCCTTCGCTGGTGCCGCGCACGCCCAGCAGGGTCGACTGAAGGCCGGCGCCCAGCATGAGCACGCCCATTCCGAGCAGCAGCGGCCAGGCCGTGGCGATGGCACTGAGAGGCATGGCGGGGGTGAACTACCTGGTCAGCGGGGGAGGCGGGCGGTTCGCTCGGACACGGAATCGATCGGCTGGCTGCGAGTATAGCGCCGCGGGCCGGAACGGGCTGCGCCTGCAGCCTGCCTGCCCGGGCTGCGGTAAAATCCGGCGGGCGCGCACCGCCGCCACAGGACAGAACCCCGACCCATGATGACCATCGGCACCCCCCTGATGTGGACGCTGTTCACGGCGTTCGTGATCGTCGCGCTCGCCGTCGACTTCTTCGCCCTGAACCGCCAGGGCGCCCACAAGGTGTCCATGCGCGAGGCCGCGGCGTGGTCGGTGCTGTGGGTCGCGGTGTCGTTCCTGTTCGTCGGCTGGATGTGGTGGTACCTCGGCGGCCTCGGCGACGACCCGACCGCGCGCGCGACCGCGAACGTCAAGGCGATCGAGTTCATGACGGGCTACCTGATCGAGAAGGCGCTGGCAGTCGACAACATCTTCGTGTTCCTGCTGGTGTTCACCTACTTCGCAGTGCCGGCCGAGTTCCAGAAGCGCGTCCTCATGATCGGCATCGTCGGCGCGCTGGTGCTGCGCGCCGTCATGATCCTCGTCGGCGCCTGGCTGATCGCGCGCTTTCACTGGGTGCTGTACGTCTTCGGCGCATTCCTGGTGTTCACCGGCATCAAGATGTGGTGGGCGATCGGCCAGGAACCGGACCTCGAGTCCAACGTGGCGCTCAAGTGGATCCGCCGCCACGTGCGGATCGCGCCGCAGTTCGACGGGGAGAAGTTCTTCACCACCGTCAACGGCGAACGGCTGGCGACGCCGCTCTTCGTCGTCATCATCCTGATCGGCATCGTCGACATCGTCTTCGCGGTCGACTCGATCCCGGCGATCTTCGCCATCACGCTGGATCCCTTCATCGTGCTGACGTCCAACGTCTTCGCGATCCTGGGACTGCGCGCCATGTACTTCCTGCTCGCCGGCATGCACGAGCGGTTTCACCTGCTGTCCTACGGTCTCGCCATCGTGCTGGTCCTGATCGGCGCGAAGATGCTGCTGATCGACGTCTACAAGATCCCGGTCCTGTGGTCGCTCGCCGCCACCGTCACGGTGCTGGGCGCGACGATGGCGCTGTCGCTCGTCATGCCGCCGAAAGGCTACACGGGAAGCGCCTATCCGTTCGCCCGGAAGTCCCGGGATGACGGCCGCGGCCGTTGAGGGGGGCAACGCGGGGCATGGAGTATCCGCACTGGCTGCTGGTTGCCTTCGGCGTGCTGTGGCTCGTCCTCGCCATCCGCCCGCACGACCGTGTGGTCTGGCTCACGGAGAATGTCATGACCGCGGCGGCGCTTCTGGCGCTCGTCTGGACCCATGCCGACTGGCCGGTCAGCGATTTGTCGTACTCCCTGGTGTTCGTGTTCCTCGTCCTGCACACGATCGGCGCCCATTACACGTACGCCCGCGTTCCCTATTTCGCAGTCGCGGAAACCCGAAGCGGCATCACGCTGATCGAATTCTTCGGCTGGACGCGCAACCACTACGACCGCCTGGTGCATTTCGCCTACGGACTGCTGATCGCCTACCCGGCCTGGGAGCTGCTCGAGCGTTACGCCGGTCCTGCCGCCGGGTGGAGCTACTTCCTGGCGCCCGCACTGATCATGGCCACCAGCATGGCGTTCGAGGTGATCGAGTGGTGGGCGGCGGAGCTTCTCGGCGGTCCCGCAGGCTCGGACTACGTCGGCGCGCAGGGCGACCCCTGGGACGCGCAGAAGGACATGGCCCTGGCGACGGGAGGCTCGATCATCGCGATGCTCGCGACCGCGATGCTGGCGTGAGGGCGCCTCGCCGCATCTAACCGGCGCCCGCGAACCACGGCAGCGCCAGGAGCATGCTGCGGCCGGGGTCTCTGAGTGGTTGCGGACGAACCAGCGGCCCGGCGAATCGGCAACGGTCACGCAGATTCTCATCGCGGCGTCGAGATTGCCCTGACAGCACGTCGCGAATGCACCCATGGCATAGAATCCGTGCGACCGGTTGGCTACGGTTTCCCCGCCGCGGCGCATCGGCATCCGCCCCGCAGCACCTGCAAGGGGTAGAAGCTGATGGTAAACACCGGCCCGATCAAATCGCTTCGTGAGCTTGAGGACCGAGTCGACCCGGCCACCCGAGAGTTCGTACTGACGCAGACGATGCTGCGCATCAGGAATCCGGTGGTCTCCATCGACTTCTATACGCGGATCCTCGGGATGACCCTGATCAAGCAGCTGGACTTCCCTGAATTCAAGTTCTCGCTGTACTTCCTTTGCTACCTGCGCAACACGGACCCCCCCGTACCGGTCAATCCAGTGGAACGTGCCGCATGGGCCTTCAGCCAGCGGGCAATGCTGGAACTGACCCACAACTGGGGCACGGAGGCGGATGCGGGCTTCGCCGGCTACCACAATGGCAACAGCGAGCCGCGCGGCTTCGGTCACATCGGGATATGTGTTCCCGACGTCAACGCCGCCTGTGCGCGCCTCGAGCTGCTGGGCGTGACCTTCGTAAAGCGCCCCGAGGATGGCCGCATGCGAAAGATCGCCTTTATCCAGGACCCGGACGGCTACTGGATCGAGATCCTTTCAGGCGCCAGCGCCGCAGCCATCCGCGATCATCTTGGAGAACAATCGCGGTGACAGGCCGAACTCGGTCTTGAAGCGGCGGTTGAAGTGCGTGACGTCGCTGAATCCCCACGAGAACGCGACGTCGGCAATCTTGCGGTTGCGCATCATCGGGTTGCCCAGGTCGCGCCTGCAACGCTCAAGGCGTTCCCGGATCACGAACTGGGTTACGGTCGTTCCGATGCTCTCGAACAGCCAGTGCAGGTAACGAACGGAGATCCGGTTGGCCGCGGCTATCTTCGCGGGCGCGAGGTCCGGTTCAGACAGGTGCTCGTCGATGTAGCTCCTGACACGCTCGAGCTGCACGTCGCGCATGCATTCAGATGAACGGGCCGGCTCCAACTCGAGCGCATTGACCAGCAAGCCGATGGTTGTCTCGATCAATGCATCGCTGTTGTTGATGCCGTCAACGGCTTTGCGCGGCGCCAGCGATCGCAGATAGCCGGAAAGCAGCCGTGCTGCGCCGCTATCCGGTTCGATTACCCGCCGAATGTTCTGCCAGCGATTCGGCAGCCAATTCTTGAGCCTTGCGAGCGGCAAGATCACCGAGAGCTTGTGCAACTGCTCGACAACCTTGAAGTCCATGGGGTGCAGACTGTCCCACACGAGGATGTCGCCGGGCCTGAGCAGGAATTCTTGGCCCGCGAACCGGATCTCCTCCTGGCCGCGCAGAACCAGCTGCAGCGCCACGATTTCTTCAGGGTTGTGGTCGATATCAGCCCAGGTGCGCTGGCCGGCGCAGGGGTCACAGACGCACTCGATCACGCGAAAGGCGTCGATCAGACCGCACTCGACGGTCGCGGAGAACGTGGGCAGGCGGTTGGGAGCGGACGCCCAGCGCCCGTAGTTGTAATTGAGCGCGTCATGCCAAGCGTCGAACCGGTCGCCCGGCGCGAACTGGCGCGTCGCCCAGCGTACGAATGCACTGGCCAAGGCGTTTCCCCCGAAACGGCCGCTATGTGACAGTCTACGGCCTCGGGCGGGGAATTTCAGCCGCCATGGCCAATTTGCGACAACCAGAGCTCCTGCGCCTGTTGCCAGGTGATCACCACGATCGTGGAGCCGTCGTCATTGATGAAGTTCAGCGGGCCGAGAAAGGTCATGTAGAACTCGCCGTGCTCGACGAAATACGTCCGGTCGTGGCGCGCGTTGCAGGCTTCGTAGCCGTACGCGGGTGCGACCGCGGTCGCGCCACCTTGGTTCTTGCCGCCCCTGACCTCCATCTTGCCGCGCGTCAGGTAATACTCGCCCGGCCCGATGTGGATGTGGCGGGCGAAGGAAGACCCTTTCGGGCAGTCGAACATCGCGGTCCATGCTCCGATCTCGGGCGCTACATGCAGCAGCTTCCAGCGGATGCCCCCTTGCGACAGCGTGTCCGGAAAGGGCTGCCAGGCGACCGCGTCGATCTGCACGTACTCGCCCTCGGCCGGCGGCCGCTTTGCGTAGTTCAAGTTGCTGCTGTTGGCACTCATCCTGCGTACTCCCGTCAGAACATGACCTTGAGGGTCGCCGTAAACAGTCTCGGCTGTCCCAGCGTCCCGATGATGATGCTGTCGAGCGGCACCAGCGGATTGAAGTTGGGAAACACGGTGGCGTCGGTGTAGTACTCCTCATCGAAGAGGTTCTGGACGCCCGCAGACACCTGCCAGCGATCGCTGCCGACGCCGACCCGCAGGCTTGCCACGGTAAAGCTCGGATTCTCGACAGTGTTTCCCAGATCCACCTCGAACGCGCCGTTGTAGCTGATCTGCGCCCGGGCGAAGAAGCTGAGACCCGGGGTGAATTCGCGGTCGTAATCGGCGGCCGCGATCGCGGTGAAGTCCTGTACGTAAGGTGGTGTCAGGCCGCTCAGGTCCGTGCCGTCCGCGAGGACCGTGCCGGAATCCCACTCGGCATCGACGTAACCGCCGCCGATCGACAGGCGCAGGTTGTCGGTCGCCTGCCAGGCGAGGTCCGCCTCGATGCCATACTGCGAGGAGTCGCCTGCGTTGACGATGCCCTCGACGAAGTCACCCGTCACGGGATCCTGGGCCTGCAATTCGAACTGCCGCCTGTCGTACTGGATCAGGAAGGCAGCGGCCGTGAGCGTCGCGCGCCCGTCGGCAGTGCGGCCCTTGAACCCGATCTCGTAACTGGTGGCTTCCTCGGGCTCGAACCCGAAAAGTTCATTCGAACCCGCAAAATTGCCTAGATTGAACCCGCCGGGCTCGAAGCCGCGCGCAGCGGTCGCGTACACGTTGCTGCCTCGATCATCCAGATACCAGGTCGCCGACAGCCGCGGAAGAAACTCCGTCTCGGACTGGCGCCCCGACAGGCCGCTCTGGCGGTTGGTCATTTCCACTTCCCATCGGTCGACGCGCGCTCCGGCGCCGAACTCCAGGTCACCCGTACGGTAGCTCGCGGTGACGAACGCTGCGCGCTGCGTGCGCTCGCGCAGGCGATCTTCGAACGGCACGACGTCGACGACGTCCTGCTCGGTCGCCGGATCGGGAATGACGCCGTCGAACAGGGACGAGCCGCCCAGGAAGATCAGCGAGGAATCCAGGTCGTCCTCGAAGTCGAGGTAGTAGAGCCCGGCCAGCCACTCGAGCGGGCCGTCGCCGGTGGACGTGAAGCGCAGTTCCTGGCTCAGGACCTTGAACTCCTGCGGCCGGAACAGGTCGAGGATGAATTCCTGGGAATTGTCCAGGTCTGACTCGCGGTCGCTGTCGGTGTCGGTGTGGGAAGTGACCGAGGTGACCTCGAAGGCGTCCGCCTCATAGCGCAGCTCGAGTGTCGCCGCGATGGTCTCGCGGTCCTGGCGTGGGTTCGTGCTGAGGTCGATGCCGGCGGGAAACTCGAAACTGTCGTCCAGCTCGACGCTCCACGGGTCGTTGGGTCCTTCCAGCGCATTCCAGCGCACCGAGGCAAGCAGCGACAGTTTCTCCGTCAGTGACCCCGCCAGGGCGACACGCACCGACTCCTGGTCGACCGCGCCGATATCGCGCGGGTTGTCGTTGCTGAGTCCGTTCGCGCGCACCGAATTGGGGTTGTAAAGGTAACCGTCGTTGCTGCTTGCCATGCCGAACAGCCGCAGCGCCCAGCCGTTGCCTCCGAGCGGCGCGTTGAGGCTGGCTTCGACGTCGACGAGGCCCTGCTCCCCGGCGGTCAGCGTGGCGTTTCCGTAGAGATCCGTGGGGTCGGGTTTCACGGTCACGAATCGCACCGCTCCGCCGATATTGCTGCCACCATAGAGGGTGCCCTGTGGCCCCTTGAGCACCTCGATTCTCTCGAGGTCTCCGAAGCGCGCAGAAGCGTCGGAGAAGATCTGCACGTCGTCGAGGTAGAAGCCGACTCCCTGCGTGTTGCCAAACGAGCCGACGCCGCGGACGGAGACGTTGGGGAAACCATCGGTTCTCGTCGACAGGTTGACGTTGGTGACCATCTGACCGATGTCTGCAAGTCCCGCAATTCGGGCGCGCTCGATGACTTCCCGCTGCAGCGTGTTGATGGTCTCCGGAATCTCGAACGTGGATTCGGCCCGTTTCCGGGCGGTGACGATGATGTCGTCCAGCACCACAGCAGACTCCGCCGGACTGCCTTGCTGGGCGGACGCTGCGGCCGAAACGCCCAGGGCCGCGGTCACGGCCAGGCCGATGAAGCTACGTTGTGCGCTGATATTCAAGAGGATCCCCCCGGTTCACACCAATCGCCGCAAGGCCTTCCGGATTCGAGCCTGGCCAGGTACCGCCCTGCCACAGTCCGAACCTAGGGGACGCCACGATCCAGCGCGGTGCCGGGAACGCAAGGCCGCTTGTCTATGCGTGCAGCGCACATGTCTGGCAGGCTCGCTGGGGCGTCGCCAGGACCGGTATCCTCTCGTCTTGGACAACACGCCCGTGCAAGACGACCGGCTTCTGTATGAGCGCCTGCGCGCGGCAGCGGGGGCGTCAACATTGCTGGCGCCGGATAGCATCCACGCACGGGCCGAGACCTGGGGGTCGAGCCGGTCGTGCCGGGCGCGCGCCGTGCTGCGACCAGACACAGGCCCGGAGGTCGCCGCAGTGCTGCGGGCCTGTCAGGCGCTTCGCCAGCCCGTCGTCCCGTACGGGGGTGGCACCGGGCTGGTTGCCGGCGCGATCGCGACCGAGCAAGAGGTCCTCCTGTCGCTCGAACGGATGCGGCAGGTCGAGGAGATCGATACCGCAGGCCGGGTCGCGGTCGTGGAGGCTGGCGTGACGATCCAGGCTGTACAGGAGGCCGCCGCTGCCGAGGGTCTCTTCTTCCCGCTCGATCTCGGGGCGCGCGGCAGCGCCACGGTCGGCGGCGCGATCGCGACGAATGCGGGCGGCAACCGGGTTCTGCGATTCGGCATGATGCGCGAGCAGCTGCTGGGACTCGAGGCCGTGCTGGTCGATGGCACGGTGCTGTCGACACTCAACCGGCTGCTCAAGAACAACGCGGGCTACGACCTGCGCCAGCTGTTCGTGGGCAGCGAAGGGACGCTCGGCGTCGTCACGCGCGCCGTGCTGCGGCTGCGCGAGGCGCCCCAAAGCCAGAATCTCGCGCTGCTCGCGGTGCCTGGCTTCGATTCCCTGGTCCAGCTCCTGAAATCAGTCGACCGCGGCCTCGGCGGCACGTTGAGCGCCTTCGAGGTCATGTGGCCGGAGTTCTACGAGCTGGTCACCGCTCCGGCAGGTCGGCACGCACCGCCGTTGCCGCATGGCGCGCCGCTCTATTGCCTCGTGGAGTCGCTTGGCGGGCACGAGCAGCGCGACCGGTCGCACTTCGAGGACGTGCTCTCGGCGCTGCTCGAGGCGGGCGTCGTGTCCGATGCCGTCATTGCGGAATCGCGCGCCCAGGTCCAGTCGCTGTGGGCGCTGCGCGACGACGTTGAGCAGATTCTCGGGATCGGCCCGGTGTTCATGTTCGACGTCGGCCTGCCCATCACGCGCATGCCCGCCTATCTGGATGCGTTGCGCCGCCGGCTCTCCGATCGATGGCCGGACATGCGCTGCGTCGTCTGGGGGCACGTCGGCGACAGCAATCTGCACATCTGGATCACGGTGCACGATGAATCCGTGGAGGCGCGGCGTGCGGTGGAGGAGCTGGTCTACGGCGGGCTGGAGCGGGTTGGCACGGTCTCGGCAGAGCACGGCATCGGCCTCGAAAAACTCGACTACCTGTGCCTTTGCCGCAGCGCGGCCGAAATCGAGGTCATGCGCAGCCTGAAGCGCGCGCTCGATCCGCTGGGCATCCTCAATCCGGGTCGCGTGCTACCGCCCGGCTGATCAGCCGCGAATCCCGCCCGCGCTCAGGGCTACCCTCTGCCGCCCGCGAACGACGGCAGCGCGAGGCTCCGCATGGTCTGAAGACCGGGCGCGGCGCCGAGCAGTGCCGGGATGGTGTTGACGGTGATCGAGGCCGTGGCGACGTCGCCGTGGTAGCCGCCAGCGGCCCGGACGTCGAGGGGCGGCGAGCCCTCGATCCGCACGCGGTCGTAGGTCTCGGGCGCGCCGAGGTAGGCTTCCATGTGCAGCACGATGCGCGGCTCGCCGCCCACGTAGCCCACGCCATCCTGGACCAGTCCGCAGACGCGCCCCGCCGGCACCTCGAGGAACTGGCTCGCGACGGGTGACCGGGCGATCCTGGGGCGGATTTCATCGGTCACGCGGTCGAGCTTCCAGCCGAGCGCATCCGCGATCATCGCGACCGATTCGGTCAGGCCGACGTGGCGCACGGTGAGTTGCTTCACCCGCGCGGCGAACTGCGCGGGCGTCAGGCCGGATCCTATCTTCTGCTGGAACGGGAGACGCCGGATACGGGCATCCTGGATGCGATCGACGCGCACCGACTCGACGCGCTCGCAGATCGCCGTGAGCGCGATGGGAAGCGCGTCCATCGCGAAGCCGGGATTGACGCCGGTACCGACGACGGCGACTTTCGCCTTCCTCGCCGCCGCGTCGATCCGGCGCGCGAGGGGGCGGTTCGAGAACCAGGGGTAGGACAGCTCCTCGGTCGTCGATACGACCGGAATCCCGAGCCTGAGCACGGCTTGCAGTTGCGGCCACAGGCCCTTCAGGCTCGAGCTCGTGCAGAGCACCGCAACCTGCGGCCTGGCCTTGCGGATCGCCAGGGCGACGTCGCCCTGGACCTTGATCCCGATCCGGCGCCCGCCGCCCAGAACGTCCCCGAGGTCCCGGCCGGCCTTGGCCGGGTCGATGTCGGCGGCCGCGACGAGCCTGAAGTTCCTGCGCGCCAGCAACTGGCGGGCGACGGCCGACCCGATCGGGCCGAGGCCGATGACGATCACTCGCGTGGGCATTTGGAGTCCTCTCGTAAAGCCTTCACCAGGCACACGGCCATCAGCACCAGCGCGACCGCGAACGGCAGGCCGGTCGAGATCGAGGCCGTCTGCAGGGCCGTGAGACCGCCGCCCAGCACGAGGACCGCGGCGACGAGGCCCGCCAGGAGGGCCCAGAACATGCGCTGCGGGACGCCGATGTCGGTCCTGCCCCCGCAACTGATGATGCCCATCACGAGCGAACCCGAGTCGCAGGACGTCACGAAGAAGATCATGACGAGGAACACGGCCAGCAGAACGCTGAATTCCTGGAACGGGAAGCGCGACAACAGCTCGAACAGGGCGGTCGCGGCATTGTCGTTCGCCGCGTAGACGATGCCGGGGTCGACGAACAGGCTTTCGTAGATGGCGGCGCCGCCGAAGGTCGCCATCCAGACGAAAGTGAGCAGCGAAGGCATCGCCAGCACGCCGAAGATGAATTCCCGGACCGTCCGGCCGCGCGAGATGCGGGCGATGAACATGCCCACGAAGGGCGACCAGGCGATCCACCACGACCAGTAGAAGACCGTCCAGGACGCCTGCCACCCCGAGTCGAGCGCATAGGTGTCCGTCCAGCTGCCGAGCGCGAGCAGGTTCTGCAGGTAGTGGCCCGTGCTCTCGACGAAGTTTTCGAGCAGGAACAGCGTAGGACCGGCGATCAGTACGAACGCCAGCAGCAGCAGCGCGGCGAGCAGGTTGACGTTGCTGAGGAGCTTGATGCCGCGGTCCAGTCCCGACCCGACGGAGGCGGCCGAGACCAGCGTGATCAGGGCGATGAGGCCGAGCTGCGTGCCCGCCGAGAAGCCGATGCCGAACGCGTAACCCAGCCCGGCATTGATCTGCGCGACGCCGAGCCCCAGCGAGGTCGCGAGCCCGAACAAGGCCGCCAGCACGGCGAGGATATCGAGGGCGTGGCCGATCGGCCCGTGGATGCGGTCGCCGAGCAACGGCTGGAAGGCGCTCCTGATCGTCATCGGCAGGCCGCGGTTGTAGGCGAAGTAAGCGAGCGCGAGCCCCACCAGGGCGTAAATGCCCCACACGTGCAGTCCCCAGTGGAGAAAGGTCAGGTCCAGGGCGCGCTGGGCGCCCTCGGCGGTCATCGCCGCGGCGCCCGGCGGGTTCTGCAGGTGCAGCACCGGTTCCGCGACGCTCCAGAACATGAGGCCGATTCCCATCCCGGCAGCGAACAGCATGGCGAACCAGCTCACGGAGGAAAACTCGGGGCGCGCCCCGGCGCCGCCGATGCGGATATGGCCGAAACGGCTCGCCGCGAGGTAGATGCACAGGAGCAGGAAAGCCTGGACGCTGAGGATGAACAACCAGCCGAAGCGCCGGGCGATTCCGTCCTTGACGGCGCTGAACATCGCGTCCGCGGCGCTGAGGTTGGCCAGCGTCAGGACCAGGAACAGCACCGTCAGGCCGACCGAGAATCCGAAAACGACGGGATGGACTCCGAACTTGCCGGTCATCCTGGCATTCATGCGAATTCGCCTCCGTCGCGTGGCGGGTCACCGGCCAACCGGGCGCGTCGAGAGCGCCGCCAGAACACGAGGCACAGGGCCGCGCCCAGGTAGCCGCACAGCGCAATGCTCGTGAAATAAATGCGGAAACTCACGTCCCGCGGGTAGTGCCGCGAGAGAAAGCCGTCGTAGAGCGGCAGCAGCACGTCAGGGAGGTAGCCGATGAAGCTCACCAGGCCGATGGCGAGGCCGATGATGTGCCGGGGCACCGGGCACAGGTCGAGCAATGCCCAGTAGAGGCCCTTGATCGCGTAGGTCAGGTAGCCGATGACCAGCACGATACCGATGATGGCCGGCATGTTTCCACCGAGCTTCGCGAAGCAGATCACGATCAGGCTGGTCGACGCGAGCGCGAGCAGCCAGGCGAGCAGCAGCTCCCGCGACACGCGGTCGCCGAGGAATCCGATCGTGATGCCGCCGACGGGCCGCATCCAGAGCTTGGTCAGCACGACCGAACCCGCCGCGAGCGCGGACATGCCCAGGTTCACCTGCAGGAAGGCCGAGATCGAGTAGGTCACCCAGAACAGTGCCTGGCCGATCATCATCACGACGGCGAGCAGCCACAGCTCGGGAATGCGCGCCAGCCGGCGCAGGTCCGCGAGGAGCGTGCCGCCCGGCCGCGCGGCGCCCGCGGCAGGCGCCGGCGCAGGGCTGGTCGTGCCGTCCTCGACGAACAGGAAAACCAGCACGGCGAATGCCAGCGCCGCGATGGAGTACATGTAGATGACGGGCGCAAGGCGCAGCGCCGACGAGTCGCCGGACTCTGACAGGCCCCGGAACAGCAGCACGGCGACCGACGCGAGCAGCGCTTCGACGAGCCCGCGGCCGCCGTCCAGGATGCCGAAGAAGCGCCCTTGCTCGTTCGAGGCGGCGAGCAGGTTAACGGCCTTGATCAGCGAGGCCCAGAAGCAGAGCCCGCCGGCCAGGCCCCAGCCCAGGAAGATCAGCCGGAGCTCGAGCAGCGAAGGGTAGGTCGAGAACCAGAAACCGAGCAGGCCGACGGCCGCGAGCGCGAACGCCATCAGCAGGCGCGGCGGGTACCGGTCGGCCAGCCGGCCGCTCGGAATGTAGGCGACCGCGAACACGAAGCCGAGCAGCGCGTAGAGTTCGCCGAGGTCGCTGGCGGTGATGCGCAGCGCCTCGAGCACGCTGATCTCGAAGTTCTGGCGCAGGTACATGAGCGGGTACAGCGCGCCCGCGGCGAGGACGATGATCGCGAACTGCGCGTAGCGGCGCGCGCGGCTCGGCATCACGAGGGCAGGTTCGATGGGGGCATACTCCGGCCGCGCCGTCCGCCTCGCCGCGGACATGCCAGCGCGGGTCAGGGACGGCGCAGCGGGTGTCGCCTAGAAAGGCAGGCCGTGCGTCGCGCCCGCCATGCACAGCAGCATCGGGATCGACAGGATGTAGTTGATGCGTGAGGCGTACAGCGCCGTCTTGCGCGCCGCCGCCTTCTGCTCGTCCGTCGCCGGCACGATGCCGAGGATCTTCTTCTGGTTCGGCCAGATGAAGACCCAGACGTTGAACAGCATGATGGTGCCGAGCCAGGTGCCGACGCCGATCACGAACTGATAGGTGTTGAACGTGTCGCCGGCCATGCCGAGCGCGAAGGCGCCGAGCGCGCCCGCCCGGGCCAGGTACCAGAACCCGGTGAACCAGGTCACCACCGCGGCCCAGCGGAACCACAGGAGCGCGCGCGGCGCGACGTACTTGGCGATGCCCGCGCCACCCGGGCCGCCCTTGTCCGCCGCGGCCTCCGCGAGCGCCGGCACCTGCACGGCGTTGAAGTAATAGAGGAGCCCGATCCAGGTGATCCCTGCGATGATGTGCAGCCAGCGCGCGAGCCCCAGCTCGTTCCAGCCGCCGTCGACCGCCAGCACCGCGAACAGGATCGCGAGGACGAAACCGGTGATCAGCGAACCCTTGACGCTCAAGAGCGGATTCATGGCGCACCTCCCCTGGATTCATTGAAGAATAGGCCAGCCACCCCCATAATTCAACGCGTTAGCAAACCCTGCCATGGACGACCGCGGCCCCAGCTCACCCTGCATCAATGTCTGTTCGCTGGACGATCGGGGAGTCTGCCGCGGCTGCTTCCGGACGCTGGCGGACATCGCGGACTGGACGCGGATGACGGCCGGCGACCGATGGGCGGCGGTGGCGCGGGCGGAGGCGAGGCGGCTCGCCGCAGAACAGGAGCGTGGAAGACGATGATCGACGAAGCGACCACCCGGAAGATCCGCGAGTACCTCGACGCGGCGCCCGTCGTGCTGTTCATGAAGGGCACGCCGGACTTCCCGCAGTGCGGATTCTCCGCCCAGACCGCGGGCGCGCTGCGCGCGCTCAAGGCGAACTACCGGCACGTCAACATCTTCGAGGAGCCGGAGCTGCGCGAGGCGCTGAAGGCGTACTCGAACTGGCCGACGTACCCGCAGCTCTACGTGAAGGGCGAGCTGGTCGGCGGCTGCGACATCGTGACCGAGATGTACCGCTCGGGCGAGCTCAAGTCGCTGCTGCAGGAAGTCGGCGCGATCGCATGAATTGAAGGGGTCAGACCCCTTCATAGACCCCTTCATATTCGGGTGGGCAACCCGACGCTGAATATGAAGGGGTCTGACCCCTTCAATTCATTCCGGCGCCGGCTCCAGCAGCGGGTTCGGCGGCTCGGCGGCCGGTGCGGGCGCCGCAGCGATGCGTTCAGCCGCCGCCTCGTACAGCGGCCTGAACTGGTTGCAGACGATGCAGAAGAGATCCGCGGTCCGCTCGGCGTCGTAGGACGCCGAATGCGCCTCGTCCGTGTCCCAGGCGAGCCCGGCGGCCTGGATGGCCCGTGACAGCACCGTCTGCCCGAAAGCGACGCCCGCGAGCGTCGCCGTGTCGAAGCTGGAGAACGGGTGGAACGGGTTGCGCTTGATGCCGGCCCGCGCGACCGCGGCGTTCAGGAAGCCGAGGTCGAAGGACGCGTTGTGCCCGACCAGGATCGCGCGCGTGCACTGCTGCTCGCGCACGGCGCGGCGCACCTCGCCGAAGATCGCGCCGAGCGCGTCGCTTTCGGTCGATGCGATCCTGAGCGGGTGGTACGGATCGATGCCGTTGACGGCGAGCGAAGCGGGGTCGAGCCGGCCGCCCTCGAACGGCCGCACGTGCTGGCGATGGGTCGACCCGCGCACCAGGCGCCCCTCGGCGTCGATCTCGATCAACACCGCCGCGATCTCGAGGAGCGCATCCGTCGCGGCATTGAACCCGCCGGTCTCGACGTCCACCACGACCGGCAGGAAGCCGCGGAACCGGTCCCGCATCAGCGGCGCCGCGGCGTTCACGGCGCGGCGCCCGCGTCGCGCAGCTTCCATTCGAGCGTCTCGCCGGCGCACATCGGCACGATCTCGCCGGCGCCGAAGGGCAGGCTCGCCGGCACCGTCCAGGGGCGGCGCTCGAGCGTGACCGTGCCGCGGTTGCGCGGCAGCCCGTAGAAATCGGCGCCGCGGAAACTGGCGAAGGCCTCCAGGCGGTCCAGGCGGCCGGCCTCCTCGAAGGCGCGCGCATACAGCTCGATCGCTGCCGGTGCCGAATACACGCCCGCGCAGCCGCAGGCGGATTCCTTGGCGCCGCGGGCGTGCGGGGCGCTGTCGGTGCCGAGGAAGAACCGCGGGTCGTCCGAGGTCGCGGCCTCGACGAGCGCTTCGCGGTCGCGCTCGCGCTTCAGCACCGGCAGGCAGTACAGGTGCGGCCGCAGGCCGCCGCGGAACATCGCGCCGCGGTTGTAGAGCAGGTGCTGCGGCGTCAGGGTCGCGGCGACCCGGCCGCCCGCCGCGCGCACGAACTCGACGCCGGCGCGGGTCGTCACGTGCTCGAGCACGACGCGCAGACGCGGGTGGCGCGCGACGAGCGGGGCGAGTTCGCGTTCGATGAACACGCTCTCGCGGTCGTAGGGATCGACGTCGTCGCCGACGGTCTCGCCGTGCACCTGCAGCACGACGTCCCGCGCTTCCATCCGCTCGATCGTCGCCGCGCAGCGGGCGAGCGAGGTCACGCCCGCGTCCGAGTGCGTGGTGGCGCCAGCCGGGTAGAGCTTGACGCCGACGACGAAGCCGGACCCGGCGGCGCGGTCGATTTCGCCGGGCGGCGTCGAGTCCGTGAGGTACAGCGTCATGAGCGGCTCGAAACCGCTGCCCGCCGGCAGCGCCGCGCGGATCCGGTCTCGGTAGGCGGCCGCGGCAGCGACGGTCGTGACCGGCGGCTTCAGGTTCGGCATCACGACGGCCCTTGCGAACACGCGGGCGGTGAAGCCTGCGACCGCGGCGAGCTCGGCGCCGTCCCGGAGGTGCAGGTGCCAGTCGTCGGGCCTGGCGATCGTCAGTGTGGGATTCGGGCTCGGCAAGGGGAATTGATTCTTGACCCGCAGGCAGTGCAGACCGGATCATATCGGGCCTGCCGCCGGCATGGGAACGCAAAGATGGCTGACGGCCCCGACACCCACGACGTCGATCCGCTCGAGACCCGGGACTGGCTCGAATCCATCGATGCGGTGCTGAAAGTGCACGGCCCGGCCCGGGCCCACTTCCTCCTCGACCGCCTGATCGACCACGCGCGCCGCTCCGGAGCGTGGCTGCCGTTCAAGGCCAATACCGCCTACCAGAACACGATCCACGTCTCGCGCGAGAAACCCTACCCGGGCGACCGCGCGATCGAGCGGCGCATCGAGGCGCTGATCCGCTGGAACGCGGTCGCGATGGTCGTCAACGCGAACCGCATCAGCACCGAATACGGCGGCCACATCGCGACCTACGCTTCGTCCGCGACGCTCTACGAGGTGGGCTTCAACCACTTCTGGCGCGCGCCCTCGGAGCACCACCGCGGCGACATGGTCTTCATCCAGGGCCATGCGAGCCCGGGCATCTACGGCCGCGCCTACCTCGAGGGCCGGCTGACCGAGGACCAGCTGCGCCATTTCCGGCAGGAAGTCGGCGGCAAGGGACTCTCGTCCTATCCGCACCCGTGGCTGATGCCGGACTTCTGGCAGTTTCCGACCGTGTCGATGGGCCTCGGTCCCCTGCAGGCGATCATGCAGGCGCGCTTCGTGCGCTACCTCGAGCACCGCGGCCTCGTCGAGCCCTCCGACCAGAAGGTCTGGTGCTTCCTCGGCGACGGCGAGATGGACGAGCCGGAATCCATGGGCGCGCTGACGATGCCGGTGCGCGAGAAGCTCGACAACCTGGTATTCGTCATCAACTGCAACCTGCAGCGCCTCGACGGACCGGTGCGCGGCAACGGCAAGATCATCCAGGAACTGGAAGCCGCCTTCCTCGGCGCCGGCTGGAACGTCGTCAAGGTGATCTGGGGCTACCGCTGGGAGCCGCTGCTCGCGCGCGACACGAGCGGCAAGCTCCGCCAGCGCATGGAGGAGGCGGTCGACGGCGAGTACCAGAACTTCAAGGCGAAGGGCGGCGCGTACACGCGCGAGCATTTCTTCGGCAAGTACCCGGAATGCCTCGAGCTGGTCGCCAACATGTCGGACGACGAGATCGCGCTGCTGAACCGCGGCGGGCACGACTCGCTCAAGGTCTGGAACGCCTACGCCTCCGCCGTCGCGCACAAGGGCCGGCCCACCGTGATCCTCGCCAAGACCGTGAAGGGCTACGGCATGGGCAAGGCCGGGGAGGCCCTGAACGTCGCGCACCAGGCCAAGAAGATGGACGACGAGGCGCTCAAGGCCTTCCGCGACCGGTTCAACATCCCGCTCTCGGACGAGGAGATCGCCCGGCTGCCGTTCTTCCGCCCGGCGGAGGACAGCGCCGAGATGCAGTACCTGAAGGCGCGGCGCAAGGCGCTCGGCGGCTCGCTGCCGGTGCGCAGGAGCGCCGCACCGCCGCTCACGGTGCCGCCGCTCGAGGCCTTCAAGAGCCTGCTCGACGGCAGTGAGGGCCGCGAGATCTCGACCACGATGGTCTTCGTGCGGATCCTGACGCAGCTGCTCAAGGACAAGAACATCGGCTCGCACGTGGTGCCGATCGTCCCGGACGAGGCGCGCACGTTCGGCATGGAAGGCCTGTTCCGCCAGGTCGGCATCTATTCGTCGGTCGGCCAGCTCTACACCCCGCAGGACGCCGACCAGCTCATGTACTACAAGGAGGACAAGAAAGGCCAGATCCTCGAGGAAGGCATCAACGAGGCCGGCGCGTTCTGCTCCTGGATGGCCGCCGGCACGGCCTACGCGAACCACGGGATCAACATGATCCCGATGTACATCTACTACTCGATGTTCGGCTTCCAGCGCATCGGCGACTTCGCCTGGGCGGCGGGCGACATGCAGGCGCGCGGCTTCCTGCTCGGCGCGACGGCGGGACGCACGACGCTCGCCGGCGAGGGCCTGCAGCACCAGGACGGGCACAGCCACCTGCTCGCCTCGACGATCCCGAACTGCGTCGCCTACGATCCCTGCTTCTCGTACGAGCTCGCCGTGATCATGCAGGACGGGCTGCGCCGCATGTACGCGGAGCAGGAGAGCGTCTTCTACTACATCACCTGCATGAACGAGAACTACGCGCACCCGCCGATGCCGAAAGGCGTCGAACAGGGGATCCTGCGCGGCATGTACCTGCTGCACATCGGCGGCCGCGGCGCGGTGCGCGCGACCCTGCTGGGTTCCGGCACGATCCTGCGCGAGGCGCTCGCGGCGGCGGAGACCCTGGAATCCGAGTTCGGCATCCCGGCCGACGTCTTCAGCGTCACGAGCTTCTCCGAGCTGCGTCGCGACGCGCTCTCGGCCGAGCGCGAGGCGATGCTGAAGCCGGCCGAGAAGCCGCGCGACCCCTGGGTGCGCGAGTGCCTGGCGGGCCGCCAGGGGCCGTTCATCGCCGCCACCGACTACATGAAGGTCGTCGCGGACCAGATCCGCCAGTGGGTGCCGGGGCGCTACGTCGCGCTCGGCACGGACGGATTCGGCCGCAGCGACTCGCGCGAGGCGCTGCGCGGCCATTTCGAGGTGGACCGGCGCTGGATCGTCGTCGCCGCGCTCAAGGCGCTCGCCGACGACGGGCGCATCGACCGCTCCAGCGTCACGCTGGCGATGAAGAAGTTCGGCATCGACCCGGCCAAGCCCGCGCCGCTGGAGAGCTGAGCGTGGCCTCCCGAACCACGGTCGTCGTGCCGGACCTCGGCGACTTCGCCGACGTCGAGGTCATCGAGGTGCTGGTCAAGGCCGGCGACACGGTCGCCGTCGATGCGCCGCTGATCACGCTCGAGACCGACAAGGCGACGATGGACGTGCCGTCCACCGCCGCCGGGCGGGTCGCCGAAGTCAGCGTCAAGAAGGGCGACCGCGTCTCGAAGGGATCCGCCGTCATCGTGGTCGAAGGCGCGGACGCGAGGACCGAGGCGCCGGCCGCAAAGGCGGCCCCCGCGAAGGCTCCCGAGGCGCCGCCGGTCCCCGTCGCGGCGCCCGCCGTTAATCCGGAGGCGACGGTGCGCATGACCGCGCCTGCTGCCGCTGCGCCGACCGCCGCCACCCCCGCGGCGCCGCCCGGCGACCTCCGCGCCGCGCACGCGAGCCCCGGCGTGCGGCGCTTCGCCCGCGAGCTCGGCGTCGACCTCACGCGCGTCGCGGGCACCGGCGTCAAGGGACGCATCAGCGAAGACGACGTCAAGGCCTGGGTCAAGAAGGCCCTGGCGGCGCCGCCGCAGGCCGCGGCTGCGGCTGCCGCGCTGCCGAAAGTGCCCGAGGTGGACTTCGCGGCCTTCGGTCCGGTCGAGGTGAAGCCGCTCGGGCGCATCCAGAAGATCTCGGGCGCGCGCCTGCAGGCCGCGTGGGTCAACATCCCGCACGTCACGCAGCACGACGAGGCGGACATCACCGAACTCGAGACGCTGCGGGCGTCGCTCAAGGACCGCGCGGCGAATCGCGGCATCAAGCTGACGCCGCTCGCCTTCATCGCCCGCGCGTGCGCGAAGGTCATCGCGCAGTTCCCGAATTTCAGCGCTTCGCTGGACGCCGGCGGCCAGAACCTCGTGTTCAAGAAGTACCTGCACCTGGGATTCGCGGCCGACACGCCGAACGGGCTGGTCGTGCCGGTGATCCGCGACGCCGGGCGCAAGGACATCTACGAGCTGGCGCGCGACCTCGGCGAGCTCGCCGGCAAGGCCCGTGCCGGCAAGCTGACGGCGGCCGAAATGCAGGGCGGCTGCTTCACGATCTCGAGCCTCGGCGGCATCGGCGGCACGGCCTTCACGCCCATCATCAACGCGCCCGAGGTCGCGATCCTCGGCGTCTCGCGCTCGCAGCAGCGGCCGGTGTGGAAGGACGGCAAGTTCGAGCCACGGCTCATGCTGCCGCTGTCGCTCTCGTACGACCACCGCGTCATCGACGGCGCGGAGGCGGTGCGCTTCGTGGTCGCGCTCGCCGAGGCGCTCGCGGCGCCGTCCGCCCTCGTCGAGGCGGTGCCTTGAGCGGGCGCATCGAGCAGAGGGTCCCGGACCTCGGCGAGTTCAAGGACGTCGAAGTCATCGAGGTGCTGGTGAAGCCGGGCGATCGGGTCGAGCCCGAGATGCCGCTCATCACCCTCGAAACCGACAAGGCGACCATGGACGTGCCCGCGACCGCCGCGGGCGTCGTCGAAGCGCTGCAGGTCGCGAAGGGCGACCGCGTCTCCAAGGACTCGTTGATCGCCGTGCTGGCCGCGGAGGGCGGCGACACGGTGAGGATTCCCTCCCTGAGCGAAACCGTCGTGATCACGAAGGCTCCGGCCGCGCCGCCGCCGCCGGCCGCTGGCGCAGGCGCGCCTGCCGCGCAGCCCGCGGCGCGCACGGACGAACCCCCCGCCGATTCGATGGCCCAGCTGCTCGTCATCGGCGCCGGGCCCGGCGGCTACACGGCGGCCTTCCGCGCCGCCGACCTCGGGCTCTCCGTGACGCTCGTCGACCGCTGGCCGCAGCTCGGCGGCGTCTGCCTCAACGTCGGCTGCATCCCGTCGAAGGCGCTGCTGCACGCGGCCCGCGTGATCGAGGAGGCCCACGCGATGTCGGTGCACGGCATCCGGTTCGCGGCGCCGGAGATCGACCCCGGCGCGCTCAAGCAGTGGAAGAACCGGATCGTCGGCAAGCTGACGGCCGGGCTCACGATCCTCGCCAAGCAGCGCAAGGTCACGGTGGTGCGTGCGACGGCGCGCTTCGTGTCGCCGCATCGCGTCGAGCTGGTGGACGAGCAGGGCGGGCGCCGGATCCTGGGCTTCGAGCAATGCATCGTCGCGGCCGGCTCCGAGCCTGCGCGCCTGCCGGGCCTGCCCGACGACCCGCGCGTCATCGATTCGACCGGCGCGCTCGACCTCGCGGACGTCCCGAAGCGCTTCCTGGTGATCGGCGGCGGCATCATCGGCCTCGAGATGGCCTGCGTGTACGACGCGCTCGGCTCGGAGGTGAGCGTCGTCGAACTGACCGACACGCTGATGCCGGGCTGCGACCGCGACCTCGTGCGGCCGCTCGAGAAGCGGCTCAAGTCCCGATACGCGGCGGTCCTGACCGGCACCAAGGTCGCGGGCGCGAAGGCGACCGGCAACGGCCTCGAGGTCTCCTTCGAAGGCAAGGACGCGCCGAAGCCCGCGACCTACGACCGCGTGCTGTGCGCGGTCGGGCGCGTGCCGAACGGAAAGGCGATCCGCGCCGGGGCCGCGGGCATCACGGTCAGCGACCGCGGCTACATCCCGGTCGACCGGCAGATGCGCACGAACGTGCCGCACATCTTCGCGATCGGCGACATCGTCGGCCAGCCGATGCTGGCCCACAAGGCCACGCACGAGGGCAAGGTGGCGGCGGAGGTCGCCGCGGGGCAGAAGAGCGCCTTCGACGCGCGCGTGATCCCCTCGGTCGCCTACACGGATCCCGAGGTCGCCTGGGTCGGCCTGACCGAGACGGAGGCCAAGGCGTCCGGGCGGAAGTTCGAGAAAGGCATGTTTCCCTGGATGGCGAGCGGCCGCTCGCTCGCGCTCAACCGCGACGAGGGTTTCACCAAGCTGCTGTTCGACCCGGACACGCACCGCGTGATCGGCGGCGGCATCGTCGGCACGAACGCGGGCGACCTGATCTCCGAGGTCGCGCTGGCGATCGAGATGGGCGCGACGGCGGCCGACGTCGGCCTGACCGTGCATCCACACCCGACGCTATCGGAGACCGTCGCCTTCGCCGCCGAGGCCTACGAGGGCACGCTCACCGACCTCTTCATCCCGAAGAAGAGGTAACTCCCGCCGCCGGCGGCGTCTTTTCAGGCCACAGGCACAGGTCCCGGACGGGGCACTGCGGGCACTTCGGCCCGCGTGCCGTGCAGGTGTAGCGCCCGTGGAGGATCAGCCAGTGGTGGGCATCCTGCGCGAACTCCGGGGGCGTGGCCGCGACCAGGCCGTCCTCGACCTGGCGCACGTTCTTCCCGGGCGCGAGCCCGGTGCGGTTCGCGACGCGGAAGATGTGCGTATCCACGGCGATGGTCGGCTCGCCGAACGCGGTGTTGAGGATCACGTTGGCCGTTTTCCGGCCGACGCCGGGCAGAGCCTCGAGCGCGGCGCGCTCGCGCGGTACTTCGCCGCCGTGGCGTTCCAGGATCATCCGCGAGGCCGCGACGACGTTCTTCGCCTTCATGCGCCACAGGCCGATGGTGCGGATGTGGCGAGCGAGTCCGCGTGCCCCGAGCGCCACCATCGCCTCCGGCGTCCCCGCGACCGCGAACAGGCGCCGGGTCGCGAGGTTGACGCTGCGGTCGGTCGCCTGCGCCGACAGGATCACGGCGACGAGGAGCTGGTAGGGCGTGCGGTATACGAGTTCGGTGCGCGGTGCCGGCATCCCGGCGCGCAGGCGCCCGTACAGCGCGCGCACCGCGGCCGCGTCCAGCCGCTTCGGCCGGCGTGCCGGGCGGCGCCTAGCAGGCATCTTCACGCGCGAGCCGCGCGACGCGCCGTTCATAGAGCCGCCGGAAATGCGCGGCGCGCCCTGCATCGGCTTCCGGCGCCGGCACCATGCGGATGCAGTCCACCGGGCAGGCGGGGATGCACAGCTCGCAGCCGCTGCAGTCGGCGGCGATCACCGTGTGCATGCGCTTGCGCGCGCCGAGGATGGCGTCGGTCGGGCAGGGCGGCAGGCAGCGCGCGCAGCCGATGCAGGCCGGCTCGTCGATGAAGGCGACGCGCGGCGGCCCCTCGACCCCGCAGGCGGGATCGAGTAGCAGCGCCGGCCGGCCGAGCAACGCGGCGAGCTCGCCGATCAGCGCCGCGCCGCCCGGCGGGCAGCGGTTGAGCGCGGTCTCGCCGCGCGCGAGCGCCTCCGCATAGGGCCGGCACGCGTCGAAACCGCAGCGCCGGCACTGCGTCTGGGGGAGCAGCGCGTCGATGCGCGCTGCGAGCGTGTCCGCGCCGGACACGGCGCGCTCAGCTGACTTTCATGCCGGCCGTGGCGCCGGCATCCGGCGCGAGCAGGAACACGCCGGAATCGTCGGAAGCCGCGAGCGCCATGCCCTCGGACGTGCCGAAGCGCATCTTCTTGGGCTTCAGGTTCGCGACGATCACGACCTGCCGGCCGACGAGCTGTGCCGGCTCGTAGGCGCCGCGGATCCCCGCGAACACCGTCCGCCGTTCGCCGCCGAGGTCGACGCCGAGCTTCAGCAGCCGGTCCGCGCCTTCGACGAGCTCCGCGGTCTCGACGCGCGCGACGCGCAGGTCGATCCTGGCGAAATCCTCGGGCGTGATCTGGGCGGGTTTCGCCGCGGGCGCGGGCGCCGCAGTCGCGGCAGTCTCGGTCGGCACGGTCATGGGCGTCTCCACGATTCTCTGCACGGCCGCCGCGTCCACGCGGGTCGCGAGCGGCTGGTATTCGTTGATGGCGGCGCCGAGCAGCGGCTGCTCGACGTCGCGGAACCGGGCAACGGGCGCGCCGAGAAAGGCTTCGGCCCGCCCGGCCATCGCGGGCATCACGGGCTTCAGGTAAGCCATCAGCACCCGGAACAGGTTGATGCCCTGGGTGCACACGGCCTGCACCTCGGCGGCGCGCGCCGGGTCCTTGGCGGCCAGCCAGGGCTTCTGGCGGTCGATGTAGAAGTTGGCGCGGTCGGCGAGCGCCATGATCTCGCGCACGGCCGCCGCGTACTCGAGCGATTCCCAGGCCTCGCGGATGCCGACGCCGGCGTCCGTGAACTCGCGGTAGAGGGCCGGCTCCGGCAGCGCGGCGGCGAGGCGGCCGCCATGACCGCGGTGGATGAAGCCCGCGCAGCGGCTCGCGATGTTGACCAGCTTGCCGACCAGGTCGGCATTGATCCGCGTCGCGAACTCCTCGAAGTTCATGTCGATGTCGTCGACGCCCGGCCCCAGCTTCGCCGCCAGGAAGTAGCGGAAGTACTCGGGCGGCAGGTGGTCGAGGTAGCGGCGCGCCGTGACGAAGGTGCCGCGCGACTTGGACATCTTCTCGCCGTTGACCGTGAGGAACCCGTGGGCGTGGACCGAGGTCGGCTTGCGGAATCCCGCGCCCTCGAGCGTCGCCGGCCAGAACAAGGCGTGGAAGTAGAGGATGTCCTTGCCGATGAAGTGCCGGAGCTCCGCCGCGCTGTCCGGCTTCCACCAGTCCTCGAAATCCGCCCCTGCCCGGGCACACCAGTTGGCGAATGAGGCCATGTAGCCGACCGGCGCGTCGAGCCAGACGTAGAAGTACTTGCCGGGCGCGTCCGGGATCTCGAAGCCGAAATAGGGCGCGTCGCGCGAAACGTCCCAGTCGCGCAGCCCGGCGTCGAACCACTCGTCGAGCTTGTTGGCCACCGCCTCCTGCAAGGTGCCGGAACGGGTCCAGGCGCGCAGCATCGGCTCGAAGTCGCCGAGCCGGAAGAAGACGTGCTCCGACTCGCGCTCCACGGGCCGCGTGCCCGAGACCACCGATACCGGGTCGATCAGGTCGGACGGCGCGTAGGTGGCGCCGCAGCTCTCGCAGCTGTCGCCGTACTGGTCCGGCGTCCGGCAGCGCGGGCAGGTGCCCCGGACGAAGCGGTCCGGCAGGAACATCCCTGCCTGCTCGTCATAGGCCTGCTTCACGGCCCGGCGCGCGATGTGCCCGCCGGCGACCAGCGCCCGGTAGATCCGCTCGGTCAGCCGGCGGTTCTCCTCCGAGTGGGTGGTGTGGAAGTTGTCGAAGCCGATGCCGAAGTCCGCGAAGTCGGCGCGGTGGCCCTCGCCGACGCGGCGGATCAGCTCCTCCGGCGTCAGGCCCTCCGCCTTCGCCTTCAGCATGATCGGCGTGCCGTGAGTGTCGTCCGCGCAGACGTAAACGACCTCGTGGCCGGCGAGCTTCATCGCCCGCACCCAGATGTCGCACTGGACGGCCTCGGTCATGTGCCCGAGGTGGATCGGCCCGTTGGCGTAGGGCAGGGCGCTGGTGACAAGGATGCGGCGGCTCACGCGGGCATCCCGGTCAGTCCTGCTCGCGGCCGGCCTCGAACCTGGCCTTGTTGATGCCCTTCTCGTAGGCGGAGCGGCCGCTGATCAGGCCCTGCTCCAGGAGCTGCTCGATCGCCGAGTCCATGGTGCGCATGCCGGCGGCGGCGCCGGCCTGCATGGTCGACTCGAGCTGGTCGATCTTGCCCTGGCGGATCAGGTTGGCGGCCGCCGGCGTGTTGATCAGCACCTCGAGCGCGGCCACGCGCCCGGGCGAGCCCTTGCGCGTGATCAGCTGCTGCGACACGACCCCGCGCAGCGAGGTCGAGAGCATCGTGCGCACGTGGTTCTGCTTGTCGGCGGGGAAGGCGTTGACGATGCGGTCCACCGTCGCGGCGGCGCCGTTCGTGTGCAGCGTCGCCATGACCAGGATGCCCATCTCCGCGGCGGTGATCGCCGTCGAGATGGTCTCGAGGTCGCGCAGCTCGCCGACCAGGATCACGTCGGGATCCTCGCGCAGGGCCGAGAGGAGCGCCGACGCGAACGACTCGGCGTGCGCGCCGACCTCGCGCTGGCTGATCAGGCAGTTCTTGCGCGGGTGCACGAACTCGATCGGGTCCTCGATGGTGAGGATGTGGCCCTTGATGCGCGAATTGAGGTCGTCGATCATCGCCGCCAGCGTCGTCGACTTGCCGGATCCCGTCTTGCCGGTGACGAGGATCAGGCCGTTGGAGACCTTGCAGAGGTTCCTGACGGCTTCCGGCATGCGCAGCTGCTCGAGCGTCTGGGCCTTCGAGGGGATGGCCCGGAAAACCGCGCCCATGCCGTTCAGCTGGCGCAGCACGTTGACGCGGAAGCGCGCCAGCGTGCCGAGCGAGTAGGCGAAGTCCGTGCCGTCGCGCGTCTCGAGCCGGTCGAGCGCCTTGCGCGGCATGATCTCGTAGATCGCCTCGCGCACGAAGTCGGCGCCGAGCCGCTCGGCGCGCAGGGCGGCGAGCTTGCCGTACTGGCGGATGCGCGGCGGGTCGCCCGCCATGAAGTGCAGGTCCGAGCCGTCGCGCTTCAGGATCTCCTCGAGGTACTCGTCGATGCGGGCCACGGCGCTCGTCCCGGTCAGAGCGTCTCGAACCGCGGCAGCAGGCTGCGGTCGATGACGTACTTGGAGAACAGCTTCTTGTCGCTCGCGTAGGTGTAGGCGTCGTCCGGGTCGACTTCCTTGGCCGTGATCGCGCGCATCAGCGCCTGGTCCATCAGCTCCATCCCGAGGTCCTTGCCGGTCTGCAGCTGCGCCGGGATCTGGTGCGTCTGGTCGGTCTGGATCAGCTTCGCGATGGCGCGGTTCATCACCATGACCTCGCAGACCGCACGGCGGCCGCGGCCCTCGGGCCGCTTGACCAGCACCTGCGTGATCACCGCGATCAGCCCCTGCGCGAGGAAGCTCTTGGTCTGCTCGCGCTCGTCCGCGGGCAGGGCGTCGATCATGCGGTCGATGGTCTTTACCGCGCTGGTCGTGTGCAGCGTGCCGAGCACCAGGTGGCCGGTCTCGGCGGCGGTCATCGCCATCGAGATGGTCTCGGGGTCGCGCATTTCGCCGACCAGGATCACGTCCGGGTCCTCGCGCATCGCGGCCCGCACGCCCTCGGCGAAGGTCGGCAGGTGCGTGCCCAGCTCGCGCTGCACGACCTGGCTCTGCTTGCTGCGGTGGACGAACTCGATCGGGTCCTCGAGGCTGATGATGTTCAGCTTCCGGTTGGTGTTCAGCATGTCGATCATCGCCGCGAGCGTGGTCGATTTGCCGGTGCCCGTCGAGCCGGTGACGAGGATCATGCCCTGGTGGTAGTCGCAGAGCTTCTTCACGATCGGCGGCAGCGCCAGCGACTCGAGCGTCGGCACCTCGGACGGGATGGTCCGGAACACGGCGCCCACCCCGGAGTCCTTGCGGAACACGTTGACCCGGAACCGCCCGCCTTCCTCCGACACGTACGAGAAATCGACGTCGTGGCCCGCCCGGAAGCGGTCGGCCAGGTTGCGGGTCAGGATCTCCATGACGTAGGCCTCGAGCTCCGGCGCGGCGAGCTCGCGGAACCGGATCGGCACCAGGTCGCCGTTCATGCGCAGCATTGGCGGCACGCCGACCGCCAGGTGGACGTCAGAGCAGCCCTGGGACGAGCCGAGCTTGAGGAATGCGTCGATACGCGGCATTGCGCCGCGAGTGAATCACAAGAAGCGTTCGAGCGCCACACCGACCTCGTCCATCGAGGCGAAGCGCTTCTCCTTGTCCACCGCCATGCACTTCATGATGAGGTCGGAGACGCCCTGCGGGAGGGCCGGGTTCAGCTCGATCGGCGGCCGTGCCCGGCCCTGCACGTGCTGGTACATGACGGACATGTGGTCGCCGCGGTGGTACGGGGGCGTGCCGGTCATCATCTCGTACAGGATGACGCCCAGCGAATAGATGTCGGCGCGCTCGTCGACCTTCTTGCCGAGGATCTGCTCCGGCGCCATGTACTTCGGCGAGCCGATCACGTACCCGGTCTTGGTCAGCTGCGTGTCGCCCTGGTGCTGCGCCGCCGCGACGCCGAAGTCCACGATCTTGACGATGCCCTCGTCGTTGATCAGCACGTTCGCCGGCTTGAGGTCGCGGTGCACGATGCCGACCGCATGCGCGACCGACATGCCCTTGGCGACGTCCATGCCCAGCCGCACGGCGCGGCGCAGCGCCAGCGGCTTGCCGTCCTGCACCTCGCCGCCGAGCGTGTGCGACGGGAAGTACTCCATCGAGATCGCGTAGTTGCCGCGGATGTGCAGGAAGTCGTAGATGCGGATCACGTTCGGGTGGGTGATCTTGCGGCTGTAGCGCAGCTCGTGCACGAAGCGCTGCATCATCTCCTCGTCGTTGGCGATGCTCGGGTTGAGGAACTTGAGCACCAGCCGTTCGTCGACGACCGTGTCCTCCATCAGCAGCACGGTGCCGAACGCGCCGCGGCCGATGCGCTCGATGTACTTGTAGCGCCCCTCGAGCACGTCGCCGGGCTTCAGCGTCGCGATGTCGAGGCGCTGCAGCTGCTCGGCCTGCTTCATGATCGCGGAGACGTCCGCAGTCTCGATCAGCATGGTGCGCTGCTGGTCGGCGCGCGCGGCCGCGGCCGCCGGGGTCAGCGTGTACTTGCCGGAAGTGATGGACGTGCCGCCGAAGCGCGTGTCGAGCTCGGTCAGCGCGCGCTGCGCCGCGCCGGCGAGCGACTGGTCGGTGAGCGTCGAGAACGGCAGGATCTTCGCGCGCACGGCGTCGACCGAGCGGTCGTCGGCGAGCCGCGCCAGCGCCGACATGCCCTCGATGCGGATGTCGGTCTCGTTGCGGTCCAGGGCGCTCATCACGCCTGCCGTTGCCGTCGGGTCGCCGATCTTGCCGAGCGCGCGCACGACCGTCGGCACCGACTTCGGGTTGGTCTTGAGCATCTCGACGAGGCGGGGCACCGCCTTCTTGTTGCCCATCTCGCCGAGCGCGTCGACGGCGCGCTCGCTGACCCACCAGTCCTTGTCCTTGGTCGCCTCGATCAGGTGGGCGAGGGCACGCTCGTCCTTGGTCTGGTTCAGGATCTCGATCGCGGTGCGGCGCACTTCGTCGTCCTTGTCGGAAACGAGCTGCAACGCGGCGCCGATCACCTGCGGGCCGCCGATCTTGCCGAGCGCGTCGGCCGCGCGGCTCCTGACCCACCAGTCGGCGTCGCGGATCGCCTTGAGCAGGTACTTCACCGAACTCTCGTCGCCGACGACGTTCAGCACCTCGACCGCGGCGCGGCGCGCGTCCTCGCTCTCGTCCTTGAGGATATCCACGAGGTGCTTGACGGTTTCCGGGTTCCTGCTGCGGCACAGGAGCTCGATGGCGGGGTTCCTGACGTCGTGCTCGGGGTCGCGCAGCAGCGGGACGACGAGCCGGGGATCGACCTCGCCGCTGCCGCTCGCGATGGCCCGCAGCGCCGCCGAGCGCACCAGCTTGTTGGGATCCTTGAGCGTCTGCTGCAGCGCGGTGCGGACCTTCGGCGTGTCGAAGCGCGCGAGCAGCGCGATGATGTGCGTGCGCGCGATCGTGTCCTTGCCCTCGACGCGCGAGACGAGTTCGTCCACGGAGCTCGCATCCGCCAGCTCGCCGGCGATGCGGAACAGAGCCGCCTTCTCGTTCGGGTCCTGCTGGTACGCCGCATTCAGCAGGTCGCGCAGGGTGAAGCGGTTCTTCTGCGCGGCGATGACGTCAAGGACCGCGGGCTTGGAGACGGCCGGGTTCTGCAGCAGCTCGAGCAGCAGGTTGGGCGAATAGTTGCGCGAGGACGCCAGCGCCCAGGCGACGGCGGCGACCGCGCGCGGGTTCTCCTCCGCGAGCGCCTTCGCCAGCAGCGGGAAGCTCTTGTTGTCGACGAGCGGCGTCAGCGCCTCGACGAAGGCGACCGTCTCGCGCTTGTCGGCCGTCGCGAGGGCGTCGACGATCGGCTGTATGGCGGCCTGGCCAAGCCCCTGCAGCCTGGTCAGCGCCGTCTTCGCCTTTGCGCTGGTCGGGTCACCACTTTCCCGAACCTCGGCAATCAGGCGATCCGCCCGGTAGCCTCCGAATAGACCCATCCGACCCCGGCAGTTCTTGTGGGACGAAACCAAAAAATGCTGAACAATCAGTATGCCACAGCGGGCCGTCCCGCCGATCGCATCGGCTACAATGCCGCTCCCCCGGACGGGAAACATTCATGGCGACGTCCTTGAACGATCGTCTCACAAGCGTGCTCGGGCGGTTCGTCGAACCGCACCTCGGCCTGTCGCTGGAAGAAGCGGGCGCCCTGGAATCGGTCCGCGAGGGCCCTGAAGGCCCCGTGGCCCGGATTGTCCTTGGCTTCCCGGTCGGCGGCTACGAGGCCGAGCTGCGGTCGGCGCTTGACGGCGCGCTGGCGGCGGCCGGGATCGATGCGCGGCCGCGGTACGAGATCGTCTCCCGCGTCCCGGCGTTCGTCGCCGACCCGAAGATCCGGCAGCTCGCGGACGTCGCGAACGTCATCGCGGTGGCTTCCGGCAAGGGCGGCGTCGGCAAGTCGACCGTCGCCGTGAACCTCGCGCTCGCGCTGGCGGCGCAGGGCGCGCGGGTGGGCCTGCTCGACGCGGACATCTACGGGCCGAGCCTGCCGCGGATGATGGGGCTGCAGGGCGCGCGCCCGACCACGGCGGACGGCAAGACCATCGACCCGCCCCGCGCCCATGGCCTGCCGGTCATGTCGATCGGCTTCCTGGTCGACGCCGACCAGCCCATGGCCTGGCGCGGCCCGATGGCGACCCAGGCGCTGACCCAGATGCTGGCCGACACCCGCTGGGGCCCGCTCGACTACCTGGTCGTCGACATGCCGCCGGGCACCGGCGACATCCAGCTCACGCTCGCCCAGCGCGTGCCGGTCTCGGGCGCGGTCATCGTCACGACGCCCCAGGAGATCGCGCTGCTCGACGCCCGCAAGGGGCTGCAGATGTTCCGCAAGGTGGGCGTGCCGGTGCTCGGCATCGTCGAGAACATGGGTCTGCATCGTTGCCCGGCCTGCGGGCATGAATCCCACATCTTCGACGCCGGCGGCGGGCGCGCGCTCGCCGAGCGCTACGACACCACGCTGCTGGGCGAGCTGCCGCTCGACGCGGCGATCCGGCAGCAGGCCGATTCCGGCCGGCCCACCGTGGTCGCGGACCCGGCGTCGCCGGCCGCGGCGGCCTATCATGCGATCGCGCGCCGCGCGGCGGGCGCGCTGGCGGCCAGCGCCATCAGGGGCGCGGTCAGGATGCCGGTGATCAGGGTCGAGGGCGATTGATGTCGATCAAGTCGGACAAGTGGATCCGCCGCATGGCGGCTCAGGGGATGATCGAGCCGTTCGAGTCAGGGCAGGTGCGCGAGGTGGACGGCCGGAGAATCGTCTCCTACGGCACCTCGAGCTACGGCTACGACGTGCGTTGCGCGCCCGAGTTCAAGATCTTCACGAACATCAACTCGACGATCGTCGACCCGAAGAACTTCGACCCGAAGAGCTTCGTGGACCTCGAAGGGGACGTCTGCATCATCCCGCCGAACTCGTTCGCGCTGGCGCGGACCGTCGAGCACTTCCGGATCCCGCGCAACGTGCTGGTGATCTGCCTCGGGAAAAGCTCCTACGCGCGCTGCGGCCTGATCGTGAACGTGACGCCGCTGGAGCCCGAATGGGAAGGCCACGTCACGCTGGAGTTCTCGAACACGACGCCGCTGCCCGCGCGCATCTACGCGAACGAGGGCGTCGCCCAGTTCCTGTTCTTCGAGTCCGACGAGGTCTGCGAGACCTCGTACAAGGACCGTGGCGGCAAGTACCAGGGCCAGAAGGGCGTGACCCTCCCGCGCACGTGACCCTGAAGGGGTCAGACCCCTTCATATTCGTGAAGGGGTCTGACCCCTTCATTAGTTCGGCTGGTAGCTGCGGATGCGCGTGTGGAAGCCGAGCTTGCCCTTGACCAGCTGCTGCGCCTGCACGACGGCAAATCCGAGGCCGGGCGCGTGCCAGGTGAGCGTCTCGCGGTTCGAGCCCTCGCGCGTGCTGCGGTACACGACCGTATCCAGCTCGCCGAGCGCCGTCACGAGCTTCTCGCGCCGTACCAGCGCGTGATGGTAGAGCTTGACGCGGTCCTTCTCGATCATCGCGATCGAGCCCGGCTCGCGGCCGGCGCGCAGCTTGGCCGTGGCGAGCACGGTCAGCGTGGCTGCGTCCTGCAGCTCCGGGACCAGCGCGACGTCGACCGCCACGTCCTCGGCGATGCCGCGCACCCGGCCGGCGCGCCAGTCGAACTCGAGGCGGATGTCGCGGCCGGTGCTGCCCGTGCCGTCGTCGAACGTGTAGCGCAGGGGCCGGGGCGTGTCGTCCTCGATCCGGAATTCCGAGCGCTGCCGAATCGTGCCCGGCGCGATCACGCGCGCGATGCCGCTGGCGGTCACGGCCGTCTCGATCACCCAGCCATCGCCGGCGCGCGCCAGCACCGTGCGGCTGGTGCCGCCCGGGATGCGTCCGTAGCGCACGTCGTACTCGGCGATGAACGGCGCGATCAGGGGCGCCGGGGCAGGGGATGCCGCCGGGCTGATCGCCGCGCCGATCGCGAGCCAGGCCGTCACCAACGCCTTCATGCTTCCTCCACCACGACCGCCGCCGTCAGCACCTGTCCGTCGAGCAGGGCCGCGCCGTCCCGCCAGGCCAGCCGGCCGGCGGCGCACCAGCCGACCGCACGCGGATAGATGATGTGCTCGAGCCGCTGAACGCGGGCTGAAAGCGCGGCCTCGGCCTCGCCCGGGCGGACCGCGAGCCGGCCCTGGATGACCGCAGGCCCCGCGTCGAGTTCCTCGACGACGTAGTGCACGGTGCAGCCGTGGACGGGTTCGCCGGCCTCCAGTACGCGCCGGTGGGTGTGCAGGCCGCGGTAGGCCGGCAGCAGCGAAGGGTGGATGTTGAGCAGGCGGCCCTGCCAGCGGCGCACGAATGCGCCGTCGAGGATGCGCATGAACCCGGCGAGCGCGACCAGCGCCGCGCCGCTGCGCTCGAGGGCCGCCGTCAGCGCCTCGCCGTAGGCGGCCCGGTCCATGCCGGGAGCGCGCTCGAGTACCGCCGCTTCGAGCCCGAGCGCCTGGGCGGCCGGAATGCCGGCGGCGTCGGCACGGTCGCTGATCACCTGGACGATGCGCCCGTCGATGCGCCCGTCGCGTGTCGCCTGCTCGAGCGCGAGCAGGTTGCTGCCGCGCCCGGAGATCAGGACGGCGAACGGGAGGGCCATCAGCCGATCTGCACGCCTGTGCCCCGGACGACTTCGCCGATCACGCGCGCCTGCTCGCCGGCGGCCCGCAGGCGGGCGAGCGCGGCATCGCTGTCCGAGGCCGCGACGACGACGACCATGCCGATCCCGCAGTTGAAGGTGCGGTGCATTTCCGGGTCGCTGATTCGCCCGCTGCTGCGGATCCAGTCCCAGACCGGTTCGTCGGCCCACCCGAGCGGCCCGAGGCGCACGCCCAGGCCCTCCGGCAGCACGCGCGGGATGTTGTCGGTCAGGCCGCCGCCGGTGATGTGCGCGAGGCCGTGCACGTCCATGGACGCCGCGAGCCCGAGCAGCGGCTTGACGTAGATGCGCGTCGGCGCCATCAGCAGGTCCACGAGGCGCGCGCCGCCGACGCGCGTCGCCGTGCCGGCGCCGGTGTCGGCGAGCAGGCGCCGGATCAGCGAGAAGCCGTTCGAGTGCGGGCCGGAGGAGGCGAGCCCGATCACCGCATCGCCCGCGCGCACCCGCGAGCCGTCGATGATGCGCTCGCGGTCCACGACCCCGACGCAGAAGCCGGCCAGGTCGTAGTCGCCGCCTTCGTACATCCCGGGCATTTCCGCCGTCTCGCCGCCGACCAACGCGCAGCCCGCAAGGACGCAGCCCTCGGCGATGCCGGCGATCACGCGCTCGGCGACCTCCACGGAGAGCCGGCCGGTCGCGTAGTAGTCGAGGAAGAAGAGCGGCTCCGCGCCCTGGACGACGACGTCATTGGCGCACATCGCGACCAGGTCCTGGCCGACGCCGTCATGCAGGCCGGTGTCGATCGCGAGGCGCAGCTTGGTGCCGACGCCGTCGGTGCCCGCGACCAGCACGGGGCGCTTCCAGCGGCCCGGGGGAATCTCGATCATGGCCCCGAACCCGCCGATGCCCGCGAGCACCTCGGGCCGCATCGTGCGCGCGACGCGCGGCTTGATGCGCTCGACGAGTTCCTCGCCGGCGTCGATGTCGACGCCGGCATCCCGGTAGGTCAGCGAAGGGCGTTCGGTCATCGCGGGAGATCGGGCCTGGTTCGACGGGCCCGTCCGGCGGGCGGTGTACTATTGTACCGTGAGCGCAAGCCCCGACAGCGGTCCTGCCCGCATCCTGCGCGCCCTGGCGGCCGTGCTGGCGTTCTGGGCTGCCGGGCTGCCGGCCCAGGCGGAATCCCTGACCGACCTTTATTCGGTGAGCGTGCCGTATACCGGCGACAACGAAGCCGCGTTCCGGCAGGCGATGCGCGACGTGCTGGCGCGCGTGACGGGCCGCGGCGATGCGCCGGACCTCGAGAATCTCGCGCCGCTCGTCGCCGGCGCCTCGCGCTACGTCAAGAGCTTCCGGCGCGCGCCCGGCAACATGCTGTCCGTGACCTTCGACGGCACGGCCATCGAGGACGCGGTGGACGCCTCGGGACTGGCGTACTGGGACCACGAGCGGCCGGTAACCCTGGTGTGGCTCGCGCTCGACCGCGGCAGCGGCCGGCGCGCGCTGGTTTCGGCGAGCGATACCAGCGCGGAGAAGTCGCGCATCGACGCGGATGCCGCGCGACTCGGCCTGCCGCTCGTCTGGCCGGATGCCGGGGACGACCTCGTGCGGGCCATGCAGCAGGCCTGGTCGGGTGACCACGCGGCATTGCGCGACGCCGCGCGCCGCTACGGCGCCGACGGCGTGCTGATCGGCCGCGCCCGCCAGGCGGCCGGCGGCGGCTACCAGGTCGACTGGTCGTTCGCATCCCCGGGCGCGGACGGCGCGGCCGCCGGCGAGCTGGAGGCGGGGCCCGCGCTCGCGGCGGAGCGTTACGCGGGGGTCTATGCGTCGCGCGGCGCGGCCCAGCGCACCGAGCAGATCGTGACGGTGACCGGCATCGCCTCGCTCGAGGCCTATGCGGCGACGACGCGGATGCTCGCGAAGCTGGCGCCGGTGCGGGGCGTCGCGGTGGACGAAGTGACGCCGGACGGCGTCTCCTTCCGCGTCAACGTGCGCGGCGACCCCGGCGCCCTGGACCAGGCGATCCGGCGCGACGGCCGGCTGCACGCGGTGGATGCCGGCCGCCTGATCTACGCCCTCGCGCCATGAAGCTGGTGACGGTCCCGAACCTGATCTGCCTGCTGCGGATCGCGCTGACCGTTCCGATCGTCGTGCTGCTGGCCGAGGGCCGGTACCGGGAAACGCTCGTGCTGTTCGCGATTGCGGCGGTTTCGGACGTGCTCGACGGCTACCTCGCCAAGACCTTTGGCTGGACGTCGGAGCTCGGCAAGTTCCTGGACCCGCTCGCGGACAAGCTGCTCCTGGTCTCGGTGTTCATCACGCTGGCGGTCATCGGGCTCGTGCCGGTCTGGCTCGCCGTGATCGCGGTGCTGCGGGACGTCATCATCGGTGCAGGCGCCGGCGTCTACAAGCTGCTGTTCGGGCCGGTCGAGGGACGACCGACCGTGCCCTCGAAACTGAACACGCTCGTCCAGCTCCTGTTCGTGATCGCGGTCGTCTGGCACGCGGCTTTCCGCGACCTGCCCCACGGCCTGGTCCAGGGACTCGGCGCGCTCGTGCTGGTCACGACGGTGGTCAGCGGCATCGACTACATCCAGACGTACATCCGCAAGGCGATCGCCGTGAGCCGGGCCCGTCGCGGCGTCGCCTGAGCGCATGCGACAGCTCCCGCTCGGCGTCGAGCTCGGGGTATCGCTGCGCTTCGAGACCTTCGTCGAGGGGCGCAGCGCGGCCGCCGTCGAAGCGCTTCGCCGCCTGGCGGACGGCACGGGAGCGGCTCCGGTCTGGATCTACGGCCCGCCGGGGTCCGGCAAGAGCCACCTGCTGCAGGCGACCTGCGCCCGGGCCGGCGACGCCGGGCGATCGACGGCCTGGCTCCCGCTGGCGCTCGTCAAGGACGAAGGCCCCGGCATCCTCGACGGATTCGAGGCGCTCGACCTGGTCGCGCTCGACGACCTCGAGGCGGTCGCGGGCCAGCCGGCCTGGGAGTCGGCGCTGTTCACGCTGTACAACGGCCTTGCCGAGCGGCGCGCGGGCTTGGCCTGCGCGGCCGCAGCCGCCCCCGCGGCGACCGGCATCCGGCTGCCGGACCTGGCGTCGCGGCTCGCTGCGTCCGAGGTGCATCGCCTCGAGGCGCTTGCCGAGCCGGAGCAGGCTGCCGCGCTGCGGCAGCGCGCCAGCCGCCGCGGCCTCGAGCTGTCGGCCGAGACGCTCGCGTTCCTGACGCGCCGCGCGCCGCGGGACTTCGCGACGCTCTGCCGCATGCTCGATGCGCTCGACACCGAGTCGCTTGCCGCCCAGCGGCGCCTCACGGTCCCGTTCGTGCGCGACTGGCTCGCACGCAACGGCGGCTGATCAGCGCGGCGGCGAGACGCGGATCGCCGCGATGAGCGAGGCGAACGCGACGAACGCAAGCGCGAGCGTCAGCCCGGCCAGGGCCCGCGCGGGCGGGTTGGCGACGACCTCGGTGATGGCGACGGCGAGCGCGGGCGCGAGCGCGAGCGGCGCGGCACGCAGCGCGGCGGCGGACCGGCGGAGCAGGCCCGGCAACGGCAGCAGGAGCGGCAGCAAGGCGACTGCGGCGTAAGGCCAGTCGATTCCGTCGGCCCAGAAAGGCCAGGCCACGACCGACAGCACGAGCAGCACCCAGACCGCGACGGCGACGCGGCGGGCGGTGGCTGCACGCGGGCTCATGCCGGGGCGGGGGCGAGCTTGAGCGCGGTTGCCGCGACCCGCTCGCCGAGCGCCTGCGCCAACCTGCGCTCGGCATCCGCCAGCGCTCGGCGCTCGCCCTGCGGGACGACGCGGCTTGCGCCATACGGCGTGCCGCCGCCGGCGGTTTCGGAGAGGGCCGCCTCGGTGAAGGGGAGGCCGACGATCAGCATTCCATGGTGCAGCAGCGGCAGCAGCATGCCGAGCGGCGTGGTTTCCTGGCCGCCATGCATCGTGCTGCCCGACGTGAAGGCGCCCGCGGGCTTGCCCGCCAGCGCACCCGTGAGCCAGAGGCTCGAGGTGCCGTCGAAGAAGGCCATCAGCGGCGCCGCCATGTTCCCGAAGCGGACCGGGCTGCCGAGCACGAGGCCCGCGCACTCACGCAGGTCCTCGTGGGTCGCGAAGGCCGCGCCTTCCGCCGTGGCCGCGGCCTGGCCAAGCGCGGGCACCGTGCGGATCCTGGCGCGGCAGCCTGCGACGCCGTCGACGCCGCGGGCCACCTGGCGCGCGAGTTCGGCGGTCGCGCCGTGGCGGCTGTAGTAGAGGACGAGGATGTCCGGCATCGCCTTGCCTTCGCCCGGGGGCGTCCACACACTGGGGCGGCATGGATTCTAGGGCATCACCCGAGGCGGCGCGCCGCGCACGGGTCCGCGGCCGTGTTCAGGGCGTCTGGTTCCGCGCCAGCACGGCCGAACGCGCGGCTGCGCTGGGGTTGCGCGGCCGCGCCGAGAACCTCCCCGACGGCTCGGTGCTCGTGCACGCCGCGGGCGCCGCCGCGGCCGTCGAGGCGCTCGTCGCGTGGCTGCACCGCGGGCCGCCGCTGGCGCGGGTGGATGCGGTGGATATCGAGGCGATAGATCCCGCGTCGTACGAGTGGCCGGCAGGATTCCTCGAGCGGTAGAAGAGGGGTGCGTCGGAGGAAAGGGGACGCTCACCTTTTTGCAGGGGGTAAAGGGAAGGGGGGGGTTGGAAATG
>CAZVIF010000023.1:0-38511 GCA_964626745.1 uncultured Steroidobacteraceae bacterium
GACACTCGCGCACTCGGGGGTCCCGCAACGGCTCGCACGCGCGCGATGCGCCGCGACGCGTCACGCGCGCGCCGGCCGGACGGGTCCCCGAGCGAGCGAATGTCCGTTCTTCTGAGCGAGCGAGGGTCCCCGGCCGGCCCGGCGCGCGCATGGCAGCGCTTGCCGGCGAAGCACGCGCGAGAAACGCACGGCCGGCCAGGCGCGCACGATGTGATCAGCGCTTGCGGGGCTTCTCGTCCGGGAGTTCCGGGCCGCGCAGGTCGACCGGCGTCGCGCCGCGCTGGCGCAGCCGGATGTTGAGCATCTCGACGCCGACCGAGAACGCCATCGCGAAGTACAGGTAGCCCTTCGGGATGTGGAACTCGAGCGACTCGCCGATCAGCGCGACGCCGATCAGGATCAGGAAGGACAGCGCCAGCATCTTGATCGTCGGGTGGCGCTCGATGAACTCGTGGATCGGCCGGGCCATGAACATCATGACCAGCACGGCGATGACGATCGCCGTCACCATCACCGACCGGTGGTCGGCGAGCCCCACTGCCGTCAGCACCGAGTCGAGCGAGAAGACGATGTCGATCAGGCCGATCTGGACCGCCACCGCCAGCACGTTCGTGCGGAGCCGGACCTCGCGCTGCGCCTGCTCGATGCCCTCGAGCGCGCCGTGGATCTCGCTCACGCTCTTGGCCAGCAGGAACAGTCCGCCGACGAACAGGATCAGGTCGCGGCCCGAGATTTCCTCCCCGAACACCGTGAACCACGGCGCGGTCAGGCCGATCAGCCAGGTCAGCGAGAACAGCAGGCCGATGCGGGTGATCATCGCGAACGCGAGGCCCATGATGCGGCCGCGGTGCTGCAGCTCCGGCGGCAGCTTCGAGACCAGGATCGACAGGAAGATGATGTTGTCGATGCCGAGGACGATCTCGAGGAACGTCAGGGTCAGCAGCGAGATCCAGACTGCCGGGTCGCTGAGGAACTCGATCACCTGGGACCCTCCCGCGCCGTGCCGTCAGGGCAGGTCATCGACGTCGCCGCGCTTCTCCGGCGGCATGAAGTCGCGGGCCGAGGCGCCCAGGTCGAGCGCGATCGCGCCCGCCACGTAGATCGACGAGTATGTGCCGATCACGATGCCGATCGAGAGCGCTACCGCGAAGCCGCGCAGCGTCTCGCCGCCCAGCACGGCCAGGAACACCACCGACGCCAGCGCGCAGCCGGCGACGATGATCGTGCGGCCTAGCGTCTCGTTGATCGCGCGGTCGATCACCTCGGCGGGCGTCGCCTTGCGCATCGAGCGGAAACGCTCGCGGATGCGGTCGAAGATGACGACCGTGTCGTTGACCGAGTAGCCGAGGATGGTCAGCAGCGCCGCCACCACGTTGAGGTCGAAGGGGATCTGCAGCAGCGCGATCGCGCCGGTAGCCACGATCGGATCGTGCAGAGAGGCCACCAGCGAGCCGACGCCGAACCGCCAGCGGAAACGCAGCGCGATGTAGATCAGCACCAGCAGCAGCGTCATCAGCACGGCCAGCGCCGCCTGCTCCCCCAGCTGCCGGCTGACCTGCGGTCCCACCGACTCGGTGCGCCGCAGCTCGGCCGCCGCGTCGAGCGTCCGCATCGCGTCCATCACGCGGGCCTGGATGCCGGCGGCTTCGCCGGTGCCGGCGGGCGGCAGGCGCACCTCCAGTTCGCTGGCGGTCCCGAAGTTGCGGACCTGGTAGTCCTCGAACCCGGCTGCGTCCAGCGCTGCCCGCGCCTGCTCGAGGTCGATCGCCTGCGCGAACTTGACCTCGAGCACGACGCCGCCGGTGAAGTCGACCGTCAGGTTCAGGCCGCGGACCAGGATCACCGCGATCGAAGCGACGATCATGGCGGCCGACAGCCAGTACCACTGGCGCCGGCGCTGCATGAACCGGATCGAAGGAACCTGCTTGAGGAACTGCATCATGGCCGGGCTTCAGATCGCCAGCCGCTCGACGCGGCGGCGGCGGCCGTACACCAGATGGATCAGGGCCTTGCTGCCGACCAGCGCGGTGAACATGGACGCGACGATGCCGATGCACATCGTCACCGCGAAGCCGCGGACCGGCCCGGACCCGAACATGAACAGCACGACGCCGGCCAGGAACATCGTCACGTTCGAATCGGCGATCGCGGAGAAGGCCTTGTCGAACCCCGCGCTGATCGCCGCCATCGGCGAGGCGCCGACCTCGAGTTCCTCGCGGATCCGCTCGTAGATCAGGATGTTCGCGTCCACCGCGGTGCCGATCGTCAGGACGATGCCCGCGATGCCCGGCAGCGTGAGCGCCGCGCCGAACAGCGCGAGCGCGGCGATGATCAGCACGACGTTCGACGCCAGCACGATGCAGGCGATCACGCCGAACACGCGGTAGTACACGACCATGAACAGGAAGATCGCGATCGCGGCGACGGTCAGGGCGAACGTGCCGTCGTCGATGTTGTCCTGGCCGAGGCTCGGCCCGATCACCCGCTGCTCGACGATGTACACGGGCGCGGCCAGCGCGCCAGCCCGCAGAAGCTTCGCAAGCTCGGTCGCCTCGGCGGCCGTGAGCCCGGTAATCTGGAAGTTGTTCGAGAACACGCCGCGGATCGTGGCGACGCTGATGACCTCCTCCTTCGAGCGATCGACGACGACCTGCTGCCCGTCGCGCTCGACCAGTTCGCGGTCCCTTTCGATGAACACGACCGCCATCGGGCGGTTCAGGTTCTCGCGCGTCGCGCGCAGCATCTCTTCGCCGCCCCGGCTGTCCAGCCGGACGCTCACCGCCGGTTCGCCCTGGGTGGCCGCGAACGAGGCGTCAATCAGCTGCTCGCCGGTCGCGATGACGTCCCGCTTGAGCAGCACCGGAGACCCGTCGCGCTGCCGATAGAGCCTCGTGCCGAGCGGCGACCGGCCGGTGCGTTCCGCCTCGACGGGGCTGTTCACGGTGTCGACCAGCCGGAACTCGAGGGTCGCCACCTTGCCGAGCAGGCGCACGACCTCGGAGGCGTCCTGCACGCCCGGGAGCTGCACCGCGATCCGGTTGAGCCCCTGGCGCTGCACCACCGACTCGGCGACGCCGAGCGCGTCCACGCGGTTGGAAAGCGCCGTGATGTTCTGCTGGATCGCGAAGTCCTGGCGCTGGCGGACCTGGTCCTCCGAAAGCGCCGCCAGCAGCGAGCCGGGCGCCGTCCCGTCGGTCAGCGCCAGCGTCGCGTCGTAGTCGGTGAGCGCCTCGCGCGCGGCGCCGGCCTGCGCGGGGTCGCGCAGCTGCACCCGGATGCCATTGCCCTCGACGGCGACGTCCTGATACTGGATGCGCGCATCGCGCAGCACCTTGCGGAAGTCGCGCTCCATGCGCTGCAGCAGCTGGCTCACCGCGCCGGCGACGTCCACTTCGTAGACCAGGTGCATACCCCCGCGCAGATCGAGCCCGAGGCTCATCGGCTCGAAGCCGAGCCCCGCCAGCCAGGCAGGCGCACGCGAGGCGAACGTCAGCGCGATCGCGTATTCGCCCTCGGCATTGCGCTGGATCAGGTCGCGGGCGGCGAGCTGCGCAGGCACGGCGCCGAAGCGCAGCCACAGGCGGCCGTCGCCGTCGGTGAAGCGCTCCTCGAGCACGATGCCGGCGGCGCGCAGGTCGGTCTCGATGCGCTCGGCCGCGGCGGGATCCACGGCCGCGCGGTCGTGCCGCGACAGCTGCAGCGCCGGGGACTCTCCATACCAGTTCGGAAGCGCGAGCAGGATCGCCGCGGCCATGACGGCCGCGACCAGGGTGCCCTTCCAGAGGGGATAGCGCTGCACGGACGACGGTCGCGGGCGCTCAGGCGCCCTTGAACGTGCCCTTGGGCATCAGCTGTGCGATCTGGAACTTCTGGACCTGGATCGCGACCCCGCCCGAAACCTGCAGCGTCACGAAGCTCTCGCCCACCTCGGTGATGCGGCCCAGGATCCCTCCGTTGGTCACGACCTCGTCCCCGGTGGCCAGCTTGGCGACCATCTCGCGGTGTTCCTTGGCGCGCTTGGTCTGCGGCCGGATGAGCAGGAAGTAGAAGACGACGAAAATGAGCACGAGCGGCAGGATGGTGCCGAGCGTGCCGGCCGTCGTTCCCGGGGCGGCCTGGGCCCAGGCGGTCGTGATGAATGGATCCATGTCAGTCCTCTGAGGGGGCCGGCCGGACCGGCCCGTTGGGGCGCGCGATTATGCCACAGGGGCGTTTCGGGACTCCCGCAGGCGCCGGCCTGCCGCCCGGCCACGCCTGGAGTCGCGATCCGCGACGACAATCACAGTTTCCGGCCCCTGGGCCAGCTTATGTCAACACGCAAAATCGTACCGCCGTCGACGTATATTCTCAATTCACAAGTGGCGGCAGGGTTGTGCGACCCCGCCGCCGGCCGACAACGACGACCAGGGGATAGACCGTGCGCAGGGGCGCGGCTCGGTGGACTTCCAGGGCATTGCCCTGCTTCGCGCTCGCCTGCGCCGGCTTCGCGAGCGCCTTGCCGGCCAGCGCCAACAACGTCGCGGGCGCGTGGTCTCCGGTCAAGCCATGGCCGCTGATCGCCGTGCATGCGGTGCTGATGCCGGACGGACGGGTGCTCACTTACGGCACGCGAGCCAGCGGCCAGCAGACCGGTATCGACATCTATGACGTCTGGGATCCGGCGGGAGGCCTCGACGGCGGCCACCTGACGCTGCCGAACACGTCCGGAACGGACCTCTTCTGCAGCTCGCAGCTGGTGCTGCCGGGCGGCAGCCAGGTATTCATCGCCGGCGGCGACAACTGGACCGGAACCGGCACGACGAACACCGGGAACAACAACAGCAACCTGATCGACTACGGCAACAATTCGATCAGCCGCCAGGGCAACATGAACCGGGCCCGCTGGTATTCGTCGTCGACCACGCTCCTGAACGGCGAGACCTACATCCAGGGCGGCTCGGGCGGTACCGACCGCCCGGAGATCCGCGGCCTGAACGGAACGTTCCGGCTGCTGTCGGGCGCCAACACCAGCGGATTCGACTTCATGTATCCGCGCAACTTCATCGCGCCGGACGGCCGCGTGTTCGGCTACGACAGCGGCGGCCGGATGTACTACGTCAATACGAGCGGCACGGGCTCGATTGCCACTGCCGGACAGTTCAGCGGCCCGACGGGGTCCGACTCGACGGCCGCCATGTTCCGGCCGGGCCGCATCCTGCAGTTCGGCGGCAATTCGAGCGGGGCGCTCGTGATCGACATCAACGGCGCCGCGCCGTCGGTGACCAGCACCCAGTCGCTCGCCTCCCGCCGCCGCCTCGGCAGCGCGACCATCCTCGCGGACGGCAAGGTGCTCGCGACCGGCGGCAGCGACGTGTGGAACGAGATGGTGAACGTCGCCTACACCGCGGACATCTGGAACCCGGCCACCGGTCAGTGGACCCGCGGGGCCAGCGCCCAGCGCGCGCGCCTGTACCACTCGAACACCGTGCTGATGCCGGACGCCAGCGTGCTGGTGCTCGGGGGCGGCGCGCCCGGTCCCGAGAACAACACCAACGTCGAGGTCTACTATCCGCCCTACCTGTACGCGTCCGGCGGCGGCCTGGCGACGCGGCCGCTGATCGCGGAGGCGCCGACCACGATCGACGTCGGCGAGACGTTCGAGCTGCGGCTCGGCGGCACCGGCGCGATCAGCCGCGTGACCCTGATCAAGACGTCATCGTCCTCGCACAGCTTCAACTTCGAGCAGCGGTTCGTCGAGCTGACGTTCCAGCAGAACGGCGACCGGCTCGTCGCCCAGGCGCCCACGCGCGCGACCGACGCGCCGCCCGGGTTCTACCTGCTGTTCGCGCTCAACTCGGCGGGCACGCCCTCGATCGCGAAGATCGTGCGCGTGCCCGTCGCGCCGGTCATCAATCCCGCGATCACGCCCGAACTCGCCAATCCAGGCCCGCAATCCGGCCAGGCCGGCGCGCCGGTGTCGCTGCAGCTCTCGGCCACCGACCCGAACGGCGACCTGCTGAGCTACGCGGCGAGCGGCCTGCCGCCCGGCGTGTTCGTGAACGCCACGACCGGCCTGATCACGGGCACGCCGTCGGCTTCCGGGACGTTCAACGTGGTCGTCTCGGCGACCGACGGCGTCAACTCCGACAGCGAGAACTTCACCTGGACGATCGACCAGGGCCAGCCGTTCGTGCTCAACCCGCCGCCGCCGCCGCCGCCCGCGACGGCGGGCACGGCCGTGACCTTCACCGCCAGCGTCACGGGCGGCGCCGGCATGCAGTACCAGTGGGATTTCGACGACGGCACGCCGGTGACGGCATTCTCGACGTCGCCCACCGTCCAGCACACCTTTGCCCAGGCCGGCATCTACTACGTGATGCTCACGGCCCGCGACGGGGCCGGCACCCTGCAATCGACGACGTTCGTGCAGCTTGTCCACTACCCGCTGACCGCCCGTGCGCCGGCGATATCGACGAATGTCGCTTTCGACGACAGGCCGACCAGCATCGACCGCGTCTGGGTCGTCAACCAGGACCACAACTCCGTCAGCGCCTTCAATGCGGGCACCAATGCCAAGCTGGCGACGATCGTCGTCGGCACGGCGCCGCGCGCGGTCGCGGTCCGCGCCGACGGCGAGGTCTGGGTCACGAACAAGTCGAGCAGTTCGATCAGCGTCGTCGATTCGGCCAGCCTCGCCGTCACGCGCACGATCGCGCTGCCCTTCGCCTCGCAGCCGTTCGGCATCGTCGCCGACCCGACCGGCGACGCGATGTACGTCGCACTGGAGGCGCTCGGCCGCGTGCTCAAGCTGGATGCCGCGACCGGTGCGGTGCTCGGCTCGGTGGACGTGGGGCCGAACGTGCGTCACCTCTCGATCAGCGGCGACGGCACGCGCATCTATGCGTCGCGGTTCATCACGCCGCCGCTGCCGGGCGAGAGCACGGCCGTGGTCCAGACCGCCGTGGCCGGCCAGCCGGTCGGCGGCGAGGTCGTGGTCGTGAACGCGCCGGCGATGAGCGTGCTTTCGACCATCGTGCTGCGGCACGGCGACAAGCCGGATTTCGAGAACCAGGGCCGCGGCATCCCGAATTACCTCGGGGCGGTCACCATCTCGCCCGACGGACGTTCGGCCTGGGTGCCCTCGAAGCAGGACAACGTAAAGCGCGGGCTCAGGCGCGACGGGCAGCCGCTCAACTTCCAGAATACGGTGCGCGCGATCAGCTCGCGCATCGACCTGGCGGCCGGCTCGGAGGACCATGCCCGGCGCGTCGACCACGACAACGCGAGCCTCGCCAGCGCCATCGCTTTCGACCGGCTCGGCGTCTACGCCTTCGTCGCCCTCGAGACCAGCAGGCAGGTGGCGGTCGTCGATGCGCACCGCGGCTTCGAACTGTTCAAGTTCGCGGTGGGCCGCGCGCCGCAAGGCCTCGCGCTCTCGGCCGACGGCAAGCGCCTCTATGTCAACAACTTCATGGACCGCACGCTCGGCGTCTACGACATCTCCGAGCTGCTCGAGACCGGAATCGCCAACGTGCCGCGGATCGCGACCAAGGCATCCCACAGCGCCGAGAAGCTGAGCGCCGAGGTGCTGCAGGGCAAGAGGCTCTTCTACGACGCGCAGGACACGCGCCTCGCGCGCGACGGCTACATGAGCTGCGCGTCCTGCCACAATGACGGCGGCCACGACGGCCGCACCTGGGACCTGACCGGGTTCGGCGAAGGCCTGCGCAACACCGTGAACCTGCGCGGGCGCGCGGGCGCACACGGCGCTCTGCACTGGAGCAACAACTTCGACGAGATCCAGGACTTCGAGGGCCAGATCCGGAACCTTGCCGGTGGCACCGGGCTCATGACCAACACCGACTTCAACGCAGGCACGCGCAGCCAGCCGCTGGGCGACCCGAAGGCCGGGCTGTCCGCCGACCTCGACGCCCTCGCCGCCTACGTCAAGTCGCTCACCACCTACCCCTCGAGCCCGCTCAGGTCCTCGGGCGGCGCGCTGACGGCGGCGGCCGTCTCGGGGCGCAACGTGTTCGTCGCCAAGAATTGCGGCAGCTGCCATGGCGGCACGGCGTTCACGATCAGCGCCGCCAGCAACCCCGTGGACGTGGGCACGCTCACCGCGGACAGCGGCAACCGGCTCGGCGGGCCGCTCACCGGCATCGACGTGCCGACCCTGCGCGACGTCTGGGCGACCGGGCCGTACCTGCACCGCGGCCAGGCCGCGACGCTCGGCGACGCGATCCGTGCGCATGCCGGGCTCAGCGTGTCCGACGCGGAACTCGCCGATCTCGTCGCCTACGTCGGACAGATCGGCGGGCAGGAATCCTCCGCGCCGACCGGCGGCACGACGGGCGGATCGCCGAACACGGGAACCGGCCTGCTCGGCCGCTACTACAACAACACGACCCTGGCAGGCAGCCCGGTCCTGGAACGCACCGAGCAGGTCGCCTTCAGCTGGAGCTCGTCGCCCGGGCCGGGCGTCAATGCCAACCAGTTCTCGGCGCGCTGGACCGGCCAGGTCGAGGCAACCGCCAGCGGCAGCTTCCAGTTCCGCACGCGGTCGAATGACGGCGTGCGCCTGTGGATCAACGGCAACCTCGTGATCGACAACTGGACGGCGCACGCGACGATGGAGAACGACTCTGCGCCGATCACGCTCACGAAGAGCCAGCGCTACAGCATCACGATGGAGTTCTACGACAACTCGGGCTCGGCCGTCGCGCGGCTGTTCTGGAAGCGGCCCGGTACGACCAGCTTCACGACCGTCCCGCTGACGCGTCTCTATGCGAACTAGCCGCGTCGCGGCGTTCGCGGCGTGCCTCGCGCCCGCGCTGGCGTGCTGGGCAGCCGGGACGGCCACCCTGCCCCGCCTCGACCGCATCTACGTGAACACCGAACCCGCGCCGCTCGATGACTTCACGCTGACCGACCAGGACGGCAGGGCGCGCGCCTTCTCGAGCCTGCGCGGCGAGCCGGTGCTCGTGTTCTTCGGGTTCACGCACTGCCCCAGCATCTGCCCGACGACGCTCGCGCGGCTCAAGTCGCTGCATGCCGCGCGCGACGGCGCGCTGAAGAAAGCCCGCGTCGTGCTCATCAGCGTCGACGGTGACCGCGACACGCCCGAGCGGCTGAAATCCTACCTGGCGCCGCTGTCGGCCGATTTCATCGGCTTCACCGGCGACCCCAGGACGACGGCGAAGATCGCCGCGCAGTTCGCCGCGGTCTTCTTCCGGGAACCGGCTGCGAAGGACGGCGGCTACAACGTCATGCACTCGACCCAGGTCTTCGCGGTGGACAAGGCCGGGAGACTGCGCGCCACTTTCGCCGACGCGTCCATCGAGGACATGGCGACCATCACCCAGCTGCTACTCAACGAGCCCGGTTGAGCGAGCGGCGTTGAACTCGGCACGGAACTGCGCGAACCGCCCCGCCGCGATCGCCCCCCGCATGCGCGCCATGAGGTCGAGGTAGTGGTGCAGGTTGTGCAGGGTCGCGAGCCGCGGCCCCAGCATCTCTCCGCAGCGATCGAGGTGCCGCAGGTAGGCGCGTGAGAAGTTGCGGCACGTGTAACAGCCGCAACCCGGTTCCACGGGGCCGGTGTCCGCCGCGTGGCGCGCATTGCGGATGTTGAGCACGCCGCCGCGCACGAACAGGTGGCCGTTTCGGGCGTGTCGCGTCGGCATGACGCAGTCGAAGAGATCGACGCCCGCGGCCACCGCCTCGACCAGGTCCTCGGGTCGACCGACGCCCATGAGGTAGCGGGGCTTGCCCGCCGGCATGGCAGGCAGGAGCCCGCCGAGCACGCGTGCGCGCTCTTCCGGCGGCTCGCCGACGGACAGGCCGCCGATCGCGAGGCCTGCGTAGGACTGCCGCTCCAGCCCCTCGAGCGAGGCGAGACGGAGCGACTCGTACATGCCGCCCTGTACGATGCCGAACAGCACGCCCTCGCCCGGCAGCGCGTCGTATGCGCGCCGGCTGCGTTCCGACCAGCGCAGCGACAATTCCATCGAATCGCGCGCGGCCTGCTCGGTGGCCGGGTACGGCGTGCACTCGTCGAAGACCATGGCGACGTCGGAGCCCAGCGCACGCTGCACCGCCATCGCGCGTTCCGGGTCCAGGAATACCTCCGCGCCGTCCACGGGAGAGCGGAAGCGCACGCCCTCCTCGGAGAGCTTGCGCATCGCCGCAAGGCTGAATACCTGGTAACCGCCGGAATCGGTCAGGATCGGCCGCTGCCAGCCCATCAGCCCGTGCAGGCCGCCGTGCGCGCGCACGATCTCCGTGCCCGGGCGCAGCATCAGGTGGAAGGTGTTGGCGAGGATCATCTCCGCGCCGCAGCCCCGCAGCTCGTCGGGCGTCACGCCCTTGACGGTGCCGTAGGTGCCGACCGGCATGAACGCCGGCGTTTCGACGTCGCCGCGCGCGAATCGCATGCGCCCGCGCCGCGCGCCGCCGTCGGTCGCCAGCAGCTCGAATTTCACGGGGCGCCTCGCGGCCCGAGCGCCGCCGGGTCCGGCGTGACGAACATCGCGTCCCCGTAGCTGAAGAAGCGGTAGCGCTCCGCGATCGCGTGACGGTACGCGGCCAGCACGCGTTCGCGCCCGGCGAAGGCCGAGACCAGCACCAGCAGCGTCGATTCGGGCAGATGGAAATTGGTCAGCAGGGCATCCACGACCTGGAACCGGTGCCCGGGGAGGATGAACATGTCCGTTTCGCCGTCGCGCGGCTGGAGCCGGCCGCCCGCGGCCGCGGCCTCGAGTGCGCGCACCACCGTCGTTCCCACCGCGACGACGCGCGCGCCGCGGCGGCGCGCCTCGCCGACCGCCGCCACCGTGTCCTCCGGCACCCGGATGCGCTCTGCATGCATGCGGTGACGGCCGACTTCGTCGGCGCGTATCGGCATGAAGGTTCCGGCGCCGACGTGCAGCGTCAACTTCGTGATCGCGACGCCTTGCCGTGTCAGGCGCTCGAGCATCGGCACGTCGAAGTGCAGGCCCGCGGTCGGTGCGGCAACCGCACCGGGCACCGCTGCGTAGACGGTCTGGTAGCGCTCGCGATCCGCAGGCTCGGCCTCGCGTGCCACGTACGGGGGCAGCGGCACGCTGCCCTCCGCCTCGAAATAAGGCAGCACGTCGCGGTCGAGCTCGAACTCGAGCAGGTCGTCGCGCCGGTCCACGGCCTGCGCGACCGCACCTGCCGGCAGCTCGATCCGGGTGCCCGGACTTACGCCCTTGCTGGCGCGCGCCTGGGCGAGAAACCGCCGTTCGCCGAGGACGCGCTCGAGCAGCAGCTCGCAGGCGCCGCCCGTGGGCTTGCGCCCCTTGAGGCGCGCCGGGAGCACGCGCGTGTCGTTGAGCACCAGGAGGTCACCGGCCTGCAGCAGCGTGGCGAGGTCCGCGAACTGCAGGTCGCGGATCGCGCCGCTTGCACCGTCGAGCGACAGCAGCCGGCTGGCGCCGCGCGAAGGCAGCGGCCGTTCCGCGATCAGCTCAGCCGGGAGTGGATAGGAAAAGTCCGCGCGGCGCATGGGCCGCGCAGACTAGCACAGCGTGGCACACACGCCGTTCAGGCTGCTCCTGCTTGCCCGGCCGCCGACGGCGGCACCGGCGGCGCAGGCGGCGCGGGCGGACGGGGCGCTCGCGGCAGCGGCCGCCCTTTCAGCACGTCGCCTGCGGCGGCATCCGGGATCCGCGCGGACAACGTCTGCGCGCGACGGTCGCGCAGAATGCGGAGTTCCACCGATTCACCGGCCTGGTAGGAGCGCAGGATGCGCATCGCGTGACTGCCCGTCTGGGGCTCGCGACCGCCGATCGAGAGGATCACGTCGCCGTCCTGCAGGCCCAGCGCGGCGTCACTGGGCGCCCTTGCGACAAGTACGCCCTTCTCCGCCCCGAAGTAACGCCCGAGGCCCGGGGTCAGCGTGACGAACTCGGCGTCGCCCCAGCCCGCCAGCAGCCAATGCCCGCCAAACTCGAACGGCAGCGCCTCGAGTGCCGCCATGGGCACGCCCGGCGCGGCGACGAAGAGCCCGCGGTCGAGGGGCCTCGCCTCCACCGAGACGTCGACCGGCTTGCCGTCGCGGCGCAGGCGAAGCGCGACTTTCTCGCCGGGCTCGATCGATTCCATCGCCCGCACCAGCTCGCGGCCCGTCGCGACCGGTTTTGCCTGGATCGCGACGATCACGTCGCCTGCCTTCACGCCGGCCGCGGCGGCCGGGCCGCCCGGGCTCACGCCCTCGATGCGCACGCCGCCGCCGTTCGGCTCGGCGGCGCCGAGATTGACGCCCAGCATGGCGCGCCGCGGATTCACGAGAAAGCGGTCGAAGTGCTGCATGCCGCCCGCCCCCGCCGCTTCCCCGGAGAGTTCCGCGACCTCGCGCGCGGCATCCTCCAGACGCCTCTGCGCATCGGCCAGTCGCTCGTCGAGCGAGGCCTCGTCGTTCTGCGCGCGGGACGGCGTCGCCATCCCGGCCAGGACGACTGCGGCGAACAGCGCGGCCAATACCTGCTTCATCGCGACCTCCGTCGAATCAGTAGATGCCGACCGCATCCGCATAGCGGACCTGGACCAGCGAGTGCAGGACGTCGACGCGCTCCCGCCAGAGCCGCTCCGCCCTTTCGGGCGCGTTCGGTTCCAGCGACACTCGACTCAGCCGGTCGTCGAGCAACGCGAGCCGGTCTTCGAGTTCCGCGACCGTGAAAGCCGTGCTGCCGCGCATCGCCCGGCGTTCCGGGAGCCGGGCGAGCAGCCGCTCCAGCCGCTCGCTTTCGGCCCGGGCGCCGGCGGCCACGGCAAGCGCGGTGGCCGGCCGCGCCGTGCCGGCGGCCAGCTCGCGCTGCGCCGACTGCAGCCACGCGGCCAGCGCCACCGTCACGGCCAGCGTCGCCGCGGCCAGGACCACCGGCCAGCGCCGCACCGACTGCGACTCGCGCGCCGCACGAGCCGCCAGCACGGCCTGCCAGTTTTCCGCCGGCGGCTCGAAATCCGCGAGGGCGCCAAGACGGCCGCCCCAGTCGTTCAGGTCCGCGTTCACGGGGTGACCTCCGCAAGAGGCGCATCCCCCGCCAGGAGTTCGCGCAACCTGCGGTGCGCGCGCGCCAGCTGGGACTTCGAGAAACTGGGCGTGCGCCCGAGCGCGATGCCGATCTCGGCATGCGTGAATCCCTCGACGTCATGCAGCCACACGACGGCGCGGGACAGCGCCGGCAGCGTCATCAGGGCCCGTTCCAGGCCGGCGTCCAGCGGAGCATGGGATTCGAACACCGCGGCCGGCAGCCGGTCCGGGCCGCCCGGGTCCTTGTCGAGCCATTCGAGCCCGCGGTGCCAGGGGGAGCGCAGGTACATCAGGGCGCGGTTCACCGCCAGCGCGCGGATCCAGGCCGGGAGCGGGCAGCGCCCCTCGTAGGCGCCGATGTGCTCCAGCACGTCGACGAAGGTCTCCTGGAGCAGTTCCTCCGCGATCGCAGGCCTGCGCACGAGCCTGCGCAGGAGCGTATAGAGGGCGCCTGCCGTCGCCGCATGCACGGCCTCGAGCGCCGCGGAGTCCCCGGCCCGGGCGGCTGCCACCAGGGCATCGGGCAGCTTGATCTCGGAAATGCGCGGCATCGGGAGCTTAGATGCCCCAGCCCCGGAAAAGGTCGCACGCCGGGCTCGCGGGCGGCTGGTGCCGGGAGCGGGAGTCGAACCCGCAAGAATCTTCCGATCCGGTGGATTTTGAGTCCACTGCGTCTGCCAGTTCCGCCATCCCGGCCGCGAGGCGCGAGTATAAGGCGGGCCCGTCACGGCCGCGCGGGCCGCGCCCTTGGCAGGGTCCGCGCGGGCGACGACAATTCCGCCGATGAAGTTCTGTCCCGCCTGCGCGGCGCCGGTGACGCGGCGCGTCCCCGAAGGCGACCACCTGCCGCGATCCGTCTGCACCGCCTGCGGGGCGATCCACTACCGGAACCCGAAACTGATCGCCGGCTGCGTCCCCGAGCACGAGGGCAGGATCCTGATCTGCCGCCGCGCCATCGAACCGCGGCGCGGCTACTGGACGGTGCCCGCCGGGTTCATGGAGGTCGGCGAGACGCTGCAGCAGGCGGCAGCGCGCGAGTGTCACGAGGAAGCGCTCGCCCGCGTCCATGTCGGCAGCCCGCTCGCCATCGTGCACGTGCTGCATGCCGAGCAGGTCCACGTGCTGTTCCGGGCGCGGCTCGCCGATCCCGCGTTCGGCGTCGGTGAGGAGAGCCTCGAGACGGTGCTCTGCGAAGCGGACGAGATTCCCTGGCCGGAGATCGCCTTCGCGAGCGTCGAGTTCGCCCTGCGGCGCTACCTCGCCGACCGCGCCGTCGCGCGCGAGCCGCTGCATTTCCACACGATCCCCTGAGGGACCGCCGGCGACGCTGTGGCACAATGCGCCGCTGCGAACCGCAGGGACTGGAGCCGGAAAACCCGCATGACCTTCGTCGTCACGGAAGCGTGCATCAAGTGCAAGTACACGGACTGCGTCGAGGTCTGCCCGGTCGACTGCTTCCACGAAGGCCCGAATTTCCTGGTCATCGACCCGGAAGAGTGCATCGACTGCACGCTGTGCGAGCCCGAGTGCCCGGTGGACGCGATCGTCTCCGAGGAGGAGATCCCCGCGGGCCAGGAGCAGTTCCTGGCGCTCAACGCCGAGCTCGCGAAGGAATGGCCGGTCATCGCGCAGCGCAAGGACGCGCCCGCGGACGCGGATGCCTGGAAGGACGTGGCCGACAAGCTCCCGCTGCTGGAACGCTGAGCGCTACTTCGCAGACGCCGAGGCCGGGTCCTCGAGGTAGGCGCCGAGGTAGGCGGCCGTCGCATAGCCGGCGAGGAACTCGCCGCGGTCGGTGATGATGCCCGGCGTGCCGGTAATGCCCATCTGCCGTCCCAGCTCGTATTGCGCCGCGATCGGCGTCTCGCAGGACTGCGCGCTGATCTTCTCGCCGCGCTTGGCCCGGGTCAGGGCGTCGCGGCGATCGTCGCTGCACCAGACCGCTTCCGCCTTGCGCCAGGCGTCCGACCCCGGTCCGCCGCGCGGGTACATCAGGTAGCGGACGCGGATGCCGAGCCGGTTGAGTTCGGCCATCTCGCCGTGCATCCGCCGGCAGTAGACGCACTCCGTGTCGGTGAAGACCGTGACCGTGTGGCGGGCGGGAGTCTTCGGCGCGAAGATGATGGTATCCGCGTCGTCGATCCCGGCCATCAGGGCGAGCCGGCCCTGCTTGCGCCGGTCCTCCGTGAGATTCTGCTTCGACCCCATGTCGAAGACGTCGCCGTCGATGTAGAAACGGCCGTCCGCCGACACGTAGCCGACCTCGGCGCCGGAACTGACCTCGTACAACCCGGGGACTGGCGACGGGCGGACGTCCTCGACCTCGATTTCGAGGCGCTTGGCGATCTCGGCGCGGACGTCGGGCTTCGCCGCAGTCGGGGCGGCCTGCGGCGCCGCTCCGGCCGCGCCGGCGATCGCCAGTGCGGCGGCTACCGGGACCAGCATTCGGTGGATGGACTGCACCCGGGTAAGTCTATCAGCCGCGCGGGTGGTGCTGCGCGTGCAGTTCCTTCATGCGCTCCCGCGCCACGTGCGTGTAGATCTGGGTGGTCGAGAGGTCGCTGTGGCCGAGCAGCATCTGGACGACGCGCAGGTCCGCACCGTGGTTCAGCAGGTGCGTGGCGAAGGCATGGCGCAGCGTGTGCGGGGACAGGTCCTTGTCGATGCCGCCCTTGCGGGCGTAGCGCTTGATGATATGCCAGAACGCCTGGCGCGTCATGCGGTCGCCGCGGCGGGTCGGGAACAGGTGATCGGTCTGCCGGTCGAGCAGGATCTCGCTGCGCGCGCCGCGCACGAACTCATTGAGCCAGCGCACGGCCTCCTCGCCGAGCGGGATGAGCCGCTCGCGGTTGCCCTTGCCGACGATGCGCAGAACGCCCTGGTTCAGGTTGACCTGGCTGTGCCGCAGGCTCACCAGCTCGGACACGCGCAGTCCCGTCGCGTACAGGACCTCGAGCATCGTTCGGTCCCGGTGGCCGAGCGGGTCGGAGGTCTGCGGCGCGGCGAGCAGCGACTCGACCTGCGCCTCGGTCAGGGACCGGGGCAGGCTGCGACCGATCTTCGGCATCGCGATCTGCGCCGTCGGGTCTTCCTTGATGGCGCCCTCGCGCACCAGGTACCTGAAGAAGCGCCTGAAGCTCGAGAGCTGGCGCGCGGTCGACCGCGGGCGTGCGCCCGTCTCGACGCGCCAGGCGATGAACGCCAGGAGGTCGGTGCGCGAGGTGCGCTCGAGCGCGGTGCTCTGCTGCCGGAGCCAGCGCGCCAGCGCGGTGAGATCCGCGCGGTAGGCGGCCAGCGTGTTCGGCGACAGCCCGCGCTCCATCCACACGGCGTCGAGAAAACGGACGATCATCGGCTCGGCCGCCTCGTCCGACCCGCTGGCGGTCGCGAGGGTGGCTGCACGCACCGATGTCGACGATTTCATGGCTGCGCTCATGGGCCCGTCCTGCCTCCGGCCGCGGACTCCGGCGCATGATCGCGCGCGGTGCTGTGTGCGACAGAATGCAGGCGCAGTATGGTTTGGCACTGCCGCGGTCAGCGTGACCCGCCTCACAGACCCCCATGACCGTTAACATAACCGGAACCAGTTCACAGTACCCGACGGCTGCACGGCGGCGAAACCCATGATCCGGAACCTGCTGCGACTCGTCTGGGGCCTCTGGTTATTCCTGCTCGCCGTCCCGGCGCTGCTGGTCGCCGGCCTCGCGATCCTGCTGCTGCCCGCGCTCAGGGCGCGGCGCGCGGCCGCCGGCGCCCTGTGCCGGGTCTGGTTCCTGCTGTGCGGGCTGCCGGTCCGCCGCACGGGCCTGGACCGCCTGCCCGCCGCGGGCTGCGTCATCGTCGCCAACCACGCGAGCTACCTCGACGGGCCGCTGCTGTTCGCCCACCTGCCGCCGCGCTTCGGGTTCGTGATCAAGAAAGAAGCCTCGCGAGCGCCCCTGCTCGGCTTCCTGCTGAAGCGACTCGGCCACCATTTCGTGGAACGGAACAACCGGCACGAGGGCGCCGGCGACGCGCGGCGCATCCTGCGTGCGCTCGAGCGGGGCGAGGCCGCGGCCTTCTTCCCGGAGGGCACCTTCAGCCCGGACGAGGGAATCGGGCGATTTCACGGCGGGGCGTTTGCGCTCGCCTCGCGCACCGGACTGCCGGTCGCGCCGGTCGCGATCCGCGGCACGCGTCAGGTGCTGGGCGGGACGCGCCGGTGGCCGCAATGGTCGGCCATCACCATCGACGTGCTCGAACCGCTGCCGGCCCGCAAGGGCGCCGGCGACGCCGCGTCGGAAATGCGCGACGCGGCCCGTCTGCGCATCGCGCAGGCGACCGGCGAGCCTCTGCTCTGAAGGGGACGCACCCCTTCACGATCACATGTTGCGCCGGTACTGCCCGCCGACCGCGTAGAGCGCGCGCGAGATCCGGCCTAGCGAGGCGGACTTCACGGTTTCCATCAGCTCGGCGAAGACGTTTCCGCCGGCGGCGGCCGCCGACTGCAACGCCATCAGCGCCTGTCCCTGACGGTCCGCGTGCGCCTCGTTGTATTCGCGCACGGCGGCGACCTGGGCCGCCTTCTCCTCCTCCGTGGAGCGGATGAGCTCGGCCTCGCGGATGTCGTCGCCGGCACCGTGCTCGGGAAGAAACGTGTTGACGCCGACGATCGGCAGGCTGCCGTCGTGCTTCCTGTGCTCGTAATAGAGCGACTCTTCCTGGATCTTGCCGCGCTGGTACATCGTCTCCATCGCGCCCAGCACCCCGCCGCGCTCCGAAATGCTGTCGAACTCCGCGTACACAGCCTCCTCGACCAGCTCGGTCAGCCGCTCGATCACGAACGAGCCCTGCCAGGGGTTCTGGTTCTGGTTGAGCCCGAGTTCGCGCGCGATGATTAGCTGGATTGCGACTGCGCGCCGCACGCTCTCCTCGGTCGGCGTCGTGATCGCCTCGTCGTAGGCGTTGGTGTGCAGGCTGTTGCAGCTGTCGAACAGGGCGTACATCGCCTGCAGCGTCGTGCGGATATCGTTGAACTGGATCTCGCGCGCGTGCAGGGAGCGCCCCGAGGTCTGCACGTGGTACTTGAGCATCTGGCTGCGCGGCGAGGCGCCGTAGCGGTCGCGCATGGCGCGCGCCCAGATGCGTCGCGCCACCCGGCCGATCACCGCGTATTCCGGGTCCATGCCGTTGGAGAAGAAGAACGACAGGTTCGGCGCGAAATCGTCGACCCTCATCCCGCGCGACAGGTAGTACTCGACGATCGTGAAACCGTTGGCGAGCGTGAAGGCGAGCTGCGAAACGGGGTTCGCCCCGGCCTCGGCGATGTGATAGCCGGAGATCGACACCGAGTAGAAGTTCCGCACCCCGTTCGCGGTGAAGAACTGCTGGACGTCGCCCATCATCCGCAGCGCGAACTCGGTCGAGAAGATGCAGGTGTTCTGCGCCTGGTCTTCCTTGAGGATGTCCGCCTGCACGGTGCCGCGCACGCGCGCGAGCGCGTCGGCGCGTATCCGCGCATAAGTCTCTGCGTCCACCACCGCATCGCCGCTGACGCCGAGAAGCCCGAGGCCGGAGCCGTCGTGGCCGGCGGGCAGCTCGCCGCGGTAGCGCGGCCGTTCGCGGCCCTCGAACAGCCTCGCGATCTTCGCCTCCGCTTCCTCCCAGCGCCCGTTCGCGCGCAGCCACCGCTCGACCTGCTGGTCCACGGCGGTGTTCATGAACATCGCGAGGATCATCGGCGCGGGCCCGTTGATCGTCATCGACACCGAAGTCGACGGTGCGCACAGGTCGAACCCCGAGTAGAGGCGCTTCATGTCGTCGAGCGTCGCGATCGAGACGCCCGAGTTGCCGATGCGGCCGTAGATGTCGGGCCGCTCGTCCGGGTCCTCTCCGTACAGCGTTGTCGAGTCGAAGGCCGTCGAGAGCCGCGTCGCCTGGTGCCCGCGCGCCAGGTAATGGAAACGGCGGTTGGTCCGCTCCGGCATGCCTTCGCCGGCGAACATGCGCGTCGGGTCCTCGTCCTCGCGCCGGTAGGGATAGATCCCGCCCGTGTACGGGTAGGCGCCCGGCAGGTTCTCGGTCAGCAGGAAAGCCAGCTGCGCGCCCCAGTCGTCGTGGCGCGGCGTCGCGATCTTTGGCAGGCGCAGGTGCGAGAGCGACTCGGTGTAGTTCGGGCCGCGCACCTCGCGGTCGCGGACCCGGTAGCTGAACTCCTCGGCCGCCGCCGCCGAGCGGCGTGCCGGCCATTCGCGCAGCAGCGCGAGCCCGTCGGGCCCGACTTCGTCCAGCGCCGCGTTGTACGCGCGGCGCAGCTTATGGGCGGACGGGTCGCCGGCTCCCGCCGCGTCCTCCGGAATGCGCTCGAGCGGCGCCGGCAGCGTCCCGTCGTCGAGCGCGGCCAGCGCGCGATACAGGCCATGCGCGCGCCCCGCGGCGGCGGCCTTCGCGTACGCGGCCTGCTGCGCGGCGCGCCCGCCGGCCGCGATCTCCGCGAGGTAGCGCACGCGCGGGCCCGGAATGATCGCCTGGCGCCTCGGCAGGCCGACCGGCGCGAGGCCCTCGGGCTGCCAGGGCCGCAGGCGCCCGACCTGCCCGTGCAGCTTCGCGCACAATGCCGCGAACAGCGCGTTGACGCCTGCGTCGTTGAACTGGCTGGCGATGGTCGGGAAGACCGGGAGCTGTTCCGGGGGCGTGCCGAACAGCTTGCGGTTGCGCGCCACCTGCTTGCGCACGTCGCGCAGCGCGTCCTCGGCGCCGCGCTTCTCGAACTTGTTGAGCACGATGAAATCGGCGAAGTCCAGCATGTCGATCTTCTCGAGCTGGCTGGCGGCGCCGTAGTCGGCCGTCATGACGTACATCGACAGGTCGACGAGGTCGACGATCTCGGTGTCGCTCTGACCGATGCCCGCGGTCTCGACGACGACGAGGTCGAACCCCGCCGCCTTCAGCAGCTGCACCGTGTCGGCGAGCACCGCGGACGTCGCCAGGTGCTGCCGACGCGTCGCCAGCGAGCGCATGAAGAGCTGCCGGTTCTCCAGCGCGTTCATGCGGATGCGGTCGCCGAGCAGCGCCCCGCCAGAGCGCCTGCGGGTCGGGTCCATCGCGACGACGGCGACGCGGCGATCGGGAAAGAAACGGACGATGCGGCCCAGGATCTCGTCGGTCAGCGAGGACTTGCCGGCCCCGCCGGTGCCGGTGATGCCGAGCACGGGCGGCCTGTTCAGCGAACGCGCCGCGAGGGCGCGCAGCCGCGCGACGGCGGGCTCGTCGCCCTGTTCGAGCAGCGTGATCGCGCGCGCGAGGCCCGCGGGGTCGTCGGCGGACAGCTGGCTGCCCTCGAACCCGGGCCGGGGCGAGGCGCGCACTCGCCTGAACACGTCCTCGATCATGCCGTCCAGGCCGAGCTTCAGGCCGTCGTCCGGCGTGTAGATCTTCTCGATCCCGTAGGCCTCGAGTTCCTCGACCTCGTGCGGCGCGATCGTCCCGCCTCCGCCCACGACCACGCGGATGTGCGCGGCGCCCTCGGCGTTCAGCATGTCCACCATGTACCGGAAGTACTCGTTGTGACCGCCCTGGTAGCTGCTGACCGCGATGCCGTCCGCATCCTCCTGGATGGCCGCGCGGACGATGTCGGCGACGCTGCGGTTGTGGCCGAGGTGGACGACTTCGGCCCCGTGCGCCTGCAGGATGCGGCGGATGATGTTGATGGCCGCGTCGTGGCCGTCGAACAGCGAGGCCGCGCTGACGAAGCGCAGCGGGTTGCGCTCGGCGGCTGCCGCCTTGTCGATCCGCTCGGCCGGGCTGCTCATCGGGACTCTCCCGCAGGTCGTCCCGACAGTTTAGCGTTGCATTCCCGGGCCGGCGATGCTGTCATGCTGCAGGTCAGGAACGCCTTCGGGAGTGGAGCGGCGTGGAAACCGGGGAGGACGTCTGCTCGACACGGGAAGCGGCCGACCGCCTGGGCGTGTCGCTCCGGACGGTGCAGCTCTGGTCGGAGGCCGGGCTGCTGCGCGCCTGGAAGACGCCCGGCGGACACCGGCGCATCCTGACCGACTCCATCGACGAACTCCTCAAGCGGCGGTCCGGCGCAGCAGCGCGGCGCCCGGCCGGCGGGCAATTCCGGGTGCTGATCGTCGAGGACGAGCCGGACTTCCGTCAGCTGTTCGAGCTGCATCTGCGCTCCTGGAACCTGCCCATCGACCTCGCCAGCGTGCCAAGCGGTTTCGAGGCCCTGCTGCAGATCGGTGCGTCGCGCCCGGACCTGCTGATCACCGACTTGCGCATGCCCGGCATCGACGGCTTCGAGATGCTGCGGGCGCTCAAGGCTTCGGGGGCGATCAGCGAACTCGACATCATCGTCGTGACGGCGCTGACCGAGCACACGATCGCCGAGCGTGGCGGCCTGCCGCCCGGTGTCACGGTGCTGCACAAGCCCCTGCGGTTCGCGGAGCTGCGCCAGCGCCTGGAGCCGCTCGTTTCAGGCTGGCGACAGCAGGCGTTGTGCACGGCAAAATAGCCCCCAGATAGCAGCGCAGGACATCCGCCATGGCCCGAGATCCCGTCGTCATCCTGAGCGCCCGGCGCACGCCCATCGGGGCGATGCTGGGCATGTTCGCGAGCGTTCCCGGCCATGCCCTCGGCGCGGCGGCCATCGCCGGGGCGGTCGAGAGCGCGGGCGTCGATCCCGCGCGGATCAACGAGGTCGTCATGGGCTGCGTCCTGCCGGCAGGCCAGGGCCAGGCACCCGCGCGGCAGGCCGCACTTGCGGCCGGCGTGCCGCGTTCGGTGCCGGCGACCACCGTCAACAAGATGTGCGGCTCCGGCATGCGGGCCGTCATGTACGGCGCCGACCAGATCGCCGCCGGCAGCGCCGATTTCGTCATCGCAGGCGGCCTCGAATCGATGACCAACGCGCCCTACCTGCTGCCGAAGGCGCGCGCCGGTTATCGGATGGGACATGGGGAGATCCTCGACCACATGTTCTACGACGGCCTGCAGAGTCCCTGGGACGGCAAGCTCATGGGCTGCTTCGCCGATGCGACGGCCGCGCGCTACGGATTCACGCGCGCGGAACAGGACGCGTTCGCGGCCGAGTCCGTGCGGCGCGCCGTGGCCGCCGTCGAGTCGGGGGCGTTCGCGGACGAGATCGCGGCCGTGACCGTGAAAGACCGCAAGGGCGAACGCCGCATCGAACGCGACGAAACGCCGTTCACCGTCTCCGTGGAAAAAATCCCGACGCTGAAGCCCGCCTTCGGCAAGGACGGCACGGTGACCGCGGCGAGTTCCTCGTCGATCTCGGACGGCGCCGCGGCTCTCCTCCTCGCCCGCGAATCCGCCGCCGCGAAGGCCGGCCTGCGACCCGTCGCGCGCATCATCGCGCACGCGAGCCATGCGCAGGAACCGGAGTGGTTCACCCTCGCGCCCGTGGGCGCGATCCGCGCGGCGCTGCAGCGCGCCGGCTGGAGCGCGGCGGACGTCGATCTCTACGAGGTCAACGAGGCCTTCGCGGTGGTCACGATGGCGGCCATGAAGGACATCGGCATCCCGCACGAGAAGGTCAACGTGCACGGCGGCGCCTGCGCGCTCGGTCATCCGATCGGCGCGACCGGCGCGCGGATCCTGACCACGCTCATCCACGCGCTCAGGCAGCGCGGGAAGAAGCGCGGGCTTGCCGCGCTGTGCATCGGCGGCGGCGAAGCGACGGCCATCGCCGTCGAGCTCAGCTGATCGCGGGTCCACCGGTCGCAGGCTCCGCGACCTCGGTGTCGAGGTCGATCCCCGCGACTTCGTAGCCGCGGCGGAAGTCGCGCACGTGGCGCGCCATCCACTCGGCCGCGCCCTTCGAGTCCCGCGACCGCACGGCGGTCACGATCGCCGCCTGGGCTTTCTCGATGCGCGCGCGCGCCTGCGGCACGCGATCGATGATGACCGCGAGGCTCGGCTTCAGCAGCCGCAGCAGCGGTTCGTTCAGCAGGTGGAAGACCGGATTGGCGCCGGCCTCGGCCAGGGCATCGAAGAAGTCGGCAACGTCGGCGACCGCAGCCTCGCGGTCGCCCGCGCGCGCGGCAAACCGGCTCGCACAGCCCGACAGCTTGGCGAGCGCCGCCGCCGAGCGCCTCTCCGCGGCGGCGGACGCGATACCGGGCTGCACGGCCTGCAGGGCCTCCCACACGTCCACGACCCGCGCCCGATGCAGGGCGAAGGCCTGCGACAGGCCGCCGCCGACGGTTTCCCGCGTCGGTCGGGTCACGATCAGCCGCTTGCCGCCGCGGCGGCGGCCGAGCAATCCCGCGCTCTCGAGCTTGCGCAGCGCTTCCCGGACCGTCGAGCGGTTGACCTCGAACTGCCGGGCCAGCTCGGTCTCGGTCGGCAGGATCTCCCCTTCCCTCAGTTCGCGCCGCAGGATGCGGGCGCGGATCGCCTCGGAGACCCTGAGGTAGGCGGGCGCGTAGGCAACCGGGTCGAACATGGGGGGTCACCCTTTGTAAATAAGCACTTGTATGTCGGATTGTCGGACAATATGATGCGCGAATCAAGTCAGGGCCCGCCGGGCGGAGTGCCGCATGTCGCCGATCGAGTTCGACTTCGACCTGCCTGCCCGCGTCGAGGAGCTGCGCGCGGCGGTACGTGAATTCGCGCTGCGCCGCATCGCACCGCAGGCCGACGAGATCGACCGCAGCAACCGCTTCCCGCGGGAACTCTGGCCCGAGATGGGCGCGATGGGACTGCTCGGGATGACCGTGCCCGAAGAGTACGGCGGGCTCGGGTTCGGCTACCTCGAGCACGTGGTCGCAATGGAGGAGATCAGCCGCGTCTCCGGTTCGATCGGCCTCTCCTACGGCGCGCACTCCAACCTGTGCGTGAACCAGCTGCGCCGTTTCGGCAGCGACGCCCAGAAGAAGCGATACCTCCCTCGCCTGGTGTCGGGCGAGGACGTCGGCGCGCTCGCGATGAGCGAGCCCGGCTCCGGCTCGGACGTCGTCTCGATGCGCACCCGCGCCGAGCGGCGCGACGGCGGCTGGCTCCTGAACGGCTCCAAGATGTGGATCACGAACGGCCCGGAGGCGGACACGGCCGTCATCTATGCGACGATCGAGCCGGGCAGCGGCGCGAAGGGCATCACGGCGTTCATCGTGGAGCGGGGCATGCAGGGCTATCGCGCCGCGCAGAAGCTCGACAAGTTCGGCATGCGCGGCTCCGACACCTGCGAGCTCGTGTTCGAGGACTGCTTCGTCCCGGAGGCGAACCTGCTGGGCCGGCCGGGCGGCGGCGTCGAGATCCTGATGTCCGGCCTCGATTACGAACGCCTGGTGCTGACGGGAGGACCGCTGGGCCTGATGCGCGCAGCGCTCGACCTGATCGTGCCCTACCTGCACGACCGGGAACAGTTCGGGCGGCCGATCGGCAGCTTCCAGCTCATGCAGGCGAAACTCGCGGACCTGTACGCCGCCTGCAATGCCTCCCGCGCCTATGCGTATACCGTCGCGCGCGCCTGCGACGCCGGCCGCACCACGCGCTACGATGCCGCCGCCTGCCTGCTGGTCGCCTCGGAGAATGCGACGCGCGCCGGGCTCGAGGCCATCCAGGTGCTGGGCGGCAATGGCTACATCAACGAATATCCCGCCGGACGCATCCTGCGCGATGCCAAGCTCTACGAGATCGGCGCCGGCACCAACGAGATCCGCCGCATGCTGATCGGCCGTGAGCTGCTCCGGGCGACCGCGCCATGACCCGCCTCGCCTCACGCGTCGACACGGGCTCGGCCGAGTTCCGGGAAAATGCCGCGCACATGTCGTCGCTGGTGGCGGACCTCCGCCGCCGCCAGGCGCTTGCCGCCCTCGGCGGCGGCGAGGAAGCCCGCGCCAGGCACGTCGCGCGCGGCAAGCTGCTCCCGCGCGACCGCGTCGAGGCGCTGCTCGACCCGGGCAGCCCTTTCCTGGAGCTGTCGCCGCTGGCGGCGGGCGGCATGTACGGCGACGACGCCCCGGCCGCGGGCATCGTCGCGGGCATCGGCCGCGTGCACGCCCGCGAGGTGCTCGTGGTCGCCAACGACGCGACGGTCAAGGGCGGAACCTACTACCCCCTCACCGTCCGCAAGCACCTGCGCGCGCAGGAGGTGGCGCTCGAGAACCGGCTGCCCTGCATCTACCTGGTCGATTCCGGCGGCGCGTTCCTCCCACTGCAGGACGAGGTCTTTCCCGATCGCGAGCACTTCGGCCGGATCTTCTACAACCAGGCACGGCTCTCTGCCGCCGGCATCCCGCAGCTCGCGGTCGTGATGGGCTCCTGCACCGCCGGCGGCGCCTACGTGCCGGCGATGTGCGACGAGTCCATCATCGTGCGCAAGCAGGGGACGATCTTCCTGGGCGGCCCGCCGCTCGTGAAGGCCGCGACCGGCGAAGTCGTGGACGCCGAGACGCTCGGCGGCGGCGACGTGCACGCGCGCACCTCGGGCGTGGTGGATCACCTGGCGGACAACGACGCGCACGCGCTCGCGCTGGCGCGCGAGATCGTCGCCGGACTCGACCGGCGGCCCGCCGCCTGGCTCGGCCGGCGCGAAGCGGCCGCGCCCCTGTACGAGGCCGCGGAAACCTACGGCGTCGTGCCGCGCGACCTGCGCCAGCCGTACGACGTGCGCGAAGTGATCGCGCGCCTCGTGGACGGCTCCGACTTCCACGAGTTCAAGGCGCTCTACGGCAAGACGCTGGTCTGCGGCTTCGCGCGCCTCTGGGGCTATCCGGTCGCGATCCTGGCCAACAACGGCATCCTGTTCTCCGAGTCCGCGCTGAAAGGCGCGCACTTCGTGCAGCTCGCGAACCGGCGGAGGATCCCGCTGCTGTTCCTGCAGAACATCACGGGCTTCATGGTGGGCCGCCGCTACGAAGCCGGCGGCATCGCGCGCGACGGCGCCAAGATGGTGACCGCGGTCGCCTGCTCCACGGTCCCGAAGCTCACCGTCGTGATCGGCGGCTCCTTCGGCGCCGGCAACTACGCCATGTGCGGGCGCGCCTACGGCGGCCGCTTCCTGTGGACGTGGCCGAATGCGCGGATCTCGGTCATGGGCGGCGAACAGGCGGCCAGCGTGCTCGCCACCGTGCGCCGCGACGGCATCGAGGCGAAGGGCGGCCACTGGCCGCAGCCCGAGCAGGAGTCGTTCATGAGCGCCATTCGCGAGCAGTACGAGCGCCAGGGCAACCCCTACTACGCGACGGCGCGGCTGTGGGACGACGGCGTCATCGACCCCCTCGACACGCGCCGCGTGCTCGGACTCGCGCTCGAGGTGACCGCGCACGGACCGGAACCGGGACCCGAGTCCTACGGCGTGTTCAGGATGTGACGGCGATGCTGAGAACCGAACGGGATGCCCGCGGCATCGTCACCCTCACGCTCGACCGGCCCGAGGCGAAAAATGCGCTCTCGTCGGCGCTCGTCGGCGAACTCACCGCCGCGCTCGGCAGCCTGGCCGGGGATGCCGCGGTGCGCGCGGTCGTGCTGACCGGCGCGGGCAGCGTGTTCTGCGCCGGCGCGGACATCCACGACATGCGCGACGCAGGGTCGGCGTCGCCGGATCGGAACGAAGCCGACGCCCGCCGCTTCGCCGGCATGCTGGAGACGCTCGAACGACAGCCGCAGCCGACCGTTGCCGTCGTCAACGGTGCGGCTTTCGGCGGCGCCGTCGGCCTGGTCGCCGCCTGCGACATCGCCGTCGCGGCGGCCGGCGCGCGCTTCTCGCTCTCCGAGGTCAGGCTCGGCCTCGTGCCGGCGATGATCTCGCCGTACGTGCTGCGCGCCATGGGGCTGCGTGAGGCGCGCCGCTGGTGCCTCACGGGCGAGGTGATGGATGCCGCGACGGCCCGGCGCACCGGACTCGTCCACGAGGTCGCGGACGACGCCGGCCTCGCGGGCGCCGTCGACGCGATCCTCGCGGCGCTGCTCGCCGGCGCCCCGGGAGCGCAGGCCGAGATCAAGCGGCTCCTGCGCCACGTCACCGCCCGCAGCGACGCGGGCGACGAGGCGCTGCTCGCGGACACGGCGCGCTGGATCGCGCGCGTGCGTGCGGGCGCGGAGGCCCGCGAAGGCCTGACGGCCTTCCTGGAGCGGCGCAAGCCCGGCTGGATCCGCGACACATGAAGATCGCGCGCCTGCTGATCGCCAACCGCGGCGAGATCGCCTGCCGCGTCATCCGCACCTGCCGGCGGCTCGGCGTGCACGCGATCGCGGTCCATTCGGACGCCGACCGCGGGGCGATGCACGTGCGCCTCGCCGACGAAGCCCGCGCCATCGGGCCGGCGCCGGCGCGCGACTCCTACCTGAATGCGGACGCGATCCTGGCGGCGGCGCGCGACGCGCGCGCCGACGCGATCCACCCCGGTTACGGCTTCCTGTCCGAAAACGCGGCTTTCGCGGAGGCCTGCGCGGCGGCAGGGATCACGTTCGTCGGGCCGCCGGCGGCCGCGATGCGGGCCATGGGCCTCAAGCACGAAGCGAAAACGCTCGTCTCGGCGGCCGGCGTGCCGGTCGTGCCCGGCTACATGGGCGAGGACCAGTCGCCGTCGCGTCTGGCAGCGGAGGCGGACCGTGTCGGCTATCCGCTGCTCGTGAAGGCCGTCGCGGGCGGCGGCGGCAAGGGCATGCGCGTCGTGCGGGCCGCGGGCGAACTGGGCGAGGCGATCCGGGGCGCGCGCGGCGAGGCCGAAAACGCCTTCGGCGACGGCCGGCTCATGCTGGAGCGCTTCCTCGAGCGGCCCCGGCACGTCGAGGTGCAGGTGTTCGGCGATTCGGCAGGCGCCTGCGTGCATCTCTTCGAGCGCGAATGCTCGGTGCAGCGCCGCTACCAGAAGATCATCGAGGAGTCGCCCTCGCCCTTCATCGACGGCGCGACGCGCGCCGCGATGACCGCGGCCGCGGTGCGCGCCGCCCGGGCGGTCGGCTACGTCAATGCCGGCACCATCGAATTCATCGTCGACGCGGATGGCAGCTTCTACTTCATGGAGATGAACACGCGCCTGCAGGTCGAGCACCCGGTGACCGAAGCGGTGACCGGCCTCGACCTCGTGGAATGGCAATTGCGCATCGCGGCCGGCGAACCGCTGCCGCTCGCACAGCAGGACATCCGCCAGCAGGGCCACGCCATCGAGGCGCGCGTCTACAGCGAGGACCCCCGGCGAGGCTTCCTGCCCTCTGTCGGCCGCGTGCGGCGATTCGTGCATCCGCAGGCGGGCCCGGGCTGGCGCGTGGATGCCGGCATCGCGGACGGCGACGAGATCACGGTCCACTACGACCCGATGATCGCCAAGGTGATTGCCGCCGGCCCGGATCGCGCGGGCGCGCTCGCCCTGCTGCGCCGCAACCTCGACCGCACCGCGGTGTTCGGCGTCGGCAACAACCTTTCGCTCCTGCGCGCCGTCGCCGCGCACCCGGCATTTGCGGCCGGCGACGTGGACACGGGATTCGTCGATCGCGAGCTCGCCGCGCTGACTGCCGAGCGGCAGCCGGAGCCCGAGGCGCTGCTGCTGGCCGCGCGACTCGCGCTCCAGGAGCGCCGGCCCGCGGAGGCGGACGCCGCGTCACCCTGGGGCCTCGGCGACGGCTGGCGTCCGGGCGGCCCGGCGCCGCAGGCGGTCGGGCTGCGCACGCCGGCACACCGGCGGCTGCGCGCCCGGCTGAACGGCGACTCGCTCGAGGTGACGACGGGTGACGCCTCGGTCGCGGGCTGGGTGCGCACGCAGGGCGCCGACCGATTCACCGTGGACGCGGGCCGGGGGCCGCGCGACCTCGAACTCATCCGCGAGGGTGAGCGACTGCAGATCGTGGGCGCAGCCGCCGACGAGATCACGCTGTCGCCGGCCTGGCCGTTCGAGCGCAGCGCCGAAGACGCGGACGCCCATCCGGCCTCGCCCCTTCCGGGCCGGGTCGTCGAGGTGCGGGTCCAGGCCGGCGACGTGGTGGCACGCGGCGACGTGCTCGCCGTGGTCGAGGGCATGAAGATGCAGCACGCGATCCGCGCCGGGCGCGCCGGGACCGTGGCGGGCGTCCTGGCTCGAGCCGGAGAGCTGGTGGAGGCCGAGACGGTCCTCTTTGACATAGACCCCGCCTGAGTTGTGTTGCGACGCAATAGAAGCTAAGGTCTTGTCCCTTTAAGTATTTCTGCACCTGTGTTCGCAGTGCAGTAAAGGGATTCATGCAGCTTTCCAAGAAAGTCGTGGTCATCACGGGTGCGGCCCGTGGCCTCGGACGCGCGATGGCACTCGCTTTCGCCGCGCGGGGCGCCGACGTCGCCGCGCTCGACCGTGACGCCGCGGCGCTCGCCGAGACGGCGGCGCAGTGCGAGGCCCTCGGCGTCCGGGCGCGCGCCTACGTCGCCGACGTCACGTCGGAAGCCGACGTGATCCGCGCCTTCGACGCCGTCACCTCGGATCTCGCCCGCTTCGACGTCCTGGTCAACAATGCCGGCATCACGCGCGATGCCCTGCTGATCAAGGCCCAGGAAGGCGAGATCCATTCCAAGATGTCGCTGGCCCAGTGGCAGGCCGTGCTGGACGTGAACCTCACCGGCGTGTTCCTCTGCGGTCGCGAGGGCGCGGAGCGCATGATCCAGCGCGGACAGGGCGGGCTGATCGTGAACATCTCCTCGATCTCGCGCGAAGGCAACCCTGGCCAGACGAACTACTCGGCCGCCAAGGCAGGCGTGGCGGCGATGACCGTGGTGTGGGCCAAGGAGCTGGCGCGTTACGGCATCCGGGCCGCGGCCATCGCCCCCGGTTTCTGCTCGACCGAGATCCTCTCGGCGATGAAGCCGGAGATGGTCGAGCGGGTCAAGGCGGCCGTACCGCTGCGTCGCCTCGGCGAACCCGCCGAGATCGCCGCCACCGCCGTCTTCATCGCCGAGAACGATTTCGTCACGGGCCGGGTATTCGAGGTGGACGGAGGCCTCCGGCTCTGATCGCCGCGAGCCTGTAGACTTGTCGGCCGGAGGACCGCATGAAACCGGATCAGGTCAGGGCCGTCATCAGCGGCGGCGCATCGGGGCTCGGGCTTGCGACGGCCGCGCGGCTGGTCGCCGGCGGCGGCCGCGTGGCGCTGCTCGACGTGCAGGACGCCGCCGGCCAGCAGGCCGCGGCCAAACTCGGTGCCGCCGCGAGCTACCACCCCTGTGACGTCACCAGCGAATCCGGCGTCGATGCCGCCGTGCAGGCCGCCGCGGCGCGCATGGGCGGGCTCAACGTCTCGGTCGCATGCGCCGGCGTCGCGACGCCCGGCAAGCTGCTCGGCAAGGACGGACCGCTGCCCGTGGCCGCCTTCCAGCGCGTGCTCGCCATCAACACGCTCGGCACCTTCCTGCTCGACCGCGCCGCGGCGGCGATCATGCAGAACAACGCGCCGGGCGAGGACGCCGAGCGCGGCCTGTTGATCCACACGGCGTCGGTGGCCGCCTTCGAGGGCCAGATCGGCCAGGTCGCCTACGCGACCTCGAAAGCGGCGGTCGCCGGCATGGTGCTGCCGCTGGCGCGCGAACTCGCCCGCTTCGGCATCCGCGTGGTCGGCATCGCGCCCGGGATCTTCGGCACGCCCATGATGTCGGGCCTGCCGCAGGAAGCACAGGACTCGCTGGGCAAGCAGGTGCCGTTCCCGCCGCGGCTCGGCCGGCCCGAGGAGTTCGCCGACCTGGTCGCGGCGATCGTCGGCAACCGCATGCTGAACGGCGAGACGATCCGCATCGACGGCGCCATCCGCATGGCGCCCCGCTAGCGGACGCGGCCCATGCGGCGGCACACCGGATTCGGGCGCGGACTGATCATCGCTGCATTGCTGTCGGGCTGCGCCGCGCAGCCGCGCGACGCCGCGCCGGCGGATGCTGCAGCCGGCGCCGACCCGGCGACGCCGGCCGTCGCGGCGCCGCCCGGGATCCGCTTCCCGATCGACTATTACCGGCTCGACAACGGCCTCAAGGTCGTGCTCCTGCGTGACTCGACCGCGCCGACCGTCACGGTCGGCGTCTATTACCACATCGGCTTTCGCATCGAGCCGCGCGGGCGCACGGGCTTCGCGCACCTGTTCGAGCACCTGATGTTCCAGGGTTCCGGCAACCTGGGGAAGATGGAGTTCATCCGGCTCGTCGAGGGCAACGGCGGCGTGGTGAACGGCTCGACGCGCTTCGACTTCACGAACTACTACCAGATCGTGCCCTCGCACGTGCTCGAGACCGTGCTGTGGGCCGAGGCCGACCGGATGAAGGCGCTCGCGATCACGCAGGAGAACCTCGTGAACCAGCAGGGCGTGGTCAAGAACGAGGTGCGCGACAACGTGCTGAACCAGCCGTACGGCGGCTTCCCGTGGCTGACCATGCCGCAGGTCGCGAACAGCAACTGGTACAACGCCCACAACTTCTATGGCGACCTGGCGGACCTCGATGCCGCGACGCTCGAGGACGCGCAGGCCTTCTTCGACACCTACTATGCGCCGAACAACGCCGTGCTGGTCGTCGCGGGCGATTTCGATCCGGCCGCCGCGCGCGCATGGATCGAGGAGCACTTTGCATCCATCCCGGCGCGGCCGCAGCCGGCTCGCCCGGACCTGTCCGAGCCCGTGCAGCAGGCCGGGAAGCGCGACACCTACGTCGACCGCCTCGCGCCGCGTCCGGCGCTCGCGCTCGCCTGGCAGGTGCCGGAGCGCGGCACGCCCGAGCACTACGCCTTCAGCCTGCTCGACACGATCCTGCTGCAGGGCGAGGACAGCCGGCTGTGGCAGAAACTGGTGCAGGAGCGCGGCTACGCCGGCGGGGTCGCCGGCGGCATCAACCTGCTCGGCAACGAGTTCACCTACGACGGCCCCATGCTGTGGATGCTGTACCTGATCCACGACCCGGCCGCCACGCCCGAGGCGATCATCGCCGACGTCGAGGCGGAGATCGCCCGCATCCAGGCCGAACCGCCGACGCAGGAAGAGCTGGCACGCGCGTTGACGAAGCTGCGCGCCTCGCTCTACGACCTCGCCGGCTCGAGCACGCGCTTCGGCCTGCTCGACCTGCTCGCCTCGTTCGCACTGTTCGACGACGACCCGGGCATGATCAACCGGCTGGAAGCCAACTTCCGCGCCGTGACGCCCGCGCTCATCAGCGAGGTGGCCCGCACCTACCTGACCCCGGACCGCCGGACCGTGCAGGTCGTGCAGCCGGGCCGCGCCCAGCCGCCGCAGGCCGGAGGCGAGCCATGAAGCTCGGCGCATTCCTGGCCGGCGCCCTGCTCGCGTTCGCGGCGAACGCCGCCGCGCGCGAGCCGCCCCCTGCGCCCGGCGTGCCCGCGGAATTCAGGCTGCCGGCCCGCGAGACGCTGCAACTCGACAACGGCCTCGCGATGACGTTCATCGATTACGGCGCCGTGCCGAAGGTGACGGTGTACGCGGTCATACGCACGGGCAGCATCGACGAAGGCCGCGACACCTGGCTGGCCGACGTGACGGTGGAGATGCTCAAGGAAGGCACGACGACGCTGTCCGCCGCCGACATCGCGCGCACTGCCGCCGGCATGGGCGGCGCGCTCGCGCTCGGCGCGGGCGCCGAACAGACGACGGCCGGCATCTCGGTGCTCTCCGAGCACGCCGTCGCCGCCGCCGGCCTGCTCGCCGACGTGCTGCGCAACCCCCGCTTCCCGGAATCGGAGCTGCCGCGCGTGCGGGCCAACTTCGAACGCAACCTCGCGGTCGCGCGCGCCGACCCGCAATCGCTCGCCGACGAGGCGCTCGCCAGGCTGGTCTTCGGCGACCACCCCTTCGGCCGGATCCTGCCGCAGGAAGGCCAGCTCGCCGGCTACGACATCGCGAAGCTGCGCGGATTCCACGAGCGCAATTTCGGCGCGCGCCGCACCCACGTGTACGTCGCCGGCCGCTACGACCGCCCGGCGCTGGAAGCGGCCCTGCGCCGCGCATTCCAGGACTGGCACGAAGGGCCGCCGCCGACCGACCTGCCGGCGCGGGCGAGCGAGACGGCGCAGCTTGCGCTGGTCGACAGCCCCGGTGCGCCCCAGTCCTCGGTGCGCATCGCCGTACCGGTGCCGGATCCCGCGCACGCGCTGTACTTCCCGACGACGCTCATGAACAGCCTGCTGGGCGGCACCTTCGGGTCGCGCATCACGACGAACATCCGCGAAGACAAGGGTTACAGCTACTCGCCCGGTTCGTCGCTGAACGCACGCCGGGGCGGTGCGCTCTGGGTCCTGTCGGCGGAAATCACGGCCGAACACACGGCCGCGGCGCTGACCGAGATCTTCAGAGAGGTCGAGCGGCTGCAGCACGAGGCGCCCGCGGACGCGGAGCTCCTGTCGGTCAAGAATTACCGGGCCGGCGTCTTCGTGATCTCGAACTCGTCCCCGGGCGGCGTGCTCGGCCAGCTCGCCTTCATGGACCTGCACGGCCTGCCGGACGACTTCCTGACCCACTGGGTCGCCCGCATCCGCGCGGTGACGCCGGCGCAGGTGTCCGAGATGGCGCGGCAGTTCATCCGCCCTGAACGGATGTCGGTCGTGGTCGCAGGCGACGTGGCGACGATGGGTGACGCGGTGAGGGCGCTGCCGCAGTTCGCAGGGGCTCGACGGCCGTGACCGATCGCGACGTCATGCAGTACGACGTCTTGGTCGTCGGCGGCGGACCCGCCGGCCTTTCCGCGGCCATCCGCTACAAGGCGCTCAAGCCCGATGCGAGCGTCTGCGTGCTGGAGAAAGCGTCCGCGATCGGCGCGCAGCTGATCTCGGGCTGCGCGATGGAACCCGGACCGCTCGACGAACTGGTCCCGGGCTGGCGCGAGACGCCGCCGGACATCTGCGTGCCCGCCACGCGCGACGAGTTCTGGTACTTCACGCGGTCGGGCGGCCTGCGCCTGCCGACGCCGCCGCAGATGCACAACCGCGGCAACCTCATCGTCTCGCTCGGGCAGCTGGCACCCATCCTCGCCGCGCGCGCGGAAGCGCTCGGCGTCGACGTCTTCCCGGGTTTCGCGGCCTCCGAGGCCCTCGTCGAGGACGGCCGCGTGGCGGGCGTGCGCATCGGCGACATGGGGCTGGACCGCGACCGCAGGCCCGGCCCGAACTACGCGCCGGGAGCCGACATCCGCGCGGCCACGACGATCCTCGCCGAGGGCTGCCGCGGGAGCGTGAGCAAGCAGCTCATCGCGCGGCTCGGGCTCGCTGACGGGCGGGAGCCGCAGACCTACGGCCTCGGCATCAAGGAGCTGTGGCAGCTTCCGCCGGGGCGCGTCGAACCCGGGCTGATCCAGCACACGGTGGGCTGGCCGGTCGACTCCAGGACGTATGGCGGCAGCTTCCTCTATCACCTCGATCGCGACCGCGTGTACGTCGGCTACGTCGCCGGGCTCGACTACGCAGACCCGCGCTTCAGGCCCTTCGAGGCCTTCCAGCAGTTCAAGCACCACCCGCGCATCCGCGCGCTGCTCGAGGGCGGCGAGTTGATCGGCTACGGCGCACGCACGATCGCCGCCGGCGGCTGGCAGTCGCTGCCGCGCATGGAGGCGCCGGGCCTGCTGCTGGTCGGCGACGCGGCCGGAACGCTGAACGTGCCGAAGATCAAGGGCGTCCACCAGGCGATCCGCTGCGGCGTGCTCGCCGCCGAGCACCTGGCGGAAACCGGCGACACCGCGGGATTCGAGACGCGCTGGCGCGCGTCGGCCGGCGGCAAGGAACTGAAGCGCGTGCGCAACATCAAGCCGGGGTTCCACCGCGGGCTGTGGTTCGGGCTTGCGAACGGCGCCTGGGAGACCGTCACGGCCGGCCTGTCGCCGTGGACGCTGTCGCACACCGAGAACCACCTCGCGCTGCACCGCCTCGAGACCGCCCCGGTCGTGGACCGCGGCTGGGTCGCGCGCGAGCTGCCGCCGCGCGACCGGCCTGCCGCGGTGTTCCATGCGGGCAACGTGCACGACGAGGCGCAGCCCGTGCACCTCGTCGTCGCCGACACCTCGATCTGCGCGACGCGCTGCACGACCGAGTTCGGCAACCCCTGCCAGTATTTCTGCCCGGCCGGCGTCTACGAGATGGTGGATGACGGCGCCGGCGGCCGGCGCCTGCAGATCAACGCCGCAAACTGCGTGCACTGCAAGGCCTGCGACATCAAGGATCCCTACGGGATCATCACCTGGACCACGCCCGAAGGGGGCTCGGGACCCAATTACCAGGGTCTCTAGATGGGCGCCGAAACGCCGATCTGGACGCCTTCCCTGTTCCGCATCGCCGACGCGAACCTGACGCGCTTCTTGGCGCAGGCGGCCGCGCGCGGCGTCGCAGTCACCGATAGCGAATCGCTCTACCGCTGGTCGGTGGACCAGCCGGCCGCGTTCTGGGAGGCCGTCTGGGATTTCGCCGGCGTCGTCGGCGACCGCGGCACGGGTCCAGCCCTGGTGGACGGCTCGCGGATGCCCGGTGCCCGCTGGTTCCCGGGGGCCAGGCTCAATTTCGCCGAGAACCTGCTGCGCGGTCCCGACGAGGAGCCGGCCATCGTGTTCCGCAACGAACGCGGGGACCGTCGCGAACTCTCCCGCGGACAGCTGCGCGCGGACACCGCGCGCATCGCCGCTGGCCTGGTGCGCGACGGCGTGGGCCCGGGCGACGTCGTGGCCGGCTTCCTGCCCAACGTCCCGGAAACCGTCGTCGCCATGCTCGCCGCCGCAAGCATCGGCGCGACCTGGACCTCGTGCTCGCCCGACTTCGGCATGCAAGGCGTCCTCGACCGTTTCGGCCAGGTGAAGCCGAAGGTGCTGTTCACGGCCGACGGCTATTGCTACGCCGGCAAGACCCTGGATTCCCGGGTGCCGGTGGCCGGCGTGCTGGAGGCGCTCCCCTCGATCGAGCGCGTCGTCCTCGTGCCCTACCTCGCCGCGCAAGCCGAGGCCGGGCCGCTCGGGCGCGCGGTCCGCTTTGCCGAATACGGCGAACGCGGCGCCCCGCCGCGCTACGCGCGCCTGCCGTTCGACCATCCGCACTACGTGCTGTACTCGAGCGGCACGACCGGCGTGCCGAAATGCATCGTCCACGGCGCGGGCGGCACGCTGCTGCAGCACCTGAAGGAACACCGGCTGCACACCGACGTGAAGCCGGGCGACCGCCTGTTCTTCTTCACGACCTGCGGCTGGATGATGTGGAACTGGCTGGCGAGCGGCCTCGCCTCGGAGGCGACGATCGTGCTCTACGACGGCTCGCCGCTGCATCCCGGGCCCGGCGTGCTCTGGGAGATGGCCGCGGACGAGGGCGTGACGATCTTCGGCACCAGCCCCCGCTATCTCGCCGCGCTGGAAAAGGCGGGCTACCGGCCGCGCGATCGGCACGGCATCGCGACGCTGCGGACGTTGCTTTCGACCGGCTCGCCGCTCGGGCCCGAGCAGTACGACTTCGTCGCCGATGCGATCGGCCCGGACGTGCAGCTCGCCTCGATCTCGGGCGGCACGGACATCGTCTCCTGTTTCGCGCTCGGCAACCCGCTGCTGCCCGTCTACCGCGGCGAACTGCAATGCCGCGGGCTCGGCATGAAGGTCGAAGTCTGGGACGAATCCGGGCGGCCGGTGACGGGCGAGAAAGGCGAGCTCGTCTGCACGGCGCCCTTCCCCTCCATGCCGGTCGGCTTCTGGGGCGACGCCGACGGCGCACGCTATCGCGCCGCCTATTTCGAGCGCTATCCGGGTGTCTGGCACCACGGCGACTATGCGCTGCTGACCGGGCGCGGCGGTCTCGTCATCCTCGGCCGCTCGGACGCGGTGCTGAATCCCGGGGGCGTGCGGATCGGGACGGCCGAGATCTACCGCCAGGTCGAGCAGCTGCCCGAGGTGCTGGAGAGCGTCGTGGTCGGCCAGGAGGTCGGCCACGACGTGCGCGTCGTGCTGTTCGTGCGCCTGCGCGAGGGCTGCCTGCTCGACGAGGCGCTCATCGAGCGCATCCGGCGGCAGATCCGCGCCAACACCACCCCGCGACACGTCCCGGCGAAAGTCCTGCAGGTGCCCGAGATACCGCGCACGCTCAGCGGCAAGGTGGTGGAACTCGCCGTGCGCGAGACGATCCACGGGCGCCCGGTGAAGAACACCGACGCGCTGGCGAACCCCGCGGCACTCGAACATTTCCGCAACCGGCCGGAGCTCGCCCGCTGAGCCCCGCCGGTGAAAGGCCGGTCACGGCCCGGGTCGAGGCCGCCCTCGCCGCCCTGGACCATGCGCCGGACAGCGCGCAAAGGGCGGTGCTGGCGCGGCTGGAGGACCTGCGCCGGCGCGTGATCGCCCGCGAATCGCTGCTGGCGCGGAGCCTGCGGCTGCTGCCGCGCACCCCCGCCCCGCTCCGGGGACTCTACCTCTGGGGCGGCGTGGGCCGCGGCAAGACCTTTCTGGTCGAGGCGTTCTTCGCCGAGCTCCCGTTGCGCGAGAAGCGCCGCGATCACTTCCACCGTTTCATGCTGGACGTGCACCGGCGCCTCAAGGGCCACCGCGGCCGGACTTCGCCGCTCGACGGGGTCGCGGACGACGTCGCCGGGGCCGCGCGCGTCCTGTGCCTCGACGAGTTCGTGGTCGCGGACGTCGCCGACGCGATGATCCTCGGAACGCTGCTGTACGCGTTGTTCCGCCGGGGCGTGACGCTGGTCGCCACCTCGAATCTGCCGCCCGCCGACCTGTACCGCGGCGGCCTGCAGCGCGAGCGCTTCCTGCCCGCCGTCGCGCTGGTCGAGAGGCATTGCCGCGTGATGCAGCTCGACGCGGGCGTCGACTACCGGCTGCGCCAGCTCGAGCGCGCGACGCCCTGGCTGGGTCCTGCCACGCCGGACGCGGACGCGCGGCTCGCGTCCGAGTTCGAGCGCCTCGCGGGCAGTGCCGGCGAGCGCGATGCCAGGATCGGGATTGCCGGCAGGGTCCTGCGCGCGCGCCGCGAGGCCGAGGACGTCGTCTGGTTCGATTTCCGCGAGCTGTGCGAAGGGCCGCGCGGCACGGCGGACTACGTCGAGCTTGCCCGCTGCTACCACACGGTGTTCCTCGGCGGGGTGCCGGTGATGGACGACAAGGCGGACGATGCGGCCCGGCGGTTCATCACGCTCGTGGACGAGTTCTACGACCGCGGCGTCAAGCTTTTCGTCGCGGCGGCCGCCGACGAGCCGGAACAGCTGTATGCCGGTGAGCGGCTCGCCTTCGAATTCCGGCGGGCCGCGAGCCGCCTGCAGGAGATGCGGGGGCGCGCCTACCTGGCGAGACCGCACCAGCCGTAGGAGCAGGCGACGCCGGTCTGCCTGAGCGGGGGAAAGGGGAAGGGGGTCGGAAAACGAATGACAACCGCCTTGTCAATCGGCGATCGCACTTCGAAGGATTGACAACGATGAATGCGCGATTGACAAGGCGGTTGTCATTCGTTTTCCGACCCCCTTCCCCTTTCCTCCGCTCAGGAAGGCCGGCGTTGAATTCCTCTACGCGGCGCCGCGCTTGCGGACCAGGTCGGCGACGCGATAGCGGCCGGTCGCGGTGA
>CAZVIF010000023.1:38611-48431 GCA_964626745.1 uncultured Steroidobacteraceae bacterium
GCGGCGCCGCGCTTGCGGACCAGGTCGGCGACGCGATAGCGGCCGGTCGCGGTGAGGCGATCGTAGCCCGCGTGCGCGTTCCGCAGCTGCTCACGGCGCAGTGCGAAGCTCGACGCTGCGATCACGTCGAGCGACGTCGCGTGCGAGAACAGGAAACCCTGCGCGGCCACGCAGCCGAGCTGCAGGAGGTGCGCCACCTGGTCGTCGACCTCCACGCCCTCGGCCACGGTCTCGAGTCCGAGCGTCTCGCCGAGCATCACGACGGCGCGCGCAAGCTTCGGTCCCTCGCTCGACTCGGTCAGGCGGCTCACGAAGGAGCGGTCGATCTTGAGGATATCGATCGGGAAACGGTGCAGGTAAGACAGCGACGAGTAGCCGGTACCGAAGTCGTCGATCGCGAGCCGAACGCCCAGCGACTTCAGCTCGCGGAGCTTGACCAGGTTCGCCTCGGAGTTGTGCATCATCGTGCTTTCGGTCAGCTCGATCAGCAGGCTCTCGGGCTCGAGGCCGGAGACTTCCAGCGCGTGACGGACGTCGCCGATCAGGTCGCCCTGCTGCAGGTGCCTGCCCGAGATGTTCACGGCGACGCGCAGGCCCTCGCCCGCCGAGATGCCGCGGCGCCACTGCTGGACGCGACGGCAGGCGTCCTCCAGCACCCAGCGCCCGAGCGCGATGATCTGGCCCGTCTCCTCCGCCATCGGGATGAACTGCCCCGGCAGCATGCGGCCGTTCACGGGGTGCTGCCAGCGCACGAGGGCCTCGACGCCGAGCAGCTCCGTGGTCTTCAGGTCGATGATCGGCTGGAACTCGAGGAAGAACTCGCCCCTGGCGAATGCCTGGTTCAGGTCGTCCTCGAGCCGCAGCCGCTCGCGCAGCTGTTCCTGCATGCGCTCGTGGAATACCACGTGGCGGCCCTTGCCCGAGGACTTGGCGTTGTACATCGCGATGTCCGCGTTGCGCAGCACGTTCTCGGTGTCGTCGCCCGGCGCCGAGAACGCGACGCCGATGCTGGCGGTCACCAGCATGTCGTTGCCGTCGATCGTGATCGGCGCGCGGAAGGCCTCGGTGACCGAGGCGGCGATGCGCTCGGCCTGCTCGACGGTGGTCACGCCCTCGAGCAGCACCGCGAACTCGTCGCCGCCGAGGCGGGCGACCGTGTCCGCCGCGCGGGTGCACTTGACCAGGCGCTGCGCCGCGATCTGCAGCAGCCGGTCGCCGGTTTCGTGCCCCTGCGAGTCGTTGATGTTCTTGAAGTTGTCGAGGTCGATCATGAGCACCGCGAGCCGTTCCTGGGTGCGCCGCGAGAGCGCGAGCGCGTGCTCGACGCGGTTGCGGAACAGGCTCCGGTTGGCGAGCAGCGTCAGGGGATCGTGGAACGCGAGCTGGCGCAGCTGGTCCTCGAGCGCCTTTCGCTCGGTGACGTCGCGCAGGTTCAGCGCGAGCCCCTTCACGGAGGGGTCGTCGAGCAGGTTGCTGCCGACGCACTCCAGGATGAAGCGCCGCGTCTTGGTGCCGACCGGGATCTCCACCGGGCCGATCGAGATGCCGTGGGTCGCGGCAACCTCCGCCAGGAACGCGGCGATGCGCTCGCCGTCCGCCTCGCGCCAGATGTCGACCAGCCGGCGCCCGACGAGGTCGTCCTGCCAGAGCCCGAAGGTGCGCTGCACCGCCGGCGAGGCGTACTCGATGCGGCCCTCGGCGTCGACGATCATGATGACGTCGGACGCGTTGCGGATCAGCGATGCGAAGCGCGCCTCGACCAGGTCCACGGCCTTGCGCTGGCGCTCCTGGGCGTCGTCGCGCAGGATAACGCTCTGCCGCGCCATGACCAGGATCGCGAGCACGAAGATCGCGACGGTCATGACGGTGACGGGCCGGCTGCCGTCCCCGGCCGCGAAGTAGACCAGCACGAAGAACGAGAGCCCGAGACCCGCGTAGGCGATGCCCTGCGTCAACGCGCTCGCGCCCGCCGAGCGCTGGCGCTCCGGCCGCGACTTGTCGCGGATCTGCACCTGGGCGGCGGCCGCGAGGAACGCGTAGCAGCCGAGGTAGAGGACGTCCGAGAAGTTGTCGCCGGAAATGTAGTCGCCGACGACGATCGAGGCGGCCCACACGATGTCCCCCAGGAACATCAGGCCGTAACCGGCGGCCAGCAGCGCGAGCGTCGTCTTGCGCAGCGGGCAGGCCGTGGCGTTCATCAGCAGCACGCCGATCGACATGAGCATCAGGCAGTCGAGGGCGATGTAGACCTGCGTCAGCACGAAGCGGGCCAGCTCCTCCTCGCTCGCGGCCGCGGCCGGGCTGATCACGAAGAACCAGAAGAAGGTGCCGAAGCCCAGGACCAGGATCAGCGAATCGAGCAGCAGGCGGCCCCAGGACACGCGCAGCGAGCTCGCCCGCAGCGAGACGAGCACGCCGGCGATCAGGATCGGAAAGAAGGCGAGGTAGAGAAGGTCGGCGAGCGACGGAAACGGAGTCAGGTCCGCGATCCGAAGGTACGCGTCGACCATGTTGCCGAGGTTGTACGTGACGATCGCGGCGGCCAGGAACTTCCAGGTCCGGCGCGCCGCGGGCTGCCGCGTCGTGCGCGCCGCGACGATCGCGAGCAGCGCCGCCGCGATGGCGGCCGGCTGGTCGGAGATGAGCCGGTAGAGTTCGAGCGCCGGACTCGGCGACAGGCTGGAGACGGTCACCCAGATCGCCGCGACCACGTAGATGATCACGCCGATGGCGACGGCACCCGTCCAGCCGTCGGCGAACCCGATGCGCGTGATGCGGGTGGTGACGCCGAAATGGGTCGTGGTCGCGCCGACTTCCATGCCTCGACCTGCCGAAATCTGTAAAACCGGAGTTTCAGGCGGCGACAAGGCGGCCGCACGGCCGGTTGCGAAACCTGTGAAGTGCGTCCCGCCCGGGCCCGGCGGTCCGTGAACCGGTCGAGGAAATCCGGGCGAGGCCCGCCTCAGATCACGCCGCGCCGTTCCTGGTCGAGCTCGATGGACTCGAACAGGGCGCGGAAATTGCCCTCGCCGAAGCCCTCGTTGCCCTTGCGCTGGATGATCTCGAAGAAGATCGGGCCGATCACGTTGCGGGTGAAGATCTGCAGCAGGATGCCGTCGGCCGCGCTGCCGTCGATCAGGATGCGGCGCTCCTTCATGCGCTCCAGCGATTCCCGGTGCCCGGACACGCGCGCGTCGACGCCCTCGTAGTAGGTGTCCGGCGTGTCCTGGAACTCGACGCCATTGGCGCGCAGCGCGTCCACCGTCGCGTAGATGTCGGGCGTCGAGAGCGCAATGTGCTGGATGCCCTCGCCCCGGTACTCGCGGATGTACTCCTCGATCTGGCTCTTGTCGTCCTGGCTCTCGTTGATCGGGATCCGGATCTTGCCGCAGGGGCTCGTCATCGCCCGGCTGAACAGACCGGTCTTGCGGCCCTCGATGTCGAAATACCGGATCTCGCGGAAGTTGAACAGGCGCTCGTAGAAACCCGCCCAGTGGTCCATGCGGCCGCGCCGGACGTTGTGCGTGAGGTGGTCGATCAGCGCGAGCCCGGCGCCGCCCGTGCGCGCGGCATCGGTGACGGGCAGGAAATCGACGTCGTAGATCGTGCGGTCGCCGTAACGGTCCACGAGGTAGATCAGGCTGCCGCCGATGCCCTCGATGGCCGGGATCCTGAGTTCCATCGGCCCGACGTCGGTCTCGACCGGCTTCGCCCCGAGCGCGACCGCGCGGCGGAACGCCGCGGCCGCGTCCTTCACGCGGAACGCCATCGCGCAGGCCGACGGGCCGTGGGCCCGCGCGAACTGCTGACCGAACCCCGACGGCTCGGCGTTGATGACGAAATTGATGTCCCCCTGGCGATGCAGCGTGACGTTCTTGCTGCGATGGCGCGCGCTCACCGGGAAGCCCATGCGCGCGAACAGGCCGCGCAGCAGCTCGGGATCGGGCGCCGTGTACTCGACGAACTCGAAGCCGTCGGTGCCCATCGGATTGTCGAAAAGGTCGGCCATGGCAGGCTCCGCATCCGCTTGCGCTGCAGCCATTATCCACCGGTCCGAACCCGGCTGCAGGGCCGGGACCGGGCTCACGCTGCGGCTGCCGGGGCGCGTGTATAATCCGCGCCGCCCCGCCAACGCCAGGACTCCGTGATCCACGCATGCTAGGCAGGATTCCCGCCGCCCGACAAGCCATCATCGACCAGATCGCAGCCGCCGCGCGCCGCGCGCGCCGCAGGGCGCTGCCCGTCTCGCCCGAGCGGCTCGTCCGCTATTTCTTCCACGGCGTTTCCGAACTCGACCTCGTGCGGCGCCCCCCCGCCGACCTCGCGGGCGCCGCGCTCGCCGCCTGCTCGCTCGGGCGGACGCGCGCGCCCGGCCGTTCCCTCGTGCGCGTGTTCAATCCCGACCCGGCGCGGGACGGATTCGCCTCGTCGCACACCGTCATCATGGTCGTCACCGACGACATGCCGTTCCTGGTGGACTCGCTCGGCATGGTCTGCACGCAGCACGGGCTCGCGGTGCACCTGCTCGCCCACCCGGTCTTCTCGGTCGTGCGCGACCGCCGCGGCCGCCTGAAGGACGTCTACCTGGACGACCCGCCGCCCGGCGCGAAGCTGGAGTCCTGGCAGCTCATTGAGGTGGACCGCGTGCCCGATCCCGCGCGGCTCGCCGCGATCGAGGCCGGCATCCGCGCGACCCTGGACGACGTCCGCGCGGCGACCCGCGACTGGCGCCGGATGCGGGCCGAGGCGCTTGACGCCGCGGCAGGTCTCGGGACCGCGCGCGTACGCGGCCAGAAGAGCGAGATCCGCGAGGCCGTGGCGCTGCTCGCATGGATGGAGGACAACCACTTCACCTTCCTCGGCTACCGGGAATACCGCCTGCGGCGCGGCCCGCGGCGCGACCGCCTGGTGCCGCTGCCGCACTCGGGGCTGGGGATCATGCGGGCGAAGCCGTCGCGCAGACCGAAGACGATCGAGCTCGCCGGAGAGGTGCGCGACTTCGCGCGCTCGACGGACCCGCTCATCATCACCAAGGCCAACTCGATCGCGACCGTGCACCGCGCCACCTACCTCGACTACGTCGGGGTCAAGACCTACGACGCGGCCGGGCGGGTCACCGGCGAGCGGCGCTTCATCGGCCTGTGGACCTCGTCCGCATACAGCCGCAGCCCGACGGAGATCCCGGTGCTGCGCCACAAGATCCAGCGCGTGATCGACCATTTCCGGCTGAAGCCGTCGAGCCACGACCACAAGGCGCTCGTGCACGCGCTCGAGACCTTCCCGCGCGACGAGCTGTTCCAGGCGACGGTGGCGGACCTCGTGCGCATCGTGCGCGGCGTGGTCAACCTGTACGAGCGGGCGCAGGTGCGGCTGTTCGTGCGGCGCGACCCGTTCCGGCGCTTCTACTCCTGCCTCGCCTACGTGCCGCGCGACCGCTACAACACCCAGGCCCGCAAGCGCATCGAGCGGCTCGCGCTCGACGCGTTCGGGGGCGTTGCGATCGAGTCGCAGGTGACGCTGTCCGAGTCGGTGCTCGCGCGCGTGCACATGCTGGTGCGCACCCGCCCGGACACCGAAGCGTCCGTCGATGCCGCCGAGCTCGAGCGCAGGATCACCCAGACCGTCCGCACCTGGCAGGACCGGCTCGCGGACACGCTGGCCGATTCGTTCGACGAGGCTGCGGCGCTGCGCCTCGCGCGCACCTGGGGCGACGCGTTCCCGGCCGCTTACCAGGAAGACACGACTTTCGATGCGGCGGTCGCCGACATCGCGACGCTCGAGCGGCTGGCGGCGACGCCCGACATCCTGCCGATGAGCCTCTACCGGCGCGCCGACCAGCCCGCGCACAAGGTGCAGCTCAAGCTGTTCCGGCACCTGCGCCCGATCCCGATCTCCGACGTGCTGCCGACGATCGAGAACCTTGGACTCAAGCTGATCAGCGAGCGCCCCTACGAGGTCACCGCCGGCGAGCGGACCTTCTGGATCCAGGACTTCGAACTCGAGCATCCGCGCGCCGTCAGCATCGACCTCGGGACCGACGGGCCGCGATTCAAGGCCACGTTTGCCCGCGTCTGGGCCGGCGACGTCGACAACGACGGCTTCAACCGGCTGGTGCTGGCCGCCGATCTCGACTGGCGCGAGGCGGCGGTGCTGCGGACGTATGCCCGCTGGTTCGTGCAGCTCGGCCTGCCGCTTTCGCAGGCCTACGTCGAGGAGGCGCTGGCCAGCAACGCGGCCGCGGCGGGGCACCTGCTGCGCCTCTTCGTCGCGCGCTTCGACCCGGCCCTTTCCGCGCCCCAGCGCCGCCGCGCCGAGCAGGCGCAGCGCCGCGCGCTCGACCGGCTGCTGGCGCGGGTCACCCGCATCGACGACGACCGCATCCTGCGCGCCTACCTCGCGGCGATCGACGCGACCCTGCGCACCAACTATTTCCGCCGCGATGCCGCCGGCGAGCCGAGGCCGTTCCTGGCGCTGAAGCTCGACCCGCGCCGGGTCGCGGAAGTGCCGCTGCCGAAGCCCATGTTCGAGATCTTCGTGCATTCGCCGCGCGTCGAGGGCGTGCACCTGCGCATGGGTTACGTCGCGCGCGGCGGGCTGCGCTGGTCGGACCGGCGCGAGGACTTCCGCACCGAGATCCTCGGCCTCATGAAGGCGCAGAACGTCAAGAACACGGTGATCGTACCCGTGGGCGCCAAAGGCGGCTTCGTGCCCCGGCGGCTGCCGGCGGGCCGCGACGAGGCCCTGCAGGAGGGCACGGAGTGCTACCGGACGTTCATCCGCGCGCTGCTCGACGTGACCGACAACGTCGTCGGCGGCAAGGTCAAGGCCCCGCCCGGCGTCGTGCGGCACGACGGTGACGACGCGTACCTCGTGGTGGCGGCGGACAAGGGGACCGCGAAGTTCTCGGACGTCGCTAACGCGATCTCGGGCGAATACGGATTCTGGCTCGGCGACGCCTTCGCTTCGGGCGGCTCCGCGGGCTACGACCACAAGGAAATGGGCATCACGGCCCGCGGCGGCTGGGAATCCGTCCGCCGCCACTTCCGCGAGCTCGGGCTCGACACGCAGTCGCAGGACTTCACGGTCGCGGGCGTCGGCGACATGTCGGGCGACGTATTCGGCAACGCCATGCTCCTGTCGCCGCACATCCGGCTGCTGGCCGCGTTCGACCACCGGCACATTTTCATCGACCCCGCGCCCGACGCCGGCGCCAGCTTCGCCGAGCGGCAGCGGATGTTCGCGCTGCCGCGGTCGAGCTGGGAGGACTACGACGCGCGGCTGATCTCGAAGGGCGGCGGCGTGCATTCGCGGCAGCAGAAATCGGTCCCGCTCTCGCCCGAGGCCCGCGACCTGCTCGGCATCGAGGCGTCCGCCGCCGCGCCGAACGACGTCATCCGCGCGATCCTCAGGCTGCCGGTCGACCTCCTCTGGAACGGAGGCATCGGCACTTACGTGAAGTCCGCCGGCGAAACCCACGCGGAAATCGGCGACCGCGCGAACGACGCGGTGCGGGTCAACGGCACGGACCTGCGTTGCCGCGTCGTCGGCGAGGGCGGCAACCTCGGATTCTCGCAGCGCGGGCGCGTCGAGTACGCGCTGGCAGGCGGGCGCATCAACACCGATTTCATCGACAACTCGGCGGGCGTCAACTGCTCGGACGTCGAGGTCAACCTCAAGATCCTGCTCAACCCGCTGATGGCGCGCGGCGGACTCCGGCGCAAGGAGCGCGACCGGCTCCTCGAGAGCATGACCGGCGAAGTGGCCGGGCTCGTGCTGCGCAACAACTACCTGCAGTGCCTCGCGATCTCCGCTCTGCACGAAACGGCCTCCGAGCGCATCTTCGAGCTGGGCCACGTGCTGCGCTCGCTGGAGCGCGCCGGGACGCTGGACCGGGCGCTGGAGTCGCTGCCGACCGACGACGAGATTCTCGAGCGGCACCGCAAGGGCCAGCGCCTGACGCGGCCGGAGCTCGCCATGCTGCTCTCGTACTCGAAGATCTGGCTCTCCGGCCGGCTGATCAACACGGACGTCGCCGAGGACCCGTACCTGGGCGCCGAGCTCATGCGGTACTTCCCGACGCCGGTGCAGCGCCGATACCCGCGCGAGATACAGAAGCACCAGCTGCGGCGCGAGATCATCGTCACCGCAATCACGAACAGCCTGATCAACCGCATGGGGCCCGGATTCGCGCTCCGCACGCAGGAAGACACCGGCGCGGACGTCGGCAGCATCGCCCGCGCGTACGCGATCGCGCGCGAGGTCACCGACATGCGCGACCTCTGGGCCGACATCGAGGCGCTCGACGACAAGGCGCCGGCCGCGCTGCAGTACGCCATGTCCCACGAGACCATGCGCCTGCTGCGCCGGCTGACCTACTGGGTGCTGCGGACGCTCGGCACAAACCTCGACATCGAGCGCGCGGTGAACCGCCTGCGGCCCGGCATCCGCGAACTGATGGCGGCGCTGCCCGAGCTCATCGAGGGCATCGAACTGGAGCGCTACGAGAAGGGCCTCGCACGGTTCACGGCGCCCGGGGTGCCTGCAGGCGTCGCGCGGCGCGTGGCGAGCCTCGGCGCGTTCCACTCGAGCGTCGACATCGTCGAGGTCGCGCTCGCGAGGCGCGCGACGGTCGCGCAGGCCGCGCGCGTCTACTTCGGACTCGGCGCCGTGATCGGCCTCGACTGGATCCGCGGCGAGATCGAGCGGCTGCCGGTCGAAGGGCACTGGCAGGCCCTCGCCCGCGGCACGATGCGCGAGCAGGCTTACCTGCTGCAGCGCCGGCTGGCGGACCAGGTCCTCGCCGGTCGCGGGGCCGGCGACGTGACGAAACGCATCGACGCCTGGCTCGCGAAGTCCGGCGCGGCGCACGAGAACGTGAGCCGCACGGTGCGTGAGATGCGCGCGAAGGGCAGCGCGGACTTCCCGACGCTGTCGGTCGCGCTGCAGGCCGTGCGGCAGCTGGCCGAAGGCTGAACCCGACATGCCCGGCAGGCTCGTGCTGGTCCGCCACGGCCAGAGCGTGTGGAACCTCGAGAACCTCTTCACGGGCTGGACCGACGTCGACCTGACCGACCTGGGCCGCGCGGAAGCCGCCGCGGCCGGGCGGCTGCTGCGCGCCGAGGGCTACGCGTTCGGGTGCGCGTTCACCTCGGTGCTGAAGCGCGCGATCCGCACGCTCTGGATCGCGCTCGACGAGATGGACCGCATGTGGATCCCGGTCGACCGGGACTGGCGCCTCAACGAGCGCCATTACGGCGCCCTGCAGGGACTCGACAAGGCCGAGACGACCGCCAAGTACGGGGCCGAGCAGGTCAAGGTCTGGCGGCGCAGCTACGACATCGCGCCCCCGCCGCTCGGCGACGACGACCCGCGCCACCCGCGCTTCGACGACCGCTACCGGCGCATCGACCCGGCGCGGCTTCCGGCCACCGAGTCGCTCAAGGACACGCTCGCCCGCGTCGAGCCCTGGTGGCGTGAGCGCCTGGTGCCGGCCCTCGCATCGGGCGACGACGTGCTGGTCGTCGCGCACGGCAACAGCCTGCGCGCCCTCGTCAAGATGCTCGACGGGATGAGCGACGCGGAAATCGTCGAATTCAACATCCCGACCGGCGTGCCGATCGTCTACGAACTCGACGGCCGGCACCGGCCCGCGGCGCCGCGGAGATTCCTCGGGGATGCGGCCGCGATCGAGGCCGCCGCGCGAGCCGTGGCGGCGCAGGCCGAACGACAGGCGTGATGCAGGGGACGCGCGTCGGCCGAATTGGGCGCCGGGGCCCGTGGCAGGGGGAAAGGGAGGGGGTTAGAAAATGAGTGACAAGGA
>CAZVIF010000024.1:0-38952 GCA_964626745.1 uncultured Steroidobacteraceae bacterium
CCCCGGCGATGCCGTGCAGGCGCAGGTACGGGGTGACGCCGGCGACCACCGCATCGAGGTCAGGCGCGTCGCCCCGCGCCAGGCAGACGAACATCAGCCCCTCGACGATCCGCAGGCAGCAGCGCTCGAGACCGTGCTCCCGCACGTCGAAGTCCTCCGGCATCCGGGGTGCCGCCTGCAGGGTTCCGTCGCAGGCATAGGTCCAGCCGTGATAGCGGCAGACGAGTTGGCGGGCATTGCCGGACGGCGCGAGCAGCACCTGGCTGCCGCGATGCCGGCAGACGTTGAAGTGCGCGTGCACCGCGCCCTGCCGGTCCCGTATCAGGATGATCGACTCGCCGGCCAGGTCGAAAAGCAGGTAGTCGCCCGGTTCCGGAATCTGCGACACGTGTCCGGCCATGATCCAGTGGTTGCCGAAGACGCGCTCGCGGTCGCGCGCGAAAACGGCCGGATCGACGTACAGCGCCTGGTCGAGCGAATGCCCCGGCCGCTGCGCCAGGACCAGGTCGTCGATCCAGCCGTCGCTTCCCGTCGCCGCGCCGCCGTTAGCCACGGAGCATTCTCCAGTCCCTGAGGATCTCGCGCGCCGCGTTGTGGCCCGGGATGCCCGAGACGCCGCCCCCGGGATGCGTCGACGAGCCGCACTGGTAGAGGCCCCTGACAGGCGAACGATAGTCGGCATAGTACGGCGCCGGCCGCTGGAAGAAGAGCTGCTCGAGCGAAAGCTCGCCGTGAAAGATGTGCCCGTGCGGCGTGTTGATGATGCGCTCGATGTCCGGCGGCAGCAGCAGCTGCTCGGCGATCACGCCGTCGCTGAAGCCGGGCGCCACCTCGTCGATGGTGGCGTACACGTTCCGGAGGAACGCCGCACGCTCCGCCTCCCAGGTCGTACCCGCGAGCTCGTAGGGCGCGTGGCCGCCGAACAGGTTGACGACGTGCCTGCCGCGCGGGGCGAGCGTATCGTCCACGGTCGTCGGAACGACCGCGGTAACGAACGGCCTTCGCGACCAGCGGCCCTGGCAGGCATCGTCATAGGCCGCCTGCAGGTAATCCACGTCGGGCCCGATGTGCGCATAGCTCGGCGCCGCGAAACCGCACCTGGCCGCGTCGAACGCCGCATAGCGCGGCGGCGCCTCGGCCGCGACGTTGATCTTGAAGGCCGTGGAAAACGTCCGGTAGCCACGGATGTGCTTCAGGAACTCCGCCGGCAGGTGCCGCGGATCCACGAGGCGTTCGAACAGCACCTTGCAACTCGCGTTGCAGGCGATCGCCCGCCCCTCGAACTCGTCGCCGCTTGCCGTGACCACGCGGGCTGCCCGGCCGTCCGCCACGTCCACGCGGACGACCTCGGCGCCGGTGCGGATCTCCATGCCATGGCGCCGGCCCGACTCCGCGATCGCCTCGCTGATCGCCCCCATGCCGCCGCGGATGAATCCCCAGCCGCCCGCGCCCTCGTGCTCGCCCATGATGTGGTGCAGGACGACGTACGCGGAGCCCGGCGTCCTGGGGCCGGCGAACGTGCCGATGGAACAGTAGTAGCCGAGCACCGCGCGCGTCACGCCGTGCTCGAACCAGCGCGCCAGGTAATCGTCGGCGCTCATCGTCAGCAAGTCGACGATGCGGTAGAACTTCCCGCCGATCCTGCGGTACTTCCACGCGAAAGCCGCCAGCTCGCGCAGGCCCTTCAGGTCGCGCCGCGCGGGGTCGACCGGCGTGTCGAGGAGCAGCTTGCGGACCACGTTCGCCGCCTCGTTCAGGAAGGCGTCGAACTGCGGATAGACTTCCCCGTCGTGACGCGAAAAGCGGCCGAACTCGCGTGCCGTCCTGGCGACGTCGCCGCTGAACACGATGTAGTCGTCGCGACCGACCGGGCAGAAGAGATCGGTAGCAGGCAGCACGGTCAGGCCGAGCTCGCGCAGCCCGAGGTCGCGGATGACTTTCGGGTGCAGCAGGCTCATGACGTAGGAAAACGTCGAAGTGCGGAAACCCGGCGCGAACTCCTCGGTGACGGCGGCGCCGCCGATCACGTCCCGGCGCTCGAGCACGAGCACCTTCTTGCCCGCGCGCGCGAGATAGGCGCCGCAGGTCAGGCCATTGTGGCCGGCGCCGATGATCACGACGTCGTAACGGCCTGTCGCCGGGTTCATGTTTGGTCTAGAGTCATTCGGCGTCGAAACCCTGCGCCGACTGTAAATGTCCCGCGATCCTGCGGGCAAGTGATACGGCTCAGGTGCGGGAGGCCTGCATGGCTGGCACGTTTTCCATGGCGGCCGGATGCACTGCCGGCATCATCGCTCTCGTCGGCGGTTTCGCGGCAGGCGTCCGTGCCGACGAGGCGCTGCCGCGCGCGGACCCGGGACGCCTCGAGCGGCACATCGAGTCGCTCGGGCGCTTCGGCGCCAACCCGGGAGGCGGCGTGAGCCGCGTGGCCTTCAGCCCGGCCGACGTCGCCGGGCGGGAGTACGTGCAGGCGCTCATGCGGGAAGCCGGCCTCGAGGTGCGCGTCGATGCCGCCGGCAACATCATCGGTCGCAGGGCGGGCGCAGATCCGTCGCTTCCCGTGATCATGACCGGATCGCACATAGACTCCGTTCCCCAGGGCGGCAACTACGACGGCGACGTCGGCGTGCTCGGGGCCGTCGAGGCCGCCAGGCTGCTGCATCAGCACGGCATCGCGACGCGTCACCCATTCGAGTTCGTCGTCTTCACGGACGAGGAAGGCGGCACCGTCGGCAGCCAGGCGATGGCAGGCCGTTTCTCGCCCGGTTCGCTCGACCTGATGAGCCACAGCGGGCTCAGCATCCGCGACGGGATCCGTGCCGTGGGCGGCGACCCTGACCGGCTCGCGGACGCGGCGCGCCGGCCCGGCGAGATCGCGGCCTACGTCGAGCTGCACATCGAACAGGGTGCGATCCTGGATGAATCCGACGTCGACATCGGCGTGGTCGAGGGGATCGTCGGCATCCGCTGGTGGGAGGTCACGGTCGACGGCACGGCGAATCACGCCGGCACCACGCCCATGGGCCGCAGGCAGGATGCGCTGGTCGCAGCCTCGGAGCTCGTGCTCGCGGTCAATCGCATCGCCTCGACGACGACCGGCACCCAGGTCGCGACGGTCGGTCGCATCCGGGCCGAACCCGGCGCCCCGAACGTGATCCCTGGTCGGGTCGTGATGACCGTCGAAATCCGCGATCTCGGCGCCGGAAAGATGGAAAGCCTGTTTCGCGCCATCGAAGCGGAAGCCGGGCGCACGAGCGACGCACACGGCGTGCGCGTCAGCTTCGCCGAGGTTGACCTCGCGCTCGATCCCGCCCCCACGGACGAGCGGCTGCGCAAGGTGATCGAAAACGCCGCCGAATCGCTGGGGCTCTCACACCGGCGCATGCCGAGCGGCGCCGGTCACGACGCGCAGGAGATCGCGCACATCGCCCCGATCGGCATGATCTTCGTGCCCAGCCGGGACGGCATCAGCCACGCGCCGCGGGAATACACGGACCCACAGGACATCGCGAACGGCACCGACGTGCTGCTGCGGACGCTGCTCGCGATCGACCGCGACGGCTGGCCGGGTCGCTAGCGCGGATCCGGCGCCGGAGGTTCGTCCTTGAGCGGTCCCTTGGGCGGGATCGGCACGAAAATGCGCCAGGCGTCCCGCGGATTCCTGATCGCCCAGAACGGCGCGAACAGCCCTTGACCGATGTCCTGGCTCGGATCGCGCATCGGCGCCTGCACGCCAGGCGCCGTCACGAGGACTTCCTCTTCGGAGACCGGGTCGGTGAACGATTCGCCGGTGCGGAGTTCGTAGTTGCGGATCACGGACCGCAGTTCCGCCTGGGTCAGCAGCAGGTTCAAGGGCTGCTGCACCGTGCTCGTCACCGCAAGGGACTGGGCGAGGTCGTGGTCGCGCGGCTTCGCCGCGGTGGCGTCCGGTGGGCGAGTCTCCTCCGCCCACGCACCCGCGCCGATCGCCAACGGGATGCAGGCTATCGCCGCGATGACGTTCCGCGAAAGGGCAGTCGCAGGCCTGGAGTAACGCATCGGTACATGAGATTACGCCATCCGCCGAGTCCAGCGGTATAGCCCCGGCGGCAAGCCGTCAGTTTGCGGCCCTGGTAATCGACTGGTATCGGGCGAGGATCCAGTAATCGACGCGCTGGTTGCAGCGCGGCCGCGCGCCCTCTCCGCCCGTCCGTGTACCCGGGCACTGCAGCGTGCCTTCGGCCTGGGTGCCGCATTGGCGCAGCAGCGGCAGAATGACCGCGTTCAGATCGATGCTTCCATCGCAGTCGCCGTGCGGGCAGGCGAACTCGAAATACGCCTGCGCAGACGGGTAAAGGGCGTGCGCGCGCGCTGCAGGCGCCGGCCCGACCTGCGAAACGAACTTGAGATGGATGTGGACCTGCTCGCTGCGCGGAAACGCGGACGCCAGCGTGCCGGCGGCCTCGCGCTTGCGCATCGACTTTTCGCGCTCCTGTTCACGGATGGAACGCGCGGTCCGAGACACGATGCGCATGGGTTCTCCTCGCAAGTTCCGGACCAGCCTAGCGCGTGCCCCGCTCGATCCGCCGCCTGAGCCGGGCATTCTGCACCAGAAGCTCCGCGATCTCGGCACGCGCCCCGAACAGGCGCATGCCGAGGTACAGCACGGCCGCCGCAAGGCCCAGGATGATTGCCGTTGTCATGGGCGCTCATCCCGGACTGGCGGCCGCCTCGTGGCGGAATCAGTAACGATTCCCGCCGCCGTTGCGGAAGCCGCCCCCGCCGCTGCGCTCTTTCGACTGGGCCTCGTTCACCTTCAGGGCGCGGCCTTCGAAGTCCTTGCCGTTCAGGGCCTGCATGGCCTTTGCGGCGTCGGAGCTCGACATCTCGATGAAGCCGAAGCCACGCGGGCGCCCCGTCTCCCGATCATTGATCAGGGCGAGGGACTCGATCGCGCCGTGCGGCTCGAACAGGGAACGCACCGACTGCTCGGTCGCGGAGAAAGGCAGATTGCCGACAAATAACTTGGTCACTGAATTTGCTCACATGAGTTGAATGGCAGCGGGCGGATTTCCGCCTGCTGGTACGGCGATGCGTTTCGTGGTGGCTGGACCGGGTCGGAAAGCGCGCCGAAGCGGCGCATCGAGCCAGGACAAGACAGGACTAGGGAATCACCAGACCGCGGCATCATACCCGAATCCGGGCCGCCCTGCTCGCCGTTCTCAGGACGCCTTCAGACCCGCGTGCCCAGAAACGCCAGAACGCTTGCACCCGGCCGTAACGCGCTCAGTACGCGCTGACGAAGGGCAGGCTCGGGGATGTTGAAGACGGACAGCGTGTCGCCGTACTGGATGCTCCGGGTGGACAAGGAGACCTTGGCGCCGTGACAGGACACGTCCTTGATCGTCGCATCGCGCATGTCCGGCCGGTGACGGGTGCTGGTGGCGGTGTGCGTCCAGGTCGAAGGTTCGCCGAGGACGTCGCGAAAGGTCCTGTAGGCCATTGCCGGCCCTCCTTGGTATTCCCGACGAGCAGCCGGGATTCCGTTCGGATCCACGGTGCGCCCAATCGGTCGGGAAAGCGAGCTGAATTCCTGCGGCCGGGCCATGGTCGCCGGGGGATGGTGGGCGCGACAGGGATCGAACCTGTGACCCCTACCATGTCAAGGTAGTGCTCTACCGCTGAGCTACGCGCCCGAAAGGGGGCGGAATGGTAAAGGATTCCGCCCCTCCCGGTCCACCGGACCCGCGGCGCCGCACGTGCCGGTCATCGCCTGCCGATGTCGTGGTGGTCCGCACGCGCGCGTTTCGCCACAATCCGCCGTCAACAATTCCGGATGAATCCAATGACAGCAAACCGCGGCCCCCTCCTCCTGCTGGCCCTGATCGGTGCCGGCCTGTGCGCGAACGCTCCCAGCCCTGCGGGCGCGGCCCAGGCCCAGCCGCCGATCGTTCAGCCGGGCGCGCCGGGCCAGCCGGCGCGCGACCTGTCGGCCGAGGAAGCCGTCAAGATCGCCGTCACGAGCTACTCGCCGGACGACGTGCGATTCATGCAGGACATGATTCCGCACCATCACCAGGCGCTCGAGATGGCGGTGCTGGCGCCGGCACGCACCAACCGGCCCGACCTGCTCGAGGCGGCAAAGCGCATCGAGTCCTCGCAGGCGGACGAGATCCGGTTCATGCAGCAGTGGTTGCGGGAGCGCGGCCAGTCGGTACCGGATCCCGCCGCACACGGCGCGATGCACGCGGACCACAAGATGGCCGGCATGGCCACCGCGGAGCAGATGGCGGAGCTTGCCGCCGCCAAGGGCGTGGACTTCGACCGGCTGTTCCTGACCCTGATGATCCGTCACCACGAAGGCGCGGTGAAGATGGTCAAGAAGCTGCTCGAGCAGGAGGGCTCGGCCTTCGACCCGGCGCTGTTCGAGTTCACGACCGACGTGACCAACGACCAGAAAGCCGAGATCGAGAGGATGAACGCGCTGCTGATCACGTTGTCGCCCGACCCACGCGCAGGACTGGCTGCCGGCCTTGCCGACGCGGGCGAAGCGATCTCGAACCTGGAACGCGTCGCTTCGCTGCCCAAACCGGTCGGCTTCTACGATCCGAAGAACCCGTCCGAGCTTCCCCCCGAGCCGCCGGCCGCCGGCAACCAGGCCGCCGGAGCGGATGAAACCGGCGGCGACCCGGCGAAGGACGACGAGGATGCGAAGGAGAAGCCGGACGAAGAGGACAAGCGCGCCTCTCTGCTGAGCTTCGGCAATACCGACATGGCGTTCTCGGGCGACATCCTCGTTGCCGGCAGTTACCACGGCTTCAACATCTATCGCCTGGGCAAGGACGGCGTTCCCGAGCTGCTCAGTTCGGTGGTCTGTCCCGGGGGCCAGGGCGATGTTTCCATTGTCGGCAACCTGTTGATCATGTCCGTGGAGCAGTTGCGCGGGCGCGTCGATTGCGGGCTCGAGGGGATCCAGCAGGACGTCAGCCCGGAACGGTTCCGCGGCATCCGCATTTTCGACATCAGCGACCTGACGCGGCCGGTGCAGGTCGGCGCGGTGCAGACCTGCCGCGGTTCCCACACGCATTCGGTCGTCGCCACGCCGGAGAACGGCAGGAAGATCATCGTCTACAACTCCGGCACCGCGGACGTGCGCGACGAAAAGGAGCTGGCCGGCTGCTTCGACGAGTCCCCGGGCGACTACCGGACCGCGCTGTTTCGCGTCGACGTGATCGAGATACCGGTCGACGATCCCTCGAAATCCCGCATCGTCGGCAGCCCCGCCGTGTTCGCCGACCCCGAAAAGGGCGTGATGGCCGGCCTGTGGCGCGGCGGCGAGCACGGCGACGATACCCAGGAAACCAGCCAGACCGACCACTGCCACGACATCACGGCATTCCCGGAACTCGGGATCGCGGCCGGGGCCTGTTCGGGCAACGGCATCCTGTTCGATATCTCCGACCCGATGCAGCCCAAGCGCATTCACGACGTGATCGATACGGGTTTCGCCTACTGGCACTCGGCGACCTTCAACAACGATGGCACCAAGGTCATCTTCACCGACGAGTGGGGCGGCGGCAGCCGTCCCCGTTGCCTGGCCTACGACCCGATCACCTGGGGTGCGGATGCGATCTACGACATCGTCGACGGCAAGCTCGAGTTCCGAGGCTATTTCAAGATGCCGGCGCCGCAGACGGAACAGGAGAACTGCGTCGCGCACAACGGCTCGATCGTGCCGGTACCCGGCCGCGACATCTTCGTGCAGGCCTGGTACCAGGGCGGCGTGTCGGTCGTCGATTTCACCGACTCCGCCAATCCGGTGGAGATCGCGTACTTCGATCGCGGCCCCATCGATGCCGAACACCTGGTCGGCGGCGGCTATTGGTCAACCTACTGGTACCGCGGGAGAATCTACGGCACCGAGATCGTGCGCGGCCTGGACGTGTTCAAGCTGCTGCCGAGCGAGCATCTCAGCGAAAACGAGATCGCCGCGGCGGCCCTGGCGGACCAGGGCGCGCTGTTCAATCCTCAGCAGCAGTTCCGCGTGACGTGGCCGGCCGAACCGGTCGTGGCCAGGGCCTATCTCGACCAGCTCGTTCGAGACAAGGCGCTGCCGGGCCCGCTGGCAAATGACGTAACCGCCGCACTGGATCGCGCGGCACGTCGCCTCGATGACGGTGGCAGCGATGAAGAGCTGGCCGCGATGCTGAAGTCGCTGGCCGTTTCTCTGCGGAAAGGTGGCGAGGGCAACGCGATCACGACGAAGCGGCGAGCCAGCCTGGCCGATGTCCTGCTCGGGATTTCGGACAGGCTGCCGTAGCCGGTCAAGGCATTGAACAGACGTCAGTTCATCGGCGCAGGCTCTGGAATCGGCGCGGCACTGATCATGCCGCCGTTTGCCGCGCTCAAGGCCAACGAACTGCCGTCCGATATCACCGCCATGACGGCAACGCAGCTGTCGGTCGCGATCCGGCAACGCGCGGTCAGTTGTCGTGAGGTGATGCGGGCGTACCTTGCGCGAATCGAGCGCTACAACCCCGTGTACAACGCCATCGTCAGCCAGCTCGATACCGATGAGCTGCTGGGTCTCGCCGATGTCGCGGACCAGGACCTCGACCGGGGCATCGTGCGCGGCTGGATGCACGGCATGCCGCACGCGGTGAAAGACCTCGCCAACGTCAGAGGCCTGCCGACCAGCTACGGTTCACCGTTGTTCGCCGGGACAATCGCCACCGACGACGATTTCTCCATTGCGCGGATCCGGACCGCCGGCCCGATCTTCATCGGCAAGACCAACGCACCGGAGTTCGGATTCGGATCGCAATCGTACAACCCGGTGTTCGGCGCCACCGGCTGCGCGTACGACGCCGCTTTGACCGCCGGTGGCAGCAGCGGCGGCGCGGCCTGCGGGCTCGCCACGCAGATGCTTCCCGTGGCCGATGGCAGCGACATGATGGGTTCGCTGCGGAATCCGGGCGCATTCAACAACGTCATCGGCTTTCGGCCGACGCAGGGACGGGTGCCGGACCCGAGCGGCGATCTTTTCTACCAGCAACTCGCGACCGACGGCCCGATGGGCCGCAATTCGGAAGACACCTTCCGGTTGCTTTGCACCATGGCCGGCATGCATCCGACGAGTCCCCTGTCGCTCCGCGATTCCCTCCCGTCCGCCGAGCATTTCGTCGCGTTGCCATTGAGGAACGTGAAGATCGGCTGGCTGGGAAACTACTCCGGCTATCTCGAAATGGAGCCGGGTATCCTCGCGCTTTGCGAGAGTGCGCTGCACTCGTTGGCGCGCAGCGGTGCGATCGTCGAGCCCTGTGCGCCGAACTTCCAGATGCCACGCCTGTGGGAGACCTGGCTCACCCTGCGGCACTGGTCGGCGAACTGGGCGCGGCCGCTGTACGACGACTCCGCCACGCGCGAACTGTTGAAGCCGGAAGTCGTGTTCGAAGTCGAGGGCTCGCTCGGCCTCACCGCCGAGCGCGTTTACGCGGCAGGCACCGCCCGCGCCGACTGGTTTCGCGCGCTCGGGAAGCTGTTCGCGGAGTACGACTTCCTCGCCTTGCCGACAGCACAGGTGTTTCCGTTCCCGAAGGACGTGCATTGGCCGCCGAGGATCAACGAGCGCGACATGGACACCTACCACCGCTGGATGGAAGTAGTCATTGGAGGCACGCTCGGCGGCCTGCCGATCGTCAATGTGCCGGTCGGGTTCGATCCGCAAGGCCGCCCCATGGGAATGCAGCTCATCGGCCCATTCGGCGAGGACCGGCGTGTGCTCGAACTCGCGCGGGCCTACGAACAGGTCACGAACTTTCTCGACCAGCGCCCGCCGATGTAAGGCGATTGCGCGCCGTTGCCGAACCGGCGATCAAAAGCTGTAGGTCGTCCTCAGATAATAGAACGCGCCGTTGAACGTGATCGGCTGGAGCACGTCGTACGGCAGGTTGCCGAAGTAGTTGATGTCCGCGCTGGACAGGTCCGGGTACTCGTCGAGGACGTTGTTGGCCCCGATCGCGACGCGCAGCGCCTCGGTCACGGCGAATTCGACGTCGAGGTCGACGCCCCACTCCGCTCCGTAGGTCTGCTCCGGCTCGAACCCCCCGCCGAAGTTGAACACGCGCGTGGCCTCGCCCCAGCGAGTACCGCGCGCCAGCACCGACCAGCGTTCCGTCGTCCAGTGCGCGGTGAGGATCAGCTTGTCGTCCGGTGACGCGGTCTCGATGGTGTTGCGTTCCTCCACGCCGAACAGCACGTTGTCGACGCCGAGCGCGTCGAGTTCCGGCGGGTTGGGGTCCACGCGCCGCACTTCGGTGTCGCTCTTGTTGTAGGCCGCCGAGAGCAGCAGGTTGCCGGGGCCGAGTTCGAGCGAATAATCGGCCACGATGTCGAATCCGTCCGTCTGGGTGTCGATGGCGTTCGTGAAGAAACGGACGCCGAGCACGCCCTCGATGCCGAGCTGGTCCTCGATGTACTGCGTGACCTCGGGCCCGCCGATGCGCTCGGACAGCGTAATGCGGTCGTCGATGTCGACGCGGTAGAAATCGACGGTCAGCCGGAAATTGCTGCCCGGCGTGAAGACGAAGCCGAGGTTGTAGCTGACCGATTCCTCCGCGTCGAGATCGCTCGCGCCGAGCAGCACCGCGATCGGGTCGTCGGTGGGCAGGTTCAGCACGTTCTCGAGCTGGCCGCCTTCGCCGAAGCTCGTCGTCGAGCCGCGGAAGTAGGCCTGGGTCAGGGACGGGGCGCGGAAGCCCGTTCCGACGGTGCCGCGGACCGCGAGCGAATCCGTCAGCTCGTAGCGCCCGGAGATCTTCCCGTCGACCGAGCTGCCGAAATCGCTGTAATCCTCGATGCGCGCGGCGATGCCCGCCTGGAACCGTTCCGTGACGTCGGACTCGAGGTCGAGGTACGCCCCCACGGCGTCGCGGCTCACGTCCACGGTCTCCTCAGGCTTGAGGCCGGAGCCGGCCTGGGTGCCGATCGGCGCGCCGATGACCGGACCCGCCTCGTAGGATTCCGGGTCGCCCGCGCGCGTCTTGTAGCCGTCGTCCCGATACTCGACGCCCCAGGCCAGGTTCACCGGATTTGCGAACCCGCCGACGTCGAACGGCCTCGACATGTCGAAGCGGGCCGTCAGCTGCGTGAATTCATACTCCGCCACGTTGAATCTCGTCGGGCTTGCATCGCCGAACGAGACGTTCAGCGAGTTCGATACATCATGGTCGAACTCGTTCGAGCCGTAGACCACGGACAGGTCCCAGTTCCAGCCGGACGCGATCTCGCCCCGCCAGCCGGCGGCGAGCGACATGTCCGTGTTGTCGGCCTCCAGCACCGGAATGTAGCCATCCGGGAAGATGGACGGCACGTTGGCGAACGAGTCCGGGTACCGGAAGAAATTCGCCCCCTCCCCGTCGCGCTGCGAATAGCCGCCGAACGCATAGAACTCCAGCGACTCGCCGAGCGGCAGCGCGGTGTTGAACATGAACGACAGGTCTTCCATCGTCCCGTCGCCCGCCTTGTGGGTCTGCGTGCCGATCAGCGCGAGGTTGGGCGGCGTCTGGTTCTCGAAGAACGGCAGCTGGTCCGGGCCGGAACGAAGCGTGGAGTCCCGGTCCCGGTACTCGGCGGTCAGGTTCAGGAAACCGTCACCGGGCCCGAAGCCGCCGTTCAGCGACGCAAACAGGGTATCGCCGTCGTTGACGCTGCGGCCCGTGGGCGCGAAATCGGTGCGGTTCTGGCCCCAGCTCGCCTGCACCTCGCCGCCTTCCGCGGCGTCCTTCAGGACGACGTTGATGACCCCGGCGATCGCGTCCGAGCCGTACTGGGCGCCCGCGCCGTCGCGCAGCACTTCGATCCGCTTGATCGCGCCGACCGGAATGCTGTTGAAGTCCACCGGGCTCGTGCCCTTGCCGAGCTTGGATTCCGTGGTGAGCGTCGAGGTCGTGTGACGGCGCTTGCCGTTCACCAGCACGAGGACCTGGTCGGGGCTGAGGTTCCGCAGCTGCGCGGGGCGCACGACGTCGGCGAAGTTCGAGTTCGACTGACGCGGCAGGTTGAACGAAGGCACGAGCGACTGGATCGCCGCGCCGATCTCGCCCGGAATGGCGGCCGACTGGCGGATCGCCTCGGGCGTGACCAGGTCGATCGGGGCGAGGCTTTCATACACGCTGTGGCCGGCCGTGCGCGTGCCGACGACGACGATCTCCTCGAGATCGGGACGGTCATCCTGTCCCCAGGCCGAAAAGCTCGTCGCCAGCGCCGCACCTGCGACACCCGCACCCAGCGCCGTCCGCACGGCGATCCGCAGTTCCGTCTTCATGCCGATTGCTCCCACGCCGATGTGGCGCGAATCGAGTGTAGGGGGGCCAAAATCACCGGGTCAATGCCGGATTTGCAGGCTCCAGGCCGGCCCGGAACCGATGCCGAAGTGCCTGGCGAAGTTCGACTGGTTGATCGCGAGCGAAACCGAGTCGAGACTGTTCAGGTACAGCAAGGGCTGGCCCACGGCGACTTCGCCAAACGTGGCGGCATAAGGAACGGTCAGTTTCAGAACTTCCTTGCCGTCGTTCAGGATCCTGACCTCGACCCGGTCGCCTCGGGCGACCCCCAGCCGGTCGAAGGTGGCGCGGTCCACGTTGGTCCAGAGATTGCCGTAGTTGCCGTCGTCGGTCTGGATGTTGCCGTACACGACGCCGTCCTCGAAACGCGCGGCGTCGTGCGGGATGGTTACGACTTCCGCCGGCAGCTCCCGGCCCACCTGATCGAACGTGATCACCCCGGCCGCCAGCCTTGCCGCGGTGTAGGCATAGACGTCGCGCCCGTGGAATGTGAAGGACTTCTCCGAGTTCTTGCGCCGGTTCACCGCCTCGTCGATCTCCCGCACGGCATCGATCCCGAGTCGCGGCGCCACGAACGTCAGCGTGCCGTTGTCGGGCGTGACGAAATAATGGCCGGACTTCGTCCGCAGGACGACCGACTTGCGGTCCGTGCCGACGCCCGGGTCGACGACCGACACGAACACCGTGCCGGCCGGCCAGTACTCCGCGGTCTGCACGAGGCGCAGCGCGCCCTGCCAGATGTTGAATGGCTCGATGTCGTGCGTCAGGTCGTAGAGGTGGATGTCGGGCGCCACCCCGACGGCGACGCCCTTCATCGCGGCGACTGCGCCGTCGAGCAGGCCGAAATCGGACTGAAAGACGACGATCGGCTGCGCGGCACGCGCGGCGAACGCCAGCATGCTGCCCAGCACGAGGCCGCAGAGTCCTGAAAATCGCATCGAAAGCCTCCCTGTCCGAGTTTAAACCGCCAGCCGGTCGGCATCCGCGCCGATCACGCCGCCGCGAATCGCGTTGATTTCGTCGCGAAGCTTCGCTGCCTTCTCGAACTCGAGGTTGCGCGCGAGGCGGTACATCTCCGCCTCCAGCTTGCGCATCTGCTGCACGGCCTGCTCGGCGGTCAACGGAGCGGCCCTGCGCCTCGAGGCCTCGCCCGGCGCGCCCGTGCGTGCCCCTTCCATGATGTCCTGCACGGCCTTGCGGATGGACCGCGGCACGATGCCGTGCTCGGCATTGTAGGCGAGCTGCTTCGCGCGGCGGCGGTCCATCTCGGCGAGCGCGCGCTGCATGGACCCGGTGATCCGGTCCGCGTAGAGGATTGCCGCGCCATGCTCGTTGCGGGCCGCACGGCCGACCGTCTGGATCAGCGATCCCTCGGAGCGCAGGAATCCTTCCTTGTCGGCGTCGAGGATCGCGACCAGAGAGACTTCCGGCAGGTCGAGCCCCTCGCGCAGCAGGTTGATGCCGACCAGCACGTCGAACTTCGCGAGCCTGAGGTCGCGGATGATCTCGACCCTTTCCACCGTCTCGATGTCCGAGTGCAGGTAGCGCACTTTGACGCCGTGCTCGTCGAGGTACTCCGTCAGGTCCTCCGCCATGCGCTTGGTCAGGGTCGTCACCAGCACGCGCTCCTGGCGCGCGACGCGCTGGTGGATCTCCGAGAGGAGGTCGTCGACCTGGGTCGCCACCGGGCGGACCTCCACCGACGGGTCCACGAGGCCGGTCGGTCGCACGACCTGCTCGACCACCTGGCCGGACTTCGCGAGTTCCCGTTCGGCAGGCGTCGCGGAGACGTAGATGGTCTGCGGCTGGATGGCTTCGAACTCGTCGAACCGGAGCGGCCGGTTGTCGAGCGCGGACGGCAACCGGAAGCCGTACTCGACCAGGGTCTCCTTGCGTGAACGGTCGCCGCGGTACATCGCCTGCAGCTGGGGCACGGTGACGTGGCTTTCGTCGATCACCAGCAGCGCGTTGCGCGGCAGGTAGTCGAACAGGCAGGGCGGTGGCTCGCCCGCCGCGCGGCCCGACAGGTAGCGCGAGTAATTCTCGATGCCCGCGCAGTAGCCGAGCTCGCCGATCATCTCGAGGTCGAACAGCGTGCGCTGCTCCAGCCGTTGCGCCTCGACCAGCTTGTTCGCGGCGCGCAGTTCAGCGAGGCGGGCGCGCAGCTCGACCTTGATCTCGTCCACCGCACGCAGCAGCCGCTCGCGCGGCGTCACGTAGTGCGTGGACGGAAACACCGTCAGCCGCGGCACCTTGCGCAGCACCTCGCCGGTCAGCGGGTCGAAGAAGGACAGCGACTCGATCTCCTCGTCGAAGAACTGGACGCGCACCGCTTCCCGCTCGGACTCCGCCGGAAAGATGTCGACGACGTCCCCGCGCACGCGGAACGTGCCCTGGCGCAGGTCCATTTCGTTGCGCGTGTACTGCATGTCGGCGAGGCGGCGCAGGAGCTGGCGCTGGTCCATGCGGTCGCCGCGCACCAGGTGCAGCACCATCTTCAGGTAGGCCTCGGGGTCGCCGAGTCCGTAGATCGCGGATACGGTGGCGACGATGATCGAGTCGGGCCGCTCGAGCAGCGCCTTGGTGGCGGACAGCCGCATCTGCTCGATGTGCTCGTTGATCGAGGCATCCTTCTCGATGTAGGTGTCCGAGGACGGGACGTAGGCCTCGGGCTGGTAGTAGTCGTAATAAGAGACGAAATACTCCACCGAGTTGCGCGGGAAGTAGGTCTTGAACTCCCCGTAGAGCTGCGCCGCGAGCGTCTTGTTGTGCGCGAGCACGAGCGTGGGCCGCTGGACCGCCTGGATCACATTGGCGATCGAGAATGTCTTGCCGGAACCGGTGACGCCGAGCAGCGTCTGGTGCGCGAGCCCGGAGGCGATCCCGTCGACCAGGGCGGCGATCGCCGCCGGCTGGTCGCCGGCCGGTTCGTAGTCCGCCTGCAGGTCGAACGGCTTCGTCTCGCTCACGTCATCCTCGAATTGCATCGCAAAATCGGTTCCCTTACCTTAGCCGGGTTCCCGGCCACCCGGTACTCCCCGTGCCCATCCGACTCGCCCGGCGCGTCCAGCGCATCAAGCCCTCGCCCACGCTTGCCGTGACGGCGCGCGCCGCCCGTCTCAAGGCGGAAGGCAAGGACATCATCGGCCTCGGCGCCGGCGAGCCGGATTTCGACACGCCGGCGCACATTGCGGATGCCGGCGTCGCGGCCATCCGCAGCGGCATCACGCGCTACACCGCGGTGGAGGGCACGAACGAACTGCGGGACGCCATCATCGCCAAGTTCCGCCGCGACAACGGCCTCGAGTACAGCCGCGCCCAGATCCTCGTATCCAGTGGCGCCAAGCAGACGGTTTTCAACCTCTGTTGCGCGCTTCTCGACGACGGGGACGAGGCCATCATCCCGGCCCCCTACTGGGTCTCGTACCCGGACATGGTGCTGGTCGCCGACGGCACGCCCGTCTTCCTGCCGGCCGGGATCGACAGGGGCTTCAAGATCACGGCCGCCGAACTCGAATCGGCCATCACGCCGCGCACGCGCCTGTTCATCCTGAACAGCCCGAGCAACCCGACCGGCGCGGCCTATTCGAAAGCGGAGCTGCAGGCATTCGGAGCCGTGCTGGAACGGCATCCGCAGGTCGTCATCGGCACGGACGACATGTACGAGCATATCTGGTGGGGACCGGAGCCGTTCACCAGCTTCGCCTCGGCCAATCCGCGCCTCTACGACCGGACGGTCACGATCAACGGCTGCTCGAAGAGCTATGCGATGACCGGCTGGCGTATCGGCTACTGCGGCGGGCCGCAGGAGATCATCGCCGCCATGGCGACGATCCAGGGCCAGAGCACTTCGAATGCGTCGTCGATCTCGCAGCGCGCGGCGACCGTGGCGCTCAATTCGCCGCAGGACTGCGTTGCCGAGATGAACCGTGCTTTCAAGCAGCGTCACGACCTCGTGGTCGAGGGCCTCAATGCCCTCCCCGGGGTGCGCTGCATCCCGGGCTGGGGCACTTTCTACGCCTTTGCGGAGGTCGGACAGGCGATGCGGGACGTCGGCGCCGCCGACGACAACGCCTTCGCCGAGTTCCTGATCAACGAAGCAGGCGTCGCCGTGGTGCCGGGTTCCGCGTTCGGGGCCCCGGGCCATGTTCGGCTCTCGTTCGCCGCGGCCACGGAGACCCTCAAGGACGCGCTTTCGCGCATGCAGCGGGCATTGGCCGGCGCGCGCACGAAGAAACGGGCCTGATCGCCGGTAACACGCGGAAAACCCGGCGGTTTTGTTGACTTGCGGGCGGCCTTGGCCGACAATCGCGCGCCCTGAAAAGCCGCTTCCCCGATAGCTCAGCCGGTAGAGCAACGGACTGTTAATCCGTGGGTCGTTGGTTCGAGTCCAACTCGGGGAGCCATCTCTCTCATGTCCGGCCCGCGGTGCGCGGCAGACCTCGCGTGCCGCCCAGCGCGAGCGCGTTGCCGGCCACCAGCACGGCAAGCCCGATCACCGCCGGCAGGCTCCAGCGGTAGCCCTCGAACAGCGTCGAAACGACGAGCGCGACGACCGGGAACAGGACGCTCGTGTAGGCCGCGCGCGACGCGCCGATCCGACGGATGAGCGCCAGGTAGAGCCCGAACGCCAGCGCCGTCCCGGCGAGCGACAGGTACAACAAGGACAGGACATAGGGCCAGCGCGGGTCGAAGTCGAGCGGTGCGCCGCGCAGCAGGGCAATGGCCGCCAGTCCGACCGCGCCGTAGGCCATGCCGTACGCGTTGACCGTGACGACCGGCAGTCCCGCCCGCGTATTGCGCGAGGCGGCCATGTTGCCGAGCGACGCGAGGTAGGTGGCGCCGAGCGCGAGCGCCGCCCCGCGGGCAATCAGCGGCTCATGCATCGCAGCCTGCAGCTCCGGCAGGAAGAGCAGCGCCACCCCGACGACGCCGGCGCCGGCCGCGGCCAGCACCCGGCCTTCAATCGCGGTGCCGAGGATCATGCGACCGTTCACGATGTTGAAGAAGATGATCGCCGTGAACAGGACCGCAACCAGCCCGCTCGTCAGGTACTGCGTCGACAGGTAGGTCATCCAGTAGTTCAGGCAGAAGAGCGTCGCGCCCTGCAACGCGATGAAGCGGTGATCACGCCAGGACAGCGCCAACGGGCTTCCGGCCAGGTGCGCATATCCGAACAGGCAGAGCGCCGCCAGGCCGAACCGGTAGACGAGCGAGATCTCCGGCTCGACGACGCCGAGCTGGAACTTGATGACGTACCAGGTCGTGCCCCAGATGAGCACGACGACGCCATAGATGAGGCTGGTAGGCACCGCCGGACGCTAGGGGTTTTCACCTTGCCGATCAATCACTAAAGCTAAACCCCGCATCAGTTAGCGCAGGTGAGGGTCGACCGGAAAGCCGCTATGATGGATGACGGCCAACGGCGGCAGGACAAGGGGATCGCCGCATGGATTTGACAGTCGCGCTCTTCGCGACAATCGCGCTCGCCACCGCGGCGCAGACGGCGCCGGACGCCGCGGGCTGGCGTGCCGAGGCCGATACCCTCTTTGCGCAGGGCGACGTGCGCGGGTCGCTGGCGGCGGCAGAACGCGCCCTCGCGCTGGACCCCGCGGACCCCTGGGCCCGCTATGCCTGGTTGCGCGCGCTTGCGGTCGTCGATGCCGACGCCGCCCGGCGCGCCCTGCCCGCGATGCCGGATGCAGGCGCCTTGAAGGCATTCCCGGAAGAAGACCGGGCCCGGCTCGAGACCTCGCTCGGCTATCTTTGCCTCGACCTCGGCGTCGAGCCCCTTGCCGCCCTGCATTTCGGCCATGTTCCGGCCGGTTCCGCCAGCTATCCGAAGGCACAGGCCGGCCTTGCGATACTTGCCGTCCGGCGCGGCAACTCCCGGCAGGCGCTCGTTCACTTCGTCGCCGCGCGCGCCACCGTCCGGCAGGACCCTTCGCTCGCGGAACTCGAGCGTGACGCGCGTTACGAGATCGTCCTGCGCGAGTTCTCGACTGCCAGGGACCTGCGCGACGCGAATGCCGCGGGTCGCGCATTCTCGGTGATGGACGAGATGCGGCCGAACCACCCTGCGACGCTGCAGGCGCGTGCGGACCTCGCCGACCTGCGCGGCGACCAGCCCGCGCGCGAGCGGGCGCTGCGCGAACTGCTCGCGGTCGATCCCGGCTCACCAGGCGCTGCCAGCCAGTTGACCGACACGCTGCTGGCACTCAACCAGCCTTACGAGGCTTTCGTCGTGGCACGCGACCTGGCGCCGGAGCGACTGGCGTCGGACGCGTCCCTGCAGGCGATCGAGCGCGACTGGGTCCCCCATGCCGAGGTGGCGCTCGACGGGCGGTGGCGGAACGGGCAGACGGATCACGATCGGCTCGACTTGCCGCGCGTGCAGTTCGCCTGGGAGTCCAGTCATGCGCGCTGGGGCCGCACGCGGCTGATCGCGGAGGCCGCCTATCCGGAGTCGGACGACGTACCGGTCGGCGAGCCGTTCGGCACGTCGGTCGCCCTCCCGGCCAGTGCGGAATCGCAATCGGACAAGGGAGTCGGCGCGCTGGTGCAATGGTCGCCGCGAAACGGCATCGAACTCGCGTTCGGCACGACACCGACCGCCTTCGAGGTCAGCAACATCCTGGGCGCGCTTCACCTGCACGCGGCGACCGACGGCGGAACCTGGGCCTATGGACTGGACCGCACGGCGGTGGAGGATTCCCTCCTGTCCTATGCGGGTACTCGCGACCCGGTGGGAGGGCAATCCTGGGGCGGCGTGGTGCGCAACCGGGCCTACGTCGAGGGCCGCTTCGGCGATGACGACCTGGAACTGTTCGGGCGCGTTGCGGGCGCACTGCTCGAAGGTCGCCGGGTGGACAGCAACACGGAGTGGCGTGCCGATGCGGGCTTCCTGCAGCGCGCGGCATCGGGCGACGGCTGGGTGGCGCGTATCGGCGGCTCCGTCGCCGCTTCAGGCTTCGCCGACAACCGCTCGCATTTCACGCTCGGCCATGGCGGCTACTTCAGTCCGCGCAGGTTCCTGACCGTCGGTCCGGTATTCGACCTCCTGGCCCGTCGCGGCGACCGCAGTTTCTCGCTCGAAGGCAGTGTCGAGTGGCAGGAAGTCCGCGAATCGGCCACTGACTACTTCCCGGAGGATGCCGCGCTGCAGGCCGCCAGCGGCGACCCGCGCTACCCGTCGGATTCCCGCGAAGGCCTCGGCGTGCGGCTCGCCGCGTCCATCGAATGGCGGGTGACGGAACGGGCGGTGGCGGGCGTGCGCCTCGAAGGCATGCGGGGCGAGGACGCCGACCTGGTGCGACTGCAGGTCTACACGCGGCGCTGGACGCAGGCGATCTCGGATCCCGTGCAGCAGCCGCCGGTGCACCTGCGCATGGGCGAAACTTACCTGCTGAATTGACCCCCGTCAGCGGCGCGACTTGCGCGCCTCTGCAAGGCCGTCGATATAGGCACCGAACCTGTCGCCGAGCTCCGGATGGCGCAGCCCGTACTCGACGGTAGCCTCCAGGTAGCCGAGCTTGCTGCCGCAGTCGTAGCGCTTGCCCTTGAACCGGTACGCGTACACCGGCTCGTCATCCAGCAGCGCGGCAATGCCGTCGGTGAGCTGGATCTCGCCGCCCGCGCCCCGCCCGACCTTTTGAAGGCGACTGAAGATCGAGCCGGACAGCAGGTAACGGCCGACGACCGCTAGATCGGAGGGCGCATCGGCGGGCTTCGGCTTCTCGACCATCTGGCGGATCCGCGAATACTCGCCCGCCGGATCCTCGGTGGCGACGATGCCGTAGCTGCCGGTCTGGCTGCGCGGGACCTGCTGCACGCCGATGACGCTGCCCCCGGAACTGGCGTACCGGTCGCGCATCTGCGCGAGCACCGGCACCCCGGCATCGATCAGGTCGTCCGCAAGGTGCACGAAAAAGGGCTCGTTCCCGACCACGGCGTGCGCACAGAGCACGGCATGTCCGAGGCCCAGCGGCGCCGGCTGGCGGATATAGATGCAGGTCGCGTCGGTGGGCAGGATGCCGCGCAATGTGGCCAGGAGGTCTTCCTTTCCCTGCTCGGCAAGCGCCGACTCCAGCTCAGGATCGGAGTCGAAGTGGTCTTCGATGGCCCGCTTCGAGCTGCCCGTGATGAACACCAGCAGTCGCGCCCCGGCTGCCAGCGCCTCTTCGACGGCGTACTGGATGAGCGGCTTGTCGACGATCGGCAGCATTTCCTTGGGACTCGCCTTGGTGGCGGGCAGGAAGCGCGTGCCGCGGCCGGCGACCGGAAAGACGGCGAATCGGATCGGCGCGGGTCGGCTCACGAACTCTCCTCCGGATCAGGAATCCTGGCCGGTCCATGATACCGGAGCCGTCGCGAACCGGCCCGCGCCGCAGGCAAACGTGCCTCAGCTTCCTGCCTTGCCGGAATCGAACTTCAGGTTCGACCTGTTCTGATCGATCAGCTTCTTGCCGAGACCCTTCACCTTGGCGAGGTCTTCGACGCTCTTGAACGGGCCGTTCTTCTCGCGGTGGGAAACGATCGCCTCGGCCTTCGCCTGCCCGATGCCGTCGAGTTCGCGCGCCAGGGTCTTGGCATCCGCGGTGTTCACGTCCACGGGCCCGGCGATGGCTGTCGGCGCGAGCAGCATCGCGGCCACGAGGGCCGCACTCAGTCCCTTGATCAACATGGCTTCACTCCTTTCTCGCGCGCGGCGACCATCGCCGCGCCCGGGAAGGAGACTACGCACCGACGGCGCACTGCACTGCGCGTCAATCGCCTGCATTCGCGGAGAATGACGGGGACTGCCCCTCTTCGTCAGAAGCTACTGCTTCTTCGCGCCTTCCAGGCCCGCCACGAGGTCGAAGCGCAGCAACGGCCGCTGGCTGTCCCAGGCCTTGCAGCCCGGGCACTGCCAGAAATGATCGATGCTGGAGAATCCGCAGTTCGCGCACCGGTAGCGCGGCGTGCGCGCCGCGAGCCGCCGCAGCACCGCCGCAATGTCACCGACGGCCCGGGTGTCGAGCAGCGCGGGATCGCGCCCGATCGCGCGGACCAGGCCTGCGATCGCGTCGTCCTGCGCGAGACAGCTGCGCACGCGCTCCTCGAACGGCGCGAACTCGAGCGCGTCCGCCATGATCGCGGCGATCGCCATCTCGTTGACGGCGTCCGATCGACCGGCAACGACCCGGGCGAGGACCGCCTCGCCGGCATCGCCGGCCGCGCGCGCGAGCCGCACCAGCCGCGGCACGACTTCGATCGCGAGTGCCGCATCGTGGGCCAGCACCGCGCCGAGCAGCCGCTCCGCCAGCGCGAAATCGCCCTGTTCGATCGCGATGTCGCTGCGCACGAGCGCGCCGCGCGGGAATCGCCGGACCTCCTTGCGCGCTGCGCGCAGGTGCTCCCGGGCCTCGTCGAGCGCGCCGCGCGCGCGCGCCGCCTCGGCAAGCTCGCAGTAGTAGTGCGCGATGGCGCTCTCGTGAGGCGCGCGTCCGGCCTTCTGCAGTTCCCGGAACACCTCGATCGCCCGGCCCCACTCCTGCTCCTGCTCGTAGATGCGCATCAGCATGCGCATCGCGGCCATGCGGTGCGCGCCGGATGCCGCCAGCGGCTCTAGGATCTTCTCCGCACGGTCGAGGAGCCCCGCCTTGAGGTAGTCCTGCGCGAGCGCGAAGCCCGCCTGCTCCCGCTGCGCGGGCTCGAGCGACTCGCGCGTCGCGATGTTCTGGTGGATCTTGATGGCGCGGTCGACCTCGCCGCGGCGCCGGTAGAGGCTGCCGAGCGCGAAGTGCGTCTCGATCGTGTCGTCGTCGAGTTCAGCCGCCCGCAGGAACGCCTCCAGCGCGCGATCCGGCTGCTCGTTGACCAGGAAGTTGACGCCGGCAAGGTAATTGCCGCGCAGCCGCTCCTCGCCGACGGCGCTGGGCCGCGGCTTGCGCGAGGCATAGAAGCCGATCGCCCCGCCCAGGAACAGGACGCCGAGCAGGATCCAGATCGACTCCGGATTCACGGAGCCCTAGTCGCGGATCGGGTGCGACTGCCCCGCATTGACGCGTTCGCGCAGGTCCTTGCCCGGCTTGAAATGCGGCACGTACTTGCCGGCCAGCGCGACGGCCTCGCCGGTCTTCGGGTTCCGGCCCTGCCGAGGCGGACGGAAGTGCAGCGAAAAGCTGCCGAACCCGCGGATCTCGATGCGCTCACCGCCGGCCAGCGCGTCGCTCATGATCTCGAGCATCTGCTTGACGGCGAGCTCGATGTCCTTCGCGGGCAGGTGCTTTTGCTTGGCGGAGATGATCTCGATCAGTTCTGATTTTGTCATTGCTCCCGTCCCTCAAACGCGGGGCGCCGCCCATCCCCGGCGGCGCCCCGGACCGGTTCACTGACCGGAGATCTGCTCCTTCAGCAGGTCGCCGAGCGAAGTGCCGGTCGCCGAGTCGCTGCTGCGGTACTGCTGCACCGCCTCGGCCTCTTCCTCGGCCTCGATCGCCCTGATCGACAGCACGATCGCGCGACTCTTGCGGTCCACGCCCGTGAAGCGGGCCTCGACCTCGTCGCCGACCTTGAGCACGGTGCGGGCGTCCTCGACGCGCTCGCGCGCGAGCTCGGAAGCGCGCAGGCTTCCCTCGATGCCGTCGCCGAGGTCGATGATCGCGCCGCGCGCGTCGACTTCCTTGACGGTCCCCTTGACGATGCTGCCCTTCGGGTGATCGGCGAGGTACGCCGAAATCGGATCCTTCGCCATCTGCTTGATGCCGAGCGAGATGCGCTCGCGCTCGGGATCTATGGATAGCACCATGGCCTCGACGGTCTGGCCCTTCTGGTAGTCGCGCACGGCCTCCTCGCCCGGGCGGTCCCAGGAGATGTCGGAGAGGTGCACGAGCCCGTCGATGCCGCCGGACAGGCCGATGAAGATGCCGAAGTCGGTGATCGACTTGATCTGGCCGCTGACGCGGTCGCCGCGCGTGAAGCTGTCCGAGAACTCCCGCCACGGGTTCGGCTTGCACTGCTTGAGGCCGAGCGATATGCGGCGGCGTTCCTCGTCGATGTCGAGGACCATCACCTCGACTTCCTCGCCGACGTGCACGACCTTGGCCGGGTTCACGTTCTTGTTGGTCCAGTCCATCTCGGAGACGTGGACGAGGCCCTCGACCCCCTCCTCGATCTCCACGAAGCAGCCGTAGTCCGCGATGTTCGTGACCTTGCCGAACAGGCGCGTGTTCGGCGGGTAGCGGCGCGCGATGTTCTGCCAGGGATCGGCACCGAGCTGCTTGATGCCCAGCGACACGCGCTGGCGCTCGCGGTCGAACTTGAGGATGCGCACGTCGATCTCGTCGCCGACCTTCACGATCTCCGACGGGTGCTTGACGCGCTTCCACGCCATGTCGGTGATGTGCAGCAGGCCGTCGATGCCGCCGAGGTCCACGAACGCGCCGTAGTCGGTCAGGTTCTTGACCGTGCCCTTCACGACGTCGCCTTCCTTCAGGTTGTCGAGCAGCTGCGAGCGCTCGGCGCTGTATTCCTGCTCGACCACCGCGCGGCGCGACACGACGACGTTGTTGCGGCGCTGGTCCAGCTTGATGACCTTGAACTCGAGTTCCTTGCCTTCGAGGTAGCTCGGGTCGCGCACGGGGCGCACGTCGACCAGGGAGCCCGGGAGGAATGCGCGGACGTTGTCCAGTTCCACCGTGAAGCCGCCCTTGACGCGGCCGTTGATCACGCCCTTGACGATCTCGCCCTTGGTGAAAGCCTCTTCGAGGCGGGTCCAGGTGCGGGCACGCTTGGCCTTCTCGCGCGACAGGCGCGTCTCGCCGGACCCGTCCTCGACGGCGTCCAGCGCCACTTCGACCTCCTGGCCGATGGCGACGTCGATCTCGCCGTTCTCGCTGCGGAACTGGTCGATCGGGATCACGGCTTCGGACTTCAGTCCGACGCTCACGATGACGACGTCGGCATTCACGTCGACGACGGTGCCGATCAGGATCTGGCCGGGCCGGATCTGCTGGCTTGCAAGACTCTGTTCGAAAAGTTGCTGGAAGGATTCGGTCATTGGGTCATCCGGGCCCCGTGGCCCATTGGGTTATAGCCGCCGTACGGCATCCTGCCGGTCCGGGTCCTGCTCAACGCGGCCGGGCATCCTGCCCTGCCGTCCCTGCCGGCCGAGGCCGGCTGCTCAAAGCCCGCGCGCCGCCTCCGGAAACCGCTCGCGCGCGAGTTCGATGACCCGCCCGACGACCTCCTCGATGGTCAACGCAGTCGAATCCACGACAACCGCCTCCGGAACCGCGACCAGCGGGGCCACGGCTCGCGTGGTATCCCGCCTGTCCCGCTCGGCGATCTCCGCGGAAAGGGCGGCAAGGCTACCACTCAACCCCTTTCCTTTCAACTGCTTATAGCGCCTCAGGGCCCTTTCCTCAGCGCTGGCCGTGAGGAAGATCTTGAGGCCAGCGTCGCGGAAAACGATCGAACCCATGTCCCGTCCGTCGGCCACCAGACCGGGAGGCCGCGCAAAGGCACGCTGACGGCCCATCAGGGCTGACCGCACCTCCGGCCAGGCCGCGACCCGGGAAGCCGCCTCCCCGGTCGCCTCCGCCCGCAGCTCGCGTGTGACGTCCCGGCCGGCCAGCCGTACCTGCTCTTCACCGCTCGGGTCCATGCCGAAATGCGCGTCCAGCCGGGCAGCCTCGCGGGCGTGCCCGGCCACATCGTCGGGCGTCAGCCCCGCACCCTGGCCAGCCAGCGCCACGAGCCGGTACAGCGCGCCGCTGTCCAGCAGGTGCCAGCCCAGGTGGCGGGCGACCCGGCGGGCCACGGTGCCCTTGCCGGAACCACTCGGGCCGTCGATGGCGATGACCGGAACCTGGCTCAAGCGCCTTCCTCGAAACGGAGCCCGGCGGTCCGCGCGAGCGTCGTGAAACCAGGAAACGACGTCGCCACGTTGCGCACGTCGTCGATCACGATCGGCGCCTGCGCGCGCGCACCCAGCACGGCAAACGTCATGGCGATTCGGTGGTCACCCCGGGAATCGACCTGCCCGCCGCCCACGGCGCCTCCCTGCACACGGAGGCCGTCCGGGCCGGCAGCAACCTGCACCCCGAGCGCTGCGAGGCCCTCCCCCATGGCGGCCAGCCGGTCGCTTTCCTTGACCCGTAGTTCCCCAGCCCCGGTGACCACCGTTTCTCCCTCGGCCACCGCGGCAGCGGCGAACAGCACGGGCAACTCATCCATGGCGATCGGCACCAGAGATTCGGGAACCACGATGCCCCGCAGCGGGCCCGGATGCACCTCGAGGTCGGCCCGCGGCTCGCCGGCCGCGTCCTCGAGCGCGAGGACCCGGATGTCCGCTCCCATCAGCCGCAGGATGTCGAGCAGCGCCGCGCGCGTCGGGTTCACGCCGACGTTGCGGATCCGCAGCGACTCCCGGCCGGCGATCAGGGCAGCTACGAGGAAGAACGCCGCCGACGAGAAGTCGCCGGGCACGCGGACACGGGTCGCTTGCGGGCGAGCGCGGCCCTGTACCGCCACGGCGCCCTCCAAGGCCTCCACCGGCACGCCGAAGGCGCGCAGCATCCTTTCCGTGTGGTCGCGTGACGGCGCGGGCTCGCGGACCACCGTGCGACCGTCCGCCTGCAACCCCGCCAGCAGCAGGGCCGATTTGACCTGCGCGCTCGGGACCTCGAGTCGATGATCCTCGGCGTGCAGCCTGCGGTGGCCGCGGATGATGATCGGCGGCCGGCCGTCTCGGGTGGTGACGTCGGCTCCCATGCGGCGCAGGGGTGCGGCGACGCGCTCCATGGGACGGGACATCAGCGAAGCATCGCCGACCAGGACCGCATCGAAGCCCTGCCCGGCAAGCAGTCCCGCGAAAAGGCGCATCGACGTGCCGGAATTGCCGAGATCGAGTGCCGCCGCCGGCGCCTGGAGCCCGCCGATACCGGCGCCGCGTATGCGCAGCGAGCCCGGCCCCTTCCGCTCGATCGCGATGCCCATGGCTGCGAGCGCCGCCAGGGTCGCCAGGCAGTCCTCGCCCTCGAGGAAACCCTCGATCTCCGTCGTGCCCTCCGCGATGGCGCCGAGGAGCGCCGCGCGGTGGGAAATCGACTTGTCTCCAGGGACGGTGATCTCGCCGGCCACCCTGCCGCCGGGCGACGTGATCAGCCGTTCACGCGTCCCGGTCACGGCGCCGCGGCGATCGCCGTCGCCATGGCGGCGAGCAGGCGCTCGTTCTGCGCCGCCGTGCCCGTCGAGATGCGCAGGTGGTTCGGCAGGCCGTAATTGCCGACCGGCCGCACGATCACGCCCTGCCGCAGCAGGGCCTCGTTGACGGCGGCAGCGGGACGGCCGAGGTCCGCCAGCACGAAGTTGCCCGCGGAATCCGCGACGGCGATGCCGAGATCGCTGAGACCGGCTCGCAGCCGCTCGATCCCGCTGCGGTTGAGCGCCAGCGTCGCCCCGAGGTGATCCCGGTCCTCGATCGCCACCGCGGCAGCCGCAAGCGCCGGCAATGAGACGTTGAACGGCTGGCGCACCCGGTTCAGCAGGTCGGCGACGTCGGGGTGCGAAAGGGCATAGCCGACTCGCATGCCGGCGAGGCCGTAGGCCTTGGAAAAGGTCCGGGTCACGATCAGGTTCGGGTGGCGCGCCAGCCATCGCGTCCCGTCGGGCACGCCGCGCGACGCCGAATACTCATGATAAGCCTCGTCTAGGACGACGATGACCTCCGGCGGCACGGCGCGCAGCAGCGCATCGAGCGTCGCCTCGTCCATCCAGGTTCCGGTCGGGTTGTTTGGGTTGGCGAGGAACAGGACGCGGGTCTTCGGCCCGATGGCGGCAAGGAGCGCGCTCGCGTCATGCCCGAGCGGCTGCGGCCCGCCTGCCGGCAGTGCCGCCGCCACGCGCGGCGACGCACCGCTGGCCTGGACTGCGATCGGATACACCGCAAACGCGTACTCGGAGTAGACCGCCTCGACCCCGGCCGTGAGGAAGGCCTCGGCCACCAGCACCAGCACGTCGTTCGAACCGTTGCCGAGCGTCACCTGCTCGAGCGTGACGCCGTGCCGGGCCGCCAGCTTCGACCGCAGGTCGTGTCCGCCGCCATCCGGGTAGAGCCCCACGCGACCCGCCGCGGCTTCGATCGCCGCGCGCGCGAGCGGCCCGGGGCCGAGCGGATTCTCGTTGGAGGCGAGCTTGATGCTGTCCCTGACGCCGAGTTCCCGCTCCAGGGCTTCAGGTGGCTTTCCCGGGACGTACGGCGTCAATCCCCGGACGCCGGCGGCCGCGAGTTTCTCGAACCGGTTCACGACCGCACCTTACACCGCCCTCACGGCCAGCACGCCCCGGATCGACGCGATCTTCCCGACGAGGCCTGCCGGCACCTTGCCGTCGATGTCGATCAGCGTATAGGCGACCTCGCCTTTCGACTTGTTGAGCAGGTCGGCGATATTGAGGCCCGCCTCGGCGAGCCGCGTGGAGATCTGTCCGACCATGTTCGGCACGTTGCTGTTGGCGATCGCGATCCGTGAAGTCGCGGGCACGCGCGGCAGCGCCGCCTCGGGAAAATTCACCGAGTGCCGGATGTTGCCGTGCTCAAGGAAGTCGCGGAGCGTGTCGGCGACCATCATCGCGCAGTTTTCCTCCGCCTCGCTGGTCGAAGCGCCGAGGTGCGGAAGCGCGACCACGCCCGCGACGCCGCGGATGCCGGACGAGGGAAAATCGCAGACATAGGCGCCGAGCCGGCCGGCGCGGAGCGCCTCGACGACGGCGGATTCGTCGACGATCGCGGCACGGGCGAAATTCAGCACGGTGCCCCCCGCCGGCATGAGAGCCAGGCGCTTCGCGCTGACCAGGCTTCGCGTCGCGTCGGTCAGCGGGACATGCACGGTCACCGCGTGCGAACGCGCGAAGATGTCGTCGAGGCTGAGGGCCTGCTCGACGCCCGAGGAAAGCTGCCAGGCGCGCTGCACGGTGATCTGCGGGTCGTAGCCCAGCACGTGCATGCCGAGCAGGTGCGCCGCGTTCGCGACCTCCACGCCGATGGCGCCGAGGCCGATCACGCCCAGCGTGCGGCCCGGCAGTTCATGGCCGATGAAGCGCTTCTTGCCCGCCTCGACGGCCGCGTCGAGCGCGTCCCCCTCGAGGTCCAGGGTGCGCACGAAATCGAGCGCCGGGCCGATGTGGCGCGCGCCCAGCAGCAGCCCGGCGAGGACGAGTTCCTTGACGGCATTGGCGTTGGCGCCCGGCGCGTTGAACACCGGCACGCCGCGCTGCGTCAGCACCGCGACCGGGATGTTGTTCGTGCCTGCGCCCGCCCGCCCGACCGCGAGCACGCTTGCCGGAATCTCCATGGCGTGCATGTCGGCCGAGCGCACGAGGAGCGCCTCGGGTGCTTCCACGGCCTCCCCGACCTCGTAGCGGTCCTTCGGCAGGCGCTCGATCCCCTTCGGGGAAATGGCGTTGAGCGTCCGGACGCGGAAGCGCATCAGCCGTGCCGCCGCTCGAAGTCGCGCATGAAATCGACGAGCGCGCGGACCCCCTCGATCGGCATCGCGTTGTACAGGCTCGCGCGCATGCCCCCGACCGAGCGATGGCCCGCGAGATGCGCGAGCCCGGCGGCCGCCGACTCGGCGAGGAACGGCTTCTCCAGTTCGGCGCTCGCCAGGCGGAACGGAACGTTCATCCAGGAGCGGCAATCCTTCGCGACCGGGCAGCTGTAGAACGCCGAGGCGTCGATCGCGGCGTAGAGCGCTTCGGCCTTGGCGCGGTTGCGCCGCTCCATCTCCGCGACGCCGCCCTCGCGCTTGAGCCACTGGAACACGAGGCCGGCCATGTACCACGCGAAGGTCGGCGGCGTATTCAGCATCGAGCCGGCCTCGGCCACCGCCCGGTAGTCGAACACGGACGGGGTGCCCGGCCGGGCGCCGCGCGCGAGGTCGTCGCGGACGATCACGATCGTGATCCCCGAAGGGCCGATGTTCTTCTGCGCTCCCGCGTAGATCAGTCCGAAGCGCGACACGTCGAGCGGCCGCGACAGGATGGTCGAGGACATGTCCGCGACCAGCGGCACGGCGCCGGTGTCGGGGATATAGGGGAACTCCACGCCGCCGATCGTCTCGTTGGGTGTGTAGTGCACGAAAGCCGCGCCGGACCGCGGCCTGATCGCCCCGGGCGCCGGTACCGTCGTGTAACCCGTGGCGGCCTCGTCCGCGACGACGCCGACGTCCACGAAGCGCCTCGCCTCCCGGATCGCGCGCTCGGACCAGTGACCCGTGTTCACGTAGTCCGCCGGGGTGCCCGCGGCCGCCAGGTTCATGGGCACCGCGGCGAACTGCGCGGTGGCTCCGCCCTGCATGAAGAGGACGCGGTACCCGCGGGGAATGGACAGCAGTTCGCGGAAATCCGCCTCGGCGCGCTCGGCGACTTCGATGAACGCGCGGCTGCGATGGCTCACTTCCATGACGGAAGCACCATCCCGCCATTCGACCAGTTCGTCGCGGGCCTGCTCGAGGACGGCCAGCGGCAGGGCCGCAGGGCCCGCGGAGAAGTTGTAGACGCGCACGCCCGCCGCCCCGCTCAGCCGGGCCCTTCGCCGCCCTGCGAGTCCTCGCCGGCGATGCTTTCCAGCCCGACGAGCTTTTCGCCGTCCTCCAGCCGCATGATCCGCACGCCCTGCGTATTGCGCCCGAGCACGGGAATGTCGCTCACCGGCACGCGCACCAGGGTGCCGCTCGAGTTGATCAGCATCACCTCGTCGTCTCCGCGGACCTGCCGCGCGCCCACCAGCGACCCGTTGCGCTCGCTGGTCTGCAGCGCGATGACTCCCTGTCCCGCGCGACCGTGCTTCGGGAAATCGCCGACTTCCGTCCGCTTGCCGTAGCCGCGCTCCGATACGGTCAGGATCTCGCCCTCGCCCAGCACGATGAGCGACGTCACGCGCTGGCCCTCGGAAAGCCTGATGCCCCGCACGCCCGCGGCCTCCCGGCCCATCGGGCGCACCTGGTCCTCGGTGAAGCGGATCGCCTTGCCGTCGGTCGTAGCGAGCAGGATCTCGCGCTGCCCGTCGGTCAGCGCGACGCCGACCAGGCAATCCGAAGGCTCGAGCGAGACGGCGATGATGCCGTTGGCGCGCGGGCGCGAGAAGGCCGCAAGCGGCGTCTTCTTGACCGTGCCGAGCGCGGTCGCCATGAACACGAAGCGGGACTCGTCAAACTCGCGGACCGCGAGCACCGCCGTGATCCGCTCTCCCTCCGCAAGCTGCAGCAGGTTCACGATCGGCTTGCCGCGCGAACCCCGGCTCGCGAGCGGCAGCTGGTAGACCTTGAGCCAATAGCACTGGCCGCCGTCGGAGAAGCACAGCAGCGTGTCGTGCGAATGCGCGATGAACAGCTTGTCGACGAAGTCCTCGTCCTTGACGGTCGTCGCCATCTTGCCCTTGCCGCCGCGGCGCTGCGCCTCGTAGTCGGTGACCGGCTGGGTCTTGGCATAGCCCGCATGCGAGAGCGTCACGACCAGGTCCTGCCGCTCGATGAGGTCCTCGATCGTCACGTCCGACTGGTCGGCCACGATCTCGGTGCGGCGGGCGTCGCCGTAGGCGTCCTTGATCGCCGTCAGTTCCGCGCGGATTACCGCGAGCAGCCGGTCCGGGCGCGCCAGGATCTCGCCGAGATCGCGGATCAGATCGAGGAGCTCGTTGAACTCCGTGACGATCTTGTCCTGCTCGAGCCCGGTCAGCCGGTGCAGGCGCAAGTCGAGGATCGCCTGCGCCTGGGCCTCGGACAGGCGGTATTCCTGCCCATGCAGGCCGAGTTCGTCCGGGATCCCGTCAGGCCGGGTCGGCACGTTGCCTGCCCGCGCGAGCATCGCGGGCACCGCGCCCGCGCCCCACGCGCGGGCCTGCAGGGCGGCGCGCGCCTCCGGGGGCGACGGCGATGCCTTGATCAGCGCGATGATCTCGTCGATGTTGGCGAGCGCAACCGCGAGGCCCTCGAGAATGTGCGCGCGCTCGCGCGCCTTGCGCAGGTCGTGGATCGTCCGTCGCGTTACGACCTCGCGCCGGTGGCGCAGGAACGCGTCCAGCATCTCCTTCAGCGACAGGAGCTTCGGCTGGCCGTCGAGCAGCGCGACCATGTTGACGCCGAATACCGACTCCATCGGGGTCAGCTTGAAGAGCTGGTTCAGCACCAGGTCGCTGTTCTCGCCGCGCTTCAGCTCGATGACGACGCGCAGCCCGTCCTTGTCCGACTCGTCGCGAAGCTCCGAGATGCCCTCGATCTCCTTGGCACGCACGAGGTCGGCAATCCGCTCGAGGAGCCGTGCCTTGTTCACCTGGTACGGCAGTTCCGTGACGACGATCGCCTCGCGGCCGCGATCATCGATGTTCTCCACGTTCGTCCGCGCGCGCACGGACAGGCGCCCGCGGCCGGTCTTGTAGGCCGCGACGATCTCCGCGGCGCCATTGATGATGCCGGCGGTCGGGAAGTCGGGACCCGGCACGAGGCGCATCAGCTCGGCAAGGCCGAGGCTAGGGTCGTCGATCAGGGCGATGCAGGCGTCGACGATCTCGCCGAGGTTGTGCGGCGGGATGTTGGTCGCCATGCCGACGGCGATGCCCGCCGACCCGTTGACCAGCAGGTTCGGGACGCGCGCCGGAAGGACCGCCGGCTCCTGCTCGCTGTTGTCGTAGTTCGGCGTGAAATCGACGGTTTCCTTGTCGATGTCGGCGAGCAGCTCGTGCGCGATGCGCGACATGCGCACCTCGGTGTAGCGCATGGCCGCTGCCGCGTCGCCGTCCACCGAACCGAAGTTGCCCTGCCCGTCCACCAGCAGGTACCGCATCGAGAACGGCTGCGCCAGGCGGACGATCGTGTCGTAGACGGCCGCGTCGCCGTGCGGATGGTACTTGCCGATGACGTCGCCCACGACGCGGGCCGATTTCTTGTACGGCTTGTTCCAGTCGTTGCCGAGTTCGCGCATGGCGTACAGGACGCGGCGGTGCACGGGCTTGAGCCCGTCCCGGACGTCGGGCAGCGCGCGGCCCACGATCACGCTCATCGCGTAATCGAGATAGGACTTGCGCATCTCGTCTTCGAGGTTGACGTGCAGGACTTCGCGCGCGATCTCGCTCATGCGGATTTCGTCGCCTCAACAGGGGTCCAGGAAGGCGCGAATTTTACCACAGCGCGTATACTCTCCGGATGGAAAACGGCCGGAATTTCGACCCCGCCGAGATCTCGAAATTCGACGCGGCGGCGCACCGCTGGTGGGACCCGGAGGGCGAGTTCCGGCCACTGCACGACCTCAACCCCGCCCGCCTCGATTACATCGAGGCTCGCGCCGGACTGTCGGTTTGCCGGGTGCTGGACGTCGGCTGCGGCGGGGGTCTGCTGGCAGAGGGCATGGCGCGGCGCGGCGCCCGGGTCACGGGCATCGATCTTGCGTCGGAGGCGCTCGAGGTCGCGCGGCTGCACGCCCTGGAATCGGGCGCAGCCGTCGAATACCGGCATGAATCCGTGGAATCCATGGCCGAGTCGGCGCCCGCTGCGTACGACCTGGTCACCTGCCTCGAGATGCTCGAGCACGTGCCTGACCCAGCTGCCGTCGTGGGAGCGCTGGCGCGCCTCGTGCGGCCAGGGGGGCATGTCATCTGCTCGACGATCAACCGCAACGCGCGATCCTTCGCCCTGGCCATCATCGGCGCGGAATACGTCATGGGCTTGCTGCCGAGGGGCACGCACCAATACGGCAGGCTCATCCGGCCTTCCGAACTCACGCGGTGGGCGCGGGCCGCGGGTCTCGAGCTCGCGGATCTCGCGGGCCTCGAGTACGACCCTTTCAGTCGCCGGGCGCGGACCAGCGCCGACGTGTCGGTCAACTACCTCGCGCATTTCCGCCGACCGATGTCGACCGCCCGCGAATGAGGGGCGGTCGCGACCTGCGGGCGGTGCTGTTCGACCTCGACGGCACGCTGCTCGACACCGCGCCGGACATGGCCGATGCGCTCAACACCCTGCGCGTCGCCGAGGGCCTCGACAGGATTCCGTTCGAGCGGATCCGCCCGCTCGTCTCGCACGGCGCGCCCCGGCTCATCCGGTTCGCGTTCGACGAACCCGAGGGCGCGCGCTACGAAGCGCTGCGCATGCGCTTCCTCGAGATCTATTCCGGCGCGCTCGCGGTGCGTACGCGGCTGTTCGACGGCTTCGACCGCGTGCTGGAGGCCGTCGAGCAGGCCGGGCTGCAGTGGGGGATCGTCACCAACAAGCCGGGGTGGCTGACCGCTCCCCTGCTGGCGCAGACCGGCCTCGCGCGGCGCTGCGGCTGTGTCGTCGCAGGTGACACGCTGGCCGAACGCAAGCCGCACCCTTTGCCCCTGCTGCACGCCGCCGGACTGCTGGGCCTGGAGCCGCGCACCTGCGTCTACGTCGGGGACGCGGAGCGCGACGTGCAGGCGGCGAGGAACGCGGGCATGATTCCGCTGGTGGCCGGGTTCGGCTACCTGGGCGACGATGACGACCCCGCCGGCTGGCAGGCCGAGGCCATCTTTACGCGCCCCGAGGACCTCATCGACTGGCTGGAACTCCCATGACGCTCGACCCCGTGACCCTGCTGGTCATATTCGTCGCCGTGGGCGCCGCACTCGGCGCCGGCTGGTGGATGGGGCGCCGCCGCGCGGCGGCCATCGAGGCCGAACGGGCGCTGACGCTCGACCGCGCGATGGAGCAGCTCGACCGGCGGTTCGACGACCTGGCCGGCCGGCAGCTGCGCGAGAACATCGAGAACTTCCTGCGTCTCGCACGCGAGAACCTCGGCGGCCACCAGCAGAACGCCCAGGCTTCGCTCAAGGAACGCGAACAGGCAATCGAGGCACTGGTCAAGCCGATCCAGGACTCGCTGCTCCGGACCTCGGAGGCGCTGCGCGAAATCGAGGCCGAGAGGCAGCGGGACTTCGGCAGCCTGCGCCAGCACCTGACCGACATGCGTGAGTCTCATTCGGCGTTGCAACGCGAAACCCGCAACCTCGTGCAGGCGCTCAGCAAGCCGCAGGTGCGCGGGCAATGGGGCGAGATCGCGCTGCGCCGGCTGGTCGAGCTCGCCGGCATGACGGCCCACTGCGATTTCGAGGAGCAGGTGCACGTGGTCGGCGAGGACGGCACGCAGCGGCCCGACATGGTCGTGCACCTGCCGGAAGGCCGCGACGTCGTGGTGGACGTCAAGACGCCTCTCGATGCCTACCTGGCGGCCAGTGAAGCGTCCACCGACGAACTGCGCGTCGCGGCCCTGCGCCGGCACGCCCAGCACGTCGCGGACCGCGTGCGCATCCTGTCGTCCAGGAATTACTCGGCCCAGTTCGCCCAGGCACCGCAGTTTGTCGTGCTGTTCCTGCCGGGCGACCAGTTCCTCTCCGCGGCGCTCGACCAGCAGCCGGACCTGCTCGACCGCGCGATGAACAGCAACATCATCCTGACGACGCCCTCGACGCTGCTCGCGCTGCTCAAGACCGTGTACAACGGCTGGCAGAACGTCCGGCTTGCTGAGAATGCGGAGCGGATCCGCGGGCTCGCGGAGGACCTCTACGCGCGCATCGCGACCTTCCGCAATCACATGGGAAAGATGGGCAGCGCGCTGGAATCCAGCCTGCGCGCCTTCAATGCCGCGGTCGGGTCGCTCGAACGGAGCGTTCTCCCGGGTGCGCGCAAGTTCACCGAGCTAGGCGTGCGCAGCGACAAGCCGATCGAGGAACTCGTCGAAATCGACGTCAGCGTGCGCAGCACAGAGGCGACTGCGCCGCAACTCGCCCCGCCCGAGGAACATTGAGCGGCGACCGCGTCGAGCCGGACGCAAGGGCGCAGGCCGAGGCACGCGCCTACGCGCCGTCGCCCGGTTCGCATGCCGGGCGGGTCATCCTTGTCACCGGTGCATCCGACGGCATCGGCCAGGCGCTCGCCCTGGCGCTCGCGCGCCAGGGCGCGACCGTTGCCCTGCTGGGTCGAACGCAGCGCAAGCTGGCCCGCACGTACGACCGCATCCTCGAAGCCGGGGGGCCTGAACCCGCCCTGCTCCCCTTTAACCTCGAAACCGCGGCAGCGCCCGACTACGAGGCCCTTGCCGAGGCGATCGATCGGGAGTTCGGCAGGCTCGACGGGCTCGCGCACGTCGCCGGTATCCTCGGCGACCTGAGCCCGATCGACCAGTACGACGTGCCGACCTGGTGCCGGGTTCTGCACGTCAACCTGACCGCCGCCTTCATCGTCACGCGGACCCTGCTGCCCCTGTTGCGGCGATCGGAGGATGCGTCGGTCGTCTTCACGTCGAGTTCCGTCGGGCGCCGCGGCCGCGCGTATTGGGGGGCCTATGCGGCGTCCAAGTTCGGCGTCGAGGGACTGATGCAGGTACTCGCGCACGAACTGGCCGGGACGACGCGCATCCGCGCCAACAGCGTCAATCCGGGACCGACGCGCACCGCGATGCGCCGCCAGGCCTACCCGGCCGAGGACGCAGGCCAGTTGCCCGAGCCCTCCTCCGTGCTGTCCCCGTTCCTCTACCTGCTCGGGCCCGCAAGCACCGGCGTCAACGGCCAGGCACTCGACTCCCGCTAGCCCGCGGCTGCGCGGTCTCCCAGAGCGACTTCAATTCGCCTTCCGTCAGGGCCCTGCTGCGTCCGCGGGCCAGCGCGCGATCCATCTGGATGGGACCGTAGCGAGTCCGCAGGATGCGATTGGCCTCCAGGCCCAAGGACTCGAAGGCGAGGCGCAGGTCGTGGGGCCGCAAGCCCACGACCGTCACCTGGAGCCAGCGATTGCTGCCTTCCCCACCCGACGGTGCGACGGTCTCGACGGCACCCCTGGCTCCGGTGCCCTCGATGGCGGACTGCAGCTGCGACTCGATGGCCGCCTCGTCGAAGCCGCCGCGCACGCGCACGCTGAACTCGCTGGAGATCGCATAGCCCCGCTTCGTCAGCGCAGCGGCGAGCGCGCCATCCGTCACGAAGAGCTCGAGACCGCCATCCCGCGCAGGCAACGGGCTGACGGGAACCCAGCGATGACCGCCCGCCTTCGGCAGCTTCTCGATGGCGCCCGGCGCGGGGTCTTCAGCCCGGGTCCGCAGGCCTTCCTGAGCCGGACGGTGATACGCGAGGCCGCGGTGCATCGCGTCGGCGCCGCGTCCGAGCCGCAGTCGGCGCCCGTCGAGGCGGATGTCGTCGCGATCACCCACCGCCTGCCCGGGCGTGGCGGGCTTGCCGTTGACGGTCAACCGGCCCAGCGCGATCCAGGACTCGACCTGGCGGCGCGAGCCGATGCCGCGTGCGGCCAGCAACTTCTGGATTCTTTCGCGCATTGCGAGCCGTGCCTGCGGCAGCGCCGCGCCGGCTCAGGCCGTCGCGTCGGCGTCGTTGGCCGCCGGCTGTCCCGCGGGTGCCGCCTGAACCGTCACCGGCCCGTCGAACTCGAGCTGGATGCCGACGTCGTCCATGTCCTTCAGTGCCGCGAGCGAGGGCAAGTCATCGAGATTCTTGAGTCCGAAATAGTCCAGGAATTCGCGGGTCGTGCCGAGCAGTTCGGGATGGCCCGGCACTTCGCGATGACCCAGCACGCGAACCCAGCCGCGTTCCGTCAAAGTGCGCACGATGTTCGGGTTGACGGTGACGCCGCGGACGTTCTCGATCTCGCCGCGGGTGATCGGCTGCCGGTAGGCGATCAGGGCAAGGGTCTCGAGCAGGGCGCGCGAATAGCGGGTCGGCCGCTCCTGCCAGAGCTTCGAGAGGCGGGCCGAATGCTCTCGACGGACCTGCAGGCGCCAGCCGCTCGCGACCTCGACGAGCTCTACGGGTCGCCCCTGGCAATCGGCGGCGAGCGCGGCAAGCGCCTCGCGCACCTGCGCGGCATCCGGCCGCTCGAACTCGTCGAACAGGTCCCGGAGCTGCTCGATGCCCAGCGGATGCCCGTACGCCAGCAATGCCGCCTCGATGATGTGCTTGAGTTGCCCGGTGTCCATGGCGTGCCCCGTCAGGCGCTGGTGATCTCGATCTCGTCGACCGTCGCGGAATCCGGCTCGCGCTCGGCGCGCCGCACGTGCAGAGGCTGGTAGGGCTCGGCCTGGACGATCTCGACGAGCTGCTCGCGCAGCAGCTCGAGTATCGCGACGAAGGTGACCGTGACGCCGAGGCGGCCCTCCTCGGGGCGGAACAGCCGGATGAATTCCACGAGGCCGACGCCTTCAAGCACCGCCAGCACGTCCGACATCCGCTGGCGGACCGACAGCGTTTCGCGCTGCACGTGCAGGCTCGCGAACATCGTTGCCCGCTGCACGACGTCCTTGAACGCCACCAGCATTTCCTGCAGCGTGACTTCCGGCAGGATCCGCACCACCTGTCTGTGCGCCAGCTCCGCGGATGCCGCGTGCACGTCCCGCTCGAGCCGCGGCAGGCTGTCGATGTCCTCGGCCGCCTGCTTGAAGCGCTCGTATTCCTGCAGCCTGCGCACGAGCTCGGCGCGGGGGTCGTCCTCCTCCCCGCCGCTTTCCGACGCGCGCGGCAGGAGCATCCGCGACTTGATTTCCGCAAGCATGGCTGCCATCAGCAGGTATTCGCCGGCCAGCTCGAGATCCAGCTCCTGCATCAGCTGGATGTATTCCATGTACTGGCGGGTGATGTCCGCGATCGGAATGTCGAGGATGTCGAGGTTCTGGCGTCGGATCAGGTACAGCAGCAGGTCGAGCGGTCCCTCGAAGGCCTCCAGGAACACCTCGAGCGCCTGCGGCGGGATGTAGAGGTCGCGCGGTACTTCCGTCACCGGCTCGCCGTCCACGATCGCAAACGGCATCTCGGCCTGCTGCGGCGGATGCGCGCCGCCCGCGGGGGCGGCTTCCGGCATGTCCGGGTGGTCTGCGGCTTCGATCACCGGTACTCCAGTCCCACGGCTTCGCGCACGTCGGCCATTGTGGCACGCGCCGCCTCTCGCGCGCGCTCGCAGCCCTCGGAGAGGATGCCGCGCAAGAGCTCGGGATTCTCCTCGTACTCGCGCGCACGGGCGCGAAATCCCTCGAGCTGGTGCAGAACGGACTCGATGAGGGGCTTCTTGCAGTCCAGGCAGCCGATTCCGGCGGAACGGCAGCCGGCCTGCACCCACGCCTGGGTCTTCTGGTCCGAGTAGATCTTGTGCAGGTCCCAGACGGGGCACTTGTCCGGGTCGCCCGGATCGCTGCGACGTGCCCGCGCCGGATCGGTCTTCATCGCCTTGAGCTTGTCGCGGACGACATCCGGTTCCTCCCGCAGTCCGATCGTGTTCCCGTAGGACTTCGACATCTTGCGGCCGTCCAGTCCCGGAACTTTCGGCGTCTTCGTCAGCAGCACGGAGGGCTCGGGGAGAATAGAGCGCCCGCCGCCCTCGAGGTGGCCGAGCAGGCGTTCGCGGTCCGCCACGGTCAGGCTCTTGCCGGAGTCGATGACGGACCGGGCCCGCGCCAGCGCCTCGGCGTCGCCATGCTCCTGGAACTTGCGGCGCAGCTCTTCGTACTGCGCGGCGTTGCGCGCGCCGAGCCGCTTCAAGGCGCCCGCAACCCGGGCCTCGAACTCCGGCTCGCGCCCGAAGATGTTGTTGAAGCGCCTTGCGATCTCACGCGTGATCTCGACGTGGGCGACCTGGTCCTC
>CAZVIF010000025.1:0-37635 GCA_964626745.1 uncultured Steroidobacteraceae bacterium
ACGACGTGATCCGCGCGAGCTACCGCGAGCCGCAGTCCGGCCCGCGGCCGCTCGAGGCGGGCAATGTCTATCTGCTGAGGCTGGCGCAGGCATTGACGGCGCAACGCTTCGCGAAGGGTCATCGCATCCGCGTCCAGGTTTCCGCATCCTTCGACCCGCACCTGTCGCGCAATCTGCAGACGGGCGAGTCGGAGGTTGCCTCGGCCGCATCCCGTCCTGCGGTGATCACCCTTCACCATGACGCGGCGCAGCCATCGAAGGTGTTGCTGCCGGTATCCGCCGACTGAACCCACCGTCGCAGGCGCCGCCCGCTCCGTCGCATCAGGATTCGCCGGGCAACTGGCGTCGCCTAGCATGCGCGAGCATGAAGACACGCAAGGTCTCGCCGATTCCGCACCTCGCTGCGGCACTGCTGTGCGCAGCCGCCCTCCTGGGCACATCCGTTGCCCGCGCCGCCGACCCCTTCGCGATGGAATGGCGCGAGCTCGCGCGCGGCGTCTGGGTCGGCATCCGTCCGGTGTCCTATCGACAGCCGGTGATCACGAACACGACGGTCGTCATCGGCGAGAAAGGCGTGCTGGTCTTCGACGCGGCCGGTTTCGCGCTGCAGGGTGAACGGCTCGTCGCCAAGATCGCCGAGCTGACCGACAAGCCGATCACCCACGTCGCCATCAGCCACTGGCACGGCGACCACAGCATGGGCGATTTCAAGGTGCTCGAGAAGTTCCCGGACGCGGAGGTCGTCGCGCACGAGTTCACCGCGCGCTATATCGCGAGTCCCGCCATGGACGCCGTCCCGCCGCGCGACCCGAAGGCGGAGGCAGAGTACCGGGCCCGGGTCGAGAAGGCGCTCGCGACGGGAGTGCGGTCCGACGCCACGCCGGTCACCCCGTCGATGCGGTCCTTCTACACGGACCTGCTGGCGGACTTCGATTCCGTCAACGAGGAGATCGCGCGGCGGCAGGTGACGAAGCCGACCCGGACCATGACCGAACGGCTCGTCATCGACCTCGGCGGCAGGACCGCGGAACTTCGCCACATCGCCAGGGGCAACACCAAGGGCGACATGTTCCTGTGGCTGCCGGGGGAGCGGATCCTGGCGACCGGGGACATCGTGGTGCGGCCGACGCCGTACGGCTTCTTCAGCTATCCGCGGAGCTGGGCCGGGGTGCTGCGCGAGTTGAAGGCTTTCGACGCGCGCTACCTGGTCCCGGGGCACGGCGACGTCATGACCGACACCGCCTACCTCGACCTGCTCGCCGAGACGATGGAATTCGTCGCGGACCAGGTCGATGCGCAGGCCAAAGCCGGAAAGTCACTCGACGAGACGCGCGCTGCGATCGACTGGTCGCCCATCGAGTCGCGCTTCACGGGCGGCGACGGCATGCTGGCGACGCTGTTCAACATCTGGTTCAAGACGCCGATCGTGGAGGCGCAGTACAACCTCTCCACCGGCAAGGACAACGAATCGCTGGAGGCGCCGGCCCCCGCTCAGTGATCTTCCTCGACCTGGTCGACGGAAGCCTGGCCGGTCAGCTCCCGGCGCACGATCGCCCAGGACATGCCGACGCCGAGGATCAGGCCGAGCGCGACGAGCACGACCCAGGTCATCGTGGTCGCGTTGCCGACGTCCAGCCAGCCCCAGGACACGAACAGCCACACGAGCGCCGCCGTGAACGCGGCCATCAGGATCAGCCCCAGCATGCCGATGGCCTGCATCATCGAGCGCCAGAGGAAGATCCACAGCACGAGCAGCGCGATGCCGATCACCGCCTGCATCGGCGTGATCGCCGGGAAGTTGCCGCTCAGCCAGTGGTAGTAGCTCCAGCCCGCCGGGTTGAAAGTCAGGAGGACCAGCGCCAGCGCGAAGGCGATGCGCCAGGCGAATCCCCCGATCGAGAAACTGTCCATGGCGCGGCAGTCTAACCGACGTCGAGCCGCTTGCGCATGCAGCGGGCGGACTGCGGGCAGAGCGACCTGAACTCGGTGCTGCCCCGTATCGCCTCCGGCGCCTCGTCCCGCGCGATGTCCGCGTAGCCGAGCCGCGCAAAGAAATCGGGCGCCGTCTCCGTCAGGAGAACCAGTTCCCGCAGGCCGTGCCGGCGGGCGGCGGCTTCGACGCCCTCGACCAGCGAGCGCCCGAGGCCGGTTCCGCGCAGTCCCTCCGCGACCACGACCGATCGCAGCAGGCCTGCCTGGCCGTGGATCTCGAGACCCGCCGCGCCGGTCATTCCGGCGCCGTCGCGTGCGACGAGGAATTCCGGGCGGGACCGTTCCAGATCCCGCGTCGGAAGCCCGCTGCGCTCGAGCAACTGATGGATCTCCGCCTGGTCCGCTTCAGTCGCCGGACGGACGAGGGGCGCCCGCAGGGCCGCCCGCAACTGCAGGATCTGGTCCGGCCCGACGCGGCAGCAGCCGCCGATGTGCTTCGCCCCGGCGCTCGCCCATGCGGTGGCGAGCGCCGCGATCCCCTGGCCGGGCGCGCCGTGCCAGGACTCCTCGCCCGCGACCCAGCGCTCCCCGGAATTCGGGTAGACGACGATGGGCTTGCCGGTGCCGGCCGCGAGCGAGCGGATCGCGTCTTCGACGATCTCGGGTTTCACGCAGTTGACGCCGACCGCGATCACGTTCGGCACCGGGTCCGCCAGGCGCGCGCAATCGACCAGGGGCTCGCCGTGCGAGGTGTGCCGGCCGTCCGGCGACGTGAAGCTGAGCCAGGCGCGCGCATCGGGATGCCGGGCGAGCAGCGCCACGTACGCGCGCGCCTCGTCGAGCACCGGAATCGTCTCGCAGGCGAGGAAGTCGGCGCCGGCCGACGCCAGCACGCCGAAGCGGCGCTCGTGAAACGCCACGAGCTGCGCGACCGAGAGCCCGTAATCGCCGCGGTACTCGGCGCCGTCGTGCGAAATGGCGCCGAACGGTCCGACGGAAGCCGCGACGAACAGCTCGCGGCGATCCTCCGGGTGGTCCTGCCGGTACCGCGCGCGCGCGTTCCGCGCCAGCTCGACGGACAGCCGCAGAAGCCGCGTGGTCTCGCCGGCATCGAGTCCGATGGACGCGAAGCCCTCGTAGCTCGCCTGGTAGCTGGCCGTGATCGCGCAATCGGCGCCGGCGGCGTAGTAATCGTAGTGCAGCCGCTCGATGGCCTCCGGCGAGTCACGCAGCACGCGCGCGGACCAGAGCGGGCCGGAGATGTCGCAACCCCGGGCCTCGAGCTCGGTGGCAAGGCCGCCGTCCAGGATCATCGTATAATCCGCATTCCCATCATGATCGCATTTCTCGAAGCACGCCGGGCAGGGCTGTTCCGGCGCGGGGAGATCTGGCGGAACGTCGTCGCCGGCGTCATCGTCGGCGTCGTCGCGCTGCCGCTCGCGATGGCTTTCGCGATCGCCTCCGGGGCGAAGCCGGAGCACGGACTGTACACCGCGATCATCGCGGGTCTCGCGACTTCGATCCTCGGCGGGACGCGCGTGCAGATTTCCGGGCCGACCGGCGCCTTCATCGCGGTGCTCGCCGGGATCACGGCGCAGTACGGCTTCGCCGGGCTGCAGGTCGCCACGCTGATGGCGGGCGTGATGCTGCTCGCCATGGGCTTCCTGCAGCTCGGCAGCGTCATCCGCTTCATCCCGAACCCGGTGATCGTCGGCTTCACCTCCGGCATCGCGGTCATCATCTTCGTCGGGCAATGGCAGTACTTCTTCGGCCTGCCGCCGGCGCCCGCCACGGCGCATTTCCACGAGAAGTTCTGGACCCTGGTCCGGTCCCTGCCGGACCTGCACGTCGCGACCACCGGGATCGCCGCGCTCGCGCTCGCGATCGTCGTCGCCGGCAACCGGCTGCTGGACCGGATCCCGGGGCTCGGCCGCATGCCGGCGCCGCTGGTCGCGATGCTGGCCGCGACCGCCGTGCAGGCGATCTGGCAGTTCCCGGGCGTCGCGACGATCGGCAGCGCCTTCGGCGGCATCCCGCGTTCGCTGCCTTCGCTCCACTGGCCGGAGATCGGGGTGACGGAGGTCATCCAGCTCGTCGGGCCGGCCTTCACGATCGCGCTGCTCGGCGCGATCGAGTCGCTGCTGACGGCCGTCGTCGCGGACGGCATGACCGGCGCACGCCACAACCCCAACCAGGAACTCATCGGCCAGGGCGTCGCGAACGTGCTGACGCCCATGTTCGGCGGGTTCGCGGCGACGGGCGCGGTCGCGCGCACCGCGACCAACGTCAGGAACGGCGCGACCAGCCCGCTCGCCGGCATCGTGCACGCGGTGTTCCTGGTGCTCGTGATCGTGCTGTTCGCGCCGTACGCAGCGCACATCCCGCTCGCGGCACTGGCGGCCATCCTGTTCTTCGTGGCGTGGACGATGTCCGACGTCCGCCACTTCGGGCGCCTGCTGCGCCGCGCGCCGCGCTCGGACCGGCTCGTGCTGGTCGCGACCTTCTTCCTGACGGTTTTCGTGGACCTCGTGGTCGCCGTCAACCTCGGGGTCGTGCTGGCCGCGCTGCTGTTCATGCGACGCATGGCCGAGTCGGTCAGCGTGCAGCAGGAAATCTTCGGCGGGCCGGAAGGCCGGCCGGAAGCCGCGGAACCGGCGCCGGTACTGCCGACAAACGTGCTCGTCTACCGGATCGACGGCCCGTTCTTCTTCGGCGCGGCGGAGAAGCTGGAGTCCACCGTCGAGCGCGCGCAGCTGCACGTGGACACGGTCGTGATACGGCTCGGCCGCGTGCCGTTCATGGACGCAACCGGCATGCACACGCTCTCGGAAATCATCGAGCGCTTCCACCGCCGGGGCATCCGCGTGATCCTGGTCGAAATCCAGGACCGACTGGGCCGAATGCTGGAGCGTGCGGGACTGCTGGAACTCGCCGGGCCGGGCAACCTGTTCCCCGACCTCGGTGCGGCGTTGCGGGCGATCGGAGGCGCCGCGCCTCAGGTGGACTGACAGGCGACGGGCGGACTGCCCACCAGCGTCAGCATCGCCTCGTCCAGGCCCTTGGCCCAGGACTCTCTGCCGACGGCGAGTAGCGGCAACCTGTTCATGGAGCCTCCGAGAACAGCGGCCTGGACCGCACCCGGAACGGCGCGTCGAGCGCCTCGGCCCACTTCGCATCCTGCCCGTAGACGTCGCGACGGAAGTTCACGCGGCCGTCGGGGTCCACCCACGAGGTCCAGTAGGCGAGCAGCACCGGCATGCGGCGCTTCAGCGTCACGTTCTGCAGCTTGCCTCCCTGGATCACGGCGGCGATCGACTGGGCGTTCCACTGCGCCGGGTCATCCAGCACGCGCTCCGCGAGTTCGAGCGCGCGCTCGACGCGCACGCAGCCGGAGCTGAAGGCACGGTCCGCGCGGTCGAACAGCGCCTGTGAGGGCGTATCGTGCAGGTACACGAAGTAGTCGTTCGGGAACATCAGCTTGACGCGCCCGAGCGCGTTGTTCGGCCCCGGGTCCTGGCGCAGCGTGTAGGGGATGTGACCGCTCTGGAACCGAGACCAGTCGATCGACGCCGGATCGACTTCCCGTCCGCCCGAATCGAGCACCTTCAGCCCCCGGCGCGTGATCGAGGCCGGATCCTTGCGCGCCGCGGGCAGGATGTCATTCCGGATGATGCCGGGCGGCACGGTCCAGGTCGGGTTGAAGACGAGGTAATTCATCTCCGACCGGAACAACGGCGTCTTGCGGTAGGTCTTGCCGACCTGGACGCGCGCGCTCCACTCGATCTCCTGCCCGCGCACGAGATAGGCCGTGAACCCGGCGATGTTCACGACCACGAAGCGCTCCGGCAGGTCGTGCAGCAGCACGCGGCCGCGGTCGAGATTCACGCGCAGCGAGCGGATCCGCTCGGAGGCCGGCACGTTCAGTTCGGCGATCGTGCCGGCCCCGATGACGCCGTCGCTCTCGAGACCCATGCGCTGCTGGAACCGGCGCACCGCGGCCTCGAGCGCGGCGTCAAACGCGTCGGAATCCGCCGCGGCATCCGCCGCGAGATCTCCGCTCGCGACGAGCCGGGCGCGTATGAGCGGGACGCGCGGGTCGCTCGCGCCCGGCTTCAGGGAGGGACCCGGCGGGACCGGCGCCGGCGCCGGCGCGAGTTCCGCCGCGCGGTAGCGTGCGAGTTCGCGCTTGAGCGCCGCGTACAGGCGGTGCGTCGGCTTCAGCGCCTCGATCCGCGCGTGGATGTCGCGCGAAGCCAGCGCATTCTCGATGCGGCCCGGGATGTCGCGGTCGTCGAGCGTGCGCGCGAAATTCCACTGCGCATCGAAGCTTTCGGCGTCGACCTTGCCGAAGGAGAGGTGGTAGCCGAGCCGCAGCAGCGCCTCGGTCAGGAGGATGTCGTGCTGCGCGCGCATCATCGGCGTCGCCGCCGGATCCCGCGCCTGGCGCGCCAGGTCCTCGAGCAGCGGCAGGAAGTAGTCTTCCGGACTCAGGCCGTCCGCGGCGCTGTCCGCGACGGCGCGCCGCAGTTCGGCGGCGTTGCCGGCGTCGGTCCACGCGGGGCGGAAGGCGCGGCGCGCGTAGAACTCCTGGAGCAGCTCCCCGAATGCGATGCGGGCCCCTTGGACGCTGTCGACGTCCGGGCTCATGAGCGCTTCGAGCTCCGCGGCGATCGCCGTCGCGACCGGGTCCGATACCGCCCCGGAGTCCTGCGAGCGGGCCGCCTGCGGCAGCAGCAGGAAGGCGGCGGCGCAGGCGAACGCAGCGAGGATCGCGGCGCCGGGCGCCGGCATGCGGGCCGTCATTGGGCGGCTTCCTTCGCTTCCGTGCATTCCTTCATGTGCTCCACTGCCATCTGGTAGGCGAGATAGTACTTGCAAATGTTGGAGACGTACTGCACGGTCTCGCGACCGATGCTTTCGGCCGCCACGATCTCGACGTTGTTGAACCACTTGTTCGGGTCGAGTCCGCGCGCCGCGGCCTTCTCGCGCAGTTGCCGGATGCGAGCCGGGCCCGCGTTGTAGGACGCGAACGCGAACAGGCCCTTGTTGAGCGCGTCCATCGGCTCGTTGGCGTATTAGTGGTCGATCATGAACCGCATGTACTTGACGCCTGCGTGGATGTTGGGCTCGAGCTGGCGGATGTCGCCGACTTTCTGTTCGGCGCCGGTCTTCGGCATGACCTGCATGACGCCGATCGCGCCAACGGCGCTGCGGCGGCCGTGGTCGAGGCCGGATTCCTGGTAGCCCTGCGCGGCCATCAGCAGGTAGTCGATGCCGTACTGGTCGCTGTACTTGCGCATCAGGTCGATGACGTCGCGGAAGCGCTTCATGTCCGCCTCGGAGGTCGCCGGCTTCGCATACTTCACGCTCTTGAGGTACTTCTGCAGCAGGCCGTTGCGCGTCAGCGAGCCCTCCGGGTAGCGCGTGAGGAAGGCATTGAGCTCGGCGAGCAGCTGCGGGCTGCCCTTGCGCACCATCATCCCCGTCACGGCGTCGGTGCTGACCGCGGCCGCGGGATGCAGCACGAGGCCTGGAAATACCTGCTGCCAGAACTCCGCGACATAGTCTTCAGCCAGGGTCATCGACACCAGGCCCGCGGCGACCATCTCGAGGATGTCCTCGTCGGCGAGCACCGCGGGCGCCGGCCGGACGCGCGCGGGCGGCTTTCCCATCTTCGCGAGGTCGGCGTTGAACCGCTCGACGACGCGCTTCGGGGCCGTTGAGTCCCGCTGGTAGATCTCCCGCCCCGCGAGGTCGGCGATGCCCGTGAGCGGCGTGGTTCCCGGCCCGGTGATCGGGATCACCGCGACCCCGGTCCGCGTCGGGTTCGTGAAGTCCACCTGCTCGCGGCGCCAGTCGGAGATGAGCGTTCCCGCGGCGACGATGTCGCCGCGGCCCTCGAGCAGGGCGGGCACCAGTTCGTCGTGGGCGACGGGGACGAAGACCACCTGCACGCGAAGGTGCTTGTTCTTGAGCCGCTTGTTGAGGTCGTCCTCGAACAGCTTGAAGGCGTCGGGAACGAGGCCGCGCTGGACGCCCTGGTCGATGAAGAAATGCGTCCTGGAATACGTCGTGAGGACGCGGATGTAACGCCGCTGGATCATGCCGTCGAGGTCGCCGGTCCATTTCGCAAGCGCGACGGCCGCGACGCCTGAATCGGGAACCGTCATGTCGGGCGTGATCTCGGGTGCGGACTCGGCCGCGACCTCCGGTGGAGCAGGCGGCGCCTGCGCATCCGGTGCAGCGTCCTTCCCGCAGGCAGCGAGCATGGCGGCCGCAAGCAGGAAGCCCAGTCCGCAGGCCCGTTTGACGTTGCAACGATTCACGTCAGCCCGCTCCCTTGCAGGCCAAATGCATTTTCCTCCGGTCGATAGCCATGGGATATTGTCTAAACACGAATAATTCCTATTCCTGTCGACAAGCCCTTCCGCATCCGATACGATATTGAGAATCGTTCGCATTTAGATCCGGAGTGGGCAGTCCAATGAACCTCCGCTGCGCTGTCGTCTCGGCTCTCTCCCTGGCCGCCAGCCTTGCCGTCGCGGATGACGCCGCCGAACGCGGACCGACCCCGCTGCCGCGCGTGACGGTCACTGCGGAGCACATCTCCGACGGCTACGCCGCCGGACGCAGCCGGACCGCGACGAAGACGGACACACCGCTCCTGGACGTGCCGCAGTCGGTCTCCGTGGTCACGCGCGACCTGATCCAGGACCAGTCCATGCAGAGCCTCATGGACGTCGCGCGCTACGTGCCGGGGGCGGGCATGGCGCAGGGCGAGGGCAACCGCGACGCGATCATCCTGCGCGGCAACAGCTCGACCAGCGACTTTTTCCTCGACGGCGTGCGCGATGACGTGGAGTACTTCCGCGACCTCTACAACATCGACCGGGTCGAGATCCTGAAGGGCCCGAACGCGATGATCTTCGGGCGCGGCGGTGCCGGCGGTGTCGTGAACCGCGTGTCGCGCCAGGCGAACTGGGAGCCGATACGAGAGGTCACCCTGCAGGGCGGGTCCTGGGACAACCGCCGCGCGACCTTCGACTTCGGCGGTGCAGTCAGCGAGGGCTTCGCAGCCCGGGTCATGGGCGTGTACGAGGATTCGGAGAGCTACCGCGACGGCGTCGAGCTCGAGCGCAAGGGCATCAACCCGACGTTTGCGCTGGCCATCGGCGATTCGACGGTCCTGCGCTTCTCCTACGAGTACTACGACTACGACCGGGTCGCGGACCGCGGGATCCCGTCGTTCGAAGGCACGCCATTCAGGACCGACGAAGCGACTTTCTTCGGCGATCCGGGACAGAGCCCGACGTCCGCGACGGTGAACCAGGGATCGGTCACGATCGACCACGCGTTCAGCGACGATCTGCGGTTGCGCAACCGCACCGTGTACGCCGATTTCGACAAGTTCTACCAGAACGTCTTTGCCGGAGGTCCCGTCGACGGCGCGACGGGTCTCGTCCCGCTGGCCGCGTACAACGCCGAGCAGCTGCGCGAGAACGTGTTCAACCAGACCGACCTGACGTTCTCGACCGAAACGGGCTCGATCGGTCACGAGTTCCTGTTCGGCGTGGAGCTCGGCGAGCAGACGACCGAGAACCAGCGCATGACCGGGCTTTTCAACGGGACGGACTCTGCCATCTTCGTCCCGGCGAGCGATCCAATGGTCTCGGTGCCGGTCGCGTTCGCGCCGACCGCGACCGACGCCACCAACCGCGGTCGCGCGACGATCGCCGCCCTGTATGTCCAGGACCAGATCCGGTTCACGCCCAACTGGCTGGCGGTCGTCGGCCTGCGCTACGACAGTTTCGACATGGATTTCACCGACCGGCGCGGGGAGGGCGTGCGGATCGAGACCTCGGACGACCTGGTCTCGCCGCGCGGCGGGCTCATCTACAAGCCGGCGGAGAACGTCTCGCTGTACGCGAGCTACAGCATGACCTACGTGCCCCGCTCGGGCGCGCAGCTCGCCTCGCTCACGCCGACGAATGCCGCGTTCGATCCCGAGGAATTCGAGAATGTCGAGGTCGGCGCGAAGTGGGACATTTCCCCGGTGCTCGCCGTGACCGCGGCGGTGTTCCAGCTCGACCGGAAAAACGTCGTGATCGCGGAACCGGACGTCCCCGGCCAGTCGCTGCTGGTCGACGGCCAGCGTACCGAGGGCGTCGAGCTCGGCATCAGCGGGCAGGTGAGCGACGCCTTGAGCATCCAGGGCGGCTATGCCTGGCAGGACGGCGAACTGACGGACCGGCTCGGCGGGACGACGCTGGCCCAGCTGCCGGAGCACGTCGTCTCGCTCTGGAACCGCTATGACTTCAACCCGTCCTGGGGCGTCGGGCTCGGCGTCATCTACCAGTCGGACATGTACGCGGCCGCGGACAATGCGGTCACGCTGCCGGGCTTCACGCGGGTGGATGCGGGCGTCTACTACACGTTGAACGAACGGCTGCGCATGCAGGTCAACATCGAGAACCTGCTGGACGAGCGCTATTACCCGAACGCCCACAACAACAACAACATCACGCCGGGCTCGCCGCTGGCGGTTCGCGTAGGAGTGACGGCGAACTTCTGATTCGGCAAAAGCGGGTTGGCGGGTTTATCATCCCGTCACTTCGCCACCGAACTAGGGGATTTCGCAGTGCACAAGAAAAACCGGGCGTTCCTCGCGAGCGTCATGCCGATCTGCAGCCTCGCCGCCTCGCCGGCGGTCCTCGCCCAGGAAACGACGCTTTTCGAGCCGGTCATCGTGACCGCCCAGAAACGCGAGCAGAACATCTACGAGGTTCCCGTCGCGATCAGCGCGTTTACGGCCGACCAGATCGAGCGCCAGGGCATCAACGACCTGGTGGACATCGGCAAATTCGTCCCGAACCTGAACGTGACCGGGTTCTCCGCCGGCCATACCGCATCGGCAAACCCCTTCATCCGCGGCATCGGGCTCCAGGACCACCTGATCACGACCGATCCCGGTGTCGGCGTCTACGTCGACGGCGTCTACCTGGGCCGCCAGGTCGGCCAGAACTGGAGCCTCGCCAACATCGAGCGGGTCGAGGTGCTGCGCGGCCCGCAGGGCACGCTGTACGGCCGCAATTCGATCGGCGGCGCGATCAACATCATCACGACCAAGCCGGGCGACGAGGACGGCGGCCGCGTGTCGCTCACGGCAGGCAGCCGCGGGCGGCTGAATGCCGACTTCTACACGAACATGGCGTTCTCGGAGCAGCTCGCCATGTCCGTGACCGGTGCCTTCCAGCACCGCGACGGACTCGGCCGCTTCCTGCTGCTCGAGAATCCGCGTCGGGAGGTGGGCGAATTCGAGGACGTGGCCGCGCGCGTCGCCCTCAAGTGGTCGCCAAACGACCGCCTCTCGTTCCTGCTGGCGGCCGACGGCAACAACGGCGACGGCGGCCTGCGGCCGTACGACACCCTGATCGACGAGGTGCCGAATGGCGGCGTTTATGCCGCCGGCTACCGCAATTCGGACGGGGCCGCGAATCCCTACAACAACAACACCGGTCAGGAGTCCCAGATCGCCGTGACCAACGAGGCGCGCGGCGTCTCGCTGACGGTGGACTACGAGGTCTCGGGCAACATGGTGGCCAAGCTGCTGCTCAGCGACCGTCACTCCGAATACCAGGCCGGCCTCGACGACGACGGGTTCTTCGACGACTTCCTCAGCTTCCCGGAGGACGGCGAAGCCGACCAGCAATCCGCCGAGTTGCAGCTCACCGGCGATTTCGGCGCGTTGGACTTCGTCGCCGGCCTCTACTGGTTCGACGAGGAGGGCAAGAACTCCCAGGACCCGACGATCTTCCTGGGCGGGCCCGGCGACTTCCTGCTGAGCCAGGAGATGGACAGCCAGGCGATCTACGGCAACCTCGGCTACCGGGTCTCGGACGACCTGCGCATCTCGGCAGGCCTGCGTTACACGCAGGACGACAAGACCGCGGGCATCAACATCAACAGCGGGCTGATCGTCGAGAGCGCTTCCCGCGACTGGTCCGAGCTGAGCTGGGACCTGGCCGCGAACTACGAACTCAACGACCGAATGAACGTGTACGGGACGATCCAGAGCGGTTACCAGTCGGGCCAGTTCCCGCCGCGGCCGTTCTGCCTGTTCGGATTCCTCGACTTCACGCAGCCCGGTAACGTGAGCCGGCCGAACTGCTTCGTGGCGAACGACAACGTCACGGCGCTCAACTACGAAGTCGGGCTCAAGGGCCAGCCTCTCGACAACCTGCAGATGAGCGTCGCCGTGTTCTACACGGATTACTCCGACCTGCCCTACCAGGTCAGCGAAACGCTGCCGGGGGCCGGGTTCGACACGCGCAACATTCTGGTGGACCAGACGTCGATCGGCTTCGAGTGGGAAGGCACCTGGCTCGTCACCGACGCCTTCCGGATCCACTCGACCCTCGGCTACATCGATACCGATGCCGATGAGCAGGTGACCGATCCGGACAACCCGCCGCCGCCGGCGGTTGCCCCGCTCACGCCGGAGCTGACTTTCTCGATCAGCCCGGAGTACAGCTTCGCGCTCGGCGGCGGCACGATCACGGCGCGGGCCGATTACTCGTTCCGCGACGACATGTACGGCGAGCCGAGCGCCGACCCGGGCCGCTTCACGCAGATCGACAGCCGCGACCTGCTCAACTTCGACATCACCTACGAGCCGGCCGACGGGGACTGGACCATTTCCGCCTACGGCAGGAACGTCACGGACGAGCGCTACGACAACGCGCGGCTCAACACCGGCGACTACATCATCGTGATCCTGTCGAACGACGCGAGCGAGTTCGGGGTGCGGGTGACGCGGGAGTTCTGACCGCCGGACGGTGGATGCGAAGTAACGTACTCGCGGCGGCGTTCGCGGCGACGGCCCTCGGGCCGTCGCCGGCCGGGGCCGCCAGCGATTTCCTCGGCCTGCTGCGCGCCCGCGACCTCACGACCTTCGGCTTCCTGCGCCTCGACATGCGCCCGGCGCACGCGATCCACGCGCCGGCCGGCACCTGGGCGATCGAGGCCGAACTCGCGCACCAGAACACCTGGGCGCTCTCCGGCGGCGCGCGTGACTACCTGGATTCACTGAGCGGCCGGCGCAGCCTGGGGCCGTCCGAGGTCGCCGACATCCTGGCGCTGCCGGGCGAGAACTACGTGTTCGACATGGAGCTCGCCACGCTGGACCTGACGCTGCACCGCAAGTTCACGGAACGCTGGGGCGGCTACTTCGTGCTGAGCGGCGTCAACTACAGCGGCGGATTCCTGGACGCGTCGATCGAGTCGTTTCACGACGCCTTCGGTTTCGAGAACAACGGCCGGCCCGCGGTCCGCCGCAACCAGGTCAACCTGATCGCGGACCTGGCGAACGCGGACATCGCCGTCTTCAACGCGCCGACCAGCGGGGGCCTGCTCGATCCCACGATCGGCATCCGCTACTCCAGCGCCGAACAGGTCAGGGGCTGGAACCTCGTGCTCGAGGCGGCCGCCAAGATCGCGCTGCGGGGCAAGGACGAGTTCCTCTCGACGGGCGAGACGGACTACGGCGTGCAGGCGACGCTGCAGCGGTTCGGCGAGAACCACGCCTGGTACGTGGGCGCCTCGGCGGTCTATTACGACGGCCGGTCGAGCATCACGCCCACGGACCCGCAGATCGTGCCGACGCTGGTGCTGGGCTGGGAACGCCACCTCGGGCCGCGTACGCACCTGGTCCTGCAGGCCTACGTCAGCGACAGCGTGTACTCGCGGGACGACACCGACCTCGAAGAACTGCTCGGCCTGAAGTACCAGCTGAGCCTGGGCTTCTACCGGCGCATCGGCCGCGCCGTCCTGTCGTTCGCGATCACCGAGAACCTGCAGAACTTCAACAACACGCCGGACGTCGGCATGCAGCTCGGGTTCGCCTACAGCCCCGTGCTCGGCTACGGGCCGGACTGATCAGGCGGGCAGGACGTTCGCGTTGAGCCGGAACAGGTTTTTCGGGTCGTACCGGGTCTTGATCTTGCGCAGGCGCGGCAGGTTGCCCTGGTAGTTGGCGTCCACCACGCGCTGGCCCTCGTCGGCCGTCTCGTTCGTGTAGTAGCCGTTCGTGAACCGCTCGAGGCCCGACCAGTACTTCCTCAGATACTCCATGTGGGGCCCGGCGTGGTCGTCGAGGCTCCAGGTGACGACCGACAGCATGTTGTGCGTCGACCGGCGGTGCGGGAACGCCGTGGCATCCGCGGCGACCCGCCCGATCGCGCCTCCGGACTGCTGGAAGAACAGCACCGTGTTGCGCAGCGGGTCGGGCTGGAAACCGTCCGCGATCGCGCCGGGCAGTTCGGCCGGGAACGCGTCGATGAAGCCTGACTTCAGGTAGGTGCCCTCGTTGCGTGGGTCGCTGTTGTCGGTGCTGCGCTGCAGCGCGACGTAGTCCCAGGACTTGATCGTGTCCCGAAGCGGCGTGCCGAGCTTGCGCAGCGGGGCGAACGCGCGTTCCGCGTCGGACACCGGGCCGGACCAGACAGGCGCGATCACGAAAGCGCCGGGCTTGCCGTCCCGCGGCGCGGTCAGGATCGCGTCGACGTACAGCTCGTCCGGCGCGGCGCTGCTGTACTCGCCGTAGAATCCGAGCAGCTCCCTGGCGCGCTCGATCGGGAATACGACCGCGCCAGCGATCACCTCGCGCTGCATCGGGTGCAATCCGAACTCGAAGTTCGTCACGACGCCGAAGTTGCCCCCGCCGCCGCGGACCGCCCAGTAGAGGTCCGGGTTCTCGTCCGGGCTCGCGTGCCGGAGATTGCCGTCGGCGGTCACGATGTCGACCGCCTTCACGTTGTCGAGCGCGAGTCCGTAACGCCGCGCGATCCGCCCGAAGCCGCCGCCCAGCGTCAGCCCACCGACGCCGGTGTGGGATACCGTCCCCGCGGTCGTCACCAGGCCGAGCGCCATCGCCTCGTGGTCCAGCTCGCCGAGCAGGCTGCCGCCATCCACCCAGGCCGTGCGGGAATCGGGATCGACACGCACGCCGCGGAAGCCTGACAGGTCGATCTGCATGCCGCGATCGCAGGTGGACTTGCCGCCGGGGCTGTGGCCGCCGCACTTCACCGCGAGCAGCAGCTCATGGTCGCGCGCGAAAGCGACAGCCCGCTGGACGTCAGCCACGCCCGTGGGCTGCACGACGAGTGCGGGAAACCGGTTGATCGACTCGTTCAGCACGCGCCGGGCCTGATCATAGCCGGCGTCGCCGGCGAGCATCACCGGTCCGCGCAGGCTCGCGCGCAGGTCCGCGAGCGCGGCCTGCTCGATGACGGTCGCGCTGCCGTCGAGTTTCACGGCGGCGAGCCCGCCGGCGGCCTGGGTCGCGGCCTGGTCGAGTGCGTACAGCGCCGGTGACGGCAGCGCGTACGCGACGGCGGCTGCCAGCGAGGACTGGAAGAAGCGGCGGCGATTGATCATGCGACCTCCCCGACGGTTGACTTTCCGTTCCGGAACGCGGAGCGAAGCAGCAGGAACGCGGCGTACAGGACCACGACGACCACGCCCCAGCGGAGCCAGACGATCGGCATCGCCTTCACGACGAACGCGGCGAGCAGCACGGCCGGCACGCCGCCGATCGCCATGCCGATGGCGAGGCGCATGTCGATGCGCCTGCTCTTCATGAAGCTGAAGCCCGTGCTGGGCATCAGGAAGGCGCAGGCGCTCATCATGATCGGGAAGGCAAGGCGCGGGTCGAGGCCGAGCAGGCTCAGCAGGATCAGCGACGGCGCGTAGAGGCCGATCCCGAACGCCATCAGGGCGCCGAGCAGGAAGTGGACCGCGATCGCGATGCCCGTCTGCGCCGCCGGCAGTGCCGTCGCGGTACCGCCGATCGGCATGAGCTCCAGGTTGGCCATCGCGTAGAGGCAGGCGGCGATCAGCAGGGCGATGCCGACGACGGTCTGCACGAGGCGCACCGGCGCGCGGATGACGAGCGGCGCCCCGAGGAGCGCACCCAGGACCGCCGCGACGATGCAGGAACTGAGCAGCACCGGATCCACGCTCACGCCGAGGATGATCAGGAAGATCACCGCCTGGGCGAACGTCGGGATCGCGTGGCCCACGTTGAGGGTGGCGGGGATGAAGCTGTCCGGCACGAGGCGCCGGAACTTGATCCACGCGGTAGTGGTCGCGAAGGAGCCGATCCCGAGCGTGTCGAAGAAGTTCGTGATCGCCCCGAGGACGATGGACTCGCCGCTCGGGCGGGTTTCGCCACGCTTAACGGCGGTGGAGACGAAGACGACGGTGAAGGCGATGCCGAGCGCCGCGAGCGCGGCGAGCAGTACGATGATCGTCACGTGACCCCCCGTTTGCGGAACGCCGGTACTCTACAGCAGAATGACGGCACCTGCTCCGAGGGAACCTGGCCCATGCAATCCATGATTTCCGGGCGCCGCCTGGGCGTTTTCCTGTTGTGCCTGCTCCCCCTGGCCGCCGCTGCGGGCGAGGACACCGCCGTTCCCGCGGACATCTCCGCCATGGCGCTCGAGGTGCTCAAGCGCTCGATCGGGTACAGGACCGTCGAGGGCGAGGGCCAGATGACGGCCTACGCCGAGTACCTGGCCGGCGTGCTGCAGGCGCATGGGTTCGAAGCCGGGGACATCACCATCACGCCGCGCGGCGGGACCGCGACCATGACCGCGCGCTTCCGGGGCACGGATCCCTCGCTGAAGCCGATCCTGGTCGCCTCGCACATGGACGTGGTGCCGGCGAAGCGCGAGGACTGGGAGCGCGATCCGTTCACGGCCGTCGTCGAGGACGGCTTCGTGTTCGGCCGCGGCGCCTCCGACAACAAGTTCGGCCTCGTGACCTCGACCGTGGCGCTCATCTGGCTGAAGCAGGAGGGTTTCAGGCCGAAGCGCGACGTGATCCTCGTCTTCTCGGGCGACGAGGAAACGTCGATGGAAACGACGGCGGCGCTCGCGCAGGAGCTGAAGGGCGCGGAGCTGCTGCTGAACACCGACGCCGGTGGCGCGAGCCTCGGCGACGACGGCAAGCCCATTGTCTATGCCATGCAGGCAGCCGAGAAAACCTACATGGACTTCGAGGTCACGACCACGAACCCGGGCGGCCACAGCAGCCGGCCCGGCGCGACCAACGCGATCTACGACCTGGCACGCATCATCGACCGGCTGGCGGCGTTCCGCTTCCCGCCCAGGACCAACGAGATCACGAAAGCCTACTTCGAGGCGGCGGGACCGATGACTCCGGCGCCGGCGGGCCCCGCCATGCTGCGTTTCGCGCAGGACCCGGGCGACAAGGCGGCTTACGAGACCCTGGTGTCATACCCGGAGTACGTCGGGCAGGTCGGCACGACCTGCGTCGCGACCATGCTGCGCGGCGGGCACGCGCCGAACGCGCTGCCGCAGAGTGCGACGGTCGGGATCAACTGCCGCGTCTTTCCCGGCGAGTCCGTCGAGTACGTGCAGTCGACGCTGCAAACGGTGATCGACGACCCGCAGGCGCAGATCCGGCTCATCTACCCGGCCGTGCCCAGCGAGCCGTCCCCGCTGCGGGAAGACGTCATGAAGGCGCTGCGCAAGGCGATCGACCTGCGCGCGCCGGGCCTGCCGATCGTGCCGTCCATGTCGGCCGGCGCGACCGACAGCCTGCACTTCCGCAACGCCGGCGTGCCGAGCTACGGGGTGGGCGGCGCTTTCATGCATCCGAAGGACAGCTATGCACACGGGCTCAACGAGCGGGTCCCGGTCGCGACGATCGACGGCGCCCTGATCCAGTGGCGCAGCCTGATCAAGGATCTCTCACGCTAGACGCTGGCGGTGCATGAGGTAGGTGCCCGCGGCGATCACGATCGCCGCGCCCGTGAGCATGCGTGCGCCCGGCAGCGTGTCCCAGACTAACCAGTCGATGCCGGCTGCCCAGACCAGCGCCATGTACTCGTAGGGGGCGACGGTCGAGGCCGGGGCGAGCCGGAACGCGTCGGTGACCATGTGCTGGCCGGCCCAGCCCGAGAAGCCGATGCCTGCGATCCAGAGCCAGTCGCCCGGCGCGATGTTCACCCAGCCCGGGGCGGCCAGGAGCCCCGCGCCCGCCGCCAGCACCAGCAGGTACCAGAAAACCATGGCGGGCGTCGATTCCGTGCGCGCCATGATGCGCACCATCACGACGACGATGGCGTAGGCGAGCGCCGAGGCAAACGCGGCGAGGCTCGCGAGGCTCACGAACCCGGAGGCGCTCGGGCGCAGCATCACGATCACGCCCGCCAGCCCGACGAAGATGGCGATCCACACGTGCCGCCCGATCTTCTCGCCGAGCAGCAGCGACGCGCACAGGACGACGAGCAGCGGCGCGCTCATGTACACCGCGTAGGTGTCCGCCATGCTCGAGCGGGACAGCGCGTAGAGGAAGGTCCAGAACATGAAGATGCCGAACGCGGCGCGCACGAGGTAGAGGCGCCAGCGCACCGGCCGCAGCCTGCGCGTCCCGCCCGTCAGCCAGGCGGCGATCAGCACGAACGGGAGCGAGGCCGCGCCGCGCAGGCAACTGACCTGCAGCGGCGGGTAGCGTTCCGTCAGGTGCTTCATCATCGCGTCCATCACGGCGAACACGCCGACGGCCGCGATCATGAGGAGCACGCCCCTCAGGTGTGCCGCGCGATCATTCATCCGGTGCGGGCAGCCGTTCGACGAGCAGCCGCGCGAAGCCCGCGAGGACGGTCAGGTCCTGGTCGTCGGCGCCTTCCGGGTCGCGCCCGTTCGAGAACGCCGAGACGATGAGACGCCGGCCGTCCGGCAGTTCGGCATGGACGATTTCCGCGGCCGTGTCGTAGGCGTCGCCGACCTTGCTCTCGTATCGCGTACCGGCCGGGAATCCCCCGCCCATGAAGCTGTGCGACGAGACGGGCGGGCGGCGGAGCAGGCCGCGCAGGTAGGCCGCGGACTCGCGGCCAAACCGCTCGGTGACGAGCGCCAGCATCAGCATCGCGCCGCCGTCGGCATGCATCAGGTTCCGGCCGTGGCGCTCCCGGGCGAGCGCCTCGAGTCCCGCCGGCTCTTCCCCCGAGTTCGTCGGGTAGGTCTTGTTGATGAAGCGCTGGCCGTCGAGCAGGCCGTGCCGTTCGAGCAGCCGCTCCGTGTAGAGCCGGCGCGCGAACCAGGACTCGAAATCGGCGCCCCCGATGGGCACATTCGGCGCACCGGTGATTGCGTCCACGACGAAGCCGGTCTGCTCGTTGTCGGAGACCTGCAGCATCGGCGCCACGTGCACGTCCAGGCAATCCGCCGTACGACCCCCGGATTCGCACCAGTGCACGGCGGCGATGGCGAACCCGATCTTCACGCAGCTCGCCGGGTACCAGGGCGTCCGCCCCCCGACGCTGCCGCGGCGCCAGGAGCCGTCAGGCGCCGCCATCAGCACGGTGACGTCCAGCCGGTCGAGGCGTCCGGCCGGGAGAAATCGCGCCCGGGCCTCCTCGACGGCGGCCTGCAGGCGCGGGTCGTCGCGGACGGCGGCGACCGGCGCCAAGTCGGCTCGTGCGGCACAGCCGGCCGCGGCGATCAACCCTGCGAGCAGGCACATCCGCCAATCCACTGCACATCTCCCGCTACAATTGCGCCATGAAAGTCTATCGCAACGTGCTCGAGATGATCGGCAGGACGCCCATGCTCGAGGTCCGGCGGATCGATACGGGGCCTTGCCAGCTGTTCCTCAAGCTCGAGCTCCTGAACCCGGCGGGCTCGATCAAGGACCGCATCGGGCTGTCGATGATCGAGGAGGCGGAACGCCGCGGCGACCTCAAGCCCGGTGACACCCTGATCGAGGCGACGGCCGGCAACACGGGACTCGGTCTCGCACTGGTCGCGCTGCAGAAGGGTTACCGGGTCGTGCTCGTGCTGCCCGACAAGATGAGCCAGGAGAAAATCTTCAACCTGCGCGCGATGGGCGCCGAAGTGGTCCTGACCCGGTCGGACGTGGAGAAGGGGCATCCCGAGTACTACCAGGACCTCGGCGCCCGGATGGCGCGCGAGCGCGGCTATTACCACGTCAACCAGTTCGGGAACCCCGACAACCCGAAAGCCCATGCGGCGACGACCGGTCCGGAGATCCTCGAGCAGATGGAAGGGCGGCTGGACGCCGTCGTCGTCGGCGTCGGCTCGAGCGGCACGATTGCGGGCCTGACGCATTTCTTCCGCGCTCGCCTGCCGACCGTGCAGATGATCCTCGCCGACCCGGAGGGCTCGGTGCTCGCCGACCAGGTGAACAAGGGCAGCTACGGCAAGGCGGGCTCGTGGCTCGTCGAGGGCATCGGCGAGGACTTCATCCCGGAGATCTGCGATTTCTCGATGTGCCGCAAGGGCTACAGCATCCCGGACGCCGAGTCCTTCGCCGTCGCGCGCGAAATCCTGCGCCGCGAAGGCCTGCTGGTCGGCTCGTCGACGGGGACGCTGGTCGCGGCGGCGCTGCGCTGGTGCCGGGAGCAGACGGCCCCGAAGCGCGTCGTGACCTTCGCCTGCGACACCGGCAACAAGTACCTGTCGAAGCTCTTCAACGACTTCTGGATGGAGGACCAGGGCTTCATCCAGCGCCCGCAGCACGGCGATCTCCGTGACCTGATCGGGCGCCTGCACGGGGAGCGCGCCACGGTCACGGTGGGTCCGGGCGACGTGCTCACGACGGCGCACAACCGCCTGCGAAACGCCGGTTTCAGCCAGCTGCCGGTCATGCAGGGTGACCGCCTGGTCGGCTTCATCGCCGAGGACGACATCCTGCGCCACGCGTTCGGCCAGCCCGAACGGTTCAACGACCCGGTCAGCGCGGCGATGCACACGAATTTCCTGGTCGTCGAGCCGAATCTCGCGCTGCGAAACCTCGTGGCGCTGCTCGACGTGCAGCCTTACGCGGCCGTCATGGACAAGGGCGTCTTCCAGGGTCTCATCACGCGTGCCGACGTCCTGAACTACCTACGCAGGCAAATGCCATGAAGGAAACGAAACGCAGGGCGGGCTTCGCGACCCGCGCGATCCACGGGGGCCAGTCACCCGACCCGGCGACGGGCGCGGTGATGCCGCCGATCTACGCGACCTCGACCTATGCGCAGTCGAGCCCCGGCGTGCACAAGGGCTACGAGTACTCGCGCACCCAGAACCCCACGCGGATGGCGTTCGAGCGCTGCATCGCCGACCTCGAGGGCGGCGTTCGGGGTTTCGCGTTCGCCTCGGGCATGGCCGCGACCGCGACGCTGCTCGAACTGCTCGACACGGGCTCGCATGTCGTCGCGATGGACGACCTCTACGGGGGCAGCTTCCGGCTCTTCGAGCGGGTGCGCCGGCGGTCCGCCGGCCTCGATTTCACCTTCGCGGACCTCTCGGATCCGAAGGCCGCGATGGCCGCCGTGGGCCCGAAAACCCGCATGATCTGGATCGAGACGCCGACCAACCCGCTGCTGAAGCTGGTCGACATCGCCGCCGTGGCAGACGCCGTGCGCGGACGCGGCATCCTGGTCGTCGTGGACAACACGTTCGCGACACCGTGGATCCAGCGGCCCCTCGAGCTGGGCGCCGACATCGTGATGCACTCGGCAACCAAGTTCCTGAACGGCCATTCCGACATGGTCGGCGGCGTCGCGGTGGTCGGCGACGCCGCGCTCGCGGAACGCGTGGCGTTCCTGCAGAACTCCATCGGCGCCGTCGGCGGGCCCTTCGACAGCTTCCTCGCGCTGCGCGGCCTCAAGACCCTCCCGCTGCGCATGCGCCAGTCGAGCGAGTCGGCGCTCGCGATCGCTGCGCGCCTCGAGCGGCATCCCGCGGTCGAGCGGGTGCTCTACCCGGGCCTGCCGTCGCACCCGCAGCGCGCCCTTGCGCAGCGCCAGATGGCACGCGGCGGCAGCGGCGTCGTGACCTTCTTCCTGAAAGGCGGGCTCGCCGAGGCGCGGCGTTTCCTGGAGCGGCTCGAGGTGTTCACGCTGGCCGAGAGCCTCGGCGGCGTCGAGAGCCTCGTCGATCACCCGGCGATCATGACCCATGCGTCGGTGCCGGCGGAGGCGCGCGCGAAGCTCGGGATCAGCGACTCCCTGGTGCGGCTCTCGGTCGGGATCGAGGACGTCGAGGACCTGGTCGCGGACCTCGAATCAGCGCTGGGCTGACGCGGGATCAGGTCTCCGGGTTGATGTCCTCGACCCGGCCATCCGCGAATATGATCTTTTCGTCGCCCGATTCGAGCGTCACGGTCACGTCGCCCGCGGCGAATCCGACGGTCACCTCGTATTCGCCGGGCCATGGCGTCCCGACCAGGAGGTCGTACATGCCCTGGGAGCGCAAGCCCGAACCCGACTCCACGACCCGGGTCAGGATCCGGTTCGGCTGCTCCGCGGGCACGAGGCGGACGATCCGTCCCTGCTGGTTGCGGTCGCCGTCGCCGCCGACGACGCGCAGGCGGATGTGGGAGGTCAGCCGGCTTGCACCCCGCATCAGGCGATAGGTATTGCCCCACTGGGCAAGCACGTCGGCCAGGCCGTCGTTGTTCTGGTCGCCGCAGGCCAGGGAATCGTTCCGGGCCAGGAGGCTGTCCGGGTCGGCCGTCGTGCCCTCCTGGGTCGCGGAGAGCTGCAGCTCGCCCGCGACGTTGACCAGGATCTTGGGCGCCCCGCCGCCGGAAGGCAGCGGGTTGTCCGCGACGACCACGTCTTCGAATCCGTCGCCGTTGATGTCGCAGGCGGTGAGGCCGAAACCGAACTGGTCTCCCTCCACCGCGCCGACGACCGCGCCGTCGTCGAATACCCCGCCGGCATTGCGGAACAGCCGCGTCACGCTGCCCGAGTGGTGCAGCAGGTCGAGGTCGCCGTCGAGATCGACGTCGAAGAGGCGCAGGCCGTTGTCCCCGATCGCCGGAACGCGCGCGGCCGCGCTGCCGTCCGTGAACGTGCCGTCGCCGTCGTTGAGCATCAGCCGCGAACCGAACAGCAGGTCCACGTAGCCGTTCTCGTCGAAGTCCGCCGCGTGGCCGCCGCGCGGCACGTAGGCGGCGCCGGCGGGGTTGACGGCGAGGCCGGCTGCCGCGGCGGCGTCGGTAAACGTGCCGCTGCCGTCGTTGAGCAGGTACCAGTTGCGGGCGCCGTCGCCGCGCGTCTGGTCGTGGGGCACGAACAGGTCGACATCGCCGTCGTTGTCGAAGTCAGCCGCCAGCACCGTGCCCCCGAAGCCGCCGATGCCGAGCGCCGTCATCGCGGCCGAGGTCTGGAAGTTGCCGGTTCCCTGGTTCACGTGGAGGAGGGCGACAGACCCGGCCGTGCCGGCGGCGGAACTGGTGTTGCTGAAGAGATCGTCGAAACCGTCGCCGTTGACGTCGACGAGGCGGCCGTCACCGAACGAGCGCGGGGCCGTGATCAGGTCACCGAGCCCGACGTCCGCCAGCACGCGGGCGGTGTAGGTGCCGAGGCAGACTTCGTTGTCGACCGTCGCGGTCGCGGAGACCAGGTCGAGGCAGGCGTCGGCGTTCACAAAGCCGAAGGCGGTACCCGCGACCGGCAGCGCGTACTGCGAGATGACGCTGGCCGGCGAGACGACGATCGGGCCGCCGGTACCGATCCGGGTGTCGTTCATCGCGATCACGCGGTAATAGACCGCGGACGTCACCGGGACCGACGCACGCACGAGGGGCGAGGCATCGACCTCCTCGAACAGGGCGATGGGACGACGCCCGATCAGCTGGGCCTCGGTGGCGGCGGAGTAGACCCGGTAATGCGTGGCGCCGGCTGCCGGCGCGAAGCTGATCGTGTGCCCGGGCGCCTGGGCCGTGACGACGGCCCATTCCACGGGGCCCGGCACCGGTCCTGGCACGGCGGTCACGGGGATGCTCTCCGGACCTCGCCCGCCGCTCGTTTCCGCGACGATGCGGTACCGGTAGCGGGTCAGGTTCTCGAGGCCGCTGTGCGTATAGGTCGTACCCTCGATACCGGTGATCTCGTTGGCGAAGGGTTCGCTGCTGCCGGCGATGTCCCAGAGGATCACGTAACGCGTCGCGTCCGTCACCGCGCCCCACGTGAGCACGACGGCGCCATCCTCCCCTTCGGCCGAGGGGTTGGCGGGCGCGGCATGCGGCGGGCTGGCGCCGAACGCGCCATCGCAGCCCGCCAGCCCGGCCAGGATCCAGAGGGTGCAAGCCCCGAAAGCCGCCCGGCCGGCGGTTCTTAGCGTGAATCCCATGCCCGTGAAGCCCCGTGTCAGTGTGGTTGCGCGACCGATAGACGGCCGCGGCGGGCGACAGTTCCCCCGCGCTCCGCCAGCGGAAGCCGAGGCATTATACCCGGCGCCCGTCAGGCGGCGGCCGGGCGCAGGTCGAGGCGGGTCGACGACTCCATGCAGTAGATCTCGACCGGTCGCGTGCGACCGCGCAACACCAGCGGCGGGAGTTCGACGATCCCGGCCGGCACGGGGTCCAGCGCACGCTTGACGGAAAGGGAGAACAGGGCCTCGCCCGCCCGGGCGCGCTGCACGAGCCGGGCGGCGACGTTGACGGTGTCGCCGATCAGCGTATAGCTCGGGCGATCCGGCGCCCCGACGTCTCCCACGATCACGTCGCCGGCGTTGATGCCGATGCCGATGCCGGTCTCGATGCCGAGGCGCGATCTCCAGTCGGCTGCGAGGCGTCCGAAGCCCGCAATCATGCCGCGCGCGGCGGCCACGGCCCTTCCGCTCGCGTCATCCGCCGGCAGCGGCAGGCCGAACCCGGCCATGAGCCCGTCACCCGCCATGTGGAAGACCGTGCCGCCGTGCTCGCGCGTGACGTCCGACAGCATCGAGAAATACTCGTTCAGCAGCGGCACGACGTCGGACGGCGCGAGCCGTTCCGCGACCGCCGTGAACCCCCGCATGTCCGCGAACAGCACGGTCCCGGACACCCGGGCCTGCCCGATGCCTTCGCGCGCGCGGGCCGTGCAGCGGCAGGTCCCCTGCTGGTGGAGCTCAACCACGTTTCCGGCGGGATCGGCCAGATACAGTCGTCGCGAGTCGTGGCCGAGCCGGCCGTGGACCACGCGATAAGGCACGGCCAGCCGGTCGAGTTCCGCCTGGGCTTCATCGATGGATTCGACGGCGCAGGCCAGGTGAGGCGCCGTCACGTCGAGTTCGCCGCCCGCCAGGGTCCTGGCCATCCCGGGCTGAAGGTGAAGCTGGGCGTGGTGCCCGACGTTGAGGCGATTGGGGTCGCCAGGCCGGTCCGAGTTTGCGTGATCGGACTCGAGCCCCAGCACGTCGTTGTAGAAGCGCAGGCAGGCCCCTGCGGCATCGGGTCCCGGCGGGATGCGCACCGCAAAATGGTGCAGCTCGGCGATCCTGAGCGTCATGCCGCGGGCGGGTCGAAGATCTCGACGCTCAGGTCGACCTTGCGTTCTTCCCCCGGCGCAAGGCCTCCCACGCCGATCACCTTGCGCGCGAGTTCCGCCCCCGCCGCATCGCGGATCACGACGACGACGTGGTATTCCCCCGGTCCCGAAGCCGCCGTCCGCGCGAACTCGCCGGAAACCTTCAGGGCCACCTGGCTCGCGGGCCGCGGCTCCTCGCCGCGCCGGTTCTCGAAGCGCAGGTGGTGCCGGCAGGCCGGGCAGACCGCGGCGCTCTCGAGGATCGTCGCCCGGCAATGCGGGCATGACCGCGTCTTGCCGACCGTCGCGCGCCTTTCGACCGCCCGCACCATGGGGCTAACGGTGGCCGCCGCCCTTGCCGCCAGTCTCGCTCCAGCCGAATTCGGCGCGGCCGCGCATGCGCGCGCCGTCCGCCACGGTCAGGGATCCCGCGCTTATGTCGCCGTTGACGATGCCGCTCTGGTGCAGCTCGACGCGCTGCGCGCCTTCGATGTTGCCCTCGATTTCGCCCGCGACGACGACGGAGCCCGCGCGCACGGCGCCCGCAAGGTGCGCACCGGACTCGACCGTGAGCGTGCCGTCGACATGGACGTCGCCCTTGAAGCGGCCGGAAATGCGTACGTGGCCGGAGCCCTCGATCTTGCCCTCGAAAGTCAGGCCCGATGCGATCACCGATTCCTTGAGGTCCTTGCGGCTCACGGGTGCCGGTGCTGCGGGTGCTGCGCTGGGCACGGCTTCCGGGCGCGGCCGGTTCACGGGCGCGGGGCTTGCAGGTGTCGCTTCGGGCTGGGTCGAATCCTTGGCGACGATGTCCTTCCAGATGGCCATGGGGAATCCTCCGTTGGGGGACGGTAAGAGTAGCCACTTGGCCAGCGATCGGCGAGGGCGCCGTGCCCAATCCGCGGGCGGAGGCATCTGTCGCAAAATGGCGACAAGGAGTACCCGCGATAGCGGCTCAGTAGAGGCCCGGCAGGTAGACTTGGGCGGCTGTAGGCCGCCGCAGCTCCGGCCAGCGGATGTCCGATCGTGCCTTGGCGAGGCCCCGGGTGACCGGCAGGATCTCGGTGCAGGCGCCGGAGCCCAGCCAGGCCAGGGCTTCGGCGGTCGAGTCCTCCTGGGCATCGCCCGGAGCACGGGTCAGGTCGTCGTCGGCGCGGCAGGCAAAGGCCATCGAGGAGGCCAGGCCGTCGTAGTACCCGCCCTGGCCATCGGCGTTGGTGAACTGGAAGGTGACCAGCCGCAACCGGGTCTGGCAGTCCGTCAGGTCGAAGGCCGACTGGCCCACCGGTTTGCCGAACGTGTCGTCGCCGATGATCGCCACCTCGACCCAGGGCGCGAGCGAGTTGATGACGATTTCGCTGGCGGATGCCGTCTGCCCGGTCGTGATGAAGGCGATGCGCACGGGGGCGACCGACTGCGGCTGGGGCCTGAAGCGGCGGACGACATCGTTGCCGGACTTATTCGCGCTGAAGCGCATCTCGAAGTACACATCCCGGTCGTCGCGGGCCGCGCCATTGAGGTCGCCAAGCAGTTCCGCGACGCTGACCAGCCCGCCGGCGTTGTAGCGCAGGTCGACGATGAAGTACTCGATGCCCTGCGCGCGGAACTCGGCGTAGGCCTGCCGCAGCGGCACCTCGGCGGTCGATACGAAGGACCGGAAGTTGAGGTAGCCGACGGGTACGGTCGGGTTGGCGGGCAGTGCCAGCACGGCCGGGCTGCCCCCGGCGAGCGGGGTGATCTCGACGACCCGCTTCGTGAATACCGCTTCTCCGGCAGCGCCGCCCGGCAGGACGAAGCGCAGGCCGCGCTGGGTGCCCTCGGTGGGCGGCCCGAGCGCCGACTCGAGCTCGGGGTCGTCGGCGAGGATCGCGGCGACGGGCACGAAGCCGTCGCCGGCGTCGATCTCGGTGATCTCGGTGCCGCGCGTGAGGCCGCCCTGGTCGGCGGGGCTCGCTTCGTAAACGTCCGTGAGGAAGAGCCGGTCGCCCTCGATTCGCGTCCGGATGCCGAAGCCGACGAACTCGCCGTCCAGCAACAGCGCGTTGTCCTCCCGGCGCGTGGTGAGGTAGCTGAAGAAGCGGTCCTTGCCGTCCGCGCGGGCCTCGGCAGTCAGCGCGTCGAGCAGCTCCGCCGCCGTCTCGTAGTCGGCGATCCGGACGTCGTCGGGCAGCTGGTCGTCGAACAGGTACCACGCGCGCGTCGCGTCCCGCACGAAGCCTTTCTGGGCCTTGTTGCCGCAGCCGCCCGAATACGCGGCGTCGTCATAGCCGCTGCAGGCCGCGAGGAGGGTGCAGAGGATGCCGGTCGCCGCAACGGGCAGCCGGTGCATGGCGATCAGGCCAGCTGGGCGTCCAGCAAACGCAGGCGCCGATGCTGCAGGCGAAGCTCGACCAGCAGCGCGCGCGTCTGCGCGCGGAAGCTGGCCTCTTCCCAGCGCTGCACGAGCTGCTCGCGGGTCTTCTGGTACCAGGCGTCCGTCAGCCTGGACCACTTCGCGAGCGTCGCGGCGAACTGCTCGTACTCGTGGGCGACCGTCGCCCGGATGCGCTCGAGATCCACGTGCGGCAGCGAGGCCCGCCGGTGCTCGAGGGCGGCCTGCATGCTGCGGAACTGCATGTCCAGGCGCGCGCGCTGGATCGTCACCGCCGGCGTGCGCCGCAGTTTCCAGGTGAGACCGAACCAGGACAGCGAGCAGATGATCCACTTGCTCGGGTCCCATTGCCACCAGCGCACGCCGTTGCGGTAGTCGTGGGCGAACTGGTGATGGAAGTTGTGGTAGCCCTCGCCGTAGGTCAGGAAGGCGAGCCAGCCGTTGTCGCGGGCGCTGTGCTCGTCGCTGTACGGCTGGCGCCCGAAGGCGTGGGCGGCGGAATTGATCAGGAACGTGAAATGGTGGCTGACGACCAGGCGCAGCACGCCGGCGAGCAGGAACACGCCCCACAGGTCGCCGTGCAGCCAGCCGAGCGCGAGCGGGACCAGGACGTTCAGGCCGAGCGCGAGCGGCAGGTACCAGCGGTGCTGGAACGCGACGATCGGATCCTTCTGGAGGTCGCGCACGGTCGCGTAATCCGCAGCGCCGCTCGGGTAGCCGCGCAGCATCCAGCCGATGTGGGAGAACCACAGTCCGCGGCCGGCGGAGTAGGGATCGCGATCGTTGTCGTCGACGTAGGTATGGTGACTGCGGTGATTGGCGGCCCAGTGCAGGACGCTGTTCTGCAGCGCCATGGTCCCGAACAGCATCAGCACGAGGCGCACCGTCCAGTGGGCGTCGAAGGTCCTGTGCGACCAGAGGCGATGGTAGCCCGTGGTGATCGCGAGGCCGTTCGCGTAGAGCAGGACGGCGAACCAGATCCATGCGGCGGCGCTGTAGCCGTGCGCGAACCCGTACCAGGGCACGACGGTCAGTGCGACCGCTCCCGTCAGCGCGAACATCAGGACACGCGACCAGATCAGGGGCGGCTTCTCTCGTGCGGCGGTCACGTTCATCCAGGGAGTTCCGGCAGCCAGGGGAGCCCGCATTGTGGCGGAACCGGCCCCCGCTGCCTACCCCGGAGCGGGAGCTGCGTCACTTTTTCGGGGCAAACAGCGCGTCCAGCGCCGCGCGGGACGTGTCCGCGGCGGCATTTCCGGGCCGGAAGCGCCCGGCGACCGGTTCGAAGTACCCGCAGAAGTTGGCCCGCTCCTTGTCCTGCACGGGTTCCGCGACCGGTTCCGCGCAGTGACGCGCCTTCGACAGGTCGTAGAACCGGCACATCCGGCAGGCGTGGATCTCGGCCCGGCAGGCGCGGCAGTACTCGCTGCGCCCGACCGGCAGGGGCATGCCGTCGAGCGGCGCCCCGCACTTCCAGCAGTCGAGCGCCGCGGCGCCCATCACTGCACGCGCGTGACCCGCGTCGATTTCTTGGTCGGGCCCGACATGATGAAGGACTTCATCGAGCCCGGCTGGATCTTCACCGGGTCGCCCACCTTCAGCCTGAACATCGAGTCGGGCCGGTTCTGGCGCCAGACCTGCCCGTTGTCGAGCGTGATCGTCATCAGCCCGTCCATGCGGCTCTCGATGGCGGTCACGGCGGCGTTGAGTTCGCCGGCCGCGCGCGCTTCCTGCTCCGTGCGCTTTGCCTCCTCGGCGGCCATCGCCCGCTCCCGGCCGAAGTTTTCCTCGGCGCTCGTCGCGGCGACGGCAGCCGCCGGCGGCGCCGGGGCGGGCGCCGCGGCAGCGGGCACGGCCTGCGGCGCCGCGGGCTGGGCCAGCAGCCGGCCGACGGCGCGGTCGTAGCAGGCGAGCCGATCGGCATCCTTCGCCAGTTCCCGGCAGGCACCGAGCTCCGCGCGGGTCGGGTCCGCCGCGCCGGCGGGTACGGCCTCGAGCGAAGCCAGGCATGCGAAGGCGATGATCAGGTTCCGTCGCATCTCAGATCTCCCAGTCCGGTTTCCTGCCGCTGTGCGCGTCGATCGCCTCGAACAGCGAGACGATGAGCGCGCGTTCCTCCGCGGTCAGCTCCGGCCGCCAGACGTCGAACAGCAGTATGACGCGCGTCCGGTCGCTGCCGTTCCACGCCTCGTGCTCGATGGAGTCGTCGAAAGCCCAGCCCTTGCCCTCGACCCAGTCGCGCGTGTCGTTGCCGACCCGGAACCGGCACCTGCCCGGCACGATCACCGGCAGGTGGCAGATGAAGCGCGTGTTGACCAGCCCATGGTGCGGCGGGATGTGCGCGTCGGGGCGCAGCAGGGAGAACAGGATCGACGGGGAGCGGTTCGGCACGTGCGCGAGCGGCGCGTCGCGGAGCGCCTGCATCGTCTTCGGAAAGCGCGCGACGTTCCCGGCGACGGCCTCGCCGTTCTTCCACAGGTAGTACGCGCTCCACGCGGGATTGTTCAGCATCCCCATCTCGTCCTTCTTCGGGCGGTTTGCATGGCCCTGGACGTAGGGGGCAAAGGCGCCAGGCTCGTGGAGCACCGCCTCGAGTTCGGCGCGGATCTCGGGCAAAGCAGCCTCGATCGGGTCGAACCAGGGCATCAGGGCGCGATCGTGGAACTGAACCTGCGGCAGGCCCGGGAAGTAGTAGTACTTGGGCTGCTGGAGGTAGATGCGCTTCCTCCCCAGGATCAGGTCGACCGATTCGGCGAAGCGCGGGCTCGAACGCGCGGGATCGAATCCGTGCGCCGCGAGACTGCGTTGCAGGTAGTCCTGGTACTCGCGCGCGTAGCGGTCGCAGGCTTCCTTCGCGCGCGCGAGCCCGGCGGCGGTTTCCCCGTGCAGCCCGGAAGGCGGCGCCATGCGCAGCGCGGTCAGGTAGAAGGAGGATGCCGAGCGCATGTCGCCGGCCGCCGCGTACAGGTCCGCGCGCTGGATCAGCGCCGGGATGTTGCGGGGGTCGGCGGCCAGCAGCCGGTCGAGTGCCGCGGCCTGGCCGGCGGAATCGCCCCGTTCGCGGCAGTCGCGGGCGAGCTTCAGCAGGGCAGCGGGGTTCGCTGCGGCGGCGGGCGTTGCCATGGGCGAATTATACTAGCCGAGGCATGAACGAAGCCGCCGTACGCGCAAACAAGGCCGCCCTGCAGGCCATGGCAGCGGGCGACCTGCGCGGCGCCCGGGGTCTGCTCGAGGGTGCGCTCGCGCACGGCCAGGGCGGGTTGCCCCTCTGGATGAACCTCGCGATCGTGCGCCGCCAGCTGCAGGACTATGAGGGCTCGTTTGCGGCGCTGCGCGAGGCGCTTGCGCTCGACAACCGGAATTTCGCCGCGCTCCTGATGCAGGCTTCGTTGCTGGACCGTCTTGGCCGGACGAAGGAAGCCGCGACGGCCTACGGGATCGCGCTCGTGCAGGCGCCGCAGGACGCGGAACTCGACGCGGCGACGCTCGCTGCCGTACGGCGGGCGCGCGAGGTTCATGCGCAGCACGTCGGTGAGCTCGGGCGGCACGTCCGCGAGCACCTCGGCGCAGCCCGCGATGCGCTCTCCGGCAGCGAGAAGCGGCGACTCGAAGCCTTCATCGACACGACGCTCCGGGTCCGCAAGCGCTATCGCCAGGAACCGATGGAGTACTTCTACCCGGGGCTGCCCGACGTGGAGTTCTACGAGCGCGACGAGTTTCCCTGGCTCCCGGAATTCGAGGCGGCGACGCCGGACGTCCAGCGGGAGCTCGCCCGGATCCTGGTCGAGGATGAGTCGGGCTTCAGTCCCTACATCCACTATGACGACCACCTGCCGCTCGACCAGTGGCGGGAGCTCAACAAGTCGCCGCGCTGGAGCGCCTTCCATTTCTACGAGCAGGGACGCGTGATTCCCGAACGCGCGGCGCGCGCCCCGGCGACCATGGCGGCCGTCAGGGCGCTGCCGCAGGCGGAGGTTGACCTGCGCTCGCCGACCGCGATGTTCTCGGTGCTGAAGCCGAGGACGCGGATCCCGCCGCACACGGGCGTCGCCAATTTCCGGCTGGTCGTGCACCTGCCGCTCGTGATGCCCGCAGGCTGCGGGTTCAGGGTCGGCGGCGAAACGCGCGAATGGCGCATCGGCGAGGCCTGGGTGTTCGACGACACGATCGAGCACGAGGCCTGGAACGACAGCGACGAGATCCGCATCATCCTGATCTGCGACATCTGGAGCCCGCGCCTGTCGCCTGCGGAGCGCGAGGCGATCCGGGCGGTGATCGCCGCGACCGACGCCTTCCGCGGCATCGCGCCCGGGGCTCAGATATAGTTCGCGTCCATGCTGCTCAAGATCAAGAACCTGCTCTCGCCGGAGGAGTGCGCCCGGCTGGTGGAACTGGCGGGCGAGCTCAATTTCGTCGACGGACGGGTCTCCAACCCCGCGAACACCAGCAAGCAGAACCTGCAGGCGGATCCGGCCGACCCGAAGTACATGGAGTCGGTCAAGATCGTGGGCGCGGCGTTCGCGCGCTCGCGCGAGTTCGGGGCATTCGCGATCCCGAAGCGCATTGCGCCGCCGCTGCTGTGCCGCTACGAGCCGGGCATGAAGTACGGGCCGCATGCCGATTCGGCGATCATCCAGCTGCCGAACCTCAAGCTGCGCTCGGACCTTTCCTGCACCGTCTTCGTCGGCGATCCCGCGAGCTACGAAGGCGGCGAACTCGCGATGGTGCTCGGCAACCAGACGCTCGCCTTCAAGGGCGCGCCGGGCGAGGCGATCGTCTACCCGTCCACGACGCTGCACGAGGTCGTGCCCGTGCGGTCTGGTCAGAGGCTTGTTTCGATCACCTTCATCGAGAGCCACATCGCCGACCAGCACCAGCGCACCCAGGTCTTCGAGCTGAACGAGATCGCCGCGCTCGAAGGCCTGCGCATGGACCCGGAGAGCCGCGTGCGGCTCGACGTGGTGCGCCAGAACCTCCTCAGGATGTGGTCGACGACCTAGTCCGCCTCGAGCGCCGGCAGGTAGGGTGCGAGCTGCCGCTCATAGTTCCGCCAGCGGCCGGATGAGCGCGCATAGAGCGGCTCGCGCACCTGCGTGAGGCTCGCGGTCCTGACGCGGTTCTCGTTGCGGTGGAACTCCAGGCAGCCCTCGTGCCAGGGCAAACCGAGGAAGCCGAGCAGGCGCTCCGTCTCCGCCCGCGGGTTCCGCACGAAAGCGTCGTAGTCGGCGTCGAAGATCGCGTCGCCGAACAACCCGCGCCAGTGATCCATCAGGCGCCGGTACTGCCGGCGGAAGTGCGCGATGTCGGCGAGGTCGGCGGCGTAGCCCACCCGGCCGTCGAACTGCTGGAAATAGATCGACAGCGCCGTGTCGCGCGGGTCGCGCACGGTGTTCACGAAGCTCGCGTTCGGAAACACGGCCTTCAGCATCCCCAGGTAGGCGTAGGCGTCCGGCCGCTTGTTCGTGACGATGCCGGCGCCCGGGTAGGTTCGTTGCAGGTAGTCGATGTAACCCTGCGCGATCGGCGGCCAGTCCGCCGGGTCCAGCGAAAGGGGGTAGCGCAGGAAGTACTCGATCTCGCCGCCTGCGGTGACTGCCGGGTGGGCGGCGAGGACCTGCTCGATGAGCGTCGAGCCGGAGCGGAACATACCGGTGACGAAGACGAGCGGCGCCTCGGACACCGCCGTCGCCTTCGCGATCAGCTCCGGCCCGAAGGCCTCGATGATGCGATCCACGCCCTGCGCGACGACGGCGTGGTCGTAGCGCGCGAGCCGCGGCCGGCTGGCGGCGTTGCCAAGCACGTACTGCTCGAAGGCCTCGTCGTAGCGGCCGCAATCGTCGAGCGCCTTGCCCAGCGCGAAGTGCAGGCTCTCGCGCACGAGCGGCTCGAGGTTCGACCGGCGCAGCGCGCGGCGCAGGCGCCGGACCACCTCGCCCTCGGCATCGCGGACCGTCTCGGCGTAGGCGAGGCGCACGAGGGCGTTGTGCCAGTTTGGGTCGATCTCGAGGATCCTGCGGAACAGCTCGATGGCCTCGGCCTGCTGGCCGTGCTCCTCGAAGTGCAGCGCGAGGTTGAACAGCGCCGGCGGGTACGTCGGATTGACCGCGAGCGCGCGCTGCAGCAGCAGCTTCGCCGCCGCGTCGCGGCGCAGCTCGCCCTGGATCACCGCCATGTTCGAAAGCACTTCCTCAGGCCCCTCGATCCCGAGATCGAGCGCCGCCTGGTGCGACTCGAGCGCTTCTTCGAGCCGGCCGCGACGGCGCAGGAAGCAGGCGTAGTTGAAGCGTGCCACAGCGTCCTGCGGCTGCTCGCCGATGTGACGCTGATAGGCGGCTTCCGCGTCCGCGTGGCGGCCCGCCCGCTCGAGGCCGGCGGCGAGCTCGAGTCCGGCTCGTGCGCTCACGGCAGTCCCGCCCCGGCCAGCGCGGCGATGCCGGCGTCGGCACGCGCAAGCCGACCGATCCAGGCGAGGCCACGGGCTATCTCGTCGCGGTACTCGCGGCGGGCGAAGGCGAGTCGTTCGCCGCGCTCGCCCGGCGCAAACGGCTGTTCGGGCGCCTTGGAGTAACGGCGCAACACTGCATGGCCGCCGGCCGCGGCGAGGAAGGCCTCGTCGCGCGGCAGGCCGAAGTGCGCGACCACCGTGCCGAGGCCGCGCGGCAGGTCGCCAAGAAAGTTCTCGAAGTCGATCATCAGCACCCGCTCGCCGGCGGCCGCCCTGGCTGCTGCGTGGGCGAGACTCTCGGTCACCCAGCCGAGCGCCGCGAGCTCGCCGGCGGAGAGCGCATGCACGGGAGGGACCGCCAGCTCGCGGCCGGCCAGCAGTCGACGCATGCGTCCGGGAGCGTGGCCGCGCAGGTCGATCAGGGAATTGGCGCCGCCGAGCAGCGTCGCGATATAGGGCTCGGCGCGCAGGCTCAGGCAGACGGCGCGCGAGGACGGCGCCCGCGCGAGAATCCGGGGCGCCAGCCGGCCGGCGCTGCTGGTCGCCTTGACGACGACGGTGCGGCTGGACGCGTAGCCGCGGCTCCAGAGCACGAGCAGCATGTCGAGCAGACCGTCGAACTGGTCGGCCGAGAGCAGCGATTCGGGTCGGCCCAGCGCTTCCTCCGCCTCGGCCAGCGTCCTGAGGGGCAGCGGCTCACGCAGTGACAGGACCGCGCCGGTCTCGTCCAGGAGCCGCGTCAGGAGCGTCGAACCGACGTGCCCGCTGTGAAACACGAAATGCACGGGACGGCGGTCCGCAACGCGGCGCGCCGCCGCCGAAACGACGTCCCCGGGCAGCCAGGCGCCCTGGGTAGCCGGCCCCAGGATCCGGTCATCCAGGAAACTGGCCTTGCGGAAGGCCGCCTCGTCCATGCGGATCACCAGCACGAGCCCGCGGACAAGGTCCACGGCCTGCGGGTAGGCGTCCGGCGAGGCCGCCAGCAGGGCGGCGAAGTCGGGCGCGGCAGCGGGCCTGGCGGCGTTCATGGGCCGCTATGGTACGAAAAAAAAGCGGCGGCCCCGAGGGGCCGCCGCCGAGTGGTCGAACGGATCTTCTGTACGGTCTTTAGAAGTCCACCGTCGCGCGCAGGAACACGTAGCGACCGAGGGCGTCGTAGGTCTGCGGGAAGGTGTTGCCGTTGCCCGTGGTACCGACCGCGCCGCTGATCGACGGGTTGTCGTCCAGCACGTTGTTGATACCGAGCGCCACCGAAGCCTTCTCCGTGATCGCCCAGTTCGCGGCGAGATCGAAATAGTCCTCGGACGGCAGCTCTTTGTCGATCCGGTTGTCAGGCATCTCGTTGTTCGGGCCGCTCAGTCCCGTCACGTCGTGGTAATACCGCCAGGTGAGCGACAGGTCGACATCCCAGGGCGTCTGCCAGGTCGTCCTGAAGCGATGCCTCCACTGCGGGTTCGGGATGCCGCAGACCGTCGAGTAGAAGCCCGTGCAGTCGTAGTAGTCCCGGACGCGATCCGTCGGATCGATATCCAGGTCCGGCACCGGCTGCGTGATGAGCTCCTCGAGGTACGTGCCCGTCAGATTGAACGCCATGCTGCCGAACCGGCCGAGCTCGAGACCCGTGTACCCGATGTTGACGTCCCAGCCCTTGGTCGAGAGCGAGCCGATGTTCGTGTTGAGGTCCACGACATTGCCCGTGCCGATCCACAACTGGCCCGTGCCCGGGTTGCGCTGGATCAGGGAGCATGCCTGCGCGCTTTCGGCGCCGTAACAGGCGGTCAGGATGTTGTTGGCTCCGAACGTCGAAATCGTGTCCTTGATCTCGATGTCGAAGTAGTCGACCGTGATCGCGAGGCCCGGGGCGAAGCGCGGCGTGAACACGACGCCGTAGGAGTACGTGTCAGACTCCTCGGGCAACAGGTCCGGGTTGCCGCCCTGCAGGAAGTTGTACTGTCCCGCCGGGCTGTCCAGCGACGGAGACCCGACGAGTCCCGCCGGCACGCCCGTCGCGATGCACTCCGCATCCGACGCCGTCGGATCGCGCGCGTCGGCACCGCACGGATCACCCGGGGCGTCGAACAGGTTGAACCCCTGGGCCGTGAACAGCTCGACGATGTTGGCCGCACGGACCGCACGCTGGTAGCTGCCGCGGACGCGGACGTCCTGGATCGGCGCCCACTCGAGGCCGAACTTGTAGGTGTCGGTCGTGACGTCGCCGTAGTCGGAGTAGCGGTAGGCCGTGTCGAACGAGAGGCTCTCGGCGAACGCCTGGTCCTGGGCGATCGGGACCCGCGCTTCCATGAACATCTCGGTGACCTTGGTCGAGCCGCTGATGCCGATCGTGGCACCGCCCGAGCCGGCCAGCTGGCCCTGCTCCTGCAGCGCATCGACCGAATTCGACAGCTCGTCGCGCCGGTACTCGGTGCCGAACACGACCTGGATGCCGTCGGAGGCCATCGGCGACTTGATGCCGTAGACCCCGAGGTCACCCGTGACGATGCCGTTGTAGATCTCCTGGCTGATCCGTCCGATCTGCAGACCCGAGGCCTGGAGGTAGTTCAGCTGATCGGCCGTGATGCCGCCAGGCACGAACGGGTTCCAGGGCACGCAGGCCGTATCGGTCCCGTCCAGCACGGACTGGCAGGTCGGATCGAGTTCCGGCGTCGCCGGATTGTCGATCACGTTCAGCGCCCGGGCGAGCCGCGGCGTGACGAAGTAGTTGAGTGTCGCGGTGTTTGCCGAAACGCTCGAGTACTGGGCCGAGACGTCGTAACCCCAGCCGTCGTTGATCGCGCCGCGCACGCCCGCGACCGCGCGGAACGAGTTGTTCGCGAACGACTGCTGGCGACCGCCGCCCTCGACATTGCGCCGGCCGATGTACATCGTCACCGAGTCGTTGTTGGCGATCGCCGCGGCATCGCAGCCGATCGTCTCGCGCAGGTCGAGCGTCACCGGATTGCCGTCCGCATCCGTCGTATTCACGAACGTCGGCAGAAGCGGGTTCGCGCAATTGATCGTGTTGGTCTCGAAGAAGTTGCCCGACGGGGCGATCTGGGCGATCGACTCGTAATCGTTGAACATCAGCTGCGTGTACACGTCGGCATGTTCGTTGAACTCGTAGTGACCCATCGCGCCGAGGCTGTAGCGGCGCTCCGGACGCTGGTAGTGGTTCAACGGGCCGAAGTTGTACAGGTCGGCCCCGAAGTCGAAGTCGCGGAGTGAATCCGCGGTGTCCGCCGTGAAGTAATACGTCGAGAAATCCGAGAACAGGCCGCCGGCGCTGGTCGCCGATCCGCCGCAGCGGAACTGGCCGACGGTGTTCGCGGACAGGGAGCAAGCGGAGTAGTCGCGGTCGCGCTGCAGGACCTGTTTGCTGTCGAACACGGTGGCATAAGCGGTGATGTTGCCGCGCCCGTCGCCGCTGTTCACGCCGACCATCAGCGACAGTTCCTTGCCTTCGCCGTCGGTCACGGTGCTGTCGGGCAGCGCGAACTCGTTCGGATTCAGTGCCTCACGGGCTGCGATCACATCGCGCAGCTTGGGGGTTCCCGGGCC
>CAZVIF010000026.1:0-36985 GCA_964626745.1 uncultured Steroidobacteraceae bacterium
TGCAGGTGAACCTGCTCGACAAGCACGACCGCGACCGCAAGTCGCACGAGATCGCGTCGGCCGTCCGCGCCCCTCTCACGGAGATCGGCCGGGGCTTCGGGGCCACGGTCAAGATCGTGGAGGTGCCGCCGGGACCGCCCGTGCTCGCGCCGCTGGTCGCCGAGATCTACGGCATGGACTACGCGCGGCAGATGGACGTCGCCCGGCAGGTCCGCAAGGAGTTCGAGGCTGCACCCGACGTCGTGGACGTGGACGACAGCCTCGAGGCTCCGCAGCAAAAGCTCGTGGTCGCCGTCGACCGCGCGCGGGCTGCTCGCCTCGGCGTAAGCCAGCAGGCCGTGGCGTCCACCGTGTCGGCGGCGCTGCGTGGCGAAGACATGTCCTACCTGCACGACGAGCACGCCAAGCTGCCCGTGCCGGTGCGCGTGGAACTGTCGCCCGGCGACAAGGCGGATCCCGGCATGCTGGGGAGCCTGCGCGTGCGCGCGCAGTCCGGCGCGCTGGTGCCGCTGTCGGAGATCGCGCGATTCGAGACGACCACGCGCGATCCGACGATCCACCACAAGGACCTGCTGCCGGTCGTCTACGTCACCGGCGACGTGGCGGGCGGGACCGACAGTCCCCTGTACGGCCAGATCGCGATCGCGGCCGCGCTCGAGGAGACGCCGGTCGAAGGCAGGCCCATCGCCCAGCACCTGACCCGCGCGCCCGGGGATCCCTACCAGTGGAGCCTGAAGTGGGACGGTGAATGGCAGGTCACGTTCGAGACCTTCCGCGACATGGGCGCTGCCTACGCCGCGGGGCTCGTCCTGATCTACCTGCTGGTCGTCGCGCAGTTCAGGTCATACAAGGTGCCGCTCATCATCATGGCGCCCATCCCGCTGACGATCATCGGCATCATGCCGGGCCACGCGCTGCTCGGTCAGCAGTTCACGGCGCCGTCGATGATTGGCATGATCGCGCTGGCCGGCATCATCGTGCGCAACTCGATCCTGCTGGTGGACTTCATCCAGCAGGAAGTCCGAGCCGGCAAGCCGCTGCAGGAAGCGACGATCGGCGCCGCCGCGGTGCGCGCGAGGCCCATTGCGCTCACCGCGATCGCGGCGATGGCCGGCGGGTTCTTCATCCTCGACGATCCGATCTTCGGCGGGCTCGCCGTATCGCTGATCTTCGGATTGTTCGTGTCGACGGTTCTGACGCTGGTGGTGATTCCGGTCGTCTACTACCACTATCACTGGCGAATCACGCCGGCGTCGGCTTGAGCGGTTCATCACGCATCCGGGGCCGGCCGTGAACCTCCGCGACCTCAAGTACTTCGTTACGCTGGCGGACGAGAGGCATTTCGGACGCGCTGCCGAGCGTGCGTACTGCAGCCAGCCGACGCTTTCCGGCCAGATCAGGAAGCTCGAGCGCGAGATCGGCGTGACACTGTTCGAGCGCACTCCGAGGGCCGTCCTTCTCACGACCCAGGGAGCCGTGTTGCTGCCGCTTGCGCGCCGCGCAGTGGAGCAGGCTGATGCCATGGTGCAACTGGCACGCTCGGGGCGCGATCCGCTGGCGGGAGATCTGCGGATCGGCGTGATCCCGACCGTGGGCCCCTACCTGCTGCCGGCCGTGCTCGGCGACCTCAAGCGTCGGTTTCCGCAGATGCAGGTGGCCCTGCTCGAGGATCTCACGCAGCATCTCCTGCAGCGACTGGATCGCAACGAGATCGACTGCGTCCTCATCGCAACTTCAGAGGCAGCCGAAAACCGCGTCATGCGCCCGATTGCCGATGACCCGTTCCTGCTTGCGCTGCCATCGGATCACCCGATGCTGCGGCAGGAGCAGATCAGGCAGGAGCAGCTCGAAGAACTGCCTCTTCTCCTTCTCGATGAGGGCCATTGCCTCGCCGACCAGACGCTGAGCGCATGTCATCGTCGGCGGAACGACCTTTTGGGAGTCGCGGACGTTCGCGCCGCGAGCCTGGACACCCTGGTCCAGCTCGTCGCGGCGGGCCTGGGTGTCACGCTGGTCCCGACGCTCGCGCAACGGTCCGTGCTGGCGGCCGGGGGCATCGTGCTGAGGCCTGTCTCGGGCACCAACAGCTCAAGGCGCATCACGCTGGTATGGCGCAAGAGCTTCCCGCGCCCCGCAGCCATCGAGGCATTCGCCAGCGTCATTCTCTCCCGATTGCCCGCGGGTCTGCGGCCTCTGGGCGACGTCCATGGAGCGGAGGCGGCGATCCTCCAGGCCTGACTGCAGGACCGAGAATCATCGGCAGCACCAATCACCGCTATCGCATCTGCCGATTGGTAGATATTAGCACTCTCTAATATGGTGGCACGGCGACCGACCACCACACTGCCAACACGAGGAGATGATGATGCATGACGAGATTCGAGCGCCGGGCATGCCCGGGCTGAACCGGGCGGCGCCGGAGTTCTGCGCGCCAACCACGCACGGCGAGAAGAAGCTGGCCGACTACAAGGGCAAATGGCTGATTCTCTTCTCGCACCCCGCTGATTTCACTCCGGTGTGCACCACCGAGTTCATCGCCTTTGCCCGGCGTCATGATGACTTCCGCAAGCTCGATTGCGAACTCCTCGGGCTATCGATCGACTCCACTTTCTCGCACCTGGCGTGGGAGCGCAGCATCAGGGAAAAGTTCGGCGTCGAGATCCCGTTCCCGATCATCGCCGACCTGTCGATGAAGGTTGCAAGCGCATACGGGATGATCCAGCCCGGCGCGTCGGACACGTCGGCGGTGCGCGCTACTTTCGTCATCGATCCGAAGGGCGTGCTGCGGGCGATGGTCTACTACCCGATGAGCAACGGCCGCTCCGTGGACGAGATCCTGCGCCTGGTCACGGCGCTGCAAGCCGCTGACTTGCACGGTATCGCCACGCCGGAGAACTGGAAGCCCGGTGAGGATGTCATCGTGCCGCCACCCAGGACTTCCGCCGACGCGGACAGGCGCATGCGCGAGGGCTACGAGTGCGTCGACTGGTACTACTGCACGAAGAAGATTGCGTGAGATACCCCGGGGGCGGCGCGATGCGCCGCCCCTTTTGCCAGGAGAAACAGATGATCTTCCGACAACTGTTCGACAGCGCATCCAGCACCTACACGTACCTGCTCGCGCGGCGAAGCGGCGGCGAGGCGCTGATCATCGACCCGGTCAAGGAGCAGTTGCCGCAGTACCTGTTGCTGATCGAGCAACTCGGCGTGAAGCTCGTCAAGGCGATCGACACGCACACACACGCCGACCACGTCACGGCCCTCGGAGACCTGCGCAGCGCGACCGGCTGCATGACGTTGATGGGCGAGTTCACCAGGGCCGAGTGCGTTTCGCAGAAGCTTCGGGAGGACGACATGGTCGACGTGGACGGCGTCCAGCTTCGCGCGCTCTACACACCAGGACACACCGACGAGTCCTTCAGCTTCGTGCTCGATCCGTCCAGGCCCCGGGCGGTGTTCACCGGTGACGTGCTCCTGATCCGCGGGACCGGGCGGACCGACTTCCAGAATGGCGACCCCGTGAAATCCTGGAATTCGATCGTGGAAAAGCTCTTCCGGCTGCCGGATGACACGCTCGTCTACCCGGCGCACGACTACAAGGGCTGGACCGCGTCCTCGATCGGCGAGGAAAGGCTACACAACCCGCGCCTCGCGGGAAGGTCCCGCGACCAATACGTGCAGATCATGCGCAATCTCCGGCTGTCCGACCCGAAACTGATGGATGTCGCGGTTCCGGCGAATCTCGCGTGCGGAAGGGCGGCGTGAATCCCGAGACGCGATGAGCATCGCACTGCTCGCCTGGCCGGGCGCAGTCGCGATCGGCATCAGCCTCGGCCTGTTCGGCTCGGGCGGATCGATCCTCACGGTTCCGGTCCTGGTGTACCTCTTCGGGCAGGACGAGAAGTCAGCGATTGCGGGATCGCTGGCGATCGTCGGCACCGTCGCCGCCGCCGGCGCCTTGCGCCATCTTCGCGGTCGACTCATCGACTGGTACAGCGTCGTCACCTTCGGCCTGCCCGGCATGTTCGGGACCTACTTTGGCGCGTGGATCGCCGCATTCGTTCCGGGCGCGGTCCAGCTGTCCCTGTTCGCGGTCGTCATGCTGGCCGCCGCCCTGCTGATGCTGCGCCCGCCGCGGCTCGATGCAGGACCGGCAGGCCGGCGCGCCGGCTGGAAGATCGTCCTGGACGGCCTGTTCGTCGGCGTCCTTACCGGCCTCGTCGGCGTGGGAGGCGGGTTCCTGATCGTGCCGGCGCTGGTGCTCCTGGGCGGTCTGCCGATTCACCGCGCGGTCGCGACCAGCCTGGTGATCATCGCGCTGAAGTCTTTCAGCGGACTGGCCAAGTACGTTGACGTGCTGGCTGCGGAGGGATTGCGCCTGGAATGGGACGTCATCGCGACGGTCACGGCGTTCGGCATCGCCGGGAGCATCGCCGGCAGCGCGCTCGCCGGCCGCCTGCCCACCGCGCGGCTGACCCGGTACTTCGGCGTGTTTCTCGTCGTCATGGGCGCGCTTATCCTCGTAAACTCAGCGCCTGCACTACTCGAGTTCTGAAGGGATCCGGCGATGACCTCCCTCGACCCCATCGATCTCGCCCGCATCCAGTTCGCGCTGAACATCAGCTTTCACATCCTGTTCCCGACCATCTCGATCGGCCTGGCGTGGATGTTGCTGTTCTTCCGCGTGCGCTTCACGCAGACCGGGAACGAGCTGTGGGAGTTCGCTTACTATTTCTGGGTCAAGATCTTCGCGCTGACTTTCGCCCTCGGCGTCGTCTCCGGCGTCACCATGAGTTTCCAGTTCGGCACCAACTGGCCGGGCTTCATCGAGCGCGCCGGCAACATCGCGGGACCCCTGCTGGGCTACGAAGTACTGACCGCGTTCTTCCTCGAAGCGACGTTCCTCGGCGTCATGCTGTTCGGCAAGGGGAAGGTGTCGAACCGCGCGCACCTCGTCGCCACGGCGATGGTCGTGCTCGGCACGACCCTGTCCGCATTCTGGATCCTCAGCCTCAATTCCTGGATGCAGACGCCGCAGGGCCATGAAGTTATCGACGGCGTGTATTATCCCGTCAGCTGGTGGGACATCGTCTTCAACCCGTCTTTCCCGTACCGGCTGGCGCACATGCTGAACGCCTCGATGCTGACGAGCGCGTTCCTCATCGCCGGCATCAGCGCCTGGCGCATTCGAAGTAAGGTCGACGGACCCGCAACCCGGATCGTGCTGAAGACCGGCATCGTTGTGGCCGCCGTGCTTTCACCCCTGCAGGTCATCATCGGCGACCTGCACGGCTTGAACACCCTCCAGCACCAGCCGGCCAAGATTGCGGCGATGGAGGGTATCTGGCGCACGGGAAAAGGGGTGCCGCTCACGCTCTTCGGGCTTCCGGACGAAGACGAGAAAGCCACGCGCTACGCTCTCGAGATTCCGAAGGCAGCGAGTCTCATCCTGACCCATGATGCGGACGGCGAACTGCAGGGCCTCGACCAGTTCGCGGGTCAACACCCGCCGGTCGCACCCGTATTCTGGGCCTTCCGCGTGATGGTCGGCGTCGGATTCCTCATGATCGCCGTCTCCTGGTGGGCCGCCTGGGCAATCGTCAGGAAAGACAGGCCAACCGGACTCATCCTGAAACTGCTGTCGCTCATGACGTTCTCCGGCTGGATCGCGACACTTGCCGGCTGGTACGTCACCGAGATCGGCCGCCAACCCTGGCTCATCACGGGCGAGCTCCGCGTGGCCGAGGCCGCCGCGCCGCATGCGAGTGCCACGCTCACGGGGACATTGCTCGGCTACGGCCTGCTGTATGCGTTTCTCCTGATTGCCTATGTCGGCACGCTGCGTTACATGGCGACGAAGCCTGCCGCCTCGCTCGTCCTGGCCAACGTCTACTCGAAATCTGCGCGGACTTCGTTGTCGCCGGAGCGGACATGATGGATGAGGCACTGCCACTCATCTTCCTCGGCGTCATGGGCCTGGCACTGCTGGTCTATGTGGTCCTCGACGGGTACGACCTGGGCATCGGTATCCTGCTGCCGCTCGCCGACGACGATCAGAAAGACACGATGATCGCCTCCATCGGCCCCTTCTGGGACGCCAACGAAACCTGGCTCGTTCTCGGAATCGGTGTGCTGTTGATCGGCTTTCCGTCCGCCTACTCGCTGGTACTGACGGCTCTCTACGTCCCTGCGACCGTCATGCTGTTCGGCCTGATCCTGAGAGGCGTTGCCTTCGACTTCCGCGTCAAGGCCAACGTCAAGCACAAACACCTGTGGAACAGGGTCTTCGCCACGGGATCGCTCGTTGCCGCGAGCGCGCAGGGCTGGATGCTCGGCAGTTACGTCACGGGCCTGGAGCCCGGTCCGGTAAACAGCGCGTTCTCCATGTTGATTGCACTCACCCTGCCCGCGCTCTACGTCGTCCTGGGCGCCGGCTGGCTCATGATCAAGTGCGAAGGTGCGTTGTTCGACAAAGCAATGAACTGGGGAAGGAACGCGATGCCGGTGATGGGGCTGGCTCTTCTTGCTATTTCCGTATCAACACCTCTCGTCAGCTCCGAGATTGCAGTTCGCTGGTTCGCGCTTCCGAACATCATCGGTCTCGCGCCCATTCCACTGACGACGACGGTGGCGTTTCTTTCCGTTTACTGGGTCTTGTACAGCTCGCGGATCGCGCACGCAGGGTATGCCTGGCTGGTGATGGCCGGAACCGTCCTGATCTGCGTGATGGCGGCATTGGGACTGGCGTACAGCATTTATCCGTACGTCGTGCTCAATAAGCTGACCATCTTGGAATCGGCAGCGGCGACGGATTCCCTGGTTTTCGTGCTTTGGGGAATCGTGCTGGCAGTGCCGGCAATCGCGGCGTACACGGTGTTTGTCTATTCAGTGTTTCGGGGCAAGGCGACGGGGCTGAGTTACGGGCAGGGAGATTGATTTCGCAATCCCTGCTGATTTGCCGCGTGTGCAATCGGTGGAGAGAGAGAGGAAGCGGTTCTGGTGCACTGGCCGTTAACAGGCCCTAGCCTGTGGTCACGCGCCCGATGGATCGACTTGCACGAACAACTGTGAAAGAACCGCTCGATGATCTGGCTGCCTCGGTGCTCCGCGTGGCAAACATTACGCTTTGCCGTTCGCAATCTGCGATCGAGCACTTCGATATTGAGCCGCCGCATACGCGATTTCGGGATACACCGACCAGTCGGATGGAGGAGATCTCGCTCACGCCGGCAATGAGCCGGGGTCCGGACGGATTTCAGATCGAGGATCTCGAGCAGCGCCTTTACCGCGGCGGGCAGTCGCCTTTGCCTCTGACTGACCCGCCCGTCGGGACCGACTTGCAGGAGTGGATAGACCTCTCTTGGACCAAGAACCGCCCTTCCCCTTACGCGGACTGCTCGCTGACCGCCCGTAGGCCGCCCGCGTCGTCCCAGCGAGCCGCCGCAGCGCCGGGCCGAGCGGCGAGCGCTTGCGCCACACGAGCGCGATGGTCCGCCCGGGCGCAGGCCGTGCGAATGGCCGGATCGAAAGCACTGCGCGCCTGGCCTCCGTCGGCACCGCAATCTCGGGTAGCAGCGTCACGCCCACCCCAAGGGCGACCATCTGCACGAGTGTCGACAGGCTCGTAGCACGGAACTCGAGCTCGTGGGCCTTCGCACCCGAGCAGAAAGCGAGCGCCTGCTCACGGAAGCAGTGTCCTTCGTCGAGCAGGAGCACGCTTGCTTCGCGCAAGTCCGACACCCTTGCGGGAGACGCCGGCGTCCCGAGGGGATGACCCACCGGAGTGGCGAGGACAAATGGATCCGGGCCGATGACTTCGCACTCGACGTCGCCGATATTGGCCTCGTTCGCCAAGAGCGCGGCGTCGAGGCTGCCGGCGTTGAGACTGCTCACGAGCGGCTCGGTCTTGTCTTCAACCCAGAGCACGGTCAGGAGCGGGTAAGCCTTGTGCAGCGCCGAGGCGAGCCGAGGCAATAGATACGGCGAGATGGTCGGGATGACGCCGAGCCGTAGCGTCCCAGCAAGCGGATTTCCGGATTGACGCGCAAACTCCACGAGGTTGTCCGTTTCGCGCAGGATGAGCCGCGCGTGCTCGATGAGGCCGCGACCCGCGGTCGTGACGAGCACGCTGCGCCGATCGCGCTCGAAGAGCTTGAAACCGAGCACTTTCTCCATCTGGGCGAGCTGCGCGCTAAGTGACGGCTGCGAGACATGGCAGCGCTCGGCGGCGTTGCGAAAGTTGAGCGACTCGGCGACGGCAACCGCGTACTGGAGCTGTCGCAGCGAGAACGGATGAGGTCCGAGCTTCATAGGATCAGGCTATCACATTCATCCAAACAATGTCTTGGACCCGATCACACCCGCGGCAGCATGTTGCGTTCGGCAAAGGACGCTAACGAGCGTTCCGAAAGGACGGATCCACATGGCAACCCCAGCAAAGTGTCTTTTCCACGCCGCGAGTGGCGGGAATTCCAACCGCGACTGGTGGCCGAACCAGCTGAACCTGAAAGTCCTGCACCAGTACGCTCCGGCGACGGACCCGATGGGCGCGTCATTCGATTACGCAGAAGAGTTCAGGAAGCTCGATCTCAGGTCCGTGAAGCAGGATCTTTATGTCCTGATGACTGACTCGCAGGACTGGTGGCCGGCGGATTACGGCCACTACGGGCCGCTGTTCATCCGCATGGCCTGGCACGCGGCCGGCACCTATCGCATCGGCGACGGCCGCGGCGGCGCCGGCCTGGGCCAGCAGCGCTTCGCGCCGACCAATTCTTGGCCCGACAACGTCAACCTCGACAAGGCGCGCCGGCTGCTGTGGCCGGTCAAGCAGAAGTACGGCAGCCGGATTTCTTGGGCCGACCTCATCGTGCTGGCCGGCAATTGCGCGCTGGAATCCATGGGCTTCAAGACCTTCGGATTCGCCGGCGGGCGTACGGATGTTTACGAGCCGGACGAATCGGTGTACTGGGGTTCGGAAATCGAGTGGCTGGGCGACAACCGTAACGGCACCCAGCGCGACTTCGAGAATCCACTGGCGGCAGTGCAGATGGGCCTGATCTACGTCAACCCCGAAGGCCCCGGCGGCAAACCCGACACGCTCGCCTCCGCACGGCAGGTGCGGGAAACCTTCACGCGCATGGCGATGGACGACTATGAGACCGTTGCGCTCACCGCCGGCGGTCATACCTTCGGCAAGTGCCACGGCGCCGGCGACCCGCGCAAGGTCGGCCCCGCGCCCGAGGCTGCTGGGATCGAGAACCAGGGCTTCGGCTGGATCAGCACACACGGTTCGGGGAAAGGCAGCGACCAGATCGGCAGCGGCCTCGAAGGCTCGTGGACGCCCACGCCGACGAAATGGGACATGAGCTACTTCGACATGCTGTTCGGCAACGAGTGGGAGCTGACCAAGAGCCCCGCTGGGGCCAACCAGTGGACGCCCAAGCAGCACACCGACGCTAACATGGCGCCCGCCGCGCACGACCCCTCGAAGAAGGCGCCGATCATCATGACCGACGGCGACATGGCGATGCGCATGGACCCGGAGTACGAGAAGATCGCGCGGCACTTCCACAAGATCCCCGATGAATTCGCCGACGCCTTCGCGCGCGCCTGGTTCAAGCTCACGCACCGCGACATGGGCCCGAAGGCCCGCTACCTCGGCCCCGATGTGCCGAAGGAAGACCTGATCTGGCAGGACCCGATCCCGGCGGTCAATCACAAGTTGATTGACGCGCATGACATCGCCTCGCTCAAGACCAGGGCGCTGACCTCGGGACTGTCCGTTTCCGAGCTGGTCTACACCGCGTGGTCCTCGGCCTCGACCTTTCGCGGCTCCGACAAGCGCGGCGGCGCCAACGGCGCGCGCATCCGGCTCGCTCCGATGAAGGACTGGGAGGTCAACCAGCCGGCGCAGCTGGCCAAGGCGCTGTCCAGGCTCGAAGGCATCCAGAAGGCGTTCAATGCGGAGACGAGCGGCGGCAGGAAAGTGTCGTTGGCCGACCTGATCGTGCTGGCCGGCTGCGCGGCGGTCGAACAGGCGGCGAAGAACGCCGGCGTCAGCGTCACCGTGCCGTTTACGCCCGGGCGCATGGACGCCTCGGCGGAGCAGACCGACGCCGCGTCCTTTGCCGTGCTCGAACCCATCGCCGACGGCTTCCGCAACTATCGCAACGGCAAGTTCAAGGAGATCGCCTCCGAGCACTTCCTGGTGGACAAGGCGCAACTCCTGACGCTCTCCGCGCCGGAGATGACCGTGCTCATCGGCGGCTTGCGCGCGCTCGGCGCCAACTTCGGAGGAACGAAGCACGGGGTGTTCACCGACCGGCCGGGCGTGCTGACGAACGACTTCTTCGTCAACCTGCTCGACCTGGGCAACGAGTGGAAGCCCACCTCCGATACCAGAGAGGAGTTCGAGATCCGCGACCGCAAGACCGCAGCGATCAGATGGACCGCAACCCGCGTGGACCTGGTACTCGGCTCGAACTCCCAGCTTCGCGCCATCTCTGAGGTCTACGGCGGCGGCGATGCGCAGGAGAAATTCGTCCGCGACTTCGTGGCCGCCTGGAACAAGGTGATGAACCTGGATCGCTTCGACTTGCCGCGACCCCACCACTGAGTGGGATCCCGGCAACACCGCGCGGACACGACCCATATCCAGATGTTGGTTCGGTACTTTCGGGAGCTGCACATGAAGAAATTCACAACCACGATAATCGCTGCCCTCGCAACCTCATTCTCGCTGGCTACACCTTCAGCGTTTGCCAGCGATGATCCCCCGTCCAACAGATTCTGGTGGCCGGATCAGCTCGACCTTTCGCCGCTGCGCGACAACGACTCTGCGTCCAACCCCTATGGTGAGGATTTCGACTACGCGCAAGCTTTCGCGCAGCTTGATCTGGCTGCGGTGAAGAACGACCTGCGTGAGGTCATGAGCACCTCGCAGCCTTGGTGGCCTGCCGATTGGGGTCACTATGGGCCGCTCTTCATCCGCATGGCTTGGCACAGCACCGGTACCTATCGTGCCATCGACGGCCGCGGCGGTGGCGATGGCGGTCAGCAGCGCTTCGAGCCGCTGAACAGTTGGCCCGACAACGCGAGTCTCGACAAAGCGCGGCGCCTGCTGTGGCCCGTCAAGCAGAAGTACGGCCGCAGTATTTCCTGGGGTGACCTGATGGTGCTGGCCGGGAACGTGGCGTTGGAAGACATGGGCTTCAAGACCTTCGGCTTCGCCGGCGGTCGCGCCGACGACTGGGAGCCGGAATCCGTCGACTGGGGCCGGGAAACCGAGTGGCTCGCCCACGATCGCCGCGACGAGAACGGCGAGCTGAAGAGGCCGCTGGCCGCGACGCAAATGGGCCTGATCTACGTGAACCCGGAAGGTCCCGGCGGCAATCCGGACCCGCTGGCGGCGGCGCAACAGATCCGCATGGCCTTCGGTCGCATGGGGATGAACGACGAAGAAACCGTTGCGCTCATTGCCGGCGGTCATACCTTCGGTAAGATGCACGGCGCGTCAAAGGCGGATTGCGTGGGTGCCGAACCGGCCGCTGCCGGCATCGAGCAGCAGGGTCTGGGTTGGAAGAACAACTGCGGCAAGGGCAATGCTGAAGATACGTTTACCAGCGGCCTGGAGGGTGCCTGGACGCAGACGCCGACACGCTTTTCAATGTTGTATCTAGCGAATTTGGTGGGTTTCGAATGGGAGCAGACCCGTAGCCCGGCTGGCGCCATCCAGTGGGTGGCGAAGGACGGCGCCCTGGAGGGCACCGTCGCCGACGCGCACGTCGAAGGGAAGCGCAATGCGCCCGTTATGCTGACGACGGACCTCGCACTAAAGTTTGATCCGGCATACCGCCAGATCACCGAGCGCTTCGTCAAGAACCCGCACGAGTTCGAAGATGCTTTCGCGCGTGCCTGGTTCAAGCTCACACATCGTGACATGGGTCCGCGTGCTCGATACCTTGGTTCCGACATCCCGGCAGAGAAACTCCTCTGGCAGGATCCGCTCCCCGAAGCGGATTACGAGCAGATCGATCAGAAAGACGTCAGCGATCTGAAGCAGATGATTCTGGCGGCGGGCCTGTCCGTCCCCCAGCTGGTACGCACGGCGTGGGCATCGGCGGCCAGCTACCGCGGTACCGACATGCGCGGTGGCGCGAACGGCGCGCGCGTACGGCTCGAGCCGCAGATCGGCTGGAACGTGAACGAACCGGACGAGCTTCGGCGAGTGCTCGCAAGACTTTCGGATGTCCAGCGGGCATTCAATGAACGCCAGCCGGACCATGTGCGAGTGTCATTGGCCGACGTGATCGTGCTCGGCGGCATCGCAGCGATCGAGAAGGCGGCGAAGGATGCGGGCTACGAAGTCACAGTGCCGTTCGAACCGGGGCGCACCGATGCGACCCAGGAAATGACAGACGTCGAGACCATCGCGTTCCTCGAGCCGACGGCCGACGGATTCCGCAACTTCTACGCCGGCGGCAACGCGCTGTCACCCACCGAAGCGCTGGTCGATCGTGCCGACTTGCTCACACTCACCGTGCCGGAAATGACCGCGCTGGTCGGCGGCCTGCGCGTCCTGAACGCGAACACCGGCGGCGTGCAGCACGGTGTGTTTACCCGCAATCCGGGCACACTCACCAACGACTTCTTCGTGAACCTGCTCAGCATGTCAACGACGTGGGAGAAGTCCGGCAACAGCGACGGCATCTACATCGGTTATGACCGCAAGACCGGCGAGAAACAGTGGACGGCCACGCCGGTCGATCTAATCTTCGGCTCGAACTCGGAGTTGCGTGCCGTTGCGGAGGTCTATGCGTCAGATGACGGTAGCAAGGAGTTTGTGAACGACTTCGTGGCCGCCTGGAACAAAGTGATGAACTTGGATCGCTTCGATCTTTCCCGATCGGGTCATTGAATTGAGTCGGATTGCGACTCACAAGTCTGCGCGGTATCGAACCATCTCCCTGTGCGACGTCCTGATAGCGCGAGCCCTCGAAATCAGCTCTCTGGCAACCCATTCTCGATCGGTACGAGGAGGAGAGAATCCTGCAGCGAATGATCGCACCTGATCGGCCAACGCGGGATCTCCGTCATTGTTCAATGCGGTCGCCAATTGCACCCACCCCCGCACAACCTGCTTGCGCGTCTCGACGAGCTTGCGCTCGCCACGGTCAGTTTGGATGTCACCCCGCAGCAGTTCGCTCGCAACCGCTTCCGCTTGCGCGCGCACGTAAGTCGAGTCTCCACGCAGATCCGCCCGATAGATCCCGTCCTTCTTGGCCTTGTGGTCCTGGCCGCGCACCGCCCGCTCGGTAGCGTTGGCCGAAACGCCGAGTAGCCGGAGATTCCGCGCGAATTCCGATCGCCAATCCCGCAGCGTGGCCTTCTTGATGTTCAGGCGTACGCCCTGCTCACTCACAGCCTTCAGCACCAGGTGAACGTGCGGATGGTCCTCGTCGGTGTGCAGGACGAACGCATAGCGGTGTTGCCCCCAGAACTGTTCCCGAGCGAAATTGCGAACTGCCGCGAGCACTTTGTCCGGCGGCGTCCCCGCCGGCATCGAGAGCATCAGCTTGTGAACCAGCTTTGGCGGCTTTCGTCCGTTGACCGCAGCCAGACTTGCCTGACGCCGGAGATCGTCAATATCCAGATCCCACTCGTCCAGGACTGCCATCCCCTTTTGACCCTCCAGATCCTCACCACCCTCCATCTCGAGCGGGAGCGTTCCCTGCCGGCTGATGTAATCGAGATGCTTTCCGGCCGCCTTCAAGTCGTTGCTTGCCCGAGGCAGCACTTTCACCATGACTTCCGGGACGCGCTCAACGGTCCTGCGGATCTGCGCGATCTGTCCAGGCGTCAGACCTGGGCCGTTCTCGTGCAACGCCGAGCTGCCATAGCTGAGAGAAGCGGCTCCTCTCGGGGCAGCCTAAACGTCTTCGCCATACCCGCGCTTCCAGCTCGCCAGGTTCGCTTTCAGCAACGCCTTGGTGTTCTCATGCAGGGCCTCACAGACTTTAAGCATGGCCCGGAACTCATCACTTGCAGAACTCGGCAGTCGGCCACCCTTATTGGCCGCACGGGCGATCTGATTGAGGTTCCGACCGATCGCCGCGAGCTCGCCGATGCTGCGCTTGAGCGCTAGGTATTCCTCCTTCGGTAAGGGCGCCAGCGCTCGCAGGTGCGCGCGCGTCAGGACCGAAACGTAGGTGGCTGGCCGCATGCCGCGGGCCTCTGCGCGGGCGTCCAGCAGTTGCCGGTCGTCATGTCTTAGCCGCACGAGGATCGGCGGGCCACCGACGCCGGATTTACGCCCTTCCTTGCTTGAGTTGCGGACACGACCGACACCGCAGAGCGCGCGCTCTTCCGACTTAAGCCCGTGGACAGTCCGGATCTCCCGGATGACAAGCCGCTTGAGCCACGCGGCCTCTGTCAGTAGCTCACGCTCCGCGGCAACTTTCGCCTGGCTCTTGAGCTCCGCCGACACGCGCGCCTTGATTACTTCCGTACAACTCATGGGACCCAATGTGTCCCAACGCTAAGCCGCAGGCTATCCTGCCTTCGCGGGAAAATGCAGCACATACCTCAGGACTGTTGGCGGAACGTCGGTAGTTATCCGCCGAATCCGATCGCCGTCGCCTTCCAGCTTTCGTCACTGCCATTCGCGTACGAGCTGAGGTGAGCGCCTGACATGTGCCTCGCGACAGATATGCGTCCACCGTGCCCGGCCTAGCCGCCGCAAGTGTTGGCATTCACTGTTCGGCACCTGGGTGTCAGCGAATCCGCTGGCAACGCCTGTAACGCTCGCTTAGCGATCAGACGGGCGAATTCATCAACTCCAGGCTGCGCTCTCGGGTGCCGCGTGGCGAGCCCGCAGCGCGGTTTCGTAGCGTCTGACTGGATCGATAATTAGTTCGACCGCGATGGAATTGTCTCGTAACTCACGGGCGGCTGCCGATACTAGACCGCGACATTCAGGCTGGTGCGAGCTGCGACCTGCCGGCTCTTTTGGCAGCACTAGCTCCGAACACGATCGCACGAGCACGGTGTACCGGCAGCATCCGGGGCGGCAGGACTCTTGACCATGCTTCAGAGATTCGTGTACTCTTTAAAGGCGTACAGTAGTCGGAGTAGCTCACGATGCCTCGTGTCGTCGTCGAAGACAACAAGCGTATGAATCTACGCATCCTGCCCAAGCAGAAATCCGTGCTCGCTCGCGCGGCTGCCCTGGCGCAAACCGATCTGACGACTTTCGTCACGAAGGCGGCGCTGCGGGAAGCCGAGTCCGTGATCGAGGAGGCTGAGCGCGTGCGCCTGTCCGAGCGTGACAGCCTCCTGGTGCTCAATCTTCTCGAGAATCCGCCGCCCCTGAACAAGAAGTTGAAAGCTGCCGTTGCCGCTCTGCCCAAGCGGAAATGAAGCTGCCGCCCTGGCACGAGGAGCCGATCGGAAAGTCGCACGCTCGCCAGGGGTTCGACTGCGGCGACGAATCGCTGAACGATTTCCTGCACCGCCACGCCCGCCGGAGTCATGAGCGCGGCGGCGCCAAGACCTTCGTCGCGATTGACGATGCCGACGGCACAACGGTGCTCGGGTTCTACAGCGTCGCCCCCGCGAGCCTGCAGTACGCGGATGCGCCCGAGGTTGTGAGCCGCGGTCTCGCCCGGCACGAAGTGCCAGGCTTCCGGCTGGCGCGGTTGGCGACCGATCTTCGTTTCCAAGGACAGGGCCTCGGCGGTCAGCTGATTGCCTCGGCCGCACGGCGCTGTCTGCGCGCAGCCGCCGAGGTCGGTGGCGTCATGCTGGTCATCGATGCGAAGGATGAACGAGCCGCCCGTTGGTACGCCGCACATGGCGCAACCGCTTTGCGGGACAGGCCACTGACATTGGTTCTGCCACTGGCGCAGCTCGAGCGAGAGCTGAAGGCGGCCGGCAAGCTGTAGGTACTCGATGTTTCCAGTGAATTTCCCGGTATGTCTGGCGTGAAATTTCCTCACGATTGGGTGACGATTCTCGTGTGCAGCGACTTGCCCGCGCAGACATGGAATCACGCCTCGGTTGCGCGACTAACCCTCCGTCGCAAGGCTTCGGTCGCATTCGGGATCAAAGGCCGGATTCCGCCTTCCCGGTCGACCTTTCGCCTGTCGGCCACTCGAATAAGACCCCGCTACTCGCTGTTGCCCCAGCGCGATACGTGCTGCTGCCGTTGGCAAATGCCATCACGGGCTACACAGTCAAAGCGATGGAGCGCAAGATCGAACGCGGTGATTGGGTGGAAGGCAAGGTGTGGCGCCGTGCGCCCGACGGCAGAGTCCTAATCGACATACTGGGGTATCAACGATGGGTAGAAAGTCCGTAACGGGCGGGGTTCGCGCGAAAGGCAAGGATCGCATCGAGTTTACGTTCACCTATGGGGGCAAACGCTATCGCCCGACGCTGCGACGCACTCCCACCGAAGCCAGTCTGCGACGCGCCCGGGTACAGCTCCAGGCGATCAAGCTCAGGATCGAAGCGGGCACCTTCTCCTTCAAGGACGAGTTTCCCGATTACCGGTTTGAGGGCAGATTGCCGGAAACGCAAAATGCCAGGAGCGCCCGTCTGTCCTGCAATCAGGTCATCGACGCTTACCTGGCGCATTGCGAGATGCGCGTCGCCATGAACGACATGGCTTTTTCGACGTTCGATGGGTACCGGAGAATCCTGAATGCCGTATGGCGGCCACAGATCGGCTCGGAAGCATTCGAGGACATCCGGTATTCGCGTTTGGCCGGCATCGCGGCAGGCCACACGCGGAACAAGAAGACCTACAACAACGTGGTCAGCGCCGTGCGCTGCGCGTTCGACTTCGGCTACCGAGATCATCCCGAGCGACACAATCCCGCCGCAGGCCTGAAGACGCTCCGCATCACGAAGAAAGATCGCCTGCCCGTCGAACCCTTCACGATCCAGGAAGGCGAACGCATCATCGCCGAGTCGCATGCCGAATTCGGCCTCGCTCACGGCAACTACGAGGAGTTCCGGTTTTTTACCGGCCTGCGGCAGTCGGAGCAGATCGCCCTTCAGGTCGGCGATTGCGACCTGCTGAAAGGGAAGATCAGGATCGCCAGGGCGCGCGTACTGGGTCGCGACAAGGATCGCACGAAGACCCGCGAGGACCGCGAGATCATCCTTTGCGGCAGAGCGCTGGACGTGCTCAGGCGGCAGCTGGCGCTGCGGCAGCAACTTTCTGCTGCCGGGAGGCTTGGACATGAGCTCGTGTTCTTCCAGGCGGACGGCGCGCCGATCGACGACCTCTCGTACCCGTACGATCGCTGGCGCTTCATCATGAACAAGACCCGGATCCGCTACCGCGAGCCCTATAACGCCCGCCACACGTACATCAGCTGGCGCCTCATGTCGGGCCACAACGTGCTGCTCGTGGCCAAGGAGGACGGCCACAGCGTGCACACGATGCTGACGACCTACGCCGCCTGGACCGACGGCGCCACGGAGGCTGACGTAGAGGCGATACGTACTGCGATGGAGCAGTCCCCCGCTCTGCGGACACTCACGGCTGGCGATGTCCCTGACAGCCCCCTGGGGGCCCCGGGATTTGCCACTAGATTGCCACTAGACGGGGAAGAGAAAAGCCAGCCCCGGGAGTGGGGCCGGCTAAGTTGGCGAAAGTACAGGCAAAGCGCACATTTGGGCCTTGCCGAAAATTGGCGGAGCGGACGGGACTCGAACCCGCGACCCCCGGCGTGACAGGCCGGTATTCTAACCAACTGAACTACCGCTCCAGGTCACTGGTGGGTGCTGCAGGCCTCGAACCTGCGACCTTCGCCTTGTAAGGGCGACGCTCTACCAGCTGAGCTAAGCACCCCGGCGGACCGCAATCCGGCCCCCTGGGAGGCGCGAGACTATACGGCATCGGCCGGGCGAGGCCAAGGTGCCCGGCGCGGCTGGGCGAAAAGGGGACGCTCACCTTTCCAAAAGGGGACGCTAACCTTTTCGCAGCCCAAGTCCTCGTTGCAGACACGATCTCTGCCGCGAAAAGGTTAGCGTCCCCTTTTGGAAAGGTGAGCGTCCCCTTTTCGTCAGTGCGGCTGGATCGGCTTGACCGCGCGCCGGCCGGTCCGGCGCTCCGGCTCTTTCGGCGCCTCCGCGGGAGCCGCCGGCTGCGCCGTGGTGGTCGCGACCTGCGGGCTCTTCTCGAGCGCGATCTCGAGCACCTCGTCGATCCACTTGACCGGCCGGATGTCGAGCTTGTCCTTGATGTTGGCGGGGATCTCCGCGAGGTCCTTCTCGTTCTCGCTCGGGATCAGCACGGTCTCGATGCCGCCGCGCTGGGCCGCGAGCAACTTCTCCTTGAGGCCGCCGATCGGCAGCACCTCGCCGCGCAGCGTGATCTCGCCGGTCATCGCGACGCTCGCGCGGACCGGGATCTTCGTGAGCGCCGAGACGAGCGCCGTGCACATGCCGATGCCCGCGCTCGGCCCGTCCTTCGGCGTCGCGCCCTCCGGCACGTGCACGTGCACGTCCGTCTTCTGGTGATAGTCGGGCTCGAGTCCGAACAGGTCCGCGCGGCTGCGCACGACCGTCATCGCGGCCTGGATCGATTCCTGCATCACCTCGCCGAGCTGGCCGGTGTAGAGGAGCTTGCCCTTGCCCGGGACCACGGCCGACTCGATGGTCAGCAGCTCGCCGCCGACCTCGGTCCAGGCGAGGCCCGTGACCAGCCCGACGCGGTTCGACTCCTCCGCGCGGCCGAAGCGGAAGCGGCGCACGCCGAGGAAATCGGACAGGTTGCCGGCCGTCACCGCGACCTGCTTGCGCTCCGGCTCGAGCAGCAGCTGCTTGACCGCCTTGCGGCAGATCTTGGCCGTCTCGCGCTCGAGGTTGCGCACGCCGGACTCGCGGGTGTAGTGGCGGATGATGTCGAGGATCGCCGGGTCGTCGACGGTCAGCTCGCCTTCCTTGAGCCCGTTCTGCCTGACCTGCTTCGGCAGCAGGAAGCGGCGCGCGATGGCCTGCTTCTCGTCCTCCGTGTAGCCCGGCAGCCGGATGACTTCCATGCGGTCGAGCAGCGGCGCGGGGATGTTCAGCGTGTTCGCCGTGCAGACGAACATGACCTCGGAGAGGTCGAAGTCGACCTCGAGGTAATGGTCGGAGAACGAGGCATTCTGTTCGGGGTCCAGGACTTCGAGCAGCGCCGAGGACGGGTCGCCGCGGAAGTCCATCGACATCTTGTCGACTTCGTCGAGCAGGAACAGCGGGTTGCGCACGCCCGTGCGGGCCATGTTCTGCAGCACCTTGCCCGGCAGCGAGCCGATGTAGGTCCGGCGGTGGCCCCGGATCTCCGCCTCGTCGCGGACGCCGCCGAGCGACATGCGCACGAACTTGCGGTTCGTCGCACGCGCGATCGACTGGCCGAGCGAGGTCTTTCCGACGCCCGGAGGACCAACGAGGCACAGGATCGGGCCCTTGAGCCGCTTCACGCGCTGCGTGACGGCCAGGTATTCGACGATGCGCTCCTTGACCTTCTCGAGACCGAAATGGTCCTCGTCGAGGACCTTCTGGGCCGCGGCGATGTCGTGCTTGACGTTGGTACGCTTCTTCCACGGCACCTTGACCAGCCAGTCCACGTAGTTGCGCACCACCGTGGCCTCGGCCGACATCGGCGACATCAGCTTCAGCTTGTTGATCTCGGCGGTCGCCTTTTCCCGGGCTTCCTTGGGCATGCCCGCCTTGGCGACCCGCTTTTCCAGCTCACCGAGCTCGTTCGGCGCGTCTTCCAGGTCCCCGAGCTCCTTCTGGATCGCCTTCATCTGCTCGTTGAGGTAATACTCGCGCTGGCTCTTCTCCATCTGCGACTTCACGCGGCCGCGGATCTTCTTCTCGATCTGCAGCACTTCCATCTCGCCTTCGATCAGGGACATCACCTGCTCGAGGCGGGCGCGGACGTCCTGGGACTCCAGCACCTTCTGCTTCTCGGAGAGCTTCAGCGCCATGTGCGCGGCGACCGTGTCGGCCAGCCGGCCCGGCTGCTCGATGCCGGCGAGGGAGGTCAGGATCTCCGGCGGCACCTTCTTGTTGAGCTTCACGTACTGCTCGAAGTGCGAAACGACCGAGCGGGTCAGCACGTCGATCTCGCGCTCCTCGTACTGCTCGACGTCCGGGAGCGGCGTCATGTCGGCCATGAAGAAGCCGTCCGCGTCGATGTTCTCGACCATGGCCCGCGCGACGCCCTCCACCAGTACCTTGACGGTGCCGTCGGGCAGCTTCAGGAGCTGCAGGATGGTCGCCACCGTACCGACCGTGTACAGGTCGCGGCCCTTCGGCTCGTCGACGTCCGCCTGCTTCTGGGCCACCAGCAGGATCTGCTTGTCGCGGCGCATGGCCTCGTCGAGGGCGAGGATGGACTTGTCCCGGCCCACGAACAGCGGGATCACCATGTGCGGATAGACCACGACGTCGCGCAGCGGCAGCACCGGCACGCGGGCCGCCTGGGGGGCGCTCGGGATCTTGGCTTTCTCTTCGGGCACTGCGGGATCCTCCTGGCTTCAGGCAGGATACGTCATGGGGCCGCGGCACGCGCGAAACAAGTCGCACTCCGCAAAAGGGGACGCACCCCTTTTTGAGAGGCGCTGCGCATGCTCGTGGTACCGGAGGTTGGAAAAGGGGTGCGTCCCCTTTTGCGGCCTCAGTGCGTGTCGGACCCCGCCGCGCGCCGGATCTCCGGCGCGGTGACCTGCGACTCGTCGCTGCGGTAGACGAGGTAGGGCTTGCTGTCGCCCAGGATCACGGTCTCGTCGACCACGACCTTGGCCACGTTCTTGAGCGACGGCAGGTCGTACATGATGTCGAGCAACACGTTCTCGAGGATGGTCCTGAGGCCCCTGGCGCCCGTCTTGCGCTCCATGGCGCGGCGCGCCACCGCCCGCAGGCCGTCCTCGCGGATCTCGAGCTCGACGTTCTCCATCTCGAACAGCCGCGCGTACTGCTTGGACAGGGCGTTGCGCGGCTGGGTCAGGATCGTCACCAGCGCGTCCTCGTCCAGCTCCTCGAGCGTCGCGACCACCGGCAGGCGCCCCACGAACTCGGGGATCAGGCCGAACTTGATAAGGTCCTCCGGCTCCACGTCCTTGAAGAGGTCGGCCCCCTGCGGGCGCTCCGAGGGCGCCCTGACCTCGGCCGCGAAGCCGATGCCGCCGCGGGAACTGCGCTTCTCGATGATCTTCTCGAGGCCCGCGAAGGCGCCGCCGCAGATGAACAGGATGTTGGTCGTGTCGACCTGCAGGAATTCCTGCTGCGGGTGCTTGCGGCCGCCCTGCGGCGGGACCGAGGCAACCGTGCCTTCGATCAACTTCAGCAGCGCCTGCTGGACGCCCTCGCCCGACACGTCGCGCGTGATCGAGGGGTTGTCCGACTTGCGCGAGATCTTGTCGATCTCGTCGATGTAGACGATGCCGGTCTGGGCCTTCTCCACGTCGTAGTCGCACTTCTGGAGAAGTTTCTGGATGATGTTCTCGACGTCCTCGCCGACGTAGCCGGCCTCGGTCAGCGTGGTCGCGTCCGCGATCGTGAACGGGACGTTCAGCAGCCGCGCCAGCGTCTCGGCCAGCAGCGTCTTGCCGCAACCGGTCGGCCCGATCAGCAGGATGTTGCTCTTGGCGAGCTCGACTTCGTCCTTGTCGTGACGGTGCCGCTTGTCGCCGGGACGGGCCTGCAGCCTCTTGTAGTGGTTGTAGACCGCGACCGCGAGGATCTTCTTGGCCCGGTCCTGGCCGATCACGTACTCGTCGAGGACCTTGCGGATCTCGTGCGGCTTGGGCAGGCGGTCGCGGGAACGTTCCTGCTTTTCCTCGAGTTCCTCGCGGATGATGTCGTTGCAGAGTTCGACGCACTCGTCGCAGACGAAAACCGAGGGACCGGCGATGAGCTTGCGGACCTCGTGCTGGCTCTTGCCGCAGAAAGAGCAGTACAGCAGCTTGCCGTCGTCGTGCTTGCCGCGGGTGTCGTCGACCATCAGGCGCCCCTCGACTGCCGGTAGGCCGGCAGGCTGTTTATAGCATGCCGGTTTCGGCGGGTAAATTCCTTTTCCGACTCAATCAGTTGCCGCATCTAGCTCCAGCGATATCTCATGCACTTTGCGAAGTCTGCGGCAGCAGTCCGCGCCTGTCGAGGACGGCGTCCACGATTCCGTACTCGCGGGCCTGCTCGCCGCTCATGAAGTTGTCGCGGTCGGTGTCGCGGCCGATCTTGTCGAGCGGCTGGCCCGTGTGGCGCGACAGGATGTCGTTGAGGCGGCGGCGTGCGTCGAGGATCTCCCGGGCGTGGATCTCGACGTCCGTCGCCTGGCCGTGGAAGCCGCCGAGCGGCTGGTGGACCATGATGCGCGAGTGCGGGAGCGCGAAGCGCTTGCCCTTGGCGCCCGCCGCCAGCAGCACGGCACCCATCGAGGCCGCCTGGCCCACGCAGATCGTGCTGACGTCCGGCTTGATGAACTGCATCGTGTCGTAGATCGCGAGCCCCGCCGTGACGGCGCCGCCCGGCGAGTTGATGTACAGGTGGATGTCCTTGTCCGGGTTCTCGGACTCGAGGAACAGCAGCTGGGCGACGATGAGGTTCGCCATGTGGTCCTCGACTTCGCCGACGACGAAGACCACGCGCTCCTTCAGCAGCCGCGAGTAGATGTCGTAGGCGCGCTCGCCCCGGGCGGTCTGCTCGACCACCATCGGGACCAGGTTGAGGGCCTTGGTTTCGATGCTTCCGACCATTGCGTTACCCTGCTTCATCGGACGCCGATTCGGCCCCGAAGTTCATGATGTCCTTGAAGGTTCCCGGCTGGTCCGTGACCTTGGCAGCCGCCACGATCCAGTCGACGGCCTGGTCTTCCAGCACGGACATCTGCAGCTGGCGGGTTGCCGCCTCGTTCTGCAGGTACTGCCGGCGGGCCTCGTCCGGGTCCGCGTAGGTCGACACCAGCTCGTCCAGCCGACGCTGCAGCTGCTCGGCATTCGGCTTGATGTCTGCCTTGCGGATCACTTCGTTCAGGATGAGGCCGAGCGCCACGCGCCGCCGCGCAGCCGGCTCGAAGTTCTCGCGCGGCGGCAGCTGGCGCGGGTCGCGCTGGCCGGAGCGGCGCAGCAGGTCGACCTGCATGTCGCGGATCTCGGCGTCGACCAGCGCCTTCGGCAGCGCGATCGGGTTGGCCGCCAGCAGCTGCTCCATGACCTGCGCCTTCAGGCGCGCCTGCACGGCCTGGGCGAGCTCGCGCTCCATGTTGTCGCGCACCTCGGCGCGCAGCGCCTCGACGCCGCCCTCGGTCACGCCGAAGGCCTCGCAGAACGCGGCGTCGATCTCCGGCAGGCTGCTCTCCTCCACCTTGCGGACGATCGCCTGGAAACGCGCCTGCTTCCCGGCCAGGTGCTTCGCCGGGTACTCGTCCGGGAAGCGCAGGTCGAACTCGCGCTTCTCGCCCGCCGCCGCCCCGCGCAGGCCCTGCTCGAAATCCGGCAGCAGCCGCCCCGCCCCGAGGACGATCGTCAGGTTCTCGCTCTTGCCGCCCTCGAAGCCCACGCCGTCGATGCGGCCCTCGAAATCGATCGTGATCCGGTCGCCGTCGGCGCAGCCGCGGGTCACCTCGGTCCAGACCGGGCGCTGCCGGCGCAGGCTCTCGATCATCGTGTCGATGTCGCCTTCGCCGACCGACGCCACCGGGCGGGTCAGCTTCAGCTTGCCCGGATCGGACAACTCGATCTGCGGGTAGACCTCGAAGGTCGCCGTGTAGCGCAGGCCGTCGGTTTCCGCGGTCTTCTGGGGCTCGATGCGCGGACCGCCCGCGGGCTGCAGCTTCTCCTGCCGGAGGGCTTCCGCGAAGGTCTCGCGGATCAGGTCGGAGACGACCTCGTCCTTGACCTGGGGTCCGTAGTGCTTGCGCACTACGTGGATAGGCGCCTTGCCGGGACGAAATCCCTTGATCCGGACGGTGCGGCTCACCTTGAGGAGCCGCGCATCGACCTGCTGGCGCACGCGCGTCGCCGGCACCGAAACTTCGATGCGGCGCTCGAGGCCCGGAAGCGTTTCCACTGAGACCATCATCGATCGCTCAACCTCGTGGTGCGAAAGGAGAGACTCGAACTCTCAAGGGTTTCCCCACCGGAACCTAAATCCGGCGCGTCTACCAGTTCCGCCACTTTCGCCTTGGGAACCGGCCGGCAATCGCGGCAACCCCCGCCGCGTTCACAGCCGGCAATTATAGCGTATGAGGCTCAGCCCCCCGGCATCCGTCGTCGCCGGCGTACCCAGGCCGTCCGCAGGAAGGCGATCACGCTCGGCACGATGAAGGCCGCGAGCACGACCAGGCTGGCGGCCGCCCTCGGCGCGACGTATCCCGAATAGGTCGCGAGGTAGAAGAAGGCAATCGTCACGCCCGCCGCCAGTATCGCGCCGAGCTTGAGCGCCGCCAGCGCCGACTCGACCGGCGTCGGATCGTCGTCGGCCGACGGCCCGCCTGGCCAGTGGTAGGTGGGCTCCGGGATTTCACGGCGTGGATCGGGCATGGCGGTCGCTCGGCAATCCCGGCCGCTCGCCGGAAGTGGTGGGCCATGTAGGACTCGAACCTACAACCTACGGATTAAGAGTCCGCAGCTCTACCAATTGAGCTAATGGCCCCTGGGTTGATGGGGCGAGCGACGGGATTCGAACCCGCGACGGCCGGAATCACAATCCGGGGCTCTACCAGCTGAGCTACGCCCGCCATCGTGGTCCGCGAAAATTATATCCGAAGGCGCCGCCGGACGCGTGGGTGGTGCGCCCGGAGGGACTCGAACCCCCGACCGGCGGATTAGAAATCCGCTGCTCTATCCAGCTGAGCTACGGGCGCATGCGTGCCGGTCAAATGGTCGGGGCAGAGGGATTTGAACCCCCGACCCTCTGCTCCCAAAGCAGATGCGCTACCAGACTGCGCCATGCCCCGATGCGCGGGCATCGTACGAAGGCACCCTGGGGGCGTCAATTTCCGCGCGCGGCAGGCGCGGTGGGCATGCGCACCAGAATCCAGCTGTTCTTTTTACGCCACAGTAGCAAAGGCCCGTGAAACGGGTGTAGATTCCAGCCGTCACAGTCGCCATGCGACTGTCGTTTTTCTGCAAACGTAGGGGGTCGAACGTGAAAACCGCAACGTCCTTGGCTCACGCCATCCGGATCGCGATCGCGGGAGCTGCAGGTATCTCAGCCGCTCTTGCTTCCACCGCCTCGCTCGGTCAAGAGGCCCTGGACGAGGTCGTGATCACCGGCTCGCGCATTCGCCAGAACCCGCTGGAGGAGCGCCTGCCCGTGCTGTCGGTGAGCCTCGACGACTACAAGGCGAGCGGCGCGGTCTCGATCGCCGACTACGTGCAGAGGCTGCCCATTGCGGGCTCCGCGATCAATCGCACGAACAACTCCTCCGGCAACCTCGGCTATCCGCCGGACGGCGGCGGCATCGGCGCCGGCGCCGCGGAAATCGACCTGCGTTACCTGTCATCGAAGCGTGTGCTGGTGCTGGTGGACGGCCGCCGCTGGGTCAAGGGTTCGTCGGGCTCCGGCGTGTCCGGCGCAGTCGACCTGAACTCGATTCCGGCCAGCGCCATCAAGTCGATCGAGATCCTTCAGGACGGCGCCTCCGCCATCTACGGTTCGGACGCCATCGGCGGCGTGATGAACATCATCACCGCCGACGACTGGGACACGTTCAACATCTCCGGCTACACCGGCCAGTACGGCGAGGGTGACGGCGAGACCTCCGAGTTCGACATGCGCCTCGGCGGCAGCGGCGACAGGGGCCGCGCGCTGATTGCGATGAACTACACGAACCAGGAAGAGGTCAACACGGCGGACCGATCGACCTCCGAGTACCCGATCCCGGGCTTCCCGTTCGGGGTCAGCTCGGGCGCCGTGATGGGACGCTTCGTGTTCTTCGACCCGGTCGTCGGAGACTTCGTGAGCGTCAGGCCGGACCCCGGTGTGGAGAACCCGGTGTACACGCTCGGCAACCCCGATACCGACGATTTCGCGACGTTCTCACTGGCGGACCGCTTCAACTACCAGCCGTTCAACCACCTCGTGACGCCGAACGAGCGCTTCAACGTGTTCGCCAAGGGCGAGTACGACATCGCGGACAACGTGCGCTTCAAGGCCCTGGCGAGCTTCAACAACCGCAAGTCGCAAGGCCGCGCGGCGCCGGTTCCGCTGTTCTTCGGGCCTGACGGCGGTTCGACGCCGTACATGGCGAATATCGTCTGGCCGGCGAACCACCCGTACAACCCGTTCGGCATCGACCTCGACAGCAGCAACATCTCGTTCTTCGGGCGCCGCCCGATCGAGGCGGGCCCGCGCATCTTCGACCAGGACGTCGACACCTGGTACCTGTCCGGCGGTCTCGAGGGCGAGTTCACGCTCGGCGGGCGCGAAATGTACTGGGACGTGAACGGCGTCCGTTCGGAGAACAACGCGACGCAGACCAAGCACAACCAGTTCAACGCGCGGATGATCAACGTCGCCTTGGGCGACCCGGCCGTGTGCGCCGCGACGCCCGGGTGTGTGCCGCTCAACATCGTGGGCGAAGGTTCGATGACGCGGGAGATGCTCGACTTCGTCACTTACACGGGCGTGGATACGAGCAGCCAGAGGCTGGTCGACATCACCGCCAACCTGTCGGGCGACCTGTTCGACCTGCCGGCCGGCCCGCTCGGCTTCGCGGTCGGCTACGAGCACCGCGAAGAGGACGGCAATTTCGTCCCGGATCCGGTGGTCGCGGCCGGCGAGACGGCGGACGTTCCGACCAACCCGACGGCGGGCGGTTACGACGTGAACGAGATCTACGGCGAAGTGATCGTGCCGATCCTGAAGGATGCGCCGGGCTTCGACTCGCTCTCGTTCAGCGGCGCCGCCCGTTACACGGACTCGGACCTGTTCTCGAGCGAGACCGGCACCAAGTTCTCGGTCAACTGGGGTCCGGTCGAGAACCTGATGATCCGGGCGAGCTACGCGGAGGGCTTCCGCGCGCCGAATATCGGCGAACTGTTCAATCTCGGCTCGCGATTCGATTCGTCGATTACCGACCCCTGCAATACGGACGTCAACCCGGTCCCGCCGGCCAACTGCGCGGCGCTCGGCGTGCCGGCCGATTACGTGCAGCTCAACCCGCAGGTCTCGGTCAACACCGGCGGCAATCGTGAACTGGAGCCCGAGACGTCGGAGACCTTTACGTTCGGGTTCACCTGGAACCTGCCCCTCAGCGGCGCGCTCGAGGGCCTGCTGGTCGAGGCCAACTACTACGATATCCAGGTCTCGGACGCCATCCAGGCGCCGGACGCGCAGGACGTGCTGGATGCCTGCATCGCGACGCTCGAGCCGCTGTTCTGCGACCAGGTCAACCGCCAGCCGAGCGGCACGATCACGAGCATCGACGGCGTGCTCAACAACATCGGCGGCATCGAAACCACGGGCGTGGACGTGAACCTCGACCTCAGCACCGCCGAGTCCGGCGCCGGGTCGTTCCGGTTCCAGCTCATGGGCTCGTTCCTGTTCGACTATGACGAGCTGTTCGCCAACGCGGCGGGCGGGTTCGACCGGGTTGATCGTGCGGGCCAGGAACTCGGTTCACCGACCCGCGGCTTCGTCGAGGAGCGGATCACCCTGAATACGTTCTGGAACATGAACGACTTCCAGACCCTCCTGTCGCTGCGCTACCTCAGCTCGCTGACCGAGCAGTGCGTGGGCCTCGTGGCGGACTTCGGTCTGACCGACCTGTGCAGCGACCCGGCCGGCGGCACCAACAAGCTGGACAGCCAGCTGTACGTCGACCTGCAGGTCGCCTGGTCGCCGGAAGACCTGTTCGGCGGCGGCTGGAGCTTCGCGGCCGGCGTGCAGAACCTCACGGACGAGGAGCCGCCGATCTGCTTCTCCTGCGACCTGAACAGCCTCGACGGGACGATCTACCCGATCGCGAGCCCGTTCTGGTACCTGCGGGTGTCCTTCAAGAACTAGAATCGTTTTCGCCGAGAAGGCGGAGAGAAGCCCCCGAAAGGGGGCTTTTCTTTGCGGCCGGCGCAGGAAGCGAGCGACTTGCGCCGCCTGCGGGCACAATGTCGCCCGCGCGGCCAGGGGGCCGGATGCAGGGGAATCGCGGATGACGGATGCGGCAGCGGCTGGCGGCACGGCGCTCACACCCGAAGCGCTGCTGGACCGTGCCCGGTCGCTCGAAGACCGGCAGCGGGACGGTGACGCCCTGCTCGACTATTACCGCGCGATCATCCTTGCCCAGCGGCAGGGCCGCTGGCTCAACAGGGGCACCACGCCTCCCGAACTGCAGCCGCGCGTCTCGCACGCGATGCGATTCGTGAAAGCGGGTCGCCGGCACTTCTTCGGCCACGCGCTCGAGCCGGTCCTCGCGCGCCACGGACGCTCCGCGCTCGCGCGCTTCGAACCCTGCCTCGCGATCCAGGCCGGCGAGGCGGCGGCGGCACCGCCGGATCCGCGGCAGCGCCCGTCGATCCTGTACTTCCCCGGACTTCCATCGACACCCTACTTCGATCGCTCGCATTTTCCCTGGTTCGAGAAACTCGAGCGCCAGACGGCGACGATACGCGAGGAACTGCTGGCGGCCCTGCCGCGGGCGGAGGGCAGCGAGCGGGTCTTCGCCAGCGATGCCGCGGAGCAACTCGGGCTCGCAAGCGGAAGCGGTACGCCGTCCTGGAACGGCCTTTATTTCTGGCGGCATGGCGAGCGGCGCGCCGACAACCATGCGCGATGCCCGCGCACGGCAGCGCTGCTCGAGACGCTGCCTCTGGTGCGCATCGACGGCCAGGCCCCGGAGGTCATGTTCTCGGTGCTGGCGCCGGGGACGCACATCCTGCCGCACCGCGGCGTGACCAACACGCGCGTCGTCTGTCACCTGCCCCTCGTGGTGCCGGATGACTGCGCGCTCGTGGTCGGCGGCGAAAAGCACGTGTGGCAGGAAGGCCGCGCCGTGGCCTTCGACGACACGTACGAGCACGAGGCGTGGAACCGCGGCGCGAGCACGCGCGTGGTGCTCATCCTGGACGTATGGAACCCGCACCTCACGGCGGCGGAACGCGATGCGGTTGCGGCACTCGCCGTGGCCATCAGGGACTTCAACGAGGCAGCTGGCTTATGAGCGCAAGAATCATCGACGGCAAGAAGATCGCAGAGGACTTCCGGCGCGAAGTGCGCAAGGGCACCGACGCGCTGGCAGCCAGGGGGCTGCGCCGGCCGGGACTCGCGGTCGTCATGGTCGGCAACGACCCGGCGTCGGCGGTCTACGTGCGCAACAAGCGCCGCGCCTGCGAGGAGACCGGCATCGTCTCGGTCGCCCATGACCTGCCCGCCGCGACCACGGAGGCCGAGCTGCTCGCGCTGATCGACCGGCTGAATGCCGACCCGGCGATCGACGGCATCCTCGTGCAGCTGCCCCTGCCCGCGCACATCGGATCGACGGCGGTGCTGGAGCGCCTCGACCCCGCCAAGGACGTGGACGGTTTCCACCCGTACAACGTCGGCCGCCTCGCGCAGGGCGCACCCGTGTTGAGGCCCTGCACGCCGTACGGAATGATCCTGATGCTCGAACGCGAAGGGATCGACGCGCGCGGCAAGAACGCCGTGATCGTCGGACGGAGCAATATCGTCGGCCGGCCGATGGCGCTCGAGCTGTTGATGAAGGCAGCGACCGTCACGGTCTGCCACAGCCAGACGCGGGACCTCGCGCGTCACGTCGGCGAGGCGGAAATCGTCGTGGCCGCGATCGGCAAGCCCCGGTTCGTGCCCGGCAGCTGGATCCGGCCCGGCGCCATCGTGCTGGACGTCGGCATCAACCGCCTGGACAGCGGCAAGCTGGTCGGCGACGTGCAGTACGAGGAAGCCGCCGAGCGCGCCGGCTGGATCACCCCGGTGCCCGGCGGCGTCGGCCCCATGACCATCGCCGCCCTCATGAAGAACACGCTCGAGTCCTGCCTGCGGCGGAAGTGAAGGGGCAAAATGAAGGGGTCAGACCCCTTCATATTCGCAATAGGGCGCGCCTCCAACGCTCGACGCGAGATCGAATATGAAGGGGTCTGACCCCTTCATTTTGCCCCTTCACTTCCGCCGCCAGGTCGTGCCGGCGGGCCCGTCCTCGAGCAGGACCCCGGCCGCTGCGAGTTCATCGCGGATGCGGTCGGATTCCGCCCAGTTCCGCTGCTGACGCGCCGCGATGCGCCGGGCGATCCTGGCCTCGATCTCCTCGGCCGACAAAGCGTCTGCGGCTTCCGGGGCGCCTGACGACAACGTCGACGGTGCGGCGAGCCATTCCGACGCGGGGTGACCGAGCAGCCCCAGCAATCCGCCGAGGTGCCTCAGCTCCGCCGCCAGCGCCGCGGCACGCTTGCCCTCGCCGGCCGATTTCGCCACGTTCAGTTCGCGGGCGGCGGACTGCAAGGCAGCGATCGCCCCGGGCGTGTTGAAGTCGTCGTCCATGGCCGCGGCGAAGGCCCGCGAAGGCTCTCCGGGTTCGAACCGCGGCGCCGGCTCCACGTCACGCAGCGCCAGGTAGAGCCGCTGCAGCGAGGCGTCCGCCTGGCGCAGGTTGTCGTCCGTGTAATTGACGGGCGCACGGTAGTGCGAGGCCACCAGGAACGCGCGCAGCACCTCCGGCCGCAGCCGCGGCAGCACCTCGCGCACGGTGAAGAAGTTGCCGAGGGACTTCGACATCTTCTCGTCGTCGACGCGCACGAACCCGTTGTGCATCCACACCCGGGCGAAGGAAGCGTCGCAGGCCGCGCAGCTCTGGGCGATCTCGTTCTCGTGGTGCGGGAATTTGAGGTCCATGCCGCCGCCGTGGATGTCGAATGCCGGGCCGAGGAGCGCCACGGCCATGGCAGAGCACTCGATGTGCCAGCCGGGCCGCCCCATGCCCCACGGCGAATCCCACGCAGGCTCCTCGGGCTTGGCCCGCTTCCACAGCACGAAGTCGAGCGGGTCGCGTTTCGCCTCGTCCACGTCGACCCGCGCGCCCGCCCTCAGGTCCTCGAGCTTCTTGCCGGACAGCCGCCCGTACTTCGGGAAACGCGCCACGGCGTAGAAGACGTCGCCGTCCGCGCCGACGTACGCATGGCCGCGCTCGACGAGCCGCCCGATCATCGCGACGATCTCGGGGATGTAGCCGGTCGCCCTGGGTTCGTGGTCCGGCTTCTCGATGCCGAGCGCCGCGAAATCCTCGTCCATCGCCGCGATGAAGCGCGCGGTCAGCGTCTCGAACGGCTCGCCGCGCTCGCGCGCGCGGGCCAGGATCTTGTCGTCGATGTCCGTGATGTTGCGCACGTAGGTCACGCGGTAGCCCGAGGCCCGCAACCAGCGCCGCGCGACGTCGAAGGCGATCTGCGACCGGGCGTGGCCGACGTGCACGTGGTCGTAGACCGTGATGCCGCAGACGTACATCCGCACGTGGCCGCGCTCGATCGGCTCGAACCGCTCCTTTCGACCCGTCAACGAATTGTGGATGTGCAGCATCGCTTCAGGCCCCGCCCGGCCGCGCCGCGCCCGCGAGCCGGTCGCGTATCAGCGACTGCGGCATCGCCGCCAGCAGCGCCGCGAGCTCCGGCCCGTCGTGGCGCCCGGTCAGCGCGAACCGCAGCGGCATGTAGAGCGCCTTGCCCTTGCGGCCCGTGCGCTGCCTGAGCCGCTCGGCCAGCGCCGCGAGATCGCCGCCCGTCTCCGCATAGGCGTCGAGCGCGGCGTCGAAGAACGCCGGCCCCGCCTCGGCGATCGCCCGCGCGGCCTCGGGCGCAGGCGGCGGCAGGTCGCCGGCGAGCACGACGAGCCAGTCGCGCGCATCGCGCGGCAGCAGGACGTTGCCACGCAGCAGGCGGGCGGCCGACCTGCGCCGCTCGTCGCCCCAGTCCGCCGGCAGCTCGCCGGCCAGCCAGCGCGCGGCGGCCCCGTCGTCGAGGCGCAGGACGGTTTCGCGCTGCCAGTGGTCGAGCTGCGCCTCGTCGTAGTGCGCGGGCGCCCGGCCGAGGCGGCCCGCATCGAAGTGCTCCGCGAACTCCGCCGGATCCAGCCAGCGGTCCGGCGCCCCGTGGTGGCCGAGGCGCAGCAGGTGGTTGCCGACGGCCGCCGGCAGGTACCCGCGCGCGCGCAGCTGCGACAGCGTGACGCTGCCGCGGCGCTTGGACTGCGGCGCACCGCCGGCATCGAGCAGGAGCGGCAGGTGACCGTAGCGCGGAGCCGCAAGGCCGAGCGCCTGCAGCAGCAGCAGCTGGCGCGGCGTGTTGGTCAGGTGATCCTCGCCGCGCAGGACGTGCGTCACGCCCATCAGCGAGTCGTCGACCGCGTTGCAGAAGAAGAACACGGCGCCGCCGTCCGCACGGCGAAGCAAGAAATCGCCGATCGTCGCCGACTCGACCGACTGCGGCCCGCGGACCAGGTCGTCGAAGCGGACCGTTTCCGGCCCGGGAAGGGCGAAACGCAGCGCGGCGGGCCGGCCTTCGTGCCCGCGCTCGGCGCGCGACGCGGCATCGAGCGCGCGGCAGGTCCCCGGATAACGCGGCGGCTGCCCGGCGGCGAGCTGCGTGCGGCGCGCGACCTCGAGCTCCGCCGGCGTGCAGTAGCAGCGATAGGCCTTGCCGTCGCGGACGAGCCAGTCCAGCAGCTCCGCGTAGATCGCGCCGCGCTGCGACTGGCGATACGGCCCGCGGTCGTCCTCGCGGTCCGGGCCCGCGTCCCAGCGAACGCCGAGCCACTCGAGCTCTTCGAGCTGCGTGGCGACGTGCGATTCGTCGGATCGCTCGCGATCCGTGTCCTCGACGCGCAGCAGGAAGCGCCCGCCCCGGCTTCGCGCCAGCAGGAAGCTGAACAAGGCGGTGCGCGCATTGCCGGGGTGCAGCCCGCCGGTCGGGCTCGGCGCGAATCGCGTGACGACGGCGTCTGTCATCGGCCACAGTCTAAGGGATCGGCCGTGCCGCCTCACGCGCGAGGTGGGTTAAGATCGCCGCGAGGTGCCCCACATGCCGCGTATCCTGCTCGCCACGTTCGCCCTGCTCGCGACTCTGCAGGCTTCCGGCCAGCCGGCCGGCACGCTCGCGCCGCGGGTGCGTTTCGAGACCTCCGCCGGCGATTTCGTCGTCGAAGTGGACACGGTTCGCGCGCCGATCACCGCGGAGAACTTCCTGCGCTACGTGCGTGACGGCGCCTACGACGGCACGGTGTTCCACCGCGTGATCCCCAACTTCGTCGTGCAGGGGGGCGGCTACGACGACCGGCTCGCCGCACGCCCCGCCCGCGCGGCCATCCCCAACGAGAGCGGCAACGGACTTTCCAACCGGCGCGGCACCCTCGGGCTCGCGCGCGAGGAGTCCCCGCATTCCGGCAGCTCGCAGTTCTACATCAACCTCATCGACAATCCCGGGCTCGATCCCCTGCCGAGCCGCTGGGGCTACGCGGTATTCGGCCGGGTCGTCGAGGGCATGGACGTCATCGACCGCATCGCCTACATGCGCACGGAAACCGTCGAGAACTTCGGCGCCGACGTGCCCGTCGAACGCCCCGTGGTGCGGCGCGCCTGGGTCGTGGGTGACTCCGCGGCGGCGCCTGCTCAGCCCGAAGCCCCGCCGCAAGCGGCGGAAGAGCAGCCAGGCGGCGACGTGTGACCGCCTGGTTCGCCTCCGACCTGCACCTCGACCCCTCGACGCCGGACATCTCCGCCCGCTTCCGCCGTTTCCTGGCCGGCCCGGTGCGCGGCGCGCGGATGCTGTTCCTGCTCGGCGACCTGTTCGAAGCCTGGATCGGCGATGACGACCCGGAACCCGCGCATCGCGAGGTCGTCGCGGCGATCGGCGCCTTGTCAGCCGCCGGGACGCGCGTCTACGTCATGCGCGGCAACCGCGACTTCATGATCGGCGACCGTTTCTGCGACGAGTCCCGGGCCACGCTGCTGGCTGATCCTTCGATCGTCACGCTCGGCAGCGAGCGCGTGCTGCTGACCCACGGCGACGGCCTGTGCGTGGATGATCGCGCGTACCAGCGCCTGCGCGCGCTGGTCCACGACCCCGGGCTGCGCGCGGCCTTCGCGCGGCTGCCGATCGATGCGCGCCGCCGGCTGGCCACGGAGGCGCGCGCCGGCAGCCGCGCGCACCTTGCGCAGGCCGCGGCGTACATCACCGACGTCAATCAGTCGGCGGTCGCGCGCGTACTCGAGGAATCGGACGCCACCCTCATGATCCACGGCCACACGCACCGGCCGGGAGTGCACCGCATGCCTGCGCAGGGTCGCGAGCGCACGCGCGTCGTCCTGGGCGCCTGGCACGACGCTGCCGACGTCGTCCGCTGGGACGACGCGGGCTGGCAGCTCCTGCCCTGTCCGATCTGAGTCACCGGAGACGGCGCTTCTCGCGCGTGCTCTGCCGGCGGGACTCCCCTCGTTCGCTCAGGGCGGCGACCGCATTCGCTCTCTCGGGGGTCCCGCCGGCAAAGCGCGCGTTGGGACCGCTAGCGTTCGAGCTCGTCGCGCTCGAGTTCGCGCGCCGCGTCGAGCAGCTGGTCCGCGCTGCCGTAGCGCCGCTTCGGGTCCTTGGCGATGCAGTTGTAGAGCAGCCCCTCGAAGCGCTTGAGTTCCGCCCTGAGCTCCGGCAGCGGCGAATGCGCGTGCTTGTAGATGACCTGCATGGGCGTGCCCGCGACGTACGGCTTCCGCTTCATCAGCATCTCGTAGAAGATGATGCCGAGGCTGTAGATGTCGCTGCGCGCGTCGGTCTCCCGGCCGTGGCCCTGCTCCGGGCTCATGTAGTACGGCGTGCCGAATATCTCGCCGCTGTTCGTGATCGCCGCATCGAGTTCCACGTGCTTGGAAAGCCCGTAGTCGATCAGCGCGACCGAATTCTCGTCGCGCAGCATCACGTTACCCGGCTTGAGGTCCCGGTGCAGCACGCCGGCGCCGTGCAGCACCTGGAGCGCCTCCGCCATCTGCCGCATGAAAGTCAGCGCATGCTGGGCCTGGATGCCCTGCCTGATGCGGCCGCGCAGGTCGCCGAGCGGGAAGTACTCCATGGCGATGAAGGCGTGGTCGTCGGCGACGCCGAAATCGTGCACTTTCGCGACGTTGGGGTGCTCGATGGATGCAGCGATCTGGTACTCGCGCAGGAAGCGGTCGAAGTTGCGCACGCCGGCCCCCTCGTCCGGGGGCTGGTGGAGGACCTTGAGGGCGACCTGCGAGCCGGTCCGCTCGCTCTCGGCCAGGTAGACGCTCGATACGGGGCTTTCGGCGAGCTGGCTGACGAAGCGGAACCCGCGGATCGAGGCGTCGCCGAAGCGCGTCGCGCGCGCCGTTTCGTCGACCCGCGCGGCGGGACGCGAGAACTGGCCGCGCCGGGCCTGGGCCGCGCGCAGCGCGTCCACGAGGGCTGCGTGGTTGACCTTGCGGCGCGCCAGGCAGGCGTGGGCGCCGGCGTGGATCGCGTGCTCCTCGGCCTCCGGTGACGGCTGGGAGAGCAGATAGATGATCGGCGGGAAACCGTTGCGGCGGCTCAGGTCCCGCAGCCAGTCGATGCCGAAGTCCCGGCCGGGCGTGTCGCCAAGCAGCACGGCGTCGTAGGCGCTGCCCGAGAAGTCCGGCGGCAGGCGGCCGCGCGCCGACGGCTCGTACTCGGCGACCGAGGGCGTCTCGAATCCGGTCTGGATGTGGTGTGCGAGCAGGCGCCGGAAGTCGTTCTGGTCGTCGATGATCAGAACCCGGACGGACATGGCAGCATTCTACATGCGGGCGGAATCCGGCGGCGCCTGCCGCAGGGCCAGCACGATGTCGCCGACGTTGGTGCCGGTCGGGCCCGTATGCACGAGATCGCCGGTCGCTTCCAGCAAGGTCCCGGTGTCCGCCGCGGCGAGCGCGGTGTCCGGGTCCAGGCCGCATTCCCGCGCGCGCGCCGCGGTTTCGCAGTCGACGAGCGCCCCGGCATCCTCGCTCGCGCCGTCGCGCCCGTCCGTGCCCGCCGCGAGCAGCAGGTAATCGCGATGACCCTCGATGAGGCGCGCCGCCGCCACCGCCAGGTGCTGGCAGCGCCCGCCGCGGCCGGGCTGCGCAGGCAGGCTCACGACAGTCTCGCCGCCGTGGATCTGCAGATCGGCGCTGCCCACTGCCAGTTCGTGACACACGTGCCGTGCCGCCGCTTCGGCGTCGCCCGCGAGGCGGTCCTGGCCGCGCGCGGTCGTGAGCCCGCAGGATGCCGCGGCACGCTCGACCCCGTCGAGGGCGTCGTCGATCGAGCCGACCAGGCGCCGGTCGAGCCCCGGCGTGTCCAGAAGGCCGGACGCCAGCACGGCCGGGTCGTCGCGCGGCACGTCCGAGATCATGAGCGCCTCGACCACGGACCCCGGAAAGAAGCCTGCGAGCCGCCCGCCCTTGACGCGGGACAGCGCGACGCGCTCGCGGTTGAGCCGTTCGATGTCGAGCCCGTCGCGCAGCGAGCGATCGAACAGCGCGCGCAGCTGCGCGAGGCCTGCGCCGGGCGCCGGCACCTCGAGCAGCGCGGAAGCGCCGCCCGACACGAGCAGCAGTACGCGGCTTCCCGGGGGCGTCGCGCCGGCGAATCGCAGCAGCGCCTCGCCGGCGGCCAGGCTGCGCTCGTCCGGGCGGGGATGACCGGCCTCCAGCGCCAGCATGCCGGGCCGGCGTGCCAGCGCGGGCGGAATCGCGCCGTCAGGGGCGATGACCAGGCCGCGCTCGAGGCGGGCGCCGAACGCATCCGCCGCCCCGAGCATCATCGAGGCGGCGGCCTTGCCCACCGCGAATGCGCTGACCGGGCCCTGGCCTTCGCGCCCGGCCAAAGCCGCGCGCACGCGACGCCGGCCGTCGACGGCCGCCAGCGCAACCCGATAGAGGTCGAGAAGCAGTTCGCGGCGCGGGTCGTGAGAGGGGGCGCTCACTGCATCCAAAAGGGGACGCTCACCTTTTTGGGAAGGGGGCTAGAAATTGAGT
>CAZVIF010000027.1:0-3963 GCA_964626745.1 uncultured Steroidobacteraceae bacterium
CGGCAGCCCGCTCGACGCCGTGATCGAAGTGGTCGACGCCGGCGGCAACGTGCTGAACCAGTGCGAATCGCCCAACTTCGTCTCGGAATGCGTCAGCGACGACGAGGACCCGGGCGTCTTGCTCGATTCCCTGCTGCAGCTGCGCATCAACGGAGCGGGCACCTTCTACATCCACGTGGTCGACTGGGGCAGCAACGCCCGGCCGGACCTCGTCTACGACCTCGTCATCAGCGGGGTCAATTGACCCTCGTCGCGAATCGGCCGCCTTGCCGCCTGGCGGTCCTGTTCACCGCCCTTCTCGCCTTCACGGCCGCACAGGCTTCGACACCCGAACCGCGCTTCGTCGTGCTCGTCACGCTCGACGGCGTGCGCGTGCAGGAGCTGTTCGGCGGCATGGATCCGGTCATCGCGGACGCGCCGGCCGAGCAGTCCGGCATCTACGACATGACGGTCACGCGGCCGCGCTGGTGGCGGGAGACGCCCGAGGCGCGCCGCGAAGCGCTGATGCCCTTTTTCTGGAAGACGCTCGTGCCAGCCGGCATGGTGCTCGGCAATCCGGCGCTGGGCAGCCCGGTGACCGTCCGGAATGACCAGTGGTTCTCGTATCCCGGCTACGCCGAGATGATGACGGGCGAGCCGCAGGCCGAGGTGAAAAGCAACGACCTCGTGCGCTACCCGCACCGGACGGTGCTCGAGCACGCACGCGAGGCGCTCGGACTCGACTACGCCGAGGTCGCGCAGATCGGTTCGTGGGACGGCCTGAAATACGCGGCCTCGAGCCGCGACGGCGCCTTCTTCATGAACGGCGGCCGGGACGAGGTTCCCGCAGAGCTGTCGACGCCCGCGACCGGGCTGTACGTGGACCTGCGCAAGCAGGTCCAGCAGTTCTGGGAGGAAACCTCGAATGACGTGCTGACCTGGCGGATCGCCCGCGAGTACCTGCAGAAGAACAGGCCACGCGTGCTGTGGCTCGGCATCGGGCAGTCGGACGACTGGGCGCACGCCCGGCGCTACGACCTCGTGCTCGACTACCTGCACATCGCGGACGGCCTGCTCGCCGACCTCTGGCAGACGCTCCAATCGACGGAGCCGTACCGCGGACGGACCACGCTCATCGTCACGACGGACCACGGCCGTGGCCGGACGCCCGCGGACTGGGCGGAGCACGATGCCGGCATCCCGGGCTGCCAGGACATCTGGATCGCCGTCATGGGCCCGGATACGCCGGCGATCGGCGAGGTCCGCAACACCCCGGGTGTCACGCAGGGGACGGTCGCCGCGACGATGCTGCAGCACCTCGGCCTGGACTGGCGCGAGTTCAACCCGGACGCGGCGGCGCCGGTGCCGGGCAGCCTTCCCGCGCGACCCTAGGGAAGCCCTTTCCTAGCGGAGCTCGGCGAGGAAATCGATCAGGCGCTTGCGCTGCCCGGCGTCCTTGATGCCGTCGAACTGCATCGTGTTCCCCGGGATCGTGGCCGCCTGATCGCCGGCAAGCGCAACGCCTCACCGATCTTCACGCACCAGACGCGCGAGCTCGTCCTCGCCGAGCGGCCGCTTGCCCTTCACGCGCAGGCTCTCCGCCCACTCGCGGTTGAAGTCGCGCTGGAAGCGCCGGTTGATCGCGTAGGTCACGAGCATCGCGACCAGCGCGCCGAGGCTCGCGAGCGCCATGTCCTTGTGCGCGTCCCAGATGTCGCCCTGGGTGCCGAGGTAGGCCTGGCCGAGGTCGCCGCCAAACAACTCGGCGGCGCCCCATTCGATCAGCTCGAACAGCATCGAGGTGGACATCGTCAGGTCGAGCGGCAGGAAATAGCCCCAGAAGCCGCGTACGTCCGCAACGCGCAGGAACACCTCCCGGACCGGGTAGGCGAGCAGCAGCCCGTAGCTGAAGTGCACGACGCGGTCGAAGTTGTTGCGCTCCCAGCCGACCAGCGAGTTGAAGCTTCGCCCGGTGAGCGACTCGAACCAGGCGTCGTAGGGGACTTCTGCGTACGAGAAGTGCGCGCCCACCTGGTGCAGGCACATGAAGACGAAGATCAGCGTGTAGGAGACGCGGGAAAGCAGCAGCTTGCGGTGACCGCCGACGATCAGCGCCGCCGCGGCGACGGCAAGCGCGTTCTCGATGAGCCAGGTGTGGCGGTCCCAGGGCCGGATGGCGAGCAGCGCCCACCAGACGGCGAACAGCAGCGACAGGACCAGCAGGTATCGTCGGTGCGGGATCGCCAACGGGTCAGGTTCGGCGCAGGGACTGGAGGATTCGCGCGACCGGCAGCAGCCTGCCGAGCGGCAGGAAGCGGACCAGCCCGACCGCGAGCTTCGGCTTGACAAGCAGCAGCCCGGTGAAGAGCCCGAGCGCCACGATCCTGCCCCGGCCGCCCACCAGGAACCGCATCGTCTCGCTGCGCGGGAACGCGTCCGCGGCCGGCGGCTCGAGCAGCTCCGCGAGCGCCGCGCGGCTCTCGGCCAGGCGCCGCTCCGCAGGAGTCCGCGACTCGTCCTCGCCCGTCGTTTCAGCCAGTTGCCTGTTCATCGTCATCCCGGTGGCCGCGTTTCCTGCGTTCGGCGAACGCGCGTTGCAGCAGGTCGCGGTCGCGGCTGAGCTCGGAGCGCGTGCGCGAGAAGAACGCCGGCGGACCGCCCCGCGGCCTCAGGACCGGCAGCGCGAGCGCGGCGGCCGCGAGCGCAAAGCCGAGCGCGAGCCCCCCCGCGACCCAGTTGCGCCACGGACCGTCCCAGGCGAGCACGACCAGCCACACGCACAGCATCAACAGCGCGATGAAGCCCGCAGCGGCCGCCGCGAGCACGGCCGCCAGCTTGCGCGCCAGCAGCGTGGCCGCGTCGCGGACGTCCTCGCCCGCCAGGTCGGCATAGGCCTCGAGATGACGCAGCAGCGCGGGTACGAGCGTCGCGATCAGCGAGCGCATCCTGTGCATCCCCCTCGCGGGCGGCGGTTCAGCGACGCCCGGCGACGAACCCGATGACGATTCCGATCGCGGCGGCGATGCCGATCGCGGCCCAGGGATTCTCGCGCACGTACTCGTCCGTCGCTTCCGTGGCCTCGCCGGCCCGCGCGCGCACCGCGGCGACGCCCTCGCCCGCCGTGGTCTTCGCCTTCGCGAGCGTTTCCTCGACCTTGCCGCGGATCTCCGCGATCTCCGCGTCGTCCACGTTCGCGACCTTCTTCACGAGATCCTCGACGTCGGCAACGAGGTTGCGCCACTCGTCACCGCGGGCCGATTCGCCGACGGTGCCGGCGCGCCGTCCGCGCCTGCCGTTTCCAGCTGTTTCTTCCATTGCCTCACTCCTCGGCGCCATGCTTCATCGTAGCACGGGACCGGTTCCGCCCATTCCCGGGGCACGGCCGCGATCTCAGGCGCGCCGGCCCAGGCTGATGAAGAAGGTGATGACCGCGCCGACCAGGAACAGCACGAACAGGATCTTGGCGATGCCCGCCGCCCCGGCGGCGATGCCCGAGAAGCCGAACACCGCGGCGATCAGGGCAACCACGAAGAACACGACTGCGTAATAAAGCATGGCGACACCTCGTTGAACTGAGCGCCAGACTGCCGTGCGCCGGAATCCGCGACCGTCGGCCGTGCCGACGACGAGGCGTAGGACGGGACCCACAGGGTGACTGCCGCCCCGGGCATGGCGCGCGCGACGGCCCCGGCGCCATGCTTCAGTCGCGGTCGGCTCCAGGAAGCACGCATGAACGAAGCCAGCGAACGCCCGACGATCGAGGACCTCATCAAGGACCCGGTCAAGCACTACCGCGAACCGCGCGACGTGGTCGCGGACGCTCGATTCACGCGCGACGAGAAGCGGCGAATCCTCGAGTCCTGGGCGCTGGACGCGCAGCTCATCACCGTCGCCGATGAGGAGAACATGACCGCGCCGAAACGGCCGTGGCTGCGCGAGGTGAAGCTCGCGCTGATCGAGCTCGAGCGCAGCGGCTGAGCACCG
>CAZVIF010000027.1:4063-36136 GCA_964626745.1 uncultured Steroidobacteraceae bacterium
GCTGCGCGAGGTGAAGCTCGCGCTGATCGAGCTCGAGCGCAGCGGCTGAGCACCGGAGGGGACGCTCACCTTCGGGAGGGGACGTTCACCTTCAGTCTAATGAAGGTACTGCAAATTGATGGTTGCGACTGAAGGTGAACGTCCCCTCCCGAAGGTGAGCGTCCCCTCCGATGCTCAGTGCATCGGGCGGCCGCGTGTTTCGGGAATCGCAAACCACCCCACGACGAAGCACAGCACCGCGAGGCCGACGGGATACCAGAGCCCGGCGAAGAGATTGCCCGTGGCGGCGACGATGGCGAAGGTGATGGCGGGCAGCAGGCCGCCGAACCAGCCGTTGCCGAAGTTCTGCGGAAAGGAAAGCGCCGTGTAGCGAATGCGCGCCGGGAAGAGCTCGGCCAGCAGCGCCGCGTACGCCCCCGAGCAGGCGGCGGCCAGCGCCAGGAGCGCGACCAGGATCGCGACCACGCGCGGCCGGTCGACGCGGGCAGGGTCGGCCTGCCCGCGATAACCCGCCGCCTCGAGCGCCCTGCCCGCCTCGGCCTGGAACGACGCGATGGCGTCATGCCTGCCGGCGCCCGCGAGCGTGGCTGCATCGGGCGCCACGACCCTCCGGGCGCCCACTTCGAGCCAGGCGGGCCCGGGGACCTCGAGCGCGACCGTCGCGTGGCCGACCCCGCCGCGCGCAAGGGCGGATTTCACGACGTCGCAGGAGCGATCGTCATGGCGCGCGCGGCCGAGCGGATCGAAGAGCAGCGAGCAGTCATCCGGGTCAGCATGCACCACGACGGGCGCCGTCGCGCGCGCCTCGGCGAGCGCGGGATTCGCCGCCGCGAGCAACGCATGGAAGAGCGGGAAGTACAGGACCGCCGCGAGCGCCACCGAGCCCAGCAGGAGCGGCCGCCGCCCCACGCGGTCCGCGAGCCAGCCGCAGGCGACGACCAGCGGCGTGCCGATCACGAGCGCCACGCTGGTCAGCAGCGCGACCGTCATGCCGTCGAGGCGCGCGATCCGCTCGAGAAAATAGTAGGCGTAGAAGGTACCCATGTAGAAGAGCGCCGCCTGGCCGATCACGCAGCCGAACAGCGCCGCGAGCACGAGCCGGAGGTTTGCGGACGCGAGGAAGGTCTCCGCGACCGGCGCCAGCGACAGCGTCTTCGCCTCCTGCATCCGACGGAAGACCGGGCTCTCGTCGAGGCGGATGCGCATCCACAGCGAGATCGCGAGCAGCACCGCGGACAGCAGGAACGGCAGGCGCCATCCCCAGCCGGCGAAGTCCGCGGGCGACATCGCCGCGCGCGTCGCCGCGATCACGGCCAGCGAGAGCAGCAGGCCCGCCATGGCCATCGCCGGAATGAAGCTCGTGTGCAGGGCCCGGTGCCGGGGCGGCGCATGCTCGGCGACGTAGACGATCGCGCCGCCGAACTCGCCGCCGATCGCCAGGCCCTGCAGGACGCGCAACGCCACCAGCAGCAGCGGCGCCGCGATCCCGATCGCGGCGTAGCCGGGCAGAAGGCCCACCAGCACCGTCGATGTGCCCATCAGCGCGAGCGTCGCGAGGAACGTGAACTTGCGGCCGACGCGGTCCCCGAGCCGGCCGAACAGGATGGCGCCGACCGGGCGCACGACGAAGCCGACCGCGAAGGTCACGAGCGCGAGCAGGAACGCGGTCGTCTCGTCGACGCCGGAGAAGAAGTGCGCGGCGAAGGTGCTGGCGAGCGCCCCGTACAGGAAGAAGTCGTACCACTCGAACAGCGTGCCGAGCGCCGAGCCGCCGATCACGCGCAGGCCGCCGGCCGGGGCGCGTGCCCGGGGATCCGCGGCCCCGCCCGTTTCCGCCGCCATCCGGTTCAGGCGTTGCGCAGGAACACGGGCAGCTTGCGCACGACCCGGTAGAGCTTGCTGCCGGCACGCGCCAGGAGCCCCGGCGCGACGTCCGTCCGCTGGTCCCAGGCGGCGTTGTGGCGCACGTCGAACTCCGCGAGCGCCGCCGCGAGGTCGCCCTCCGCGCCGATGCGGCGCCAGAACTCCGGGAACCGCTCGCGCGCCTCTTCCAGGCGCAGGTCCATGCAGTTGCGCTTGTCGCGCAGGAACAGGCGGATGTTCTGCTCGACCGTGTCGCAGTAATCGAGCGCGACTTCCATCGGCGTGGCGTCCTTCGGGCAGTGCCAGAGGATCGCGTAGCGGTATGCGTTCATCATCCCGGTGTGCGCGCGCTTCGCCCAGCTCGCGGCGACCGGGCGGGTTTCGCGCGTCAGGTGCACGTAGAAGGCGCGGTCGCCGAAGCGGCGGTCGAGCCGGCCGAGCAGCCAGGACAGCCGGTTGTCCGACTCGATGTGGTTGTCCGGGTAGTCGAAGTGCGCCTCGCCGAGCAGGCCGCTGCGCGACTCGTGGGCGCTGGTGTAGTTCGTGATGTGGTCGCAGGCCCGCGCGAACGTCTGGGAACCGGAACGGCCCGCGCTGAGGATGAAGACGTTCACCGGCGGGGAGTATATAGTTTTCGCGCCGCGAAGCGCCGGCGCCACGGGACGGCAGGATGGCCAGGGACCACACGAAGACGGTGCAGATCCGCAAGGTCGACAAGGTCGCGCCCGATCATCGCGGACGCTCCGTCTGGCTCGGCAAGGTCGAGCCCGTCGAGCTCGAGCTGGTGTCGACGACGGCGCTCCAGACCATTCTCAAGTCCGAGGGCGGCAAGACGCGCGTCGAGATCGAGAAGCTCGCCGCCGGTCGCAAGAACGGCGTGCTCGCGCGGGACACGGCCACCGGCCATTTCCGGATCCTGAGCGACGCCGACCTGCGCAAGGCGGCCACGACGCCTCCGGGCGAGAGCCCGAAGCGCGGCAACGTGGTGACCGGCGCCCCGCTCTCCGACACGACGCGCAAGAAGGCCGAGGAGCTCTCGCTCGTCAGCACGCAGATCCTGCGCAAGGTCGTGCGGCCTGACGGCCAGGCCGACCTCGAGAAGGCGAAGCCGGCCGGAAAGAAGGACAAGTTCGGGGGCTTCAACCCCTACGACAACAACTGAGAGATGGAGGGGACGCTCGCCTTTCTACCTCTTGCGCCAGTCCTGGGCCCAGGCGGCGAATTCCTTCGGCGCCAGCGGCTTCGCGAAGTGGAATCCCTGCGCGTAGTCGCAGCCGATCGCGGCCAGCCGCGCGGCGACCTCGTCGTTCTCGACGCCCTCCGCCACCACTTCCAGCCCGAACGCATGGCCGAGCGCCACGGCCTGCTCGACGATGCGCCCGTCGGCCTCGTCCGCGAGCATGTTCATCACGAAGGACCTGTCGATCTTCAGCTCGTCCGCGGGCACCTGCTTGAGGTACGCGAGCGAGGAATAGCCCGTCCCGAAGTCGTCGATCGACACGCGCACGCCGAGCTCCCGAAGCCGCGCGAGCACGGCGTGGCTGCGCTCGCGGTCCACCATGAGCGCATGCTCGGTGACTTCCAGCGTCAGGCGGTCGAGCCCGACGGCGCACTCCCGGGCCGCGGCCTCCAGCTCGCCCACGAGTTCCGGGTTGCAGACGATGGACGGCGTGACGTTGACGGCCACGCGCATCGGGCCCAGTGATTTCGGCCACTCGCCGAGCTGGCGGAAAGCGCGCTGGATGGCGAAGCGCGTCAGCGGGTCGATCTGGCCGGTCATCTCGGCCAGGTCGATGAAGATCTCCGGCGGCACGTTGCCGGCCTCCGGCCGGTTCCAGCGCATCAGCGCCTCGCAGCCCGCGACCTCGAGCCCCGGCAGCGCCAGCTTCGGCTGGTAGGCGAGCACCAGGTCGCCCTGCTCGAGCGCGTTCGCGAGCTGGGTCTCGAGGTCCCAGCCCGCCGCCAGTTCCCGGGCCTTGTGCTCCGCGTACACGACCGTCGGCTGCTGCGTCCGCCACGACTCGAGCAGCGCGGACTCGGCGCATTGCATGAGCGGCTCCGGCACGCGGCCATGGGCCGGGAACATCGCGATGCCGATCGAGAGCTTCACGCTCGCGTGCCGGCCGCCGGCGTTCACCGGCTCGCTGCCGGCGCGCAGGATCTTGTTGGCCGCGAGCAGCGCATGGCCTTCGTTGCGCAGGTTCGAGAGGACGAAGACGAATTTCCTCTCGCCGAGCCGCGCGAAATAGTCGCCCGGCTTCGCGACCTGGGACAGTCGATTGCGGAGTTCGTCGAGCATGCGGCCCGCGACGGACGGGCCCTCGTCGGCAACCAGCCGATCGAGCCGGTGCGCGTACACCACCAGCACGGCGATGCCGTACAGCTTCGCCTCGCGCGCCGCGAGCCGCGTGCGGATCGCCTCGAGGCAGTCCGCGTAGCCGCTCGCGCCGGTCGACACTTGCAGGGCCGTGTTCATGGCGTCAATCGAGGCACTACTCCACGGGTCCGCGCTCCGGGAGCGGCGGACAGTCCGGGAACAGTGACAAACGGCGCGGAGCGCAGGCGTGACGCGAGGCTCAAAAATATGACAAACGGCCGCCTGGAGGCCCAAACAGCCCGGATTCAGGGCAAAAAAAGGCCGGCCCCGGAGGGCCGGCCCTGGACTCAAGCCGCGCGGCTCAGCGCGTCGCCCGGACCACCACGCGCCGGTTGTTGGCGCGGCCCTCGCGGGTCGCGTTGGTGTCGACCGGCTCGGCGAAGCCCTTGCCCACCGTCGAGATCCGGTCGGCCGGAATGCCGCCCGCCACGAGGTGCTGCTTCACCGAGTCCGCACGGCGCTGCGACAGGGCGAGGTTGTAGGCCTCGGAGCCCGTGTTGTCCGTGTGGCCCTCGACGACGATGCTCGTGCCGGCAGCGACGTCCGCCGGCAGCCGCTTGAAGTTGCCGATTGCCTGGTCGAGCCGCTCCTTGTCCGCCGCGCTGAGCTCGGCCGAGCTGGTGTCGAACAGGACGCCGCGCAGCTCCACTTCGAGGAAGCAGCCGATCGCGTCCACCTTCACGCCGGCCGTCGTGCCCGGGCAGCGGTCCTTGTCGTCCGTGACGCCGTCCCTGTCCTCGTCGCCCGGAGGCGGCGGCGGGGGCGGCGGCGGGGGCGGCGGGGGCGGCGGGGGCGGCGGCGGAGGCGCGGCAACCGCCATCGGCGCCGGCTCCGACTGGCCGAACTCCTTGCGGAACGAGATGCCGTAGGTGCGCGGCTGGTTCACCAGGAAGCCGACGCGGGCGACGCGACCGCGCTCCTGGTCGAGGCCGAGCAGCGCGTTCTCGTCGGAGATGTTGTTCACGAAGAACGCCGCCTCCCAGCCGGAGCCGCGCACGCCCATGCGCACGTTGCCGATGTCGTAGGCCGGCAGAAGCGGGTCGAAGGTGAACTCGCTGATCGTCGGGTCGCCGAAGGTGCGCACCGTGAACGTGCCGAACCCGTCGGCCTGGTCGCCGATCTGGGTGTAGCGGCTGCCGACGTGCTGGTAGACGGCGGTCATGAACCCGTCGACCCGCTCGCTCATCGGCCAGGTGTAGGTCGCGTTCGCCGAGAGCTGGAACTCGGGCACCGACGGGAGGCGATTGCCCTCCTCGATGCCCGCCACGATCGTCGTCACGCCGCCAACCGTCGACGTCACGCTGGTGTCGATCTCCGACTGCGTGTAGGTCGCCGAAATGCCGAAGTCGAAGCGGTCGGTGGGCGCGGCGCTGAGCTCGAACTCGACGCCCGTCGAGTGCGCCTCGGGCACGTTGAACACGATACGCGAGGAGCAGGTGCCGGCCACGACCGGCATCTGCAGGTCGGAGATGTCGGCGTAGAACGCGGCGATGTTGAACTGGCCGCGGCCGCCGGCGAAGCCGACCTTGGCGCCCAGTTCGTAGTTCCACAGCGTCTCGCTGTCGAAGCTGTCGCGGCCGCCGAAGGTGACCAGGTCCTCCGGCGAGCACAGGCCCTGGTTCAGCGGGTCGTTGATGCCGCCGAGGCGGAAGCCCTCAGCCGCCTGCGCGTTCAGCTGAACGCTGTCGGACACGTCGTAGGACAGGAGCATGCGCGGCAGCACGCCGTCGTCGTCCGACGAGCCCGGGCCGTTGGTCGGCTCGGTCGGCAGGCCGTCGCTGTCGGCGAACAGGCCGCCGAAGTACAGGTCGCGATCCTCGGAGAAATCGTAGTAGCGCGCGCCGACCGTAGCGGCCAGCCGGTCGGTGATGTCGAACGAGCCCTCGGCGAAGAACGCCGTCTGCTTGAAGTCGTACGGGATCCGCGAGAAGAACGGCGTGTCGACCGGCGAGCCGAGGTCCGGGCTCGTCACGCCGCAGTTCGGCGGGCCGCCGCACAGGACGTCGACCATGATGTCGTCGTAGCCCGGCGTCGGCAGCGTCTGTCCGTAGTCGCGCTCGATGTCGCTGTAGAAGCCGCCGAGCACCCACTGGAAGCGGCCGTCGGTGTCGGAGGCGAGCCGCAGTTCCTGCGTGAAGACCTCGACCGTCGTGTAGTCGAAGAGCCGCGAATCGGTGCGGATCTGCGACGAGTTGCCGCCGAGGTCGAAGGTCACGCTGCCGGTCAGCTGCGAGGCGTCGCGCGTCACGAGAATGTCGCGGTCCGTGTAGGAACTGACCGAGGTCAGCACCACCGGCCCGAGGTCGAACTCCATGGTGAGGTCGGCCAGCATGAACTGGTCGTCGAATTCCTCGGCGAACTGCCGGTACTGCTCGCGCTCGCCCATGTTCACGATCGGCTCGGTGGTCGTGAACTCGTTGGCCAGGATGTTCCACTCGTCCTGGCGGTTGTAGCCGTCGATCTTGACGTCCTGGTAGATGACGCGCGGCGTCACCGCGATGTTGTCGGTGAGTTCCCAGCGCAACGCCAGGCGGCCGCCCTGCCGCTGGCCGCTGTTCACGTCCTCGTTGAGCGAGCCGCCGGGGCCATGCGCGTCGATCCAGCCCGGCAGCTCGTTGAAGTAACCGACCACGCGCATCGCGGCCCGTTCGCCGAGCGGAACGTTGACCATGGACCGCACGAAGCCGCCCTGGCCGCCGTCCGAGATCTGGGTGAGGCCGGCCTCGAAGTCGCCGTAGCCATCCGAGAGGTCGGGCTGGTTGCTGATGTAGCGCACCGTGCCCGACAGCGAGCCGGAGCCGAAGAGCGTGCCCTGCGGGCCGCGCAGGACCTCGACGCGATTCAGGTCGTAGAGGTCAAGGTCCGGCGTGAACAGGGACAGCGAGATCACCGACTCGTCCATGTAGACGCCGACCTGTTCCTTCACGCCCGGCAGGTCGCGGTCGGTCTTGCCGGCGGAGATGCCGCGCAGCGACACCTGGCTCTGGCCAGGGCCGAGGTTCTGCACCGAGAGCCCCGCGATGTTCCGGGAGATGTCCTCGATGTTCTGCGCGCCTGCTGCCTGGAGCTGGGATCCCGTGCGCGCGCTGATCGCGAACGGCACGTCCTGGATCGATTCCGCCCGCTTTCGGGCGGTGACTGTGATTTCGCCGAGCGAGGCGACTTCTTCTTCCTGCGCCACGGCGTTCTGCGCGAGTACGAGCGCGACGGCCGTCGCCACGAGCGAAGCGGGTCGCAACCGGAGATTCCTGTTCATGTTCCTGCCCCTGTCCTGGCCCGTACGTGCGGGCGATGTTGTACCCATGAGTGTCTCTACATTAGGTAAATACCGCAAGTCCGGGGGGTTTGTTGCGCCGCAGCAACGTCAAAAAGGGGACGCACCCCTTTTCGCGGCAGCGACCCGGCGGGTCAATCGGAGGGCGGTCGCGAAAAGGGGTGCGTCCCCTTTTTGGTGGGCCCGCTGGGATTCGAACCCAGGACCAAGGGATTCACGTGTCCCCGCCGTTTCCGGCGGGCGCGGACTATCTCTTCACCCGCGGCCGCGGGGCCGCTTCGGGTGCGGGACGCTCTTGCCTGTCATCAAGGGCGCTCGAAGCCCTCAGGTAGTCTCTGCACCTTCCGGCGGTGCACCGCCGGCTCGGCTCAGGATTGCCATCAGCCGCCCATGCGCTGGAAGGTTTCCCTGAATTCGTCCCGTCCACCCGGCGCCTCCCGGCGCCGGGGCACCTTTTCCGAAGAAAGATGAGTCCCCTGCTCTAACCGCTGAGCTACAGGCCCGGCCGGAGTGTAGCAAGCCGCCGGACCCCGGGGCGGCGGCGGGATCACTCGCGCAGGTAGCCCCACGCGTGCAGCCGGTCGCTGTCCTCCTCGATCCAGCGGTCGCCGATGTCCTCGCGGTAATACATGTTCGGGATCATCACGTTCTTCACCCGGTTGTAAGCCTGCTTCTGCGCGTGGCGCATCGAAGGCCCGGTACCGCAGACGATCAGCACGACGCCCGAGGTGCCGGTGACCAGCCACTCGCCGTTCACGAGCTTGACGTCCTCGAGGTGGAAGCCCTCGCGCGCCTTGGTCTTGAACAGGATCACGGCGTCCTTCGAACTGGTTTCGAAGCGCTTGGGATCGTTGTAGGGGAACGGCGGCACGACGACGCGCACGCCGATCTGGTACCCGCTGCGCGCACGCACGCGGTTCAGCGTGCCGGCGGCCAGGCCGTGCAGCAGCTCGCCCATCGGCGTCAGCAGGCCCTCCTGCTGGATGCTGATCGTCGGGTAGCCGAAGCGCGCGGTGAACTCAAGCGGGTACACGCCGTTGGCGTTGACGATGCAGTTGATGTCGATGTAGCCGACGTAGCCCTCGCGCGCGAGCGCCGGCTCCATCCTGCGCAGCGTCTGGTTGAAGATCTTGTTCGGCTCGCTCCAGAACATCGCCGTGCCCATCTCGCCGGTCGAGGGCCCGATGTCGCCGGGGAACAGCTTCTTGTGCTCGAAGTTGACGCAGATCGGGTAGACGAACTCGCGGCCGTTGAAGAAGGCGCCGGTCGCGACCTCGACGCCGAGGACGCGCCGCTGCAGCTGGAAGCTCTGCACCTGGTTCGCCCAGGCGCGCTTGTAGTCCTCCAGCACCTCGATCACGTCCCGCCCGTCCTCCTCCTCGCCGACGAACAGGAGCCCCTTGAGGTTCTGCGCCTCGCCGCTCGGCTTGATGACGTAGCGGTTCGGGTTCGCGCGCACGAAGGCGATCGCGTCGTCGAAGGAGGTGAAGTCCTGCTGCGGGATGATGTTGACGCCCGCGGCCTTGAGCTCGGCCTGGCCGAAGCCGCGGTCGTCCTCGAGCCGGTCGGTGTAGGGCGTGCCGCCGACGACCTTCTTCCCCTTCTTCCGCAGCTCGTCCGCGAGCGTGCCGTGTCCGAGCACGTCGTCGAACACGATGACGTCGGCCCAGTCCACCTCGGCGCGCCAGTCCGTCGTCTGCGGCACGAAGCCGGCCGTGATTTCGCGCTCTTCCGCGTGCTCGATGTAGTACTTGGCCTCGTGGCCTTCCTTGGTCACCTGCCAGGCGATGTCGCCGATCAGGCCGTCGTAGGACACGAACAGGAACTTGAAGGGCATTTCATCCTCCGCCGGACGCCCGTGCCGTCCCGGGCGCCCAACTTACACGGGTCGGCACGGATTTAGGAATGGTTCTCATTCGAAGCAACCGCGCCGCGGAGTTGCGACAATGCGCGGGCAGGTGGCACCGCACATCACGAGGAATATCCGATGACCGACGAAAAGCTCTCCCGCAGGCAGTTGCTGCAGACCGCGATCGCAGGCCTCGCCGCCGTGCCGGCCGCCGGGCTGCTGGCGCGCTCCGCCAACGCCGAGATGCTCTCCGAGACCGACGCGACGGCGAAGTCGCTCGGCTACGTCGCCGACGCCAAGCGCGTGGACCCGAAGGCGAACCCGAACTTCAAGCCGGGCCAGAACTGCGCCAACTGCATGCAGTTCACCGGCAAGGCGGGCGCCGCGGCCGGCCCCTGCAACATCTTCCCGGGCAAGGACGTCGCGGCCGCCGGCTGGTGCAAGGTCTGGGTGCTGAAGCCGGGCGCCAAGGTCGGCTGATCCACGGAAAAGGGGTGCGTCCCCTTTTCTGAATTTCCTATGATCGGGCTCGGGGCACCTGCCCCCGAGCCGGATCATGCACGACCCCCGATTCCGCGACCGACCCCGACCGCGCCCCCGGCCCGAACCGGAGCCGGCGGCCGTTGGCGAGCGGCTGCAAAAGGTGCTCGCCGACGCGGGCGTCGCCTCGCGGCGCGACGTGGAGTTCGCGGTCCGCGCGGGGCGCATCCGCGTCAACGGCCGCCCGGTCCACGCGCTGCCCTGCCTGGTCGATCCCCGGCGTGACCTGATCGAGCTCGACGGCGAGGTCATCGACCTCGGCGCCGACGCAGGCCGGCGGTCGCGCCCGCGCCTGTACCTGATGCTGAACAAGCCGAAGGGCGTGATCTCGACCGCGCGCGACCCGGGCGGCCGGGTCAACGTGGTCGACCTCGTCCGCAAGGCGGTGCCGCCCGGTGACCGCGTCTACCCGGTCGGGCGGCTCGACGCCGACTCGACGGGACTGGTGCTGCTCACGAACGACGGCGAACTCGCGCACCGGCTGGCGCATCCGAGCTCGGGCATCACCCGCGAATATCGCGTCGCCGTGCAGGGCAGCCTCGACGACGAAGCGCTCGCGCGGCTGTCGAAGGGGCTCTTCCTCGCCGACGCCGGCGCGCCCGAAGGCGGCGCCAAGCGCGCGCGCATGCGGCAGGTGCGCGTGCTGAAGCGCATGAGGGACCGCCGGCGCGGCGACCTTTCGCTCGTGTCGGTGACGCTCACCGAAGGCCAGAACCGCGAGATCCGCCGGCTGTTCGCCCGCGTGGGCATCAAGGTCCGCAGCCTCGAGCGGGTCGCGCTCGGCACGCTCAAGCTCGGCCGCCTGCCGCCGGGAGCGCACCGGGCGCTCGGCAACGAGGAGATCCTGATGCTCCGCCGCTCCGTGCGGCTCGGGTGAGCGCGTGATCGCGCGCGACCGGCGGATCGCGGCCCTGCTGCTGGCCGTCATCACCTTCCTGATCGCCTTCGGCTCGCTCTATCCCTTCAGCTTCTCGCTCGAGGGCGCCGAAGCGCTGGCGCGTACCGGCGCCTTGCCGCGTGCCGGCACGACGCGCAGCGACGTCGCGGCCAACGTGCTCCTCTACCTGCCGCTCGGCGCCTGCCTCGCATGGCTGCTGGCGCCGCGCCTCGGCGGCACGCTGGCGGCGCTCGCGGCGACGCTGATCGGCGCCGCGATGTCGTTCGCGATCGAGACTGCGCAGCTCTACGAGACCCGGCGCGTCTCGAGCCTCGCCGATTTCGCCTGCAACACCGCGGGCGCGTTCGCGGGCGCCTGCCTCGCGCTCGCGATCGCGCGCACGCGGCGGAACCTGCAGACTTCCCGATTCGCGGGCCTGCTGCAGCACCCGGTCGCCGCCGCGCTGCTGTTCGCCTGGATCGGCTACCGGCTCGCGCCGTTCGCGCCCGCCCTCGACCCCGCCGAGTGGGCCTCCGCGTTCACGCCGCTGTTCGCAGGCGGGAGTTTCGAGATCACCGCCTTCCTGCTGCACGCGCTCGCCTGGCTCGCGCTGCTGCCGGCCTGCGGCCGCATCGCGCCGGGGCGGGCAGCAACGCTCGCGACAGGCGCGATGGCCGCCATCCTCGCCGGCCGGATCCTCTTCGCCGGGCTCGCGCTCGAGCGCGAGGAACTCGCAGGGATGGCCGTGGCCCTCGCCCTCGCCCGCGCGCTGGCCAGCCTGCCGCCGGCGCGTGCCGCGGGCGCGGTGGCGACGGCGCTCTTCCTGCTGACGGCCTGGGCCGGGCTCTGGCCGTTCGATTTCCAGCTCGCGCCGGACCGGTTCGCGCTGGTGCCTTTCGGCGAATCGCTGACGCAGTATCGCGCGGCGAACCTCGCGGACACGTTCCTGCGCTGCTTCACGAACGGGATGCTGGTCTGGCTGGCGGCGCAGACGGGCCGGTCCCTGCTCGCGGCGACCAGCCTCGTCGCCGCGGCAGTCTTCGGCGTCGAGCTGCTGCAGACCTGGCTGCCGGGACAGACCGCCGAGATCACCGATCCCCTGCTCGCCATCTGCGCGGGCGGGCTCATCGCGGTGTTCGAGCGCGAGGGCGGCTCCGGATGAACTGGATCGACGGGCGCGGGGAACACGGCCCGCCGGGAATGGTCTATCGTCGCAGCATGATCCCGGTGCTCGCCCTCCTCTTGCTGACCGCCGTGCCCGCGGCGGCGCTGGCCCAGGAAACACCCGCGGCGGCCGAACCCGCCCCGGTCCAGGCGGCACCCGCCGGCCCGCCGCCCGCCGGGGGCGAACGCCAGCTGCCGGAGGCGACCGCAGGCGAGACGCCCGCGAAGCCGCCCGTGGCGCGCCAGCAGCTGCGGATCCTCGCCCAGGACTCGCGCATCGAGGCCTATCAGCAGTTCCGGACGCTGTACGAGGCGTCGCGCTTCGAAGAGGCGCTGCCCTACGCCCGGCAGGTGGTCGAACTGTCGGAACACGGCGAGGATCCCGATTACGAGCTGCCGATCGCCTACAACAACCTCGGCGCCACGCAGTACCAGCTCGGGGACTATGCCGGCGCCAGCGACAGCTACCGCAAATCCCTCGACATGCTGGAAGCCACGCAGGGCATCTCGTCGCGCCGGCTCGTCGTACCGCTCGCCGGGCTGGGCGCCGTGTTCGCGGCCCAGGAGCAGTACCCGGCGGCGGCCGAGCTCTACGAGCGCGCGCTGGCCGTCAGCCGGCGCGCCGACGGGCTGTTCAACCTGCAGCAGCTTCCGCTGATCAAGCTGGCCGCGGACACCAAGTACGCGATCAGCGACTACGGCGGGGCCGAGCGGGAATACATGTACGCGCTGAAGATCGCCGAGCAGAACTACGGCTACGGCGACGTGCGCACCATCCCGCCGCTGCTGGAGCTCGGGAGCTTCTACGAGGGGCTGCGCGAGTTCATCGCCGCGCGGATGATGTATATGCGCGCGCGCGACGCCGCGCTCGCCGCGAATCCCGGTTACAGCCCCGAGGCCGTCCAGGCGCTCACCGGCATCGCGCGCTGCCACCGCCTGCAGTACACGATGGATCCCGAGACGCTCGAGAGCCAGCAGCCCGCGCGTGACGAAGTCACCGGCGAAATGGTGGGCAAGGTGCACCGGGAATCGCGCGTCCCGCCGCCCGCGGCCGACCGCACGGGCCTCAAGGCGGTGCAGCAGGCGCTCGAGCTGATGCGCGCGACGCCGCAGCCGCCGCCTGACCTGATGGCGCGGACGCTGATCGAGCTCGGCGACTGGTTCCAGGCGACCTCGCGGCCGGCGATGTCCATGCCCTACTACACCGAGGCCAACGCGATCCTCGACGCCCAGGCCGCCGCCGACCCGCTCGTGGGCCATCCGCTGCGCGCGCCGCGCATGGTCTTCTACCGGCCGCCGGTTTCGGCGAGCCGCGGCCTGAACACGCTGTCGGGCAAGTACGTCATCCGCAAGACGGTCTTCAGTTTCGTGGTGGCGGAAGACGGCCTGCCGCGCGACATCACCGTCGTCTCCACCAACATGAACGAAGATCAGGTCGGGCTCTCGCAGCGCGCGGTGTCGAAGGCGATCTACAGCCCGCGCTTTGCCGACGGCAGGCCGGCGGTGACCGCCGGCGTCACCTTCACCGGCGAGTGGTACGAGGAGTTTTCGGGCGAGGAGCCGCCCCAGGAATCGGCCGAGCTTCCGCCACCCGCGGCTGAGCCGCCCGCAGCCGAGTCACCCGCAGCCGAGCCGCCTGCAGCCTAGTCACCCGCAGCCGAGCCGGTTTCAGTCCCCGGGACCTGACGGCGGCGGTTCCCCAGGTGCCGGCGGGACCTCCGGCGCGTCCGTGGCCGGTGAATCCGCCGGCGCATCCGCGGGCGCCTCCGGATCCTTCTGCCCGACGGGCCAACGGTTGCCCGGTGTCCGGTCGCCGGTCGTCGGCGGGATCTGCGCCGGCGAGAACGGCTCAGGCTGCGGCTGCAACGTGTCCGGCGGCTGCGGCGGCGAGGCCGGCAGCGGGCTGCCCGCGCCGCGCAGCAGCAGTCGCACGGATTCCTGGTCGGTCAGCTCGACGGCGATCTTCGCGCCCGCGTCGCGCATCGCGCGCTGGGTCGCGACCGCGAGCGGTTCCTTGCTCGCGAGCGTGCGCGCCTTCTCGCGCCCGTAGCCGGTGAACGCGAAGGAATCCACGCGCGCGCCGGCGCCGTCGTACACCGTCAGCAGGTAGCGGATGGTGACGATGAAGGCCTCGCCCGCCACGTCCTTCGGGGTCAGGAAGGAGAATTCCTCGAACTTCGGCTCGAGCACCAGCGTCAGCGGCGGCGAGACCTGCGCGATCCGCGCCGGGTCGTCCACGTGCACGACGTCCCGGAACATGGCCTTCAGCAGCCAGTCGAGGTTGGTCACGTGCGCGGGGCCGAGCGTGACCTCGTAGTCGATCTTCGTGCGCGTCTCCCGGTGCACGTACTCGCGGAATTCCTGCGAGTAGTACACGCCCACGCGCACGGGCAGCTGCTCGAGCAGCGGCGGCGGCAGCGCGGCCCGCGTCTCGAGCCGGGTGGACGTGCACCCGGCCGCCAGGCCGAGGCACAGGGCGGCGAGCGCGGCGCGGCAGTGCGGCTTCATCGTCATCATCTGCTCCGTCGGATGGCGGCGGCCTGCCCTTCCGGGAGACCGACGAACACCCCGCCGTTGCGGGCGGACAGTATGCGCATCAGCGTCGCATACCGCATGCTCGTGTGTTGAGGATACTGGCCCGGGATCGGAAAGCCGAGCGAGTGGATGCGCACCAGCCGCTCGCCGCCGGCGGCGCGATTGATCCGGTCCACCGTGTCCACGACCTCCTGGATGGAGGGCCCGGTGAACTCGTCGCCGAACACGTAAATGCTGATCGGCCGGTCCTTGGCCCAGAACGTGCGCACCGCGGCGATGATCCCCTCGGACGGGCTCGAGTTCGAGAACGCCTGCCAGTTGCGGAAGCGGTCGAGGATCGCCTTGCGGCGCGCCGGCGAGTCCGGGATCCACTTGCCGCGGTACTCGGAGAACATGTACCCGCCCTCGTCGTCCATCACCTGGATGCCCTTGAGCTTCGGGTAGATGTTCAGCACCTCGGCGAGCTTCTGCTCGGCATAGCGCCAGTTCTGCGACTGCATCGAGCCCGAGGTGTCGACGATGAAGATGACGTACTCGCTGTCGATCGGCACGCCCGCCACCGGCTGCTCGAACACGCGGCGGCGGCCGGTCCGCTCCAGTTCCTCCGACTCGTCGATCAGCGAGCGGCGGGCGGTCGCGAGCGTCTCGGTGAGCTTCTTCAGGGCGTCCTCTTCCTCCGTGCTGGCCTTGTGCTGGCCCTCGATCATCGACAGGTCGCCCTGCAGCCGGGACAGGCGGCGCTGCTCCTCGGTGAGCGTCGCGATGCGCTCGCGCAGCTCGCGCTCGAGCACCACCGCCATGCCGCGGATGTCGAACAGCTCCTTCTCCATCTTCACGATCTGCTGGTCGAGGTCCTGCTTGCTTTTCTCGAGCGCGATCGGCTCGCCGAACTCGTTCAGCACCAGCAGCAGGATGATCGCCCCGAAGCCGCAGCAGATGCAGTCGAGGAACGACATGCTGAAGGTCTCGGTGTCGCGCCGCGTGCGCCGCTTCACGGCCAGTCCCTCGCCGGGCTCAGGAAGCCGCCGCCGGTCGCGCGCGCGAGCCGCCAGAAGTAGATCGGCGCCGACGGGTCGCCTTCCATCGGCAGCAGCACGATGTTGATCGGCGGGGCCGAAGGCGGCAGCGACTTGACCGCGTCCTGCATCAGGTCCTCGCGCTGCTCCATCGTCACGAGCGTGCGCATCAGCGGCGGCTTGTCGCCCTGCGTCGGCAGCCCGTCGGTGACCAGGATCACGTTGTCCGGCGCCGGGTCGAGCTGGCGGATCACGGCGAAGGCGTTCTGCAGGCTGGAGCCGCCGGTCGGCGCGGTGCGCCTGAGCGCGCGCAGCGCGGCCTCGACCTGGCTTGCGTCGTTCTTGCTGAGCCAGCGCCCGGCCGTGCCCTCGACCACGGGCCGCGGCGCGGTGTCGAAGGCGTAGACCTGGAACTGCGTCGAGTCCGGCAGGCGCGCCGCCACCCACTCGACCGTGTTGACCGCCTGCTTCCACTTGGGCGAGGCGATGCGCCGCTCGGGCGGCATGTTGCGCAGGCGGATGACGTTCACGAGCGTCTCGTCGAGCATGCTCGCCGAGGAATCGACCAGCACGAGCACGCGCCGCCCGTCGACGCGGAGCGTCACGAGCTGCTCGCGGTCGAGCGGCGCCGGCACGGATTCGGGCGGCGCGGTCTCGCGCAGTCGCCGCGTGCCCTCCTCGAGCTGCTTCAGGTCCGCCTTCAGCCGCTCGAGGCTCTCGCGCCGCGCCAGCGTGTCGTGCTCGTAGCGCGAGAGTTCCTCCTCGGTCGCGCGCAGCTTCTCCAGGATCTCGCGCGCGCGACCGGCGGTCCGGTCGGTGCGGTCCTCGGTGGACTCCAGGGCGTTCCGCAGCTCCGCGAGCTGCTTGTAGCCCTCCAGCACCTCCTGCTCGAGGCGGCGCGCCTCGGCGGACAGGTCGGTGTTCTCCTGGATGCGGTACAGCCCCGCCTGGGCGGCGATGATGGTGTAGAAGAGCACGACGGCGCCGAAACCGCAGGAGATGACGTCCAGGAAGGACATGCTGAACGTCGTGGTCTGGCGCCGCGCCATCTCAGTCCACCGCCACCAGCTCGAGCACGAAGCCCGGGCTGCCGACGCGCAGCCGGTCGCCCGCGCCGACCTCGGACTCGCCGTCCACGCGCTCGCCGTTCAGGAACGTGCCGTAGCGGCTGTGGTCGCGCACGATCGTGCGGCCGCCTTCGCGCAGGAGCGTGCAGTGCGCGCGCGAGACGCCCTCGCCGCTGCCGCCGAGCGCGATCCGCCGGCCGGCGCCCTCGCCGAGGCCGACCACGAGCGGGCGCTCGTCGATCGCGTGCGCGCGGCCCTCGAGCACCACGTGGGTCGCGGGCTGGCCGTCCTCGCGGCGCTGCGCTCCCCCCGCCGCGGCGTGACGGCGGGCCAGCGCCGTCACGAGCTGCGGCGGATCGCCCGGGCCGATCTCGGCGACCCGCTCCGCCGCCGCGGCAGCGGCGGCGGCCTCCGGCAGCTCGAGCACCTCGATGCCCGGCAGCGCGGCCAGGCGCGCGGCCAGCGCCGGCAGGCGAGCGGCACGCGCGCCGAGCACCAGCGTCGTCGGCCGTTCGGACCGGTAGCCCGCCTGCACGAGCTCGGCGACCTGCGCGTACCAGGCCTCGGCCGCCAGCGTGAACTGCTCGCAGCGTACTGTCGCGGCGAAGCTGCCCGCGGGCGTGTCGATGGAGACATCGATGGAGTCGGCCGCCGCCAGCCCGCCGAGCCAGCCGGGCAGGCGCTCGTAGAGCTGCTGCTCGGTGGCCGCCTGATGCAGCGGGTCGAAGCGCGTGCGGCGCACCATCGCCTCGCTGACGAGCTGCGCCCAGGCGCCGTACATCGCCTTGAGCCCGGCCCGCGGCGCGATCTCGACGCGCCGCCGGCGCAGCGTCGTCGCGCCTTCCAGGATCGTCAGCACGGACTGGTAGAGGTGCACGTCGAGGTGCAGCACGGCGGCGCGCGCCGGCAGTCCCGCGCAGGCGGCGACCGCGGAATCGACGACGCCGGCGACCGGCAGCCCGATGCGCCGCGCGATGCCGAGCAGGAGCCCGGCCTGGTGCAGCCGCATCGAGCCCGGCAGCGCGAAGACCGCCTCGTCGCCCGCGGCCGCGACCCGGCGCCAGACGTCGGCCAGGTGCGCGTGCGCGAGGTCCGCGTGCGACAGCGTCACGCCGGCGCCGCCCGCGTGGGAGTCCACCGCGAGATCCGACCAGAAGCGGTCCGCCGCGAGCACCGGCTGCAGCCGCTGCGCGGCGGCGGCCGGCTCGCCGACCTTGAGGCCCTCGGGCGCGAGCAGCGCGACGCCCGGGCTCGAGGCGACGCACGCGCCTTCGCGCACGGCGACGAGCGCAGCGTCCACGACCTCAATGCCGAGCGTCGCCATCTCAACGCACCTGCAGGTTGCGCAGCAGCTTGTTGTCGAGGTACGTCTCGGCGTCGAGCACGAGGCGCTCCTGCGCGAGCTGCAGCTGGTGCAGCAGGAACATCAGGACCAGCGACAGGAGCAGCGCGACCAGCGTCGAGTTGAACGCGACGCCGAGGCCCTCGGTCACGCCCGAGATGTCGCCGGTCACCGCCTTGTGCGCCTGCGACAGCGCATCGCCGATGCCCCGCACCGTGCCGATGAAGCCGATCGCCGGGATCGCCCAGGCGATGTACCGGAGCATCGAAAGTTCGGAGTCGAGCCGCTCGGCCTCCGCGGCGCAGACGGCGTGCCCGGCCTCGCTGACGTCCTGGACGTTGCGCGTGGCGCCGAATCGCGCCAATGCCGCCTTGGAGGCGCGCACGACCAGCGACTGCTGCTGCGCCGGCGGCAGCGTCTCGAGCTGGCGCACGTACTCGCGCGTGTCCTCAGGCAGGATGCGCATGCCCTCCGGGACGCGCACCGGGTCGCCGTCGATCAGCTCCTGTTCGCGCCGCGTCGAGCCGTTCTTCAAGGCGATGATCGCGAGCGCCCAGATCATGAGGATCACGCAGCTCTCCTGCTCCCAGTCCTTCATGATCACGAACAACGAGCGCTCGGACACGAAATTGGGATCCTTGCGCATCGCCTCGGCCTGCACGGTGAGGACGGCTTGCGCGTTCGGCCGCACCCACGCGGTCCAGATCGCGTGGATCACGATGGTCGCCGCGAGCAGCGAGCCCAGGCTGTAGAGGAACTCCTTCGGGTAACGCGTTTTCATTCTTGTCCTCAGATGTCGATCGGGAACGAGACCGGGAAGTCGGCGCGCACCTTCTCGGTGGGATTGAAGCGCTGCGGCGGCGGCCCGGCCGGCGCCGCGTCGGGCGGCAGCGGCGGCAGGGTCTCCTCGTCTTTCTCCTCCGCGGCGGGCGCGGGCCCGGCGGCGTCCTCCGCAGGTGCTTCCGCGTCCGTGCCGGCATCCGGCGCCGCCGGCTCCTCCGGCGGCGGGTCCTGCGGCGGCGGCTCCTGCGGCGGCGGCTCGATGGCTGCGGCCGCCGCCGCGCAGGCCGCGGCCGCGAGCAGGACGAGGATTCGCCGCGCGTTCACTCGGCGTACCTCGCGATCCGGAAGCCGAGGTCGGGCCGGCCCGCCGTGCCGGACTCGCGCACGGCGAGGCGCAGCTCCGGCACCTTGCCGGTCATCCAGCCCGCGCCGCGGATCACGTAGCTGTCGCCAGTCTTCGGCCCGACCGGGTCGGTCGAGAGATAGTCGGGCCCGACGACGTAGATCGAGTAGCGGTCCGTGGTCCACTCGAGCACGTTGCCGCCCAGGTCGTGCAGCCCGAGCGGATTGGCCGCGAAGCTGCCGACCGGCGCGGAGGCCCGGAAGCCGTCGTCGAATCCGGTGATGGTGACCGGCACCATGTAGATGGCCGACGCGTCGGCCCAGTTGCCGGCGCGCGCGGGCACCGGCAGGTCGTTGCCCCAGGGGTACTTGCGGGTCGCCCGGGCGCCGTCGAAACGCCCCGCGAACTCCCACTCGGCCTCGGTCGGCAGGCGATAGCCGGTGGTCGCGGGCTCGATGAGCTCGTAGCGATCGCCGTTGCGCGCGTACGCGGGCGGCAGCTTCTCGCGCTGCGAGAGCCAGTTGCAGAAGGCGGCCGCCTCCTGCCAGGAAACGCGCACGACGGGCTGGCGCTCGAGGTCCAGCGTCTCGTCCTTGAAGATGCCGGAGAGATGGTCCGCCTTGAATTCGCGGTACTCGCGGTTCGTCACCTGGAAACGGCCGATGTAGAACGGCCGGCGCAGCTCGACCTGGCGCTCGGCCTCGTTCGAGCGGCGGCCCGGCTCGCGGCGCGGGCTGCCCATCGTGAAGCGACCCCCGTTCGCCAGCACGAGCACCTGGCCGAGCGAGGTCGTGCGCGTGGCCGGCATGCCGGCGAGGCGCGCCTCGCCCGCGGTCTTCAGCGCGTACTCCACGACCTGGGTCTGCCCTTCGCGCGGCGTCACCGTGACGCGGAACGGCTCGAGGCCGGCCTTGCGCACCTCGATCACGTGCGGCGCCGCGGACAGCGACAGCGTCTGGTTGGCCGGGCCGCGCGAAGCGCCGTCCACGTAGAGGATCGCGTCGGCCGGCTGGCCGGTGACGCGCACGTCGCCGAGGACCGCGACCAGGTCCACCGCGATGCGGCGCTCGGCGCGGCTCTCGACGGCGACGGACTGCGTCGCCGGCGCGTGGCCGGCCAGCGTCAGCAGCACTTCCTGCGGCACGCCGGGCGGCACGCCGACCGTCAGCGGCGTGCGGCCGCGATAGCGCCCGCCGATGCTGACGTCCGCGCCGGAAGGCCGGCTCTGCACGGTCAGTCGGCCGTCGGGCATGCCGAGCTCGACCGGCCCGATGGCGAGCGGCTGGCCCGCGACCACCGTGATCGGGCTTTCGAAGCGCCGGAACTCCGGGTGCACGAGGGCGAGCGTGTAGCGGCCGGCATCGAGCTCGGTCTCGAGCGGCGTCGTGCCGAGCTCTCGGTCGTCCGCCCACACGGTCGCGCCCGCGGGCACCGAACTCACCGTCACGCGGGCGAACGTCGGCTTCAGCGCGACCTTGAGTTCCTGGCGCTCGCCGCCGCCCGCCACCTCGAGCCGCAGGCGCTCCTCGGCGTGGTGCGGCGCCAGGATCGCGAGTTCGCGCGTGCCGGCCCGCAGCTCGTGCTCGCCGGGCAGCTTGCCGATCGTGACGCCGTCGACGGCGAGCGTCGCCTCGATGCCGCCGGTGTCGATGGCGACGAGGCCGGGCAGGCGCTCGAGCGCGACGACGTAGCGCTGGCCGGACTGGCGGGCCACGCGCACCGCGCGACGCGCCGGCGCGTAGCCCTCGGCTTCCACCACCAGCTCGTAGTCGCCCGGCGGCACGAGGTAGCGGCCGCCGAAGCCGAGGTCGAGCCCCGTGCCGACGAAATCCACGTCGTCGAAGTCGACCGCCGGATCGGAGGCGACCTCGACGGCCGGCGCGTAGAACAGGAACAGCAGGATCACCGCGGCCGCGGCGATGCCGCCCCAGCGCAGCCAGGCGACGCGGTCCCGCGGTGCGCGGGGGCGCGACGCGGCGGTTGCGGCGCGCGGCTCCCAGGCCACGACCTCGATCGGCTGGCGATCGCCCGCCGCCTCGTCGGCGGCCCGGCTCGCGAACGCCGGCGGGCGCGTCACGTTCGCGACGCCGCCGTGGCGGACGACGATCGTCGTCCGTCCTTCCCGCTCCTCGAGCGCGATCTCGACGCCGTCGAGCGCGCCGGACCCGGCACCGGGTTCCGGCGTGACGACCAGGCCCTGCGTCGTCAGCGCGACGCGCGCGCGGACCTCGCCCGGCCCGCAGCCCGGCACCACCACGCCCGCGCCCGGGCCGCCGACGGTCAGCGGCATCTCGGACGGCAGAATCCTGCGCGCGCCGAGCGGTTCCTCGAGCCAGAGATCCTTCAAATGGGCTCCTCGCACTGGACGACCACCGCCGCGGGCTCCGCGCCCGGCGGCAGCACCACCTCGCGCCGCACGTCACGATACCCGGTGCGCGTGCCGACCACCGTGTACCGGCCCGGCAGCAACTCGACGTCGCGCCTCGCGAAGCTGCCGTACTGGCCGACGCGGTAGATCGCGATCTGGGTCTGCCCGTCGGACTCGAGCCGGAGCCGCACGGGCCGCTCCGCCGCCTGCGCGAGGCGCTCGAGCTCGCGCGCCGAGGCGGCGAGCCGCTCGCGCGGGTTGCCGGTGGTGGCGGCCGTCGCGACGAGGCTCTTCGCTTCCGCGCGGCCGGCCGGGTCCCACAGGCGCTCGGGCGCTGCATTGAGAGCGTCGATGCGGCGCTGCATTTCCGCGCGCGGCGTGGCGCGCGCCAGGCCGTCGCGCGCCGCCTCCAGCGTCGGTTCGAGCCCCGCGGCCTCGCGCCAGGCCTCGAGCGCCTCGTCCCAGCGCTCCTCGCCCTCCGCGGCGCGCGCGCGCGCGGTGAGCATGTCGAGCGCCGATGCCCGCTGGCCCTGGTCGAGCGCGGCGAGGGCGTCCCGCGCCTCGCGCGAGCCGGGCCGCAGCGTCAGCGCCTGGTTGAAGGCCGCGCGTGCGGCGTCATTGCGGCCCGCCGCGGCATCGGCAAAGCCGCGCGACATGGCGACCGAGAACGCATCGGCGCTGCGGCTCGCGGCCAGTCGGTCGAGCCCGGCCTGCGCGCCGGGCACGGCGGCGTCGATCGCGAGCGCCTTGCGGTAGCCCGCCTCCGCCGCGGAACCGCGGCCGGCCTGCTCGTCGCGCTGCGCCGCGTCGATCAGCGCGAGCGCGTCGTCGAGCCGGCCGGCACGCGCAAGCCCGGCGGCCGCCGGCGGATGGTTCGGCTGGATCGCGAGCGCGAGGCCGAAGGCCTCGCGGGCAGCGCCCGTGCGGGCCGCGGCCAGCGCCTCCTGCCCGCGCTTCGTCGCCGCGGCCAGCGCCTCCGGCAGCGCCTTGTCGAGCGCGGCCAGGCGCGCCGAGGCTTCGTCCCAGAGCCGGGCGGCATCCCCGTACTCGCCGACCGCGAAATGCTGCGCGGCCCTCGCGCCGCCGTCGCGCGCCTGCGCGAACCCGGCCGTCGCCCAGCGCGACGCCGCGCGCGCGTCCAGCGCCTTGAACGCCGTGTCGAATCGGTCGCGCGCGGCCGCCGCCTGGTCGCGCGACGCTGCGCGCGCCTGGCGCTGCTGCTCTTCGGTCTGCCGGGCGCGATCCGCCTGCTCGGCCTCGACGCGCGCCTTGCGGGCGAACTCCGAGTCGTCGCCGCCCTCGTCCGGCAGCAGCAACGCGGCGCCGACCGCTAGCGCGGCCAGGACCGCGAGCGCGAGCGGCAGCCGGCGCGGGAAGCCGCCGCGCGCCGGCGCGGCCGGCGCCTCGTGGATCAGCGGCGCGATCGTGCCGCCCTCGTCGGCCGAAGCGGCGGCGAGCCGCGCGCGCACGGCAGCCGCCGTGGGCGGCCGCTCGCTCACGGACTTCGCCAGCAGGCGCAGCGCGAGGTCGCGCACGGCGACCGGCACCTCGCCGCGCGGCAGCAGCGGCGGCACGGGCTCGTGCAGCACGCGGTCGCGCGTGATCTCCGGGTACCAGGGCGGATGCCCCGCGATCAGCTCGTAGAGCAGCGCGCCGAAAGCGTAGAGGTCGTCTGCGGGCGAGGCGGGCTCGCCGCGCAGCTGCTGGGGGCTCGCGTTGTACGGCGAGCCGCCCGCGGGCGGCGCGCCGACGAGCGCGGCGAGGCCGAAATCACCCAGCCTGGCCCGGCCGGCGGCGTCCAGGAACACGTTCGAGCACTTGAGGTCGCGGTGCACGAGGCCCGCGGCGTGCAGCGCCTCGAGCGCCGCGGCGACGCCGTCGGCCGCGGCCGACCAGCTCTCGAAGGAACGGCCGCGCAGCTGCCCGAGGTCGCCGCCCTCGAGGAACTCCATGACCAGGAACGTCCGCCCGCCCACGCGCTCGATCCCGTGGACCTGGACCACGTGCGCGGCGGGCAGTCCCTGCGCGCGCGCGACCTCGTCCTCGAGCCGCGCGACGCGGGCCGCGTCATCCGCGACGGCGTCGTCGAGGAACTTGAGCGCGACGCGCTCGCCGCGCGCGCGATCGACCGCGAGCCACACTTCCGCGCTGCCGCCGCGGCCGATCCGTCGCACCAGCACGAACCGGGCGCCGAGTTCGAGCCCGGGGGTCAGCTCCTTCATCGGGGATCAACCCGTGCCGCTCGATGGCGCGGCGGTCGCCTTGGCGTCGGCGGCAGGGGCGGCCGGCGCCGTGGGCACCAGCCCGGTCTCTTCCTTGTAGAGTTCGTGCAGCAGCCGGCGCCATTCCTCGTACTGCTGCTCGGCGGTGCCGGTCAGGCGCAGCGTGCGCCCCTCGACGTCGACGACCAGCGGCGCGGCCTCGGTCTGGAACGAGCCGGAAATTTCCTTGATCGACTCGGTGTGGATCTTGGCCTCTTCACGCTTCTTGTAGCCGCTGATCACGCCGGCGACGCCGGCGGCGACACCGCCGTAGCGGGCGGCATCCGCGATCCGGTCGCAGTTGCTGCCGCCCTGGCAGCTGTCGGGAATGAAGACGGCCGCGGCGACCGCGGCGGCGCCGAGGATCATGCGGTTGCGCGCCTGCGCCTTGAGCTTCTCCTCGGCCGTGATCTCGTCGTAGGTGTAGCTGCGCCAGCTCGTGTACGGCTCCTCGAGGCGCTCGCTGAAGGCCGCGTAGTTCTCGCTGACCGTGTCGATCATGCCGTAGTCGCGATCGCGGATCTGGTCGATGCGCCTGACCAGCACGTCGTCCTCGGCCGGCAGGCGCAGCACCTTGTACTCGCCGGTGCGCTTGTTCAGCGACAGGTACTCGCTGAAGGCGACCGGCGCGAAATCGGCGGCGAAACGCAGCTCGCTGACCCGCCGGACGTTGGCGAGCTCGGCGCCGCTCCTGAGGTTGCGCGCGGCGAGCAGGTCATTTGCGATCGCGACGTAGACGTTTTCGAACGGGTCGCGGTCGGCCGTGTAGTTCTCGCGGTACACGCGCGTGTCCGCGCGGCCCTCGTATTCCTTCTTCTCGATCCACAGCTTGCCGGTGGCGTCGCGCGCCGTGATCTCGAGCTTCAGGTACGCGCCGTTCGATTCGAGGATCCTGCCGTCGACCGTGAGGTCGAAGGAACTGACCGTCGCCGGCACGACCCGCGCCGCGCCCCAGTGGCCGGTATCCTCCAGCGTGTCGCGCAGCTGCATGGCGATGTAGCGCGCCTCGGCGCGGCGGATGTCCGGCCAGATGCGCTGCTTGTCCTGCAGCTCCGGGTCGTCCTCCACCTCGGGCGGGATGCCCGGGTCGAGGATGTGCACGCCGACGTCGAGCAGCTGCTCCGCCGGGACCTCGGCCGTCGCCTGCATCGCCTGCAGCACCGGCACCGGGCGCGTTTCCTTCACGCAGCCGACGGCGGCCAGCGCGCCCGCGAGCAGCAACCCGAGACCGATCCTGCGCGTCATCAATGCCACGATGAAACCTCAGCGCCCCTTCTTGTAGCGACGGTATTCCTCCCAGAGGGCCTCGCGCAATTCCGGGTCCGTCTCCTTCATTGCCGCCTCGCGGATCTGCCGGGCGACGATGTCGTCGTCCCTGCCGTCCGGGATGTCGGCCGGGATCGTGCTCGGACCCTGGCCGCCGACGTTGCCGCCGCCGACGCCGCCCTGCTGGCTGGAAGGCCCGCCTTCCTGCGCGCCGCCCGCGCCACTCTCGCCATCGGCGCTGCCGCCCTCGCCCTCGCCCTCGCCGGCGCCACCGGTCGACTCGAGGCTGCCCTCGCGCCGCTGCCCGCCGTCACCCTCGCCGCCGTCGCCGCCGCTGCCGGCCTCGTCCTCGCCGCCCGGCCCGCTGCCGCCGGAACCGCCGCCCGCCGCTTCCCGCTCGCGCGCGATGTCCGCCTGGGCCGTGCGAACCGTGGCGTCGAACGTACCGAAGGTTTCATCGAGCCGCCGGCCGATCTGCTCGCTGCGGCTCGCCCCTCCGCCGCCGGCCACCGGTCCCTGGCCCGCCGCGCCGCCGGACTGGCCCTGATCGCCGGTGCCACCGCCCGCACTGCCCGTCGTACCGCCGGCCGCAGCGCCTTCGCCGCCGCCCGCTGCACCGCTGGCTGCGCCGCCCGCTGCGCCACCGGCTGCGCCGCCCGCGGCACCCCCCGCGGGGTTGCCGCTGCCCGTACCGGCACCCTGCGACCCCGGCAAGCCGGGCATGCCCGGCACGCCGCCGGCACCGCCCGCGCCAGCGCCGGCACCGGGCTCGCCCGGCGCTCCGCCTGGCTGGCCACCCGGCAATCCGCCGGGCAGGCTGCCCGGCAATCCGCCCGGCAGGCCGCCGACCTGCGGGTTCACGCAACCTTCGACCTCGAGCCCGCCATCGTCTTCGGTCGTGTTCGGGTCATCCGTGCTGACGCAGGGACGACCATCGGCGGTCTGGCCGCCGCTCGCACCGCCGGAGGTGCCGGCCTCGGGTCCCTGCCCGCCGCTCGCACCGCCCGAAGACCCGGACTCGGACTGCTGCCCGCCTTCGCCGCCACCGCTCGCGCTGCCTTGCGAACCGCCGCCGCCACCTTCCTCGCCCGGCATGGGAATCGGCGCGGACGTGCCGGCCGAACTCTCGCTTTCCGCGGGAAACTCCGACGTCGAGCCGCCCCCGCCGCTGCTGCCACCCGCCGAGCCTTCGCCGCCCCCGGAGGAACCGCCGCCCGCGGAACCACCGCCCCCGGACGAGCCGCCTCCACCGCTGGACCCCCCGCCGCCGGACGAGCCACCACCGCCGCTGGAGCCGCCGCCGCCCGACTGCTCGCCGCCCGACGACCCGGAGCTGCCGCCCGAGCGCTGCGACGACTGCTGGGTCATGCAGCCGACCAGGATCCCCAGGGCTGCCGCGACGGCAATGGCATGCAAAATGCGAGTGGATCTCATCTCAATCTCCCTGCCGGGCCCGTTGAACGGGCAGCCGGCAACGGATCTGCTGTTCCATCTTGGAGGCCCGGTTCCCGGCTTTGGTTCACCCGCCGGCTACGCGCTGGCCGGTCAGGTGCCCGCGGCTTGCGCCGGGATGTCCTCGCCCTTCAGGAAGGCACTGAGCTGGCCCGCGAGCCGGTCGCAGGCGGTGCCCTGCACGCGCGCGATGAACGGCAGCGGGAGGATCACGCCGACGAGGGCCGAGGTGCCGGTGACGTTGGTCGTCACCGAGCCCGCGGTACGGGCCGTGTTGAGGTCCCAGACCGTGGCTTCGTAGTCGGATTCCTTTTCCCACCAGCCGAAGCCGATGCAGCCGCCGCCCGCCGGTCCGAGCGTGCAGGTGATGGAGCCGCCGCTATCGGTCTGACGCGTGTTGCCGTCCACCCAGACGATGTAGCGCACGCCGCTCTGGGCGATGCGGTCGGCGACGACGTCCTTCGAGAGCAGCTTGGTCACGCCCTCCGGCCGCTGCGGGGCGGTGGACGGCTCGAGCCACGGAAACATCGAATCGACGAACTCGTCGTTCGGCCGGACCTGGATGCCGGTCTCCCGCGTCATCTTCTCGCCGACGCAGTCCATGAACTCGTCCTCGGCGGAAATGCCCTCGACGTGCGGCTTGGCCAGCAGCACGACCGCTTCATGGGAGGCGATCGAGGTCGAGAGACTGCGGTTCTCGTCGAGCTGCGCCGTCATGCAACCCGAGAGCAGCATGAGCGTCGCGGCGCCCGTGCCCGCGCGCTGCATCGACCGGAATGTCAGGCGCATCATGAGAGTCCTCCTCGAAATGCGCTCCCCGCGATCAAGGAGTATACGCCCGGGTCACCACAGTTCCATCTGTCCCGGAGAGCGGGTTGGCGGCCTGAAAAGATCCGTGCTGAGCGGGTGGTCGCGGTGGCTGCCGAGCCCGTGCTTGCGGCAGGCGGCCTCGAAACGCCGGCGCAGGAGCGCCGCCCAGGGGCCCTGGCCGCGCATGCGCTGCCCGAAGCGCGGGTCGTTGTCGCGCCCGCCGCGCAACTCGCGGATTCGATGGCGCACCTTCTGCGCCCGGTCGGGGAAATGCAGGTCGAGCCACTCAAAGAAGAGATCCCTCACTTCGCCCGGCAGCCGCAAGAGGACATAACCCGCCGTCCCGGCGCCCGCCGCGGCCGCGGCCTCGAGGACGGCCTCGAGCTCGTGGTCGTTGATGGCGGGCACGACCGGCGCATACATGACCCCGACCGGGATACCCGCCTGCGCCAGCCGGCCAATCGCCGCGAGCCGCGCCCTCGGCGAAGCCGCGCGCGGCTCCATGCGCCGCTTCAGTTCGTCATCCAGCGTGGTGACACTGACAAACACCTTGACCAGTCGTTCCGCGGCCAGCCGCGAAAGGATGTCGATATCGCGGGCGACAAGGGCGTGCTTGGTCACGATCGTGACGGGATGATGACTCTCTGCAAGCACTTCCAGGATCGCGCGGGTAGCGCCGAACCTGCGCTCGATAGGCTGATAAGGATCCGTATTGGCACCCAGATTGATTGCGCTGGGACGGTAACCCCGGCGGTTCAGCTCCTCCCGCAGGTGAGCCGCCACATCTTTCTTGTAGAAGAGCCGCGTTTCGAAATCGAGGCCGGCCGAAAGGCCCAGGTACTGGTGACTCGGCCGGGCGTAGCAGTAACTGCAACCTGACTCGCATCCGCGGTACGGATTGATCGACAGGTCGAAGGGAATGTCCGGCGAGTTGTTGCGCGTGATGACGCTCGTCGCGGGCTCGGCCTGCACCGTCGTCTGGACCGGCGGCAGCGCCTCGTCGGCAATGTCCCAGCCGTCGTCCACGGCTTCGACGGTGAGCGCCTCGAAGCGCCCGGTGCGGTTCGAGAGCGCTCCGCGGGTCTTGTCAGGGATCGGGCGCATACTGTACGCATATACAGCTACGCCGTTCCCGGGTCAAGCGGCTACCGGGGCTGCGGAAACTCGTCGATGCGCCGGAGCGCCGGGAACCAGCGCATCCAGAGCCCGGCAATGGCGACGCTCGCGACGCCGCCCACGACGACCGCGGGCTTCAGCCCCCACCACGCCGCCGTGACGCCGGATTCGAAGTCGCCGAGCTCGTTGGAGGCGCCGATGAAGACGGCGTTGACCGCGCTGACGCGGCCGCGGATCGCGTCGGGCGTCTCGAGCTGCACCAGCATGTGGCGGATGTAGACGCTCACCATGTCGGAGGCGCCGATGACCACGAGCGCGAGCAGCGAGAGCGCGAAGTTCGTCGACAGGCCGAACACGACCGTCGCGACGCCGAACACCGCGACGCCCGCGAACATCATCGCGCCCACGTGGCGGGTGATCGGCCGCCAGGCCAGCGCCAGCGCGATCACGGCGGCGCCGATGCCCGGCGCCGCGCGCAGCCAGCCGAAGCCGTCCGGACCGACGTGCAGGATGTCGCTCGCGATGGCCGGCAGCAGCGCCACCGCGCCGCCGAACAGCACGGCGAACAGGTCGAGCGACACCGCGCCGAGGATCACCTTCTTGCGCCACACGAAGCGCAGGCCCTCCAGCAGCGTGTGCCAGGTGTCCGGCGTGTCCGGCCGCGCCGGCTTTTCCGTCTTCACGCCGACGACGAACAGGAAAGCGGTCGCCAGCAGTCCCGCCACCGACGCGTACACGACGTCCGGTCCCGCGAGGTACACGAGGCCGCCGATCGCGGGCCCGGCGATGGTCGAGAGTTGCCAGGTGCTGGAGTTCACCGCGACCGCCCGCGAGAACAGCGCCGGCGGCACGAGGTTCGGCATGATCGCCTGCCCCGCCGGCATCGAGAACGCGCGCGCGACGCCGAAGACGACCATCACCGCGAATACCGGCCAGACGACGGCGAGCCCGGAGAGCGTGAACGCCAGCAGCGCGAGCGCGCAGAAGAACTCGAGCGCGATGCACGACGCAAGGATCAGCGCGCGGTTGTGCCGGTCCGCGACGTGGCCTGCCGGCAGCACCAGCAGCACGAACGGCAGGAACTGCGAGAGTCCGATCAGGCCGAGGTCGAGCGGGTTGCCGGTGATCGCGTAGACCTGCCAGCCGACCGCGACGGTCTGCATCTGCACCGCGACCGAGGCGAGCAGCCGCGCGGACAGGAAGCGCGTGAAGGCCGGGTACTGCAGCAGCCGGCCGAGCGTCGTGCCCCTGCTTTCGAGAAATGACATGCGGTTCCGGTCAGCGCCCGACCAGGAGCCTCAGCATGCGCCGCAGCGGCTCGGCCGCGCCCCACAGGAGCTGGTCGCCGACCGTGAACGCGGTGAGATAGTCCTCGCCCATCGCGAGGTGACGCAGGCGGCCGACGGCGACGTCGAGCGTGCCGGTCACCGCGGCGGGCGTGAGCCGCGCGAGCGTGGCCTCGCGCTCGTTCGGCACCAGGCGCACCCAGTCGTGCGCGCCCGCGATCAGGCGCTCGACCTCGGCGATCGCCATCGGCCGCTTCAGCCTGATCGTTACCGCCTGGCTGTGGCAGCGCATCGCGCCGATGCGCACGCACAGGCCGTCGATGGGCACCGGCGCCGCGGCGAGGCCGAGGATCTTGTTGCCCTCGGCGCCCGCCTTGTACTCCTCGCGGCTGTAGCCGTTGCCGAGATCCCGGTCGATCCAGGGCAGGAGGCTCCCGGCAAGCGGCCGGCCGAGCCGCTCGACCGGCATCCCGTTCGCGAAGGCCGCCCCCGCGCGGCGGTCGATCTCGAGAATCGCACTCGCCGGATCGTCGAGCAGCGCGCCGGCGGCGTCACGCAAATGCCCCATCTGCATCAGCAGCTCGCGCATCTCGCGCGCGCCCGCCCCCGACGCCGCCTGGTAGGTCATCGAGGTCATCCACTCGACGAGTCCTGCGCGGAACAGGCCGCCGAAGGCCATCAGCATCAGGCTCACGGTGCAGTTGCCGCCGATCCAGTCGCGGCCGCCGGCCGCGAGCGCGGCGTCGATGACCGGACGATTGACCGGATCGAGAATGATCACCGCCTCGTCCTTCATCCGCAGCGCCGATGCCGCGTCGATCCAGTGGCCGCGCCAGCCGCGCGCGCGCAGCTTCGGGTGCACGGCCTCGGTGTAGTCGCCGCCCTGGCAGGAGACGAGGATCTCGCATCCTGCGAGCGCCTCGAGATCGTTCGCGTCGGCGACCGTCGCCCGGCCCTGCCCCACGTCGGGCGCGGCGCCGCCGGCCTGCGTGGTGGAGAAGAAGCGCGGCTCGACGACGGCGAAATCGCCCTCGGCGCGCATCCGCTCCACCAGCACGGAACCGACCATCCCGCGCCAGCCGATCAACCCGGTTTTCGGCCTGGAAGCCATGAACGCCCTTGTTGCAGCGCAAAGACCGCACTATAACGTGCGGCCAAGGGGGACTCGCAATGAGCGAACAGCAGCAGCAGTTGTCCGTGCCGGCCGAGGCCGCCTGGGGACCAACCTTCGACGTCGGCCGCGCGACCGACGCCTACATCGCAACCATTCCCGCCGCCGATCGCGCGAAATCCGACGCGTACTTCGAAGGCGGCTACTGGATCGAGTTCTGGGGCACGCTGATCACGGTCGCCCTGTGCCTGCTGCTGCTGCACTTCCGGGTTGCGGCCCGCCTGCGCGACTTTGCGGCGGCGCGCGGCCGCGGACCCTGGGTGCAGTCGCTGGTCGTCGCGATCGGCGTGCTGATCGCGCTCGCCGCGCTCACGCTGCCCTGGGAGTTCTATACCGGGTACTTCCGCGAGCACCAGTACGCGATGTCGAACCAGACCGCCGGCGGCTTCCTCGGCGAGTGGCTGATCGGCACGCTGCTCGGCGTCATCGTCGTCGGGCTCGCGATCTCCGGCATCTACACCCTGGTGCGGCGGGTGCGCGAGCGCTGGTGGCTGTGGGCGAGCGGCGTGACCTTCCTGTTCATCCTGTTCCTGTTCACGGTCCAGCCGGTCCTCGTCGCGCCGCTGTTCAACGACTACCATCCGCTGCCGCCCGGCGAGGTGCGCGACTCGATCCTCTCGCTCGCGCAGGAGTCCGGCGTGCCGGTGGACGACGTCTACTGGTTCAACGCCTCCAAGCAGACCCGGCGCATCAGCGCGGGCGTGTCCGGCCTCGGCGGCACGGCGCGCATCGCGCTCAACGACAACCTGCTGAACGGCACCTCGCTGCCGGAGATCCGCGCCGTCATGGGGCACGAGATGGCGCACTACAGCCTGCACCACGGCCTCAAGCTCGCGCTCGGCTTCACGCTCGCGCTCGGCATCGGCTATTTCACGGTCAACCACGCCTTCGGCCGGTTCCGGCGGCGGCACGGCGACCGCTGGGGCATCCGCGACCTCGCCGACCCGGCGGGGCTGCCGCTCGTGTTTGCGATCTTCGCGGTCATGATGTACCTGCTGACGCCGGTCACGAACTCCATGGTGCGGATCGTGGAGAACCAGGCGGATGCGTACGGGCTGGACGCGGCGAAGGAGCCGCACGGGTTCGCGTCGGTCGCGATGCGGCTGTCGACGTATCGCAAGCTCGAGCCGGGGTCGCTGGAGGAGCTGGTGTTCTACGATCATCCCAGCGGGCGAGCGCGGGTGGAGCGCGCAATGCGCTGGCTCGCAGAGCATCCTCCAACGAATTGACGCGCGGGCGTAACCGCCACGACCCGTGCCGCGCGCGCTTGGCCGGCCGGGGACCCTCGCTCGCTCAGAAGAACGGACATTCGC
>CAZVIF010000028.1:0-35125 GCA_964626745.1 uncultured Steroidobacteraceae bacterium
TTCTTTTTCTGACCCCTTCCCTTTTCCCTCTGCAAAAAGGTTAGCGTCCCCTTTTATTCGACCGTCACGCTCTTGGCGAGGTTGCGCGGCTGGTCCACGTCCGTGCCCTTCAGCACGGCGGTGTGGTAGGCGAGGAGCTGCAGCGGCACGGTGTACACGGCCGGCGCCTGGAAGTAGCTGACGTGCCGCGGCATCGTGATCACCTCGACGCCGTCGGACGCCTCGATCCCCGACTCCGGGTCCGCGAACACGTAGAGCATCCCGCCGCGCGCGCGGACCTCCTGCAGGTTCGACTTCACCTTCTCGAGCAGGTCGTTGTTCGGGGCGACCGCGATCACCGGCATGTCCGCGTCCACGAGCGCGAGCGGCCCGTGCTTCAGCTCCCCGGCGGCATAGGCCTCGGCGTGGATGTAGGAGATCTCCTTGAGCTTGAGCGCCCCCTCCATCGCGATCGGGAACAGCGCCCCGCGGCCGAGGAACAGCGCATGGTGCTTCGGCTCGATCTTCTTCGCGAGCGCGCGCACCTGCCCGTCGAGCGCCAGCGTCTGCTCGAGCATGTGCGGCAGCTCGAGCAGCCGCTGCACCAGGGTCTTCTCGCGCTCCGGCGTGAGCCCGTGGTGCTTGCCGATCGCGATCACCAGCATGCCGAGCGCCGCGAGCTGGGTGGTGAACGCCTTGGTCGAGGCGACGCCGATCTCGGGGCCCGCGCGCGTCAGGAGCGTCAGCTCCGACTCGCGCACCAGCGAGCTCTCCGGCACGTTGCAGATGGCGAGCGTCGACAGGAACCCGGCCTTGCGCGCGAGCCGAAGCGCCGCGAGCGTGTCCGCCGTCTCGCCCGACTGCGAGATCGACACGAACAGAGAGTTCGCCGGCACGACCGGGTCGCGGTAGCGGAACTCGCTCGCAATCTCGACCCGGCAGGGCACGCGGCAGAGCTGCTCGATGAAATAGCGCGCGACGACGCCCGCGTGGTAGCTCGTGCCGCAGGCGACGATGTGCACCGAGGCGAGCCGACCGAAGACCTCGGTCGCCGCCGGGCCGAATGCCTGCGCCAGGAGCCGCCCGCCCGCCACGCGCTCCTGAAGCGTCTGCGCGACCGCGCGCGGCTGCTCGTGGATCTCCTTGAGCATGAAGTGCGCGTACTTGCCCTTCTCGGCCGCCTCCGAGGTCTGCTCCGAGACGTAGGGTTTGCGCTCGACGGCCATGCCGGCCGCGTCCACGATTTCGATGCTCCTGCGGCGGATGCAGGCGACGTCGCCTTCCTCGAGGATGACGAACGTGCGCGTCACGGGCAGCAGCGCCGCGATGTCCGAGGCGATGAAGTTCTCCTTCTCGCCGAGGCCGATCAACAGCGGGCAGCCGGCGCGCGCCAGCACGATGCAGTCCGGGTCCTGGCCCCACATCACGGCGAGCGCGTAGGCGCCCTTCAGCTCCGCGACGGTCCTCTGCACGGCCTTGAACAGGTCGCGGCTGCCGGCCAGGTGGTGATGGATGCGGTGGGCGATGACCTCGGTGTCGGTCTCCGAGGTGAACTGGTAGCCCGCCTTCTCCAGCTCCGCGCGCAGTTCCTCGTGGTTCTCGATGATGCCGTTGTGCACGATCGCGACGCCGTCGCGCGAGACGTGCGGGTGCGCGTTGCGCTCGTTCGGCACGCCGTGCGTGGCCCAGCGCGTGTGCGCGATGCCGAGGTGGCCGGACGTCGGATGGGCGGCGAGCGCCTCGGTGAGCTTCGCGACCTTGCCGACGGCGCGCAGGCGGGAGACTTCCGTGCCGCCGTTCAGCACCGCGACGCCGGCCGAGTCGTAGCCCCGGTACTCGAGGCGCTTGAGGCCCTCGATCAGGATCGGGACGACGTCCCGGTCAGCGACCGCACCGACGATTCCGCACATGGAGCAATTCTAATCCATGGCCCGGGTGCCGAGGCCGAGCCATTGGAGAGCTGCGTTCAGGTCCGGGAAGAATTCCATGCGCACGCCCCGGTTCAGGGCGGCCGTCTGGAAGAAGCGGCTCTGCTCGTCCGGGACATAACCGGGAAAGACGCAGGCGACGGCGAGCCCGGGCAGCAGCCGCCCGGCCAGGCTCGCGACGTCGAACGCCTCCGCCGGGGTGAGGCGCCGGGTGACGTTGTCGCCGACGGCAAGGGCCCGCCGCAGCCCCTTCTCGCGACAGGTGTTGCAAAGGGCGGTCCACACGCGCGTGGTGCTCTCCGGCCCCATCTCGAACCCGGGCGCAAGCTGGACGTACAGGTAGCCATCGCGCGGTTCCAGGGTGAAGCCGGAACTTATGGCCGCCTACTTCGGAATCTTTTCCGGACGCTTCCAGCTGTCGATCGTCACCTGGCGGCCGCGCTCGACGGTGAGCTTGCCCGCGGGCGCTGGTTTCGTGATCGTCGAGCCGGCCCCGATCGTCGCGCCCTCGCCGACCGTCACGGGCGCCACCAGCATCGCGCCGGAACCGATGAAGGCCCCGTCGCCGATCGTCGTGCGGTGCTTGTTCGCGCCGTCGTAGTTGCAGGTGACCGTGCCGGCGCCGACGTTGACCTTGCTGCCGACCGCCGTGTCGCCGAGGTAGCTCAGGTGATTCGCCTTGGTGCCGGCGCCGAGCTCGCTGTTCTTCACTTCGACGAAGTTGCCGAGGTGCACGCCGTCGGCGAGACGCGTGCTGCGGCGCACGCGCGTGAAGGGCCCGATGACGCAGCCATTGCCCGCGACGAGGCCCTCGAGGAAGCAGTTCGCGACGACCTCGCTGTCGTCGCCGATCTCGCAGTCGCGCAGCACGCAATTCGGCCCGAGCCTGACGCGGTCGCCGAGGCGCACCTTCCCTTCGAGGATGACGTTGACGTCGATCACGACGTCGCGCCCGCAGACCGCTTCGCCGCGGACGTCGAGCCGCGCCGGGTCGACGACCGTCACGCCCGCGCGCATGAGCTCGTCCGCCCGGCGCGCGCGCAGCGCCGCTTCCGCCTCCGCGAGCTGGACCTTGTCGTTCACCCCGAGCACCTCCGCGGGCGACGCCGCGACGACGGCAAGGACCTCGCAACCGTCCCCTGCCGCGGCCCCGACGCAGTCCGTCAGATAATACTCCCCCTGCGCGTTGTCGGCCCTGAGCGCACCAAGCCAGCCGCGCAGGCGCGCCGCGGGCGCGGCGAGGACGCCGGTGTTGATCTCCGTGATCGCGCGTTCCGCGGCGCTCGCGTCGCGCTCCTCGACGATGCGTGCGACCCGCCCCGCATCGTCGCGCACGACCCGGCCGTAGCCGGTTGGGTCGTCGAGCCGGGCGCTCAGGAGCGCGAGCGCGTCCGTGCCCGCACGCGTCACCAGGCCGGCGAGCGTGGCGGAGCGGATGAGCGGCACGTCCCCGTAGAGCACGAGCGCGGTGTGGCCGTCCGGCACGCCGGGCATCGCCTGCGCGAGGGCGTGGCCCGTGCCCTTCTGCTCGGCCTGCAGGACCCAGCGGAGTTCCTCGCCCGCCATGGCCGCACGCACCAGGTCCGCGCCGTGGCCGTGCACGACGTGGATCGCGGCGGGGTCGAGCGAGCGCGCGGTCGCGACGACGTGCGCGAGCAGCGGGACGCCGGCCAGCGGCTGCAGCACCTTCGGCAGCTCGCTCTGCATGCGCTTGCCCTGGCCGGCGGCCAGGATCACCACGGACAGGGGCATCGGCCGGATTGTACCGGTCGCGGGCGCCGGAACCGGGCGATTCGGTGCGTTTGCACCGCTCCGGCGATTTGCCGCTCCGCGCACAAGGGTGATATACCAACGGCAGCGCGCCCATCCAACAGTCACTGAGGCGGTCCAAAAACATGGCAACGAAGCTGGAAAAACCCCTTCGCCGCGAGCTCCCCGTGAACGAGGAGCTGTACACGCTGACGATCTCCCCGGAGGGCCTGAAACTCGTCCCGAAGGGCAAGCGCAAGGGCCACGAGCTGACCTGGAAGGATCTCCTGAACGGCCAGCCTGCCGTCGCCTCGGCGCCCACCTCGCCGCTCGATTCCCCGTAAAGCGCGCCGGCCCGGAACCCCGGGCGCGGCCGCAGGTCCCAACCTCCCATGAGAGGGAGGATCGCCCGGATTACCGGGTCCGCGCTCGCGCTCGCCCTGGCGGCCGGTGCGGCCCTGGCCGCGCAGGTCGTCGACCCCGCGACCGCGCGCCGCGCGACATCGAGTCCCGCCACCCTCGCCCGCGACGGCGAGCTCGCCGCGCTGGCGGCGACCGGCCGGGCCACCGAGCTCGCCGCACGGCTCGAGCGCATCGCCCACGACGCGACGATTCCCGACGTCTCGCAGGAGTGGCTGCTCGACCGCGGGCTGCATGCACTCGCGCGCGGCGCGCCGACGCCGGCGGCACGCGCTTCGGTCACTCGCCTCGCCGCGCGCCGCCCGCTCGTATACACGCGCATCGACCCGGACCACGGGAATCGCGCCACACCTTTATATGACACGGGCGCGACCGCGCGCTTCGTGCTGCGCCAGTGGGACCGCGCCGCGGCACGCGACGCCGCCGCCGCCGACATCGCCACCGGGCGCACGAGCGCGGTCGCGCGCTTCGCGGACGCCGCGGCGGGCGGCGCCGTGCGCGACGGCATTGCGGATGCATTCCGCGCGGGCTCGCCCGCGGCCCTCGCCGCGCAGCGGGCGGCGGTCGAGCACGCGCTGTCGCAGGGGCGGCGCGCCGACGCGCTCGGCCTCGCGCTCGCCGAGCGGCTGGCGGACGCCGGCCTGTTCGGCCTCGTCGTCGACTACGCCGACGAGCCCGTCGCGCTGGCGGCGATCCCGGCGGCCGCGCGCTCGCTCGAGGCGAGCGCCGCGCTCGCGCTGCTCGCGCGGGCGAGCCGCCGCGCGGACATCGCATCGGCCGCGACGCTTGCGATCGGCGCCCTGGCGCCTCGTGATCCCGCGGCGCATCGCTTCCTGCTCGAGGCCGTCGCCGAGCCGGACATCGGCGCCTCGGCCGCGGCCGCGCTCGGACGCCTCGACGATCCCGCCGTCAGCGCGGAGATCGGCCGCAGGCTCGACGGTGCGGAAGACGAGGCGACGCGGCGTCGCCTCGTGCTCGCGCTGAAGCTCGACGGGAGTCCGGCGGCGCGCGACGCGCTCGGGCGCTTCGCGAAGGCCGGCGCCGGATCCGCGCCGCTGCGCCGGGAGGTCCGCCAGTGGCTGGAACGATGAGCCGCGCGGCCTCCATCGCCCTCGCCTGCTGTGCGGCCGTCCCGGCCGCCGCCGACTGCGTCTTCGATGCGTCCGGCGAGATCACCAATCCCTTCGCGCCCGGCTGCGGCGACGTGATCTTCACGTACACCGAGAACGACAACACCGGCACGAACATCGCGCTCGGCTACCCGCCGCCGGTGCCGGTCGCCTCGCTGACGCCGGTTTCCGGGTTCCGCGATTACGCCTCGCTGTACGCGCGGCACCAGGAGCTGCTCACGCTGAACGACGAGGTGAGCGGCTCGATCGTCGGCCGGACGGTGGCCGGCCGCGACATCTGGGCCTACGTCATCGGCGACGCGGATACGACCACCGCCGAGGGCTTTCCGGAGGCCGCGGTGCTGGTGAACGGCGGCATTCACGCCCGCGAGTGGCAGACGCCGGAAGCGGCAACCGCGCTGTTCGAGACGCTGGTCGCGGGCAAGGCCGACGGCGGCTTCTTCCAGTACCTGGTCGAGAACCTGAATACGGTGATCCTGCCGGTCAACAACGTGGACGGCTTCATCCAGACGCAGCTCTACCCGCTGAACGTCACGGCGGACCGCGAGCAGCCGCGCGAAGGCCGCATGCGGCGCAAGAACCTGCGCGATCCCACGAGCGGCGGCGCCATCGATTCCGACATCGGCACGGTCCCGGACAATTTCTGGGGCGTGGACCTCAACCGCAACTCGGCGCAGGGTTTCGGCGGGCGCGAGGCGAGCAGCACGAGCGTGACGAGCCTCGTGTACCACGGCGGCGCGCCGAACACCGAGCCGGAATTGCTGGCGCTGCAGCAGGCCGCGACGCTCGGGCCCGCAGCGCGGCTTCGGCTCTACAGCGACACGCATTCCTTCGGCCGCGTCTACCTGGCGCCGCAGCCGCCGAACACGCGCCTGAACGCCATCACGCAGTCGCTGGGCCAGCGCATGATCGCCGCGTCCGGCCGGGCGTATGGCTACGGCGCCGACCCGGTCGGCACGCTGGGCATCGGCACGACGGCGGACCATTTCGCCTTCGAGCTCGAGGTCCCGGCCTGGACGCTCGAGGTCGAACCCGCGAACGGCGGCCAGGACTACGGCGGCCTCGCCTCGCATGGACACAGCGGCTTCATCCTGCCGGCCGCCGAGGCGCCGCGCATGCGCGACGACCTCACGCGCCAGTACCTGCTCGGCTTCTACCGCCAGAGCGGCCCGCCTGCGGCGGTCGCCGCCGAGATCCGCGACACGGCGAGCGACGCCGTCGTCTATCGCGCCCGCTGGAACCCGAGCGGCGCGAGCGCGCGCGCGCTGGCCGTCGAGGTCAACGAGGCGCTGGTGCCGGGCGGAAGCTACCGGCTCTGGGTCGCCTTCAACAAGCCGATGCGGATCCGCAGCTCCGCCGGCGCCATCGTGTCGTACGCCGGCCAGAACCGGGCCGCCGAAATCGGCACGCTCGCGCTCGAGATCGGCAGCTCCGGGGATGAAGTTGCCCTGACCGGCGGCGCCTGGCTCGGCGCCGCAGGCGGCGCGCCCGACGGGTTCCTGCGTTACAGCGATGACGCCTTCGCCGTCGACTTCACGCTGCCCGCGTCGATCGCGGTCACGGCCGCGACGCCCGCGGTCCTCAGCCTGGACATCGACGACCTCGCGCAGATGGCGCTCGACGCCGACCCGGCGACCGCAGTCGACTGGGGCAGCGGGCACTGGCTCGGTTACGAGGACGAATCCGGCGAGGCGGGCGACAGGGGCGGCGTGGATTGCGGCTTCAAGCCTTTCGTCGCACCGGCCGCGGGCGCCACGGCGCCGGGCACCGCGATCGGCTGCAGCGCCGCCGCGCCCCCGCCGCCACCCCCGCCACCACCCCCGCCGCCGGCGGGCGGCGGTGGCGGCGACGGCTCCGGCCTTGCCCTCCTGCTGCTCGGGCTGCTGCTGCTCCGCCGCACCCCTGCGAAGGGGACGCTCACCTTCGTCGCCCGTCGACGCTAACCTTTTCCCGGGCAGGGCGTTAACCTTCCGCTTCCGGCCACTGCCGATGGGCGTGAAGGTGAGCGTCCCCTCCAGACAAGCCGACCGCTGGGTCCGCGTCGTCATCCTGGCCGCCGGCTACACGCTGACAGGCATCGTCGGCCTCTCGCTCGCGATCCCGCCGGGCTACGCAACGGCCGTGTGGCCGCCGTCCGGCATCGCGCTCGCAGCGATCCTCATGTGGGGCCCGCGAGTCTGGCCCGGGATCGCCGCCGGTTCGGTCCTGGTCAACCTGGCCGTCGCGGTCACGACCGCCGAAGCGGCCTTCGGCCTCGTCAGCGTCGCGGTCGCCGTCTCGATTGCCGCCGGCTCGTCGATCCAGGCGCTGGCCTGCGCCGGCGCGCTGCGGCGCTTCGTCGGCGTCGCGCAGCTGTTCGAGACGGGGCCCGCGACGCTCGCGTTCTGCGGCATCGCGGCGGCCGCCTGCCTCGTCGCGTCCACCTGGGGCGCCGCCACGCTCAACGTCGCCGGCCTCGCAAGCGGGGCGCAGTTCCTAGAATCCTGGCAGACCTGGTGGCTGGGCGACCTGATCGGCATCCTGGTGTTCGCGCCGGTGTTCCTGACCTGGCGCCAGTCGCTGCAGCGCGGCCGCAAGCCGTGGCGCCTCGGCGAGATGGCCGCCGCCTTCCTGCTGCTCGCCATCTCTACGACCGTGGTGTTCGCCGCGCCCACCCCGGCCGGCGGCGCGGCGGGGGCGCTCACGTTCCTGCCGCTGCCCTGCCTCGTGTGGATCGCGTTCCGTTTCCGTCCGGGCGGCGTCGCGCTGGGCGTCTGCCTGCTGTCGCTGATCGCCATCGGGGCAACCGCCGCGGGCGCCGGCCCGTTCGGCGGCCAGCGCGACGGCGGATCGCTGCTGTCGCTGCAGTCCTACATCGGGCTGACCACGGTCATGGCGCTGACGCTCGCCGCCGCGGTGAGCGGGCACCGGACGTCGGCGCGCGAGCTGCGCAGCCTCAGCGTGGAGATGGAGCAGCTCGCCCTCACCGACGAGCTCACGGGGCTGCGCAACCGGCGCGGCTTCCTGGTGCTGGCCGACCAGGCGTTGCGCATGGCGCGCCGGACGCGCGCGAAGTGCGCTCTGGTGTTCGCCGACCTCGACGGGCTCAAGCAGGTCAACGACACGCGCGGCCACGCGGCCGGCGACGCGCTCATCAGCGACGCGGCGAAGGTGTTCGGCGAGGTGTTCCGCGAGAGCGACGTCGTCGCGCGGGTGGGCGGCGACGAGTTCGCGGTGTTCGCAGTGCTCGACGAGCACGATGGCGCCGGCGCGGTCGAGGAGCGGCTGGCCGCGGCGATCGAACGGTTCAACGCGCAGGCCGTGCCTTCGCTGCGGATTTCCATGAGCATCGGCATCGAGGAACTGCACGGCCGCAGCGAGACGCCGCTCGACGTGCTGCTGTCGCGGGCGGACCGCGCCATGTACGAGCGGAAGAGGAGACGGACATGAGCTTCGCCGCAAAACCCGCCTGGGCGCTCGCGCTCGCGCTCGCCGGCCTGCCGTCGCTGGCCGAGGGGCCGGCGGCGCTCGCACTCCTGCACCGGCTCGAAGGCGAGTGGCAGGGCGCCGGCGAGGTGCGCGGCATGGCCGCCGACATGCGCATGCGCTGGGAGAGAACGCTCGACGGGAAGTTCCACCGCCTGGCGATGGAGAACCGGATGACGGGCCAGGACGGCGCGACCTGGCACTTCAAGGCCGAGGCCTTCTACCGCGTGCAGAAGGACGGCTCGATCTCGGGCCAGTGGTTCGACTCGCGCGGCGTCAGCCTGCCCCTCACCGGCCTCGCGGACGGCGACGCCATGACGATCGACTGGGGCAACGAGGGCTCCCTGGAGCGCGGCCGCAGCACCTACCGACTGGCCGCCGACGCGCTCGAGGTCACCGACGAGGTCTACGGCAAGGACGGCCAGCTCGGCGTCTTCGGACGGACCCGCCTGACGCGGGAATAAAAGGGGACGCACCCCTTTTTTTGACCGCCAAGCACGGCCGAACTCTCAGTCATGCCGGAAAAGGGGTGCGTCCCCTTTTACGGGAACTCGTGCGTGACGGTGTCGCGCACGACGTTGAACCATTGCCCGCAGCCGAAGCTGTGGCACCAGCGCTCGGTCAGCAGGCCCTTCGGGTTCTCGCGGTAGAAGAGGTACTCACCCCACGCCTGGTCGCCCGCCCCTGCCGGCGGCCGCGTCGCCTGCAGCTCGCCGCCGTAGGTGAATTCGGGTTCGTCGCGCAGCCCGCAGAAGGGGCATTCGATCCTGAGCATGCTCTATGATTCCGGGATTCCCATGAGCGACCGTTATTCATTCTTGGCCCTCGCGCGCCACGCGGTCAACCGCAGGCGTCCGTGGCCGCGCGCCCTGCTGCGGCCGACCCTCAGGAAGGCCTACGACGCCGTCATCGTCGGGGGCGGCGGGCATGGCCTCGCCACCGCCTACTTCCTCGCCAAGGAGCACGGCATGAGGAACGTCGCCGTGCTCGAGCGCGGCGCCATCGGCCAGGGCAACTCCGGCCGCAACACGCAGGTGACGCGTTCCGACTACTTCCACCTGGTCAGCTCGAAGTTCTTCGACCGCTCGCTGAGGCTCTACGAGGGCCTCTCGCGCGAACTCAACTACAACATCATGCTGAGCCAGCGCGGGAAGGTCTCGCTGGTGCACAGCCCGCACGAGATGGAGATCGCGCGCCGGACGGTCAACGCGATCCGCATGAACGGTGTCGACGCCGAGCTGGTCACGCGCCGCGAGCTCGCGAAGCTCGAGCCGATGCTGAACCTCGACAGCCGATTCCCCGTGGAGGGCGCGGCCGTGCAGTGGCGCGGCGGCATCTCGCGCCATGACGCCGTCGTCTGGGCATTCGCGCGCGCCGCGAGCCGGCTCGGCGTGGACATCGTGCAGGGCTGCGAGGTCACCGGCTTCACGATCGACGGCGGCCGCGTGCGCGGCGTCGAGACGACGCAAGGCCCGGTCGCGGCCCCGCGCGTGCTGATGGCGGTCGCAGGCCACGCAAGCGAACTGGCGCGCAAGGCGGGCCTGAAGCTCCCCATCCACAGCACCTGCCTGCAGGCGATGGTGACGGAACCCGTAAAGCCGGTCATCGACCACGTCCTCGTCTCCGCCGCGGTCCACGTCTACGTGAGCCAGACCGGCCGCGGCGAGGTCGTGATCGGCGGCGGTGCGGACGTCTTCAATTCCTACGCGCAGCGCGGCGGGCTGCCGGTGTTCGAGGCGAACGCCCAGGCCGCCGTCGAGCTGTTTCCCTGCCTCTCGCGCCTGCGCATCATGCGCCAGTGGGCCGGCACGGCCGACATCACGCCCGACACCAGCCCGATCATGGGCACGACGCCGATCGAGGGCCTCTTCATCAGCGCCGGCTGGGGCACCGGCGGCTACAAGGCGATCCCGGCGGGCGGCGAGACCATGGCCTGGACGCTGGCCAACGGCCAGCCGCACGAGCTGATCCGCGCCTTCGGCCTCGAGCGTTTCGCGACCGGCGCACTCGTCGACGAGGGCGCCGCTTCCGGCGTCGCGCACTGATGGGCTACCGGCTCGACAAGGGCGGGCACATCGACCGCTCGCAGGCGATCCACTTCCGCTGGAACGGCCGGAAGCTCGCCGCGTTTGCCGGCGACACGATCGCCTCGGCGCTTGTCGCCAACGACATTTCCGTGGTCGGCCGCGGCATGAAACTGCACCGTCCGCGCGGCGTCCTGACCGCGGGACCGGAGGAGCCGAACGCACTGGTCACACTCGGCCGCGGCGCCGAACTCGAACCCCTGGCGCGCGCGACCATGATCCCGGTGCGCGATGGACTCGAGGTCCGCGCGCAGAACGCGTGGCCCAGCGTCAACTTCGACTTCGGCCGCGTACTCGACCGGACGGCCGGTTTCTGGCACGCCGGCTTCTACAACAAGACCTTCAAGTGGCCGTCCTGGGATTTCTGGGAGCGATTCATCCGCCGCACGGCGGGCCTGGCGAAGCCGCCGCGCGAGCACGATCCCGCGCGTTACGAGGCGGTCAACGCGCACTGCGACCTGCTGGTGGTCGGCGGCGGGCCGGCGGGCCTGCTCGCCGCGCAGGCCGCCGCGCGCGCGGGCCTCACGGTCATGCTCGCCGAGCAGGACTTCGAGTGCGGCGGACGCCTGCTCGCGACCAACACGCTCATCAACGACGCGCCGGTGACGGTCTGGTTCGCGAGCGTGCTCGGCGAACTCGCGCCGTCGCGCAACGTCACCCTCCTTACGGCGACGACCTGCTTCGGGCTCTACGACCACGGCACCGCGGGCCTGCTGCAGCGCCTCGACGCCGGCAGCAAGCCCTCGGCCGTGCGCCAGCGCTACTGGCGCGTGCACGCGAAACAGGTCCTGCTTGCGACCGGCGCGATCGAACAGCCGCTCGTGTTCGGGCACAACGACCTGCCCGGCGTCATGCTCGCCGGCGCGATCCGCCAGTACGCGAACCGCTACGGCGTCGCGGCCGGGCGGCGGATCGTGCTCGCCACCTGCAACGATTCCGCCTACCTCGCCGCGCTCGACCTCGTCGCCGCGGGGGCGCCCGTCAAGCTCGTCGTGGACAGCCGGGCCGAGTCGCCGCCCGACCTCGCGAAGTGGCTGCGGGCGCAGGGCGTCGAAGTCCGCGCGGGCGCCGCCGTCGCGGCGGCATTCGGCGGGAAGCGCCTCGAGCGCGTGAAGCTCAGCAGCGGCGAGGAGATCGCCTGCGACGCACTCGGCACCTCGGGCGGCTGGCAGCCGGCAGTGCACCTGTGGTCGCAGGCGCGCGCGCCGCTCGCCTGGGACGAGACGACGCGCAGCTTCCGGCCGCGCGAGCCGCGGCCGCCGCTGCTCGCCGCGGGCTCGCTGAACGGCACCCCGACGCTCGATGCCGCGTTCGCGGATGCGCTGGCCGCGGTGCGCGCGGCGCTCGCACACGCCGGCAGGCCCGAAGACCTGCTCGTCGCGCGCCCGACGGTGCAGGAGGCGCCGCTGTCCGGCGAGAACGGCGTGCCCCCGCGGCCGGAGGATGGCCGATCCGACCGGCAGTGGCTCGACTACCAGCACGACGTCACGGTGGCCGACGTCGAGGTCGCGCTGCAGGAGGGCTTCGATCACATCGAGCACCTGAAACGCTACACGACCTGCGGCATGGCCGTGGACCAGGGCAAGACCAGCAACCTGAACGCGCTGCAGACCGTCGCGCAGATGACTTCGCGCAGCGCCGGAGACGTCGGCGCGACGACCTTCCGGCCGCCCTACACGCCCGTGACGCTCGGCGCCCTCGCCGGCCGGATGACCGGCGAACGCTATGCGCCGCGGCGACGGTTGCCCGCACACGCGGAGCACGAGGCGCTCGGCGCGCACTGGTGGGAGGCCGGCGGCTGGATGCGTCCCGCCTGCTATGCGAAGAAAGGCGAGTCGGTGCAGCGGGCGGCGCAGCGCGAGGCCTCCGCCGTGCGCTCCGGCGTCGGCCTGTTCGACGCCTCGTCGCTCGGCAAGATCGAGGTCACGGGACGGGATGCCGCGAAGTTCCTCGACCGCTTCTACGTCAACAGCGTCGCGAAGCTGGAAGAGGGCCGCGTCCGCTACGGCCTGATGCTCAACGAGAACGGCGTGATCCTCGACGACGGCACGGTCGCCTGCCTCGGCCGCGAGCATTACCTCGTCACGACGACGAGCGGCGCCGCCGCGCGCGTCGCCGCGTGGCTGGAGGAGTGGCGACAGTGCGAGTGGCCGGACCTCGAGGTCTTCGTCACGCCGGTCACGACGCAGTGGGCCACCTACGCGATCGCCGGGCCGCGCGCGCGGCAGCTGCTGGCGCGGTTCCGCACCGACATCGCCTTCGACTGGCGCTCGATGCCGCACATGAGCCTGCGCCAGGGCCGGTTCGCAGGCGTGCCGGCGCGGCTCTACCGCGTCAGTTTTTCCGGCGAACTCGGCTACGAGATCAACGTCCCGGCGCGCTACGGCGCATCGCTGTGGGCGGAACTGCTCAAGACCGGCGCCGATTTCGGCGTGACACCGTACGGGCTCGAGGCCGTGCAGTTGCTGCGACTCGAGAAAGGCTACCTGCACATCGGCGCCGATACGGACGGCACGACGACACCCGCCGACGTCGGCTGGGGCGAGATCGCCGCGAAGAAGAAAGCGGATTTCATCGGCAAGCGCTCGCTCGCCCGCCCCGACAACCTGCGCGCGGATCGGCTGCAGCTCGTCGGCCTCGCGGCGAACGACGCGCGCCTGCTCGAGCCCGGTGCGCACCTGCGACTGCCGGGAACCACCGAAGGCAGCGACGGCTGGGTCACCTCCGCCGGGCATTCCCCGGCGCTCGGGCGGGCCGTCGCACTCGCGATGCTGCGCGGCGGGCGGGCCCGCCTCGGGCAGGCGGTTTTCGTGCACGACCTCGGCCGCCAGGGCGAGGCGACCATCGTACCGACCCCGTTCCTCGACCCGGAGGGCAAGCGCCTGCATGCCTGAGCCGATATCAGCCCTGACGGCGGCGTCCAGCCTGCCGGCCGGCGGTCGGGTGATCTCCGACGCGCTGCGGTTCTCGATCCTGCCGCCGCGCACCACGCTGCGCCTGCAGCTCGGCGCGCGCTCGCAGAAGACCGCCGCATCGCTGCGCGTCGCCGGCCGGCCGCTGCCGGTCGCGATGAACTCCTGGTCGGGCGAGGATCCGGTGTCCATGCGCATCGCGCCGGATACCTGGCTCATCGAGTCGGCGCTGCACACGGCGGCCGACCTCCTGCCCGCCGTCCGCACCGGCTGCGGCCGCCGCGCGTTCGCGGTGACGGACGTCTCGGACGCGTACGCCACGATCGCCGTCGAGGGCACGCTCGCCGCGCCGCTGCTCGCGCGCGGCTGCGGGCTCGACTTTTCCGCGGAAACGTCCGGGCAGTTCGCCTGCGCGCGCACGCGGCTCGCGCAGCTTCCGGTCGTGCTGCGGCGGGTGACATCCGAACGATTCGAGTGCCTCGTCGACCGCTCGGCGGCGCAGTGGCTGTACGACTGGATGCAGGACGCGGCGGAGGGCCTTTGATCAAGACCCTGGGCCCTGACAACCTCGAGGCGATGCGCGCGATGCTCGAGATGTTCGGCGAAGCCTTCGAGGATCCCGCCACCTACACGGCGAGGCAGCCCGCCGACGACTACCTCGCCGGCCTGCTCGCCAGCGAATCTTTCATCGCGATCGCCGCACTCGACGGCGCGCGGGTCGTCGGCGGGATCGCCGCCTACGTGCTGCCGAAGTTCGAGCAGGCCCGGTCCGAGATCTACATCTACGACCTTGCCGTCGCCGGCAGCCACCGCAGGCGCGGCATCGCCGTCGCCATGGTGGAACACCTGCAGGCGCTCGCCCCGGCGAAGGGCGCCTGGGTCATCTACGTGCAGGCCGACCGCGACGATGTGGCCGCCGTCAGCCTCTACTCGAAGCTCGGCAAGCGCGAGGACGTGCTGCACTTCGATATCCCGCCGTCGCGGCGCGGTTGACGGCGGGATGCGCCACCGCTTCGCCGCGGACGGGGTGCTGCTGGCGCACTTCCTGTTCGCGGCTTTTGCCGTGTTCGGCGGCCTGCTGCTGCTCGTCGACGTCCGCTGGGCCTGGCTGCATGTGCCCGCCGTGCTCTGGTCATCGGTCGTCAATCTCATGGGCTGGACCTGCCCGCTGACGCCGATCGAGAAGGACTTGCGCGCCCGCGCCGGTCAGTCAGGCTACGCGGGCGGATTCATCCAGCACTACATCGGGCCGGCGGTGTACCCGCGCGGCATGCCGCGGCGGATGGAGCTGATCGCGGGCTTTTCGGTCCTCGCCGGAAACGCCCTGGTCTACGCCCTCGTCCTGGCGTGGCTGCGTTGATCCTCGAGGTCAAGGTCAAGCCCAGGTCCAGGACGTCCGGGCTCGAGCAGCTGGCCGACGGAACCTGGATCGCACGGCTGAAGTCGCCGCCCGTGGACGGGAAAGCCAATGCGGAACTCGTTACATTGGTTGCCGAGCGATTCCATTGCCCGAAGTCGTCGGTGTCGATACGCGCCGGCGCCACCGGCCGCGAGAAGCTCATCCGCGTGGACGGAAGGAAGTAGTCATGCCCATCGCGCCCGCTCAGGACCTGCTCACTCTTGGTCGACAGGTGCTGGCATCGCAGCCGTTCAGCGTCCTGCTCGGCGCCGAACTCGTCGCCTTCTCGGAAGGTCTCGCCGAGATCCGGGTCCCGGTCAGGCCGGAACTCAAGCAGCAGCATGGATTCGTGCACGGCGGGGTCCTGGCTTACGCCGCCGACAACGCCCTGACTTTCGCCGGCGGCAGCGCCCTGGGACCTGCCGTCGTGACGTCGGACTTCAAGATCAATTACCTGAGGCCGGCGAACGGCGAGTCGATCGTCGCTCGCGCCTCTGTCGTTCACGCGGGCGCCAGCCAGGCCGTATGCCGCTGCGAGGTTTACGTCTGCGGCCCGGGCGGCGAGATTCTCTGCGCAACTTCGCTCGGAACCATCGCGCGGCTCGACACGGGCAGGAGTGCTTGATGCGACAGATCCAGTCGACTCTGATCACGGCAGCCATGATGCTGGGCGCTCTCGCCCATGCGAGCGACGCACCGACGGCCGCCGTGCTGTTCGAGAACGTGCGCGTCTTCAACGGCAGGGGCGATGCGCTCTCGGCGCCCGCCAACGTCCTGGTGCGCGGCAACCGCATCGAGCGCATTTCTGCCGCACCGATCCCGGTCGATCGCCGCCCCGACACGCGCGTCATCGCGGGCGGCGGCCGCACGCTGATGCCGGGCCTGATCGACGCGCACTGGCATGCCGCGATGGCGGCAACGCCGCTCCTCGTGCTGCTGACCGGCGACATCGGCTACCTCAACCTGCTCGCCGGCCGCGAGGCGGAGGCGACGCTGATGCGCGGGTTCACCAGCGTGCGCGACCTCGGCGGGCCGACCTTCGGCCTCAAGCGCGCGATCGACGAGGGCGTGATCGCCGGGCCGCGCATCTGGCCGTCGGGCGCGATGATCTCCCAAACCGGCGGGCACGGCGATTTCCGGTTTCCCTACGAAGTGCCCGCGGCGCGCAATGCGCCGCCGAGCCGGGGCGAGGCCGTCAACGGCGGCATGATCGCCGACAGCCCGGACGAGGTGCGCAAGCGCGCGCGCGAGCAGCTCATGCTGGGCGCGAGCCAGCTCAAGCTCGCCGCCGGCGGCGGCGTGTCCTCGATGTACGACCCCATCGACGTCAGCCAGTACACGGAGGCCGAGTTCCGCGCCGCCGTCGAGGCGGCGGAGAACTGGGGCACTTACGTCACGGTGCACGCCTACACGCCGCGCGCGATACAGGCCGCCATCCGGGCCGGCGTGAAGGTCATCGACCACGGGCAGCTCATGGACGAGGCGACCGCGAAGCTGATGGCAGAGAAGGGCGTGTGGCTCAACCTGCAGCCCTTCCTCGACAACGAGTTCTCGAATCCCCAGGTCGGCGAAGCCCGCGCCAAGCAGCTCGAGGTTTCTGCCGGCACGGACCGCGCGTACGCGCTCGCGAAGAAGCACGGCCTCAAGACGGCATTCGGCACGGACATTCTCTTCAACCCGAAGATGCCGGTTACCCAGGGCGCGCAGCTCGCGACACTCGTGCGCTGGTACACGCCGCCCGAGATCCTGCGCATGGCAACCGGCACCAACGCCGAACTGCTCGCGCTCTCCGGCCCGCGCAACCCCTACCCCGGCACCCTGGGCGTCGTCGAGGAAGGGGCGCTCGCGGACCTCCTGCTCGTGGACGGCGACCCGACGGCCGACATCCGCCTGGTCGCGGATCCGCAGCGCAACTTCCTGGTCATCATGAAGAACGGCCGGATCTACAAGAACACCGTCCCGCAGGCCGACCCGTGAGCCCGCGCCAGCCCGGCGCGCGGCCGCACGCGATCCTCGTCGTCGCGCTCGCGCTCGGCGCCGCCGTCTTCGTGTACGTGACCAGCGCGCAGCTGCCCGAGATCGCCGCGACGCGCTTTGCCGCGGGCGGCGACCCCGTCGCGTTCATGACGCGCGGCACGTATCGCGTCTTCATGGTCTGGCTGGTTTCCGCGGTGCCGCTGCTGGTGGCGTTCCTGCCGCAGTTGATCGGAGCGCGCTGGCCGCAGCTGCTCAACATCCCGAACCGCGAGTACTGGATCGCCGAGGAGCGGCGCCCGGACACGCTCGCGTCCGTCGCGGCGCGGACCCTGCTGCTGGCCGCGGTCATGATCCTCTTCCTGTGCTTCACGCACTGGCTCGTGGTGGAGGCGAATGCCTCGCCGGCGCGGCGGCTCTCCGGCACCCCGATCCTGGCCGCGCTCGGCGCATTCGTCGCCTTCATGATCGGCTGGATCGCCGACTTCCGCAGGCGTTTCCGCCGCTGACGCCGTGACGTCCGCCATCGCCCTGTTCGGGAGCGCGCGCCGCCACGGCAACACGGGCGCCTTCATGGACCGCATCGCGGCGGAACTCGGCATCGAGGTCGTGGACCTTGGCGCGCTGCGCATCGCGCCGTACGACTACGCGCACGGTAACCGCGACGACGACTTCGAGCCCCTGGTGCGGCGCGTCCTGGCGTTCGAGCACCTTGTCTTCGCGTCGCCGGTCTACTGGTACGCCGTCAGCTCGCCGATGAAGGTGTTCCTCGACCGGATCACGGACTACCTGGACCTGCCCGACCTGCTGCCCGAGGGCCGGCGGCTGCGCGGCAAGACGGGCCACGTCGTCTGCACGTCGATCTACGACGAGGCGCCGCAGCCCTTCGTGGACTCCTTCCACGCAACCTTCGAGTACCTCGGCATGCGACTCGGCGGCGTCGCGCACGTCAACTGCGAGGGCGGATATGAACCGGCGCGTCACGATGCCGCCGCCATCGACTTCGCCCGCCTGCTGACCGGTCAGCGTCCCGGCTGACGGCCGCAACCGGGCAGGCCGGAAGTGTTCGATATGCGACAGGTTTCCTCTGGAAAGTCCTGATAAGGCTGGTATTCTTGGCGCCCTTTCCGCGGGCCCGGAGACTGGTCTTGTCGCAGGATGCCGAACACGAGTTCTATGACCGCGCATACGAGCACCTGCGGGTCGCCAACGAGCAGCTGACGGACGTTTCGCGCGGCGAGGTCAGCGCTTCGATGCTGTATGCCTGCGCCCGCTTCAACGCCTGGGTCAGCGCCAGCAACCGCGAGTCGGCCAAGGACCTCAAGGGCGCCTACGGCGAGACGATCGAGTATTTCGTCGCGCAATACCGCAAGATGCTGGTGAAGAACCTCGACGACTTCGTCGCGAACTTCGGCGAGTACCGGCAGCCGCCCGCCGACACCGGGTCCTGAACCCCGGGCTGCACGGATGCCAGGGAGGCGCCCCGTGAAGGCCTGGCAGAAAAAGGACGGACATCTCACCCTCGCCGACGTGCCGGAGCCGGCGCCGCGCGCCGACGAACTCCTGCTGCGTGTCGAGGCCATTTCCCTCAACCGCGGCGAAGTCCGCGGCGTCGCGCGAGCGCCCGAGGGGCAGGTGCCCGGCTGGGATGTCGCCGGAACGGTGATGGCGCCCGCCGCGCTCGGCGCGAGCCCTTCAGCCGGAACCCGCGTCGCCGCCCTGCTCGATGCCGGCGGCTGGGCCGAGCACGCCGCCGTGCCCGTGTCCCGTGCCGCGGTCATTCCGGAGGGCGTCGAGACCGCGGTCGCCGCCACGCTGCCGATCGCGGGGCTCACGGTCGTGCGCGCGCTCGAACTCGGCGAGCCCCTCGCCGGCCGGCGCGTCCTCATCACCGGCGCTTCCGGCGGCGTCGGCCAGTTCGCCGTCCAGCTTGCGGCCCTCGAAGGCGCCGAGGTCACGGCGGTCAGCTCGCGCAGCGCGCAGCACGCGGAACTGCGGCGGCTCGGCGCACAGCAGGTCGTCGCGGACATCGGCGAGGCGAAAGGCAACTACGACCTCATCCTCGAGTCCGTCGGGGGCAGCTCGCTGGCGAAGGCGATCGAACTCGTCGCGCGCGAGGGCGTCGTCGTCTCGATTGGCAATTCGTCCGAGCAGGACACGACCTTCAATGCGCGCACGCTCTACCTCAAGGGCGCGGCCGGCCTGTACGGACTCCTCGTGTTCGAAGAAGCCGCGAGCGGCCGCATCGGCGCGGAAGACCTGGAGCGGTTGATGGAGCTGGTGCGCGACGGCAAGCTGCATGCGCCCATTTCGCTGCGGCGCAGCTGGGCCGAACTTCCCGCCACGCTCAGGGAACTGGAGCGGCGCGACTACCCGGGCAAGGCCGTACTGCTGGTCGGGGCGTGAACTTCCGGCGCTTCGATCCGGCGCAGCTGCCGGATCTCATGGCCTGGTTCCCGGATGCGGCGCCGCTGCGCACCTGGGGCGGACCGGAGTTCCGCCATCCGTTTACGGCCGGAAGCTTTCGCGAGGACGCGAAAGTGGACGTCATCGACAGCTTCGCGCTGGTCGCGGGCGACGGGACGCTCGCCGCCTTCGGCCAGTGCTACCTGCGCATCGAGCGCTGCCATTTCGGGCGCGTGGGCGTCGCGCCCGACCGTCGCGGGCAGGGGCTCGGTACCCGCCTTCTGCGGGAAATGGCGGACTGGGGCCAGGACAGGTTCGGCCCGCGCGAGCTGTCGCTGTTCGTGAAGCACGGCAATACGTCGGCGCACCGGCTCTACCGGCGGCTGGGCTTCCGCGAAGTCCCCTACCCGGACCCGGTCTTCGCGGCCGGGATGCACTACATGATCGCGGATGCCGCGGCGCTTAGAATCGCTTCATGACGCTGGCCGAGGTCCGCGACCTGGCGATGAATCTGCACGGCTCGACCGAATCGCCGCACCACCGCTACACCTCGTTCCGGGTTCGCGGCCGGATCTACGCGACCGCGCCGAAGGAAGGCGGCTTCCTGCACGTGTTCGTGGACGAAGAGGACCGCGAGCGCATGCGCCGGATCGACCCGTCGACCTACGAGCAGCTCGGCTGGGGCCGGAAGGTCGTCGGCCTGCGCGTCGATCTCGCGCGCGCATGCCGCGAGGACGTGCAGGCGCTGCTGCGCGCGGCCTGGCAGCGAAAGCTCCCGAAGCGCGCATGAACGACGAGATCCGTCACGCCACTGCCGCTGACATCGGGGCGCTCATGCCGCTGGTCGAGGAGTACTGGCGGTTCGAGGACATCGCGGGCTTCGAGTCCGCCCGCGTCGGGAGCCAGCTCGGGAGCGCGCTTGCAGACACTCGGCTTGCGAGCGCCTGGATCGCCCTGCTGCGGGGCAAGCCGGTCGGCTACCTGCTCGCCGTGTACGTATTCAGCCTCGAGCACCTCGGGCTCACCGCCGAGATCGACGAGTTCTTCGTGCTGCCGTCGGCCCGCGGCAAGGGCATCGGCAACGGACTGCTGCGGCTCGCCGAGACCGAGTTCGTACGCCGCGGCTGCACCAACGTCTCGCTGCAGCTCGGCCGCGGCAACGACGGCGCCCGCGTCTTCTACCGCGCGCACGGTTACACGGAGCGCGCGGGTTTCGAACTGCTCGACAAGATGCTGCCGGACCGCAGGGAGAACTGACGATGGCACAGGTGAAGACCCGCTCCGCCGAAGCGCGCGACCTCGACGCGGTCGCGGCGCTGTTCGACGCCTACCGCCAGTTCTACGAGATGCCGGCGGACCTGCCGCTCGCGCGCCGTTACCTCGGCGAGCGGTTCGAACGCCGCGAGTCGGTGATCCTGGTCGCCGAGGACGCGCGCGGCACGCTGGTCGGCTTCACGCAGCTCTATCCGGCGTTCTGCTCCGTGGCCGCCGACCGCACGTTCGTGCTCTACGATCTCTTCGTCACGCCGTCGGCGCGCGGCACGGGTGCGGGCCGTGCACTGATGGAGGCTGCGGAAGCCCATGCGCGCGCGGCCGGCGCGGCGCGCCTCGAGCTGCAGACCGCGAAGACGAACGAGATCGGGCAGTCGCTCTACGAGTCCTGCGGCTGGAAGCGGGACGAACTCTTCTACGTCTACGCGAAGGCGCTGAAGCCCTAGTAGCCGAGTTTCTCCGCCCAGCGCCCGAGGACCGGCAGCACCGGTGCAAGTCCGGCTGCCTGGCGGCGCCACTGGCCCGTCGCGGTCCGGTACACGGGCTGGATCACCTGCGACGCGCTTGGCGTCAGCACGACGCGGCGGCTCGCGGTTTCGGCATGACGCAGCACGCCCTCGTCCCAGGGCAGATCCAGAAAGGCCAGCAGCCGCGCGGCTTCGCCGCGCGGGTCCGCGACGAGGTCCTCGTAGCGCAGGACGTGCAGCGCGATCGGCAGCCGCCGGCGTGCGGTCTCGGCCGATTCCATCACGGCGTCGTAGTAATGCGTGGCCATGTCCAGCGACAGGAACCGGTACATCGCCGCGTTCATCTTGAACCGGTTGCGAAAGCAGCTCAGGATCGCGTCGCGGGGATCGCGCAGCAACAGGATGACCTTCGCGCCGGGGAACAGCAGGTGCAGGAGCGGGAGCAAGGCAAGGTTCAACGGCAGCTTGTCCAGGTACACGCGGCCCGGAACCGGGCGCGGCATGCGTGCCTCGACGCGTCCCCGGTAAGCACGGCGAAATCCGGACAGCTCGGCAGCCGTCATCGTGGTCCAGCGGTCGAAGGCGCCCGGCGCGAGCAGCAGCGGGCCGTGCGCGTCGCGGAGGTTCTCCTGCTCCTCCAGCGTCGCGACGGACGGGTGGCCCGCCAGCATCTGCTGCAGCAGGGTCGTCCCGGAGCGCGGAAACCCCACCAGGAAGACAGGGTCCGGCAGGCCGTCGGCCTCGGGTTTCGTCCATCGGTCCGGGTCGGTCGCGCGGACGAAGCCATCGAGCCTCGCCAGCGTGGCCGGCGAGGCCGCGAACTCCGCGTCCGCCAGCCGCCCCGCGTGGGTCGCGCGATCGATGTCGTTAGCGCGCGTGAACTCGGCGAAAGCCTCGTCGAAGCGGCCGAGGCCTTCCAGCGCCCGGCCAAGCAGGTTGCGGGCCGCCGCCTCGATCCCCGGACGCAGCGGCGCAGCCAGCAGGCTACGCATGGCCGACTCCGCCGCTGCGTAATCCCCGCCCCTGCCGGTCGAGTTCGGCAAGCACGATGCGCGCGGCGGGGAAGCCGGGCGCGAGCGCCAGGGCGCGCCCGGCGAGCGAGCGCGCATCGGCGAGACGCCCTTCCTTCTCGGCGAGGTCCGCGAGTGAGGTGACGCACTCGACGTGACGCGGGTCCGTGGCCAGCGCCCGCTCCAGCAGCGGCTCCGCGCCGCGGGTGTCGCCCGAACGGGCGCGTATGTTGCCGAGGATCTGGAGCGCGTCGGCCTGGCGCGGCTCTGCGCTCAGCATCTCGTTGCAGGCGGCCTCGGCTTCGGCCCACGCGCCGGATTCATAGGCGGCGATCGCGCGGTGCAGCACGGGTGTCTGCACGGTTCAGTCGCGCCCGCTCTCGGCGAAAAGCGTCAGGCGCTTCATGTTCGTGATCGTGATCGAGCGATAACCGCGCTTCACCCACCCCGATTTCTCGAAGCGGCCCAGCGCCGCATTGACGGTCTTCCTGGAGGCATTCGAGAGAATGCCGCGCGCGGCCCGCAGCTCGATCCGCCGCGGCTCGCGGCTCAGGAACGATCCCTCGCCGGTCCAGCCGCGCGGGGTCAGTATGTGCAGGATGTGCGGGACGGACTTGCCCGGCGCGACGCTCGCGATCACCGTGCCGCTCACGACTCCGTAGATTCCGCCGAGCGGATCGCCCTGGCGATAGATGATGTCGCCCGCGGCGTAGCGCACCGGGACCAAGCGCCGGAAGACCTCGTCCTGGAACGATTCCGGCTGGCGCGACAGCCAGCCGATGCTGGACAGGATGTCCCGGGCCCTGGACGGACCGACCAAGTCTTTCTCCAATGCGAGCAGGTCCGCGCGAGGCGGCTCTGCCGGTATCCGGACATGTGCGTTGCGGCCCATCGTGGGCGCACGATCCCGGAAAATTGTGCCTGACATTGTCCCGGGAGACACAGTCCTGCCAAGAATGCCGTGCAAGGCTTACGCGCCCTGCGACCAGGGCCGCGGGCAGGGGCCCGAAGAACATTCGTGGAGGACCGGAACATGAAGGCATTGCGTTTCTTCGCCTTCGCGGCGCTGGCGGCCATGCCGATGCTCGCCGCCGCCCAGGGCGGCAAGCCGAACATCCTCGTCATCTGGGGCGATGACATCGGCACCTGGAACATCAGCCACAACAGCCGCGGGATGATGGGCTACCAGACGCCCAACATCGACCGCATCGCGAAGGAAGGCGTCGCCTTCACCGACTACTACGGCCAGCAGAGCTGCACGGCCGGCCGCGCCGCCTTCATCAACGGCAGCGTGCCGGTGCGCACCGGCATGACCAAGGTCGGCATGCCCAGGGCGAAGGAAGGCTGGCAGAAGACGGACGTCACGATGGCAACCGTCATGAAGTGCCTCGGCTACGCTACGGGCCAGTTCTGCAAGAACCACCAAGGCGATCGCGACGAGCACCTGCCGACGGTGCACGGGTTCGACGAGTTTCTCGGCAACCTCTACCGCCTGAATGCCGAGGAGGAGCCGGAGAACGAGGACTACCCGGGCGACCTGGTGCTGGCCAATGGAAAGACCTTCCGCGAGGTCTTCGGCCCGCGCGGCATCATGAAGTGCCCGGCCGACGGCAAGGGCGGGCAGACCTGCGAGAACCTGGGGCCGCTGACGCGCAAGCGGATGGAGACCATCGACGAGGAGACGCTCGCCGCCGCCAAGGACTTCATCCAGCGGCAGGTCAAGGCCGGCAAGCCGTTCTTCACCTGGTGGAACGCGACGCGCATGCACTTCCGCACGCTCGTCAAGGCCGAGAACCGGCACCGCGGCAACGACGAGTACACGGACGGCATGATCGAGCACGACGCGATGGTCGGCGAGCTGCTGAAGCTCGTGGACGAACTCGGTATCGCCGACAACACGATCGTCATGTACTCGACGGACAACGGTCCGCACTACAAGACCTGGCCGGATGCCGGGACCATGCCGTTCCGCGGCGAGAAGAACTCGAACTGGGAGGGCGCCTTCCGCGTGCCCGCCTTCGTGCGCTGACCAGGGCATTTCCCGGCGGGCACGACGCTGAACGGCATCATTTCGCACGAGGACTGGCTGCCGACCTTCGCGGCGGCCGGCGGAAACCCGGACATCAAGGACCAGTTGCTGAAGGGCGTCGAGCTGAACGGGCGTTCGTACCGCAACCACATCGACGGCTACAACCTGCTGGACTACCTGTCCGGCAAGGCGGCGGACTCGCCGCGCAGCGAGTTCATCTACACGAACGACGCCGGCGAAATCGTCGCCATGCGGGTCGGCGCCTGGAAGGCGGTCTACCTGGAGAATCGCGCGCGGCAGCTCGACGTCTTGCGCGAGCCGTTCGTCCAGCTGCGCCTGCCGCTGCTCTTCAACCTGCGCAGGGACCCGTTCGAGCGTGCCTTCGTGCTCGGACCGATGCAGGTGGTGACCGGCAGGTTCCTGATGACCTTCAAGGACTACCCGCCGAGCCAGACGCCGGGCGACTGGAGCCTCCAGACGCTGGAACGGCAGATGAGGCGGATGACCGCCGAAGGCGGCTAGCAGCGAACGGCTTCGCGGGGTGACGCTTCCGGCGAGTTTGCCGCCGCAGCACCCGGAGCGGCAGAGCCGTTGGCTTCCGACCGGGTCGTGACGGCGCGCCACCCGACGACCGGCAGGCTCGATCGCGGACTCGACGAGGCCGCATCCCGCGGCTGGACCGTCGTCGACATGAAGGAAGACTGGAACCGGGTCTTCCCGCACCAGTGAACTGTCCGTGAGATGATGCGTCCATGGCCCGTTCGAAGCTGGTTGCGATCGCGCTGATCGTCGTCGGCACTGCCGCCGGCATCGGTTTCGCGCTGATGACGCGCCGGCAGGAAGCGCCGCCGGCCGCGGAGCCGGCTGCGGCGACGCCTGCCGCAGCCGCGGATGAGTTCGAACCCACGATTGCGAACGCCGCTCCCACCCCGGGCCCTGCGCCAGAGGGCATGGCGTGGATTCCCGGCGGGGAGTTCTCGATGGGCGCCGCCGACCCGCTCGGCAAGGACGCGAACATCGTCGGCATGCAGGCCACCGAAGACTCGCGCCCGATCCACCGCGTGGCCGTGGACGGATTCTGGATGGACAAGACCGAGGTCACGAACCGGCAGTTCGCGGAGTTCGTGAAGGCGACGGGCTACGTGACGGTCGCCGAGCGCACGCCGACGGCGGAGGAATTCCCCGGCCCGCCGCCGGAGAATCTCGTCGCCGGCTCCGTGGTCTTCTCGCCGCCCGATCACGCCGTGCCGCTCGACACGCACTTCCGCTGGTGGTCGTACGTGCCGGGCGCGAACTGGCGACACCCGGCGGGGCCCGGCAGCGATCTGAGCGGCCGCGAGGATTACCCGGTCGTGCACGTCGCTTACGAGGACGCGGAGGCCTATGCCCGGTGGGTCGGCAAGCGCCTGCCGACGGAAGCCGAATGGGAGTTCGCCGCGCGCGGCGGGTTGTCGGGGGCGCTCTATCCCTGGGGCAACGAGTTCCTGGTGGACGGCAAGTTCATGGCCAACACGCACCAGGGCCACTTCCCGAACGAGGACACGCGCGCGGACGCGCACGGCGGCACCGCGCCGGTCGCGCAGTTCCCGCCGAACGCCTACGGCTTGTACGACGTCGCCGGCAATGTCTGGGAGTGGACCCGCGACTGGTACGGGCCGGACTACTACGCCCAGCTCGCCGCCGGCGGCGTCGCGCGCAACCCCTCGGGCCCGCCCGACTCGTTCGACCCGGGCGAGCCGGGCGTCGCGAAGCGCGTGCATCGCGGCGGGTCCTTCCTGTGCACCGAGCAGTACTGCTCGCGCTACATGGTCGGCACGCGCGGCAAGGGCGAGCCGTCGACCGGCACCAACCACCTCGGCATCCGGCTGGCCAAGGACGCGCCGTAAAAGGGGACGCACCCCATTGTTCGAAAAGGGGACGCACCCCTTTTGGGCCGCCGATCTGGTTTCTTGCACGCTAGTTGCGGCAAAAGGGGTGCGTCCCCTTTTCCCACGGTGGCTGATACCCTGCCGGGGTGACGCCAGGCGCAACGAGCCTATTTGCCCTGCTGTTCGGCGTGCCGGCGCTGCTGCTGGCGATCGTGTTCGCCGCGGTGGCGCTGAAGGCGCCGCGTGGCGGCGCGGTGCTCTCCGCCATGCTGCTCGCGTCGGTCCTGCCGGTCGCGTTCTGGGCGAAGACCGCCGGTTACTTCGAGGTCGCGGGGCCGCTGCTCGTCGGCTCGCTCGGCATCTCCACGCTCGGACTGCTGATCGCGGCAGTCCGGGTCATTCGCCAGCCCAGGTCACCACCCACCAAGGACGCGCCGCACTGATGGATCTCAGGGTCATGATCACCGTGTTCGCCTCGGTATTCATCGCCGAACTCGGCGACAAGACGCAGCTCGCCACGCTGCTCTTCGCCGCCGACGGCGCGGTCGGCAAGCTCAACGTCTTCCTCGCTGCTTCCACCGCGCTCGTCGTCGCCACCGGCATCGGCGTGCTCGCGGGCGGGTTCGTGTCGCAGCACCTCAGTCCGGCCGTGCTGAAGTACGTCGCCGGCGCCGGCTTCATCGCCATCGGCATCTGGACCCTGGTGCGGGCGTGAGGACGCAGGCGGAGAAAGCCGAGGCTTTCCGCGCGCTGCACGCGCGGCCTCGCGCATTCATCATCCCGAACCCGTACGACGTCGGCACGGCGCGCATGCTCGCCAGGCTCGGCTTCGAAGCGCTGGCGACGACCAGCGCGGGCTTCGCGTTTTCCGCGGGCCTGCTCGACAACCAGGTCGGGCGCGAGAGGATGCTGGCGCACGTCGCGCAGATTGCGGACGCCACGGATCTTCCCGTCAGCGCCGACCTCGAGAACGGTTTCGGCGACGGCCCGGAGACGGTCGCGGAGACGATCCGCCTCGCGGCGTCCACCGGCATCGTCGGCGGCTCGATCGAAGACTCCATCGACCGTCCGGGCGAAAAGGTCTACGACCTCGGGCTCGCGACCGACCGCATCCGCGCGGCGGTCGAGGCCAAGCGCGCGCTGCCATTCCCGTTCACGCTGACCGCGCGCGCGGAGAACTTCCTGGTCGGCATCCCGGACCTGAAGGACACGATCCGGCGCCTGCAGGCCTACCAGGAAGCCGGCGCGGACGTGCTCTATGCGCCGTGCATCACGACGCGCGAGGAGATCACGACGGTCGTGAAGTCGGTCGACCGGCCCGTGAACTTCCTGATGGGCACGCAGCCGCAGCGTTTCACGCTCGAGGAGCTGTCCGGAATGGGCGTCCGGCGCGTGAGCGTCGGCAGCGCGCTGTCCGCGGCCGCGCTCGGCGCGTTCCTGCGCGCGGCGCGCGAGATGCGGACCACTGGCACGTTCACCTACACCCAGGAAGCCGCCGGCTTCGGCGAGATCAGCAAGCTCTTGAGCTAGAGGCGGGAGGACACGCATGTGCGACGACGCGGCCTTCGACGACATGATCGAGCACAACCTGCGCCAGGGCGGGATCTCCCGCCGCGAGCTCGGCTCGCTGGCGCTCGGCGCCGGCATCGCCTTTGCGCTGCCGCGCGTGGCGAACGCCATGGACACGGTCGAGTCCGAGGTCGAGATCGCGACGCCCGACGGCCAGGCGGACGCGTACTTCGTGCATCCCGCGACCGGCAAGCACGCGGCCGTGCTCGTCTGGCCCGACATCTTCGGCCTTCGGCCTGCGTTCCGGCAGATGGGCAAGCGGCTCGCCGAGTCCGGCTATGCCGTGCTCGTGATCAACCCGTTCTATCGCACGCGGAAGGCGCCGACTTCCCCTGAGAAAGCAAGCTTCGACGACCCGGAGACGCGCAAGCAGCTCATGGCCTTGCGCGGCACGCTGAGCCCGGCGACCGCGCGGACGGACGCGCAGGCATTTACGGGCTGGCTCGATGCGCAGGCTGCCGTGGATACGAATCGCGGAGTCGGCACGACCGGCTACTGCATGGGCGGACCGCTGGTGTTCGAGACGGCGGCGGTCGTGCCCGGGCGCATCGGCGCCGCGGCGACCTTCCATGCCGGCGGGCTCGAGACTGACCAGCCGGACAGCCCGCACCTGCTGATCCCCAGGATGCGGGCGCACTTCCTCATCGCGATCGCCGAGAACGACCACCAGAAGCAGCCGGAGGCGAAGGACGTGCTGCGCGACGCATTCGCCAAGGCCGGGCTGCCGGCGGAGATCGAGGTCTACCCCGGCACGCTGCACGGCTGGTGCCCGCCGGACTCGGCCGTCTACCACGCCGAACAGGCCGAGCGCGCGTGGGCGCGGATGCTCGCGCTCTTCAAGACCGCCCTTGCCTGACGCGAAGGGGGAACCTTCCCAAAAGGGGACGCTAACCTTTTCTCCGTAACGCCACGCCTTCGTACAAGCCGCGTGCAGAGAAAAGGTTAGCGTCCCCTTTTGGGAAGGTTCCCCCTTCGCCGCTTGACGCGGCCGCCGGATTCGCTCTATATTCACCCATATGGGTGAATATAGAAAACCCGGCATGGACCGCGTCCTCGGCGCCATCGCCGACCCGACGCGGCGCGCGATCCTCGCCCGCCTCGCCGAGTCCGACGCGCGCGTCACCGAACTCGCGGCCGGATTCCCGATCTCGCTGAACTCCGTCTCCAAGCACGTCCGCAAGCTCGAAGAGGCGAGGCTCGTGCGGCGCGAGATTCGGGGCCGGGACCACGTGCTCTCCCTGAACGCCGCCCCGCTCTCGGAAGCCGCGGCCTGGATTTCCCATTACCAGCGCTACTGGACCGACAGCCTCGCGGCGCTCGATGAATTCGCCACTGGCAAGAAACCCACGCAAAGGAAACCGAGATGAACGCAGTCGCCCACGTGCCCGTCGTCACCGTCCGCCGCGAGATCGCGGCGCCCGCCGCCGACCTGTTCGATGCCTGGCTCGATGCCGGCAAGCTCGCGGCCTGGATGCGCCCGTTCGACACGATCCGCTCGGACGTGAAACTGGACCCGCGCGTCGGCGGCGAGTTCGAGATCGTCATGCACACGCCGACGGGCTCGGTCCCGCACACGGGTTCGTACCAGGAGATCACGCGACCGCGCCGCATCGTCTTCACCTGGAACTCGCCGTTCGCCGGCGACCATGGCTCGCTGGTCACCGTGGACTTCAACGCAAAGGGCCGCTCGACCGAGATCGTCATCACTCACGAGCAGCTGCCGAGCGAGGAGATGGTCAAGGCGCACGCCGGCGGCTGGAGCGGGATCCTCGACCGCATTGCCGAGGCCTGCGCGGATCGGCGCGCCACCGCCTGAATCGAAGGGGTCAGACCCCTTCACGAATATGAACGGGTCTGACCCCTCCATGGTTATCATCGGCGGATGGCCGGCCGCCTCGACTCGGATTCGCTGCTCCTGCTCCAGGACGCGCTCGCGGTCCTGGAGCAGGGGTTCGCGGACCTGCCGGACAACCCGCCCTCATCCGGCGATCCCGAGGCGCTGCGCAAGGTGCTGCTCGAGACCGCCGTGCGCCTGCAGGACAACTACCCCTACTTCCACCCGCAGTACGCGGGCCAGATGCTGAAGCCGCCGCACGCGGTCGCGCGCCTCGCCTACGCCCTCGCGACATGGATCAACCCCAACAACCACGCGCTCGACGGCGGCCGCGCGAGTTCGGCGATGGAGAAGGAGGCTGTCGCCGGGATCGCGCGCATGTTCGGCTGGGAGACGCACCTCGGCCACCTGACGAGCGGCGGCACGATGGCGAACCTCGAGGCACTCTGGATCGCGGGCGAACTGAAACCCGGCGCGACCGTGCTCGCCTCGAGCCAGGCGCACTACACGCACGGCCGCATCAGCGCGGTGCTGAAGCTGCCATTCGAATCCGTGCCCGTCGATGGCTTCGCGCGCATGGACCTCGCCGCGCTCGAGCGCCGTCTCGCGGCCGGCGGCGTCGGCACCGTGGTCGCGACGCTCGGCACGACCGCTACCGGTTCGGTCGACCCGCTGCCGGAGATCCTCGCGCTGCGCGAGCGTTACGGCTTCCGCCTGCACGCCGACTGCGCCTACGGCGGCTACTACCTGCTCGCCGGCAACCTCGCGCCGCCCGCGCGCGCCGCCTTCGACCGGCTGGCCGAGGTCGATTCCATCGTCATCGACCCGCACAAGCACGGACTGCAGCCCTACGGCTGCGGCTGCGTGCTGTTCCGCGACCCCGCGGTCGGGTCGCACTACCGGCACGACTCGCCGTACACGTATTTCAGCTCGAAGGAGCTGCACCTCGGGGAGATCAGCCTCGAGTGCTCGCGCCCCGGCGCCGCCGCCGTCGCGCTGTGGGCGACGCAGCGGCTGCTGCCGCTCGTCCAGGGCGGCGAGTTCGCGCGCATGCTGCGGGACTGCCGCGCCGCGGCACTCGCCCTCCACGCCGAGCTTGCGAAGGACGCCCGCTTCATCACCGCCTTCCCGCCCGAGCTCGACATCGTCGTGTGGGCGGTACGCGCCGGCAGCGCGGCGGAATCCTCGCGTCGCGCGCACGCGATCTTCGCGGACGCCGAGCGCATCGGCCTGTACCTAGCCCTCGCCGAACTGCCGGCGGCTTTCTTCGGCGACCCGTGGGGAGCCGGGGGCACCGTCACGGCGCTGCGCTCGGTGCTGATGAAGCCGGAACATCTCGGCGTCCTGCCGCGAATGCGCTCGCTACTCGGCCAATGCCTCTCCTGATGACCGGACGCGCCCGAGCCGCTTCTCGGCTTCCACGGCCGCGAACACCAGCACCGCGCCTGCGACCGTGAGCGCGAGTTCCGGGAGCGAGAGCGGCGCCGTCCGGAACAGGGCGTTCATCACGGGCAGGTAGATGATCGCGAGCTGCAGCGCGATCGCCAGCAGCACCGCCCCGAGCAGCGGCCCGTTGCTCAAGAGGCCCAGCCTGAACAGCGACTCGCGCTCCGACCGCACGGCCAGCACGTGGCCGAGCTGCACGAAGCAGAGCATCGTGAACGTCAGGGTCTGCCAGCGCGCCTGATCCTCGCCGGATGACACGAACCAGGCCTGCGTGCCGAGCGTCAGGCCGGCCATGAGCAGCCCGACCCACAGGATGTGCACGCCCAGGCCGCGCGCGAAGATTCCCTCCCGGCCGGGGCGCGGCGGACGGCGCATGACGTCGCGCTCCGCCCGCTCGGCCGCGAGCGCGAGCCCGGGCAGCCCGTCGGTCACGAGGTTGATCCACAGGATCTGCAGCGGCAGGAGCGGCACCGGCAGCCCGAGGAACGGCGCCAGGAACAGCGTCCACACCTCGGCCGAGTTGGTCGTCATCTGGTAGCGCACGAAGCGCCGCAGGTTGTCGTAGATGCGCCGCCCCTCGCGCACGGCGCCCACGACCGTCGCGAAATTGTCGTCCAGCAGCACGAGGGCGCTCGCTTCCTTGGCGACGTCGGTCCCGGTGATCCCCATCGCGACACCGATGTCCGCCTGCCGCAGGGCCGGCGCGTCGTTGACGCCGTCGCCGGTCATGGCGACGCACTCGCCGCGGTTCTGCAACGCGGTGACGATCTTGAGCTTTTGCTCCGGCGTGACCCGGGCGTAGACGCGCAGGTCCGCGACCCGCCGCTCGAACTCCGGCATCGACAGGCGTTCGAGCTCGGCGCCCGTGATCACCGCCGCCGGTCCCGTGGCGAGCCCGAGCTCGCGTGCGACGGCGAGGGCGGTGACCGGATGGTCGCCGGTGATCATGACCGGCACGATGCCGGCGGCCCGGCACCGGTCGATCGACTCCCGCGCTTCCTCGCGCAGCGGATCGCGCAGTCCCACCAGGCCCAGGAAGGCCAGGCCGGACTCCAGCGATTCCGGCGTCACCTCGTCCGGCAGCGCCTCCAGGCGGCGCGCGCCGAAGGCGATCACGCGCATCCCGCCGGCGGCCAACGCCTCCGCGGCCCGCTCGATCTCCTGCGGTCCGCGCTGCCCCGCCGACATGCGGGCGATGGCTTCCGGCGCGCCTTTCGTGATCGACAGGCAGGACCCGTCCGGCAGGCGGTGCACGGTGGTCATGCACCGCCGCCTCGCCTCGAACGGGATCTCGGCAACCCGCGGCATCTCGCGCGCGACCGCCTGCGGGTCCAGCCCCGAGGACTGCGCGGCCTTCAGCATCGCCGTCTCGATCGGGTCGCCGTGGGCGTGACCGTCGCGATCGACCGAGGCGTCGTGGCTCACGCTCATGGCCCGAAGTAGCTCGCGCGCGGCCGGGCCGTTCCCGGGCTCGCCGGTGACGCTTCCGTCGCAGCAGTACGCCGCGACCCTCATGTCGTTGGCGGTCAGCGTCCCGGTCTTGTCGGCGCAGATGAACGTGACCGAGCCCAGCGTCTCCACGGCCGGCAGGCGCCGGATCAGCGCGCGCCGTGCGACCATCCTGCGCGCCCCGAGCGCGAGCGAGACGGTCACGACCGCGGGCAATGCTTCCGGAATGGCCGCGACCGCGAGGCTGAGCGCGGTCAGCAGCATCGGCATCCAGCCCTCGCCGCGCAGCACGCCGGTCATGAACACGATCATGCACACGACGATCACGAGGCCGGCGAGGATGCGGCCCAGCCGCGCCAGGCGCAGCTGCAGGGGCGTCTGCACGGCCCGCACGTCGCGCAACAGCGCGGCAATGCGGCCGAACTCCGTGGTCATGCCGGTCTCGACCACCACGCCGACGGCCCGGCCGCGCGTCACGTAGGTGCCCTTGTGCAGCAGGTTGCTGCGCTCGGCCACGGCCGTGTCGATCCCGTGCAGGACGTCGGTCGCCTTTTCCACGGGGACGGATTCGCCGGTCAGCGGCGCCTCGTTGGTCCTGACCGCGGCCGCCTCGATCAGCCGCAGGTCGGCCGGGACGATGCTGCCGGCCTCGATGCGGACGATGTCCCCGGGCACGAGATCCCGGGTGGGCACGGACACGGACCTGCCGTCGCGAACGACGAGGGCGGTCGTCGCGGTCATCGCCTTCAGCGCCGCCAGCGCGCGCTCGGCGCGCAATTCCTGCGAGAAGCCGATCGCGGCGTTCAGGACGACGATCGCCAGGATCACGACCGTGTCGACGGCATCGCCGATGAAGCCGGCGATGACCGCGGCGCCGACCAGGACGAGGATCGGGACGTCGAGGAACTGCGCGCCCAGCAGGCCGGCCACGGACCGCGGCTTGCCTTCGATGATCGCGTTCGGGCCGTGCGCGGCCAGCCGGCGCGCCGCCTCGGCGCTGCCGAGGCCCTCGGGCGAGGTCTCGAGCAGGGCCATGACCTCTTCCGCGGTGCGCCGGTGCCAGTGCATCCGCCGATTATCGCCCGATCGCTTAGACTTCGGACGCATCACCCGGCGAGAGGCGCGCCATGAACGACGTCAACCCGTGGAGATTCACCGCCGGCGTGCTGGCCGCCGCCGCGATCCTCTTCGTGACCGACGGCATCCTGCACCAGCGGGTCGTCACCGCGCTGTGGCGCGACGTCTACGATGCGCTGGGCGCGACGCCCCCGGACCACTCCGGGCTCGGCGTCATCTGGTTCATCGTCTACGAGGCCGGCCGCGCATTGCTGGCGATGTTCCTCTACGCCCTCCTGCGCCCGCGCCTCGGCTCCCGTGCGAGGACGGCCGCCTGGGCGGGAATCGTCACCTGGTTCGCCTTCTCGCTCGCCGGTCCCGCGCAGCTCATACCGATCGGCTTCTCCAGCGCGGCACTCTGGCTTTCCATCGCGGCCTGGCAGCTCGTGTTCACGGTCGTCGCGGCGATCGCGGGGGCGGCGATCGCAAGGTCATCACCCCGGTGAGAAAGGAGAGGACGGACATGCAGAAGACTTCCTGGTTCACGCGCTTTGCCAAGAGGACGGCGCAGCTCTCGGGCCGGCCCGTGGCTTTCGGGCTGGCGCTCGGCACGATCCTTGCCTGGCTGGTCACCGGGCCGTTGTTCGGGTTCAGCGACACCTGGCAGCTCGTCATCAACACGGGCACGACGGTCGTCACCTTCCTCATGGTGTTCCTGATCCAGAACACGCAGAACCGCGACACCGTCGCGATCCAGATCAAGCTGGACGAGTTGATCCGCGTGACGCAAGGGCACAATGCGCTCATGGACCTTGAGGAGCTGGACGATTCGGAACTCGAGGCCTTCCGTCGCAGGTACGAGAAACTGGCGGAACGCGCGCGCCGCCGCATTCGCGAGGGCGGCGACGACACGGACAGCCCGGAGCCGGCGTGAGCGCGCCATGACCTACGACGACGCGGCCTGGCACACGGCCGGCGGTTTTCCCGCCGACCTGCCCGCGGAGGCGGCCGCGACGCACGCCGGAATCTTCCTCGCCTGGGCGCTGCTTTCCGGACTCGGCGGCGACTACCACGTCGTCGACGGCGCCGAGGACCTCGAGCGCCTGCGCGCGCGCAAGCTGACGCCGGGCGAGTATTTCCTGGCGGCCTGCGACGGCAAGCTCACGGACGAGGAGTTCAGCCCGGAAGGCAACGCGTTCGTGCGCGCTTATTACCAGCAGGACGGCGCGAGCTTCATTGCCGACTACCGCGAGTACCTGGCCAAGGGCCTGCCTTCCGAGTATCACGTCGCCGACGACTGGATGAGCTACGACAAGCTGCAGCCCGTGCTCGACCGGCGCCTCGCGAACTGGCGCCGCGGCCGGGAGGGCTAGGTTCAGGTAAGCTGCGAGCCGCGTCACGCACCAGGAGACGGCAATGAGAATTTCACGGCGCCACCTCATCCGCGGCGCAGGCGCGTTCGCCGTCCTTTCCGCCGGCAGCCGTCCGGTGCTCGCCGCGCTCGCACGCACCCAGCCCGACCTGATCCTGCATAACGGCCAGGTGATCACGATCGATCCGCGCCAGCCCGCTGCGGAGGCGGTCGCGATCGCGGGTGACCGCATCCTCGCCGTCGGCTCCAGCGCCGACGTGGGCGCGCTCGCCGCCGCCGGCACGCGCAGGATCGACCTCGGCGGCAG